>NZ_CP055156.1:5304989-5968113 GCF_014217805.1 Adhaeribacter swui
ATTAAAATACCACCAACCAAAATAGACCGACGGTTGCCCCAGTACCTATCGGAAATATAGCCGCCAATTAAAGGCGTAAGGTAAATTAAACTGGTATAACCCCCGTAAAATTTAGAAGCAAACGCTTTGTCCATCAGCATTGCTTTGGTTAGAAAAAGCACCAGCACCGCCCGCATGCCGTAATAGCTAAACCGCTCCCACATTTCTGTGGCAAAAAGCAGATATAAACCTTTAGGGTGCCCTGCGGCTTTTGTAGTTTGTTCCATGTACTAGATTTAGAAAATTTTAAAAAAAATACGAAATTTGAATAAAGTAAATCTACAATCTGCCGCTCATTTCTACAACTTTAATAATTTTCTAATAAAAGAAAATGCTACATTTATTATATATACAAAGTGTAGGCGCAACTACAGGATCCTTTTTATATTGAAACGCCATTCTTAAAAAAGCAGAATACCGTTATCAAATTTTAAATTTTTTAAAAATAGTTCATGCACCTCTTCTACACGCCCGATATTAACCAGGATAATTATATTTTAACCGAAGACGAATCGAAACACAGTATCCGGGTTTTGCGGTTAAATAAAGGCGACAAAGTAAATTTAATAGACGGACAGGGTGGCTTTTACACCGCCGAAATTACGGATGCTAATCCTAAAAAATGTGCTCTACAAATTATTAATCAGGTACAACATTTTGGAGAAAAGCCGTTTAAAGTACATATAGCCGTAGCGCCTACCAAAAATTTAGACCGGATGGAGTGGTTCGTTGAGAAAGCCGTGGAAATTGGCGTAGATGAAATCTCATTTTTATTATGCGAGCATTCCGAACGGAAGCAGGTAAATATGGATCGGCTGCAAAAAATAGCCGTAAGTGCCATGAAACAATCGGTTAAAGCGTATTTACCGCAACTAAATGCGTTGCAACCCTTTCCGGCGTTTATAAAACAAACAAAACCCGGCAACACGTACATTGCCCACCTGGAAGAGCATCAACAAATTGCGCTTTCCCAGGTAACTGTAAGCGAAAATATGTGTATATTAATTGGGCCGGAAGGAGATTTTTCGGCCAGGGAAATTGAAATGGCGTATCAGCAAGGCGTAAAACCCGTTACTTTAGGTACTTCGCGGTTGCGTACCGAAACTGCCGCCCTGGTTGCCTGCCATACCGTTCATTTATTACAAGAAATACATGCCGCATCACAAGCGTAATTATTATATGAAAACATTTTTCTGCTCCCTTTTAATGTTATTCGTGATAGCCGGGAGCATCCAGGCCCAGCAAGCCAGCTTTAAAGTGGCTAAATTAAAATACAACGGTGGCGGCGATTGGTACGCCAACAAAACTTCGTTGGGCAACTTAATTAAGTTTTGTAACCAAAATTTACGGATGAATATTTCGCCGGAAGAAGCGGTGGTAGAAGTGGGCAGCCCGGAGTTATTTTCTTACCCCTTTGTGCACATGACAGGCCACGGCAACGTGGTTTTTACGGAGGCCGAAGCCGAGAATTTACGCAAGTACCTGACCGGTGGCGGTTTTCTGCACATCGATGATAACTACGGACTCGATAAGTTTATCCGGACCGAGATGAAAAAAGTTTTTCCGGAACTGGAATTTGTGGAGTTACCTTTTAACCACCCGGTGTATCACCAGAAATTTGAGTTTGCCAAAGGTTTACCCAAAGTACACGAACACGACAACAAAGCGCCGCAAGGTTTTGGCTTGATTTACCAGGGCCGTTTAGTTTGCTTTTATTCCTATGAATGCGATTTAGGCAATGGCTGGGAAGACCAGGAAGTGTACAACGACCCCGAAGAAATGCGGCAACTAGCCCTGCAAATGGGAGCCAATTTACTTTCGTACGCCCTCACGCAATTTTAAAATTTTAAAAATCTACCCGCCGGTTTAAAATCTCCGATAAGATAAAAGCGGTGCGCACATTCTGGGGGTTGCGCAGTAATTTGTTGTAATTAACCGTTGGCGGCACTATGGTATTCTCGCTTTTTTTAGTTGGCCGCGCCATTTCTTTAGCCAAAGAAGTATTTACTTTTTGTTTGGGCGCTACCGCTAAACTTTCCAGGGAGCGGGCCGGAATATTTGTTTTCTCCAGACTGCGGGCCTCCTGGCTTTTACTTTCCCGGTTTACCGGCTGTTCTAAATTTTTGGCTCGTTTCTCGGCCGCTTGCATTTCTTTTAAAATATCCTGGTAAGAGGTAGCCGGCGGAGCGGGTACCGGGTAAGCATTTGGTTTTTGTGGTCGATTGCTGCTAGTGGATGTAGGCGAAGAAAAAGCCTTCAACCACATGCGCACCACCAAAACAATCACGGCCAGCAAAATAAAGAACAACCATTGTAACTCTTCCATGCTTTAAGTTATTAATTTTAGTTGAATTTTTAAATTTATTCATTTTTCAAGGACCATTTACCGTTTATTATTCCTTTCATCTGATCTCGAATAAACCGCAATTAAATTCCCCTGGCCGGTAAATGCTCCTTCATCAATTCTTTTAATAAAAAGGAATAAATCGTATTTTTGTTAAGCGAAGAAGAATCCACGAACGATTGAATGCAGGTATCTAAATTAGAAATTAAAGGTTTTAAGAGTTTCGGCGATAAAGTATCCATAAATTTTAACGAAGGAATTACCGGCATTGTTGGCCCGAATGGCTGCGGTAAATCTAATATTGTAGATGCAATCCGGTGGGTTTTGGGGGAACAAAAAACCCGGAACCTGCGCTCCGACAAAATGGAGAACGTTATTTTTAACGGCTCTAAAAACCGCAAACCCCAACAACTAGCCGAAGTTTCCCTTACCTTCGACAATAACAAAAATATCTTACCCACCGAGTATTCCCAGGTAACGGTTACCCGCCGGTATTTCCGGAACGGCGATAGCGAGTATTTGCTCAACAATGTTACTTGTCGCCTGAAAGACATTACCGACTTATTTCTGGATACCGGTATTGGCTCCGACTCCTACGCCATTATAGAATTAAAAATGGTGGACGAGATTCTAAATGACAAGGATAACTCCCGCCGAACTTTGTTTGAGGAAGCAGCCGGCATTTCTAAATTTAAAGTCCGGAAGAAACAAACTTTAAAAAAGCTGGAAGAAACGGACGCGGACCTGGAACGGGTGGAAGATGTACTTTTCGAAATTGGAAAAAATTTAAAATCGCTGGAACGCCAGGCTAAATTGTATGAACGTTATGCCCGGTTAAAAGAAGAATACAAAAGCTTTAGCTTAGAATACGCCCGCCGGAACATTTCGCAATACCTGCAATCGCTGGACCGGCTAGATAAAGAATTAGTAAAAGAAGCGGATCAAAAGCAAAACATTGCCCGCGAAGCCGAAGAGCTGGAAGTGGCTTTGTTTGAACAAAAAACTATCCTGAATTTAGTGCAGGAACAATTAGCCGGCGAACAACGCAATTTAAGTAACCAAACTGCCCAAATACGGCAACTGGAAAATGACTTGCGCTTAAAACTAGAACGGATTAATTACCTGAAAGAAAGATTGCGCACCTTGCGCCAGCAAATTAATCTGGATACTGTTACACTGGAACAAACCCAGGAAAGCATTTCGCAATTACACGCGGAAGCCGAAAACCTGCAAATCGAATACAGCGAATCAGAACAGCAGGTAACCTATTTCCGGAAAGAACTGGAACAAGCTAACCAGCATAAAACGGTTATTCAAAATACCGCGCAAAATACCACAAATCAGCACCGGGCCAAGCAAAACCTGGTTTTTCAAGTTCGCAAGGATATTGAAATTACCCAGATGCAGATCGTGAATTTAAATCGCGAAATCGAGCAAATTAGCCAGGCCCAGCAAAATAACCAGGTAAGCGGAGATAGATACCGGACCGAATTAAGTGATTTAGAAGAAAGTTTAGCCCGGAAAAACCAGGAACTGGAGTTGCTAATAGAGCAGGAAAATGAATTAACTGCCACCATTGCGCAAACCGAAGCAGATATGCAGGAAATGCGCACGCAACTTCAGGACGTAAACCGGCAAATAGACGCTAAAAAAAACCAGTACTCGCTTACCAAGTCGTTAGTCGAAAACTTAGAAGGTTTTCCGGAAGCCATTAAGTTTTTATATAAATCTAAAAACTGGCAAAAGCCAGCCCCACTCCTCTCCGACCTGATTGTGTGCGAGCAGGAATACAAAGCGGTAATTGAAAGCTACCTGGAACCCTACATGAATTTCTTCGTGGTAGAAACGGTAGAAGATGCCCTGGAAGCCATTCATCTACTAAATAATCAAAACAAAGGCCGGGCAAACTTTATTATTTTATCTGAGATTGAAGATTTAGAAGCCGAGCCTACCGTTTCTACCACCAAATTTAAAGCAGCTTACGAGGTAGTTTCGGTGGCCGAAAAATACCACAACCTGGTCCGGTATATTTTACAGGAAGTTTACATTGTTACCGGCCCTGCGCCAGATTTTTACGGCCAGGATAATCGCACCTTGATTTTAAAAGATGGATCCATTATTAAAAAACCCTTAAGTATTTCGGGTGGATCGGTGGGTTTATTTGATGGGAACCGCATTGGCCGGAAGCAAAATTTAGAAAATTTGGCGGCGGAGTTGCAAGAACTTACCCAACAGGCTGAGTTATTAAAAGTTAAAATTAATACCCAACAACAAGTTTTACTAAACCACCGGAATGCCACCCAGCAAGCGGTTATTAAGCAAGTAGAGAAAAGCATAACGGCGTTGCAGCAAGAGTTAGTGGCAGTAAGGGTTAGACATGAGCAGCACGAACTTTTAAAACATAACAGCCAAAACAAAATTGCAGAACTAACCCAGCAACTAGAAGAACTGCGGTATAAAAGCCACGAATTAGCGCCGCAAGTTGAAGAAGAACAAGCCGAATTAAAACGGCTCGAGAACGAGCTGGAGGCTTTTAACGATTCGTTAGCCCGCCAAAACGAGGTAATTCAGAATATTACGACCGGCTATAACCAGGAAAACATTAAATTTCATCAACTGAAAAACCGCCTGGGCAGTATTCAGCAGGAAATTAACTACAAACAAAAATCCTACGATACCAACCTGGCCCGCCGCAATGCCCAGGAAGAAGAGCTAGCCCAATCGGAAGAAGAAATTTACAGCCTGGAAGAATTTGTGCAGGTAAATACCGGCTTGCTTGAGGAACTAAACGAGCAAAAACAACAAATTGCCCAACGTTTAGACCAAGTAGAAAAAGAGTTTTTTACGGTACGCGGCGAAATTGAAGCCAAAGAAAAAAACATCCGGGAGTTGCAGCGCAAACGTTTGAACGCCGACGAGATTGTAGCGAGCGTGCAGCAAGCAGCCAACGAAACAAAAATTAAGTTGGTTGCCGTAAGGGAGCGGTTGCTAGCCGAGTTCAATATTTCGGAAGAAGAAATTATGCAGACTCCCGACGAAGCTATTGAGCTGCCCACCGACGAGTTAAACAAGCAAATTGCGGAGATTAAAATTAAACTGGATAACCTGGGACCGGTAAACCCCATGGCGGCCCAGGCTTACGATGAAATTAACGAGCGGCATAACTTTATAAAAGAACAACGCGCCGACTTGTTTCAGGCGAAAGAAGCGCTGCTGCAAACCATCAACGAAATAGATACCGTAGCTAAGCAAAAATACCTGGATTCGTTTGAGATGATTAAGAATAACTTTGTCCGGGTGTTTCAATCTTTGTTTTCGGAAGACGATACCTGCGATTTGGTAATTGCAGATCCGGCAAATCCGCTGGAGTCTAAAATAGAAATTATGGCCCGGCCCAAAGGCAAGCGTCCATTAACCATCAATCAGTTATCGGGTGGCGAAAAAACCTTAACGGCCATTTCTTTACTGTTTGCCATTTACCTGTTAAAGCCGGCGCCTTTCTGTATTTTCGACGAAGTAGATGCGCCCTTGGATGATGCCAACATTGATAAATTTAACAACATCGTGAAGAAGTTTTCGGGTGAGTCGCAGTTTATTGTAGTAACTCATAACAAACGCACAATGGTTTCTACGGATATTATTTACGGCGTAACCATGTTGGAACCGGGTGTTTCCCGGGTTATTCCGGTTGATTTAAGACAACTGGCTTAATTTCGTTATGTAGCCTTGGCAGTAAAGGTATCTAAAGTAAAAAGGGTAGAATTTTTAAAATTTAAAAATTCTACCCTTTTTACTTTTTGCTCCTGAACAACAGCTAAGCAATTACCACTAACGAAACTAACGAACGCCGTTTTCGGGGAATTTAGCAGTTTTGGTGCGGTAAAAAGCGAGGATTTCTTCCAGGTCTTTTTCAATATTGCCGGTAGGGTAAAACATAGGTCCTACGCCGGCTTCTTTTTTAGCATAATCCAGGTAACCTAAACAAATAGGAACGTTTGCTCCCAGCGCAGCGTGGTAAAACCCCCGGCGCCAGCGCGGCTGGTATTTGCGGGTACCTTCCGGGGTAATCATAATCACCATTTTCTCGTTTTGGTTAAAAATATCCACCATGGCCTGCACCAAGCTGTTGTTCTTACTGCGGTCTACGGGTAACGCGCCCATGTATTTAATCCAGGCGCCCAATAAAGGCCAGCTTAACGCTTCTTTTTTTATGGTAAACCGCACATCTACCCCCATAATATAAAAAGCGCAGCGCGCAAATAAAAAGTCCCAGTTGCTGGTGTGGGGTGCCGCAATCATAATGCACTTAGGTACATCTTTAGGTATGCGCCCCACTACTTTCCAACCATAAATTTTAAAAATAATACGTGATATAAATTTAGCCAGCATGTAAAAATAAATTTAATAAATAACCAAAGGCTCTTTATTTAACCTCTGTTGCATGAACCCTTCAGGATAATTTTGTAAAAATAAGTTGTAGTAAAATTTTAAAATTTAAAAATCGGCACCTCCTTTGGCCTTACTCCGGGTAGTTGATAAAAATAGTAAATGCCTAGATGCTTAGATTTCTTTATTCTTTTAATTGCAGCAATTTATCGGCAAATTTTAAGGTTTGCTCATAACCGGCGTCAAACATCAGGCGCGCATTTTTAAGATCGGTTAAACTGTAATACTTTAAGCGGGGTGGCTCAATGAGTAAATCGCACAGCTTTAAACGCGGTTCCACGTTATTATTAATAGCCAAATGGGTAGTGCGCTCCAGTATACTCCTAAAAGTACGCAAAGGTGCCTGCGGGTTCATGGGATTAACGTGCACCGCAATGGTAAAATCCGTAATATCCTGTAAACACTCAATGGGTAAGTTATTGGTTAATCCGCCATCCACGAGTAAATAATCCTGGTACTCGTAAGGCGGACAAAGCAGCGGCACGGTGTTACTAGCTAATAAGGGCCTGATTAAATCACCCGACGAAAAGTATATACTGGTTCCTTGCCGTAAATCGGTGGTACCAATAATTAACGGAACTCGGAGTGTTTCAAACGTGTGATTACCTAAATACTTCTGAAACTCTTGGGCCAATTTATCCAAAATAAATAAACCCCGTTTACTGAACGCCAACCTAGCCAAGCGCCAGATTTTTACTTGCGCCACAATAGAAAAAATTTCTTCGGGTGCGTAACCAGCCGCGTAAAAAGCGCCCGCAATAGCCCCGGAACTTACCCCCGAAATAGCATGAATTGGAACAGCTAACTCCTCCAGGGCTTTTAGTGCGCCTAAATGTGCCACGCCGTGCACCGCTCCTCCCGACAAGGTAAGGCCTATTTTCATCGTTTATAAATCTGCCAAGGAAAAAGCTTCGTGCAGGCGCACTCCTTTTTCTGTCTGCTTCACGGTGCAGCACTCCTGAACCGAATCATGCTCAAAAAACAACACGTATTGTTCCGGTTCAGCAGCAACTACATTTAAAAATTGTTCTTTTTCCTGTAAAGTAATCAATGGCCGGGTGTCGTAACCCATCACATAAGGTAAAGGCAAGTGGCCCACGGATGGTAATAAATCCGCCACATAAACCAATTTTTTTCCTTTGTATGGAATTACCGGCAACATCATTTTATCGGTGTGCCCATCCACGTATAAAATATCAAACTGGGTAAAAGGCGAGGCTTGCTGCGGGTTAATGAGTTGCAAATGCCCACTTTCCTGCAGCGGAAAAATGTTTTCTTTTAAAAAACTTGCTTTTTCCCGGGCATTGGGTTGGGTGGCCCACTGCCAATGGTCTTGGTTGGACCAATACCTGGCCTTCGGGAAAGTTAGTTCCAGGGCCGTGCGGTTTTGGTTGTATTGCACCGCTCCCCCGCAATGATCAAAATGCAGGTGCGTTAAAAAAACATCGGTTATATCGGTAAACTGAAATCCTGCCTGGTGCAGGGATGTTTCTAAACTGGCCTCGCCGTGCAAATAATAATGCGACAAAAATTTGGCATCTTGTTTTGTTCCGATGCCGGTATCAATTAAAATAAGCTGATTGCCATCTTCAATTAACAAACACCGCATGGCCCAGGTACACAAATTATTTTCGTCGGCGGGATTGGTGCGTTGCCAGATACTTTTGGGCACTACGCCAAACATGGCGCCACCGTCTAATTTAAAAAAACCAGTGTTAATTACGTGAAGTTGCAAACGGCCTAAATTAATTTATGATACGTGCGTATAACAAATTGTTTTAATTACTTGGGCTTAAACCAAAAACTTACTTTTATTCTTGGTTATTTAACCTTGCTGGATAACTCCCATGCTCGAGAATTTCTCGATCCGTTGCATGATGCGTTCTTCAGTTGGAATGTTATTTAGTTCGGCTAAGGTTTTTAAAATATGCTTCTTCACGGTCCGGATCATTTTTTCGGTTTCGGTATGCGCCCCACCCAGAGGCTCTTTTATAATGCCGTCGATTAATCCGTTTTTTTGCATATCGGTGGCGGTAAGTTTTAATGCTTCGGCAGCTTGTTCTTTGTAATTCCAGCTACGCCATAAAATAGAAGAACACGACTCAGGCGAGATTACGGAATACCAGGTATTTTCGAGCATGTGCACCCGGTCGCCGATGGCAATACCCAAAGCTCCACCCGAGGCACCTTCGCCAATAATAATGCAGATTACCGGCACCTTCAGCATAAACATTTCTTTCAGGTTGCGGGCAATGGCTTCGCCTTGCCCCCGTTCTTCTGCTTCCAGGCCCGGATAAGCGCCCGGGGTATCGATAAAGGTAACAATGGGTTTATTAAATTTTTCGGCCATTTTCATTAACCGCAAAGCTTTGCGGTAGCCTTCGGGGTTGGCCATGCCAAAGTTGCGTAATTGGCGTTGTTTGGTATTACGCCCTTTTTGCTGCCCGATAAACATAATGGTGTGCCCGTCTACTTCGCCAAAACCACCCACCATGGCCTTATCATCCGACACATTCCGGTCGCCGTGCAGTTCAATAAAATGGTTGGTGATCCCCTCTATGTAATCTAAAGTGTATGGGCGTTCGGGGTGGCGGGAAAGTTGCACACGTTGCCAACGGGTTAAATTAGCGTACGTTTCTTTTTTGAGCGACTTAATTTTATCCTCCAGCGCCTTTACAGCCTCTGATACATCAACCTGACTTTCAGCGGCCAGTTTTTTCATTTCTTGCAATTTGCCTTCGAGTGCTGCAATGGGCTGTTCAAAATCTAATAGCATACATTCGGGATTAGTTCTACTACACAAAGTTAAAGGAATCCGCGAATTTAAATAAGTCTGATTTTATTTATCTGTAAAAGCCTTTAAAGCCAGCAATTTAGCTTGCAAACCGAATTTTTTTTAAAAAACTTACAAATTTATTGTGCTTACCTCTTGCACAATAAAAATTAACCCTATACATTTGCATCACTTTAACGGAAGAACAAAGCTTCAGATAAAGAAAACGGTCCGGTAGTTCAGTTGGTTAGAATGCCGCCCTGTCACGGCGGAGGTCGCGGGTTCGAGTCCCGTCCGGACCGCAAAAAGCCCTTAGATTCACTTCTAAGGGCTTTTTTGCTTTTTGGGGTGGCAGATGTGGGTGCAGAATTTGTTATTTTGGTAAATCAATTGGAGAAATATATTAGGATTACCAATTCCTATAAGGTATACTTGATGAAAGTACCCTTTCTTTTTTATCTTTAATTAATGCTTTACAAGCCAATACAGCTAAAGCACTATTTGGAGTAGGTCCAACAATCATTTCAGATATAAAAATTGGAGTTTCATCATTAGAGATTTGAAACTCCAAATAGGGTATTAAGAAATTTTTACCAGGTCTAAACTTTAAATCTAAATCTTCAGCTGGAATATGAATATGATAGGGTTTAAACGTATAATTTTCACTTATATTTGCTCTGGTCGGAATTATCAATGAATTAACATAATAATTAGCTACCATTCGCCATTCCTGCTCCTCTTCAAATGATGGATGTTTTATTAAAGGGGCATACTTCATTGTGTTACTTAAGATTTTTGTATAACACTGACCAAGCCATTTCCCTAAACTTCCCTGCCGTAAAGCAGCTTCCCTTTCTATGACGAAATTTTCTGGGCTTAATTCAACAATTACCTCTTTTACAAACTCGTCGATTATTCCAGGATTATACACACATTTTCCTATATACATATTATGAGTTTTCATCATCAGATTCACTTGATCCTGATTATCAAAGTCAAAAAATGAAATTGAATATCCGCCATTTGGACAATATCCTCGCCATTGGCTTAGAGAATCTCCCTTCTCAGAAAGTGAAAATGAAAATATAGGCTCTATAGCATATCTATTAGGGAAAAACATTGAAAGATCTTTGCCAATACCATATAATCTGTGCAAGGTTTCTTTAATAACCTTTAAAGAATATGAATATTCAGTCGAATCATTCATGTAATAAATATTTGTAAACCATAACTTCTTATTATTAATTAAACCCAGAATTCCGATTTGAGAAGTATAATGATATAGCATTGGAACTTCGGGTGTGATTTGAGTATAGATCTTAATTTTATTCTCCATGAAATGATGTTAAAGCAAATTACTAATCAGTAGGACCATCGGCATAAATAGATACAAATTGCAATGTTTGAGCTAATTTATGAATGGCATCTTCTAACTTCCGTGCTTGGTTAGCGGAAGGGTGTTTCACTCCGGAGGCGTATTGCCGCACTAAACTAGGATTTAGGCCGGCCAATTCGGCAATTTTAGATTGTTTTAAAAAACTAAATTCCTGAAAAAAGGCCTGCACATCGTACCTAAATTCAAATTTTAAATCTTTTACGTTTACCAGGTTCCAGGCCGGATCAACGGCTCCTTCATGCTGAATGTAATCGTTAATTAATAATTTTAAATTAGCCAGCACCTCTTCCGTGGTATTGCCCACCGTAACAGGACTAAAATCTCCTATACCCTCAATACGAGCCCAAAGCTCATTTTCATTTTTCTCAATAATTACTTTAAGTTTCAAGACGCGAAGGTTAAGCATACATTAACTTTCCTGTGAGTAATAGAATTGGCCGGCTAAGCCCTTGAGCAGTTGGATTCATTCGGGAATTACGAAATAGGCATTGTGCAAGGCTTCCGCCTAATCTTTACCATTTGCCATACAGCCGGGCAATTACGGCACTTCGGCAATTATTGCTTATCTTCCTAACTCCAGTAAAGTATAATTGTGTATTTTGAATCCACATATCTAATATTAAAGATAGCTAAATTGTTACCTCCTTACAAGCATTTCCCTCCCTATTGTTAAGTAAGAACAAATTATTGCTTTGACTAAAAGTTACATAAAATGTAACGATTTACTTGCAAGTTCGTTACATCTTATGTAACTTCAATTTAAATTAGAAGTACATGAATATTGTTACCGTTTCCCGGATAAAGAACTTCTACCTTAAACATGCGGACGCTAAATTACCGTTGCAAGTATGGATAGCTAGAATTACAGAGCTTAAGATTGATAGCCTACATGACTTGAAGCAGTTTGCCAATTCTGTAGATATAATCGGTAACAACCGGGTGATCTTTGACATTAAGGGCAATCGTTACCGCCTTATTACAGTAGTGTTGGTGCGCAACCAAACCGTGTACATTCGCTGGATTGGTACCCATGCTGAATATGATAAAATAGATGCGCTCACCGTCTAAAAAGTTAATTATAAAATCACAAAGCCACCAAAAAGATGAATCAGATAGCAATTTCCCCCATACGAACTGAGCATGATTACCAAGAGGCCATAAAGCACTTGGATAAGCTACTAGACATGAACCCCGAACCAGGTACCGAGTTGGATGATGAGCTAGAAGTTCTCACCACCTTAGTGCATGCTTATGAGAAAGTACATTACCCCATTGAACTTCCGGACCCTATTGATGCCATCAAGCAAATTATAGAAGAAAAAGGCTGGAGTAACAAAGATCTGGAGCCATTTATTGGGCCTAAATCACGGGTATCAGAGATATTAAACCGGAAGAGATACTTTACCATCCCGCAAATCTACCGACTCCACAAGCATTTAGGCTTACCTTTAGAAGTTTTTATCAATGAATCGGTACTTAAGGCCGCCTAATCTTTTAAGCTTGATAAAGTAAAGGCCCGGCTACAAAATAGTCGGGCCTTTACTTTATCAAGCTTGGAACGTTAAATATAAAATCAACTAGACCAAGTTAACTGCCAAATACTTTAAGCTTCCCCAAAATAGTCCTAAGTTGAGAAGAGCTAAACTTTACTCAGAATAGGATTTATAAATTATAATTCAATCATAACAGCTACCGTACAACAGGCTCTTGCTCTGGCTTTTTCCATGCTTCGGCATTTTTAATTTTTAATTGCCTAGAATCAAACTCCGGATTTAAACCCGCATTTTTCTGGGTTTGGTAATCTTTGAGAGCCCGTAAGGCTGGTTTTTGCAACAGAAGAATGGCAATAATATTTAGCCAGGCCATAATGCCTACGCCAATATCGCCTAAGGCCCAAGCCGATTCAGCGGTTTTGATTGAACCATAAAAGGTAGCGCCCAAAATAAATGCCCGCAATAAGGCCAATAGTACTTTAGGAGTACCTTTCGCCATTAGGTAACTTAAGTTAGTTTCGGCAATATAGTAATAGGCCATAATGGTAGTAAAAGCAAACAATAACAACGCAATAGCCACAAACCCGCCCCCCAAAGCCGGAAAGTGGGTATTTACGGCTTGCTGGGTATATTCCGACCCGATAGGAATGCCAGGCACTTGCTCCACCAGGAATCCGCCGGCCGGGTTAAGTACGTTATATTGCCCCGTAAACAAGATCATAAAAGCCGTAGCCGTACAAACAAACAACGTATCGACGTACACCGAAAAAGCCTGCACCAGCCCTTGTTCCACCGGGTGACTTACTTCGGCTGCTGCTGCTGCGTGCGGAGCTGTTCCCTGGCCGGCTTCATTTGAATAAATTCCTCTTTTTACTCCCCACGAGATGGCCATGCCAAATACTCCGGCAAAAGCCGGTTCCAGATCAAAAGCCGAGCGTATAATCAAACTTAAAACAGCAGGTATCTGGGTGATGTTCATCCCGATGATAATAATAGCCATTAAGATGTAAGCGCCCGCCATAAACGGAACAATCCATTCGGCTACTTTGCCAATTCTTTTTATGCCGCCAAAAATAATCAGGGCCAGAACCAGCGTTATTGCCCCGCCTGTAATAGCCGGAGGAACCGCAAAAGCATTTCTTATGCCCAGGGCAATGCTGTTGCTTTGCACCCCAGGTAACAAGAAAACCATGCTGACGATGGTGGCCAAAGCAAATACCACCGCGTACCACTTCATGCCCAAACCTTTTTCGATATAAAAGGCCGGCCCACCCCGGTACTGTCCATCCTTTACCTCTTTATAAATCTGGCCCAGGGTAGCTTCAATGAAAGCGGAGGCGCTGCCTAAAAAAGCAATTACCCACATCCAAAAAATAGCTCCGGGTCCGCCCATGGCTATGGCAGTGGCCACGCCGGCGATATTACCCGTGCCCACCCGGCCGGCAATAGCAATAGAAAACGCTTGAAAAGAACTAACGCCCGTCTGCGAGGATTGATTATTAAAAAGCAAACGAATCATGTCGCGTAAATAACGCACCTGCAAAAACCGGGTGATAACAGAAAAGTAAATGCCGGTACCCAGGCAAAGTAGAATTAAAGCGTTACTCCAAACAATATTATTAATGTCAGTAATTAATTTTTCCATATTTTAATATAACCCCAAATAACAGGTACTGATAAATTAGTTATTGGGCTTTTGGTATTTGCCTCCTTTGTTTTGAAGGCAAGTTAAACAAAACTTTACAGGTATTTTGGTTTACCCATTCATTTAGTATCTTCTTAGGCGATTAAATAATTACAATTGTGAAGTTACTTGGAGCTAAAACAGGAGAGCAATAAAGTTTATATCTAATCTAAAATCAGGTACTTAAACTAATAAGCAGAATCGGGAAAATTTAAAAAATTATTATCCTGGAGGAAGCTCACTTTAAAAGCTATTCTTTTTTGAGCTGCGTTTAAAAGATACCATTATAGCAAGAAAGACCTCATGCTACCCCTACCCGGTTTTTTACTATATCTTTTTTATTGTTTTCTGAGATGAAATCTTTTAAATCTATTTAAGAAGCTGTTTAGCATTTTAAAAGCTAACTGAGCCATCGCCCAAGTTGGTGTCTTCACCAACCTGCCATGCCTTCTTTGTCGGTTGGTTTACCGGTGAAAAAACGTGCCCGGGGTAACTTAGATCTTTATTTTAATAATTCAAAAACAGCTTCAATTAAAAGTACCAATTAGAAGCTTTTAGGAGTAGTATTTTGTGGAGCTATCCCGTTTTGGCGGTGGAGACACCCCTAAAGGCGAAGGTTAACTCTATTTCTATAAATACGAAACAGCTTCTAAATAAATCTTTAATGATTTTTGCAGTTTAACTAAACTGCTCTGTTTATTATTAATTGCAAACAAAACGTTAAACTTGGGGTATATAATAAAAATTTAAAAAACTCTAATTGAAAGCTGCCAGGGCGCATACGGCTGTTTTGCTTTTTACCCGCACTTCTACCGAAGAAGCTCGGGCAAAAAAATTTACCCCGGGTACCCGCCGAAACAAAGCCATCATCCGGCAGCTTATTAATCGAACCAAGCTTCTCGTTCAGCAGGCCGGGCTGCCCTTAATCGTTATAGATTCTGCCAAACAAAAAGGAGAAACCTTTGGCGAACGCCTGCAGCACGCTGTTCAGCAAGTAGTTAATGCCGGTTACGAACAAGTTATTTGTTTAGGCAACGATTCGCCCGGGTTAACTCCCGGACTTATACGCTTAGCAGCCGCTAAATTGCAGCACCAGGATTTTGTTTTTGGCAGAGCAGCGGATGGCGGAGTTTACCTCATTGGTCTGCGTCAGCCAACCTTATCTAAACTTAATTTTGCTACCATACCCTGGCATACCGCTCAGGTTTTTCAGGAGTTGTGCCGGCAAACCAACTTATGCCGGGTAACCCTACTGGCTCCAATCCTGGCCGATGCGGACGACCAGGCAGCACTCCAAGGTATAAGTAACACCTTTACCACGGTTCGTTTTTTTAAAATTTTGCGTTCCTTACTTCAATTAGTAAGAGCGTTTGTGCCAAGTTTTACTCCGTTGTTTGTTGCCGCCCGGCTAACCTGCCAGGGCTTACGGGCGCCCCCCAGGGGAATATAGCTTTCGGCTTTATTCCTTTGTTCAACTGATTTATTCTATCAACGTGAGAAAACTATTACTCTTGTTCGGGTATTTTATACCCATGGCCGCTGCTTGGGCGCAGGGCGCGATTGAAGTTACCGTACTTAACCCTAAACTTGAACCCGTTTCGGGCGTACCCTTAACCATAACCAGTGAAGCTATTAGCTTTAGTGCCACCCGGAGCACCAACAGCAAAGGTTCTGTTACCTTTTCGGGCCTCAGCACTGCTGGCACTTATATTATTCTTTTTGCCGAAAACGAAACTTACAGTGCTGTTTCATCGGAACCGGTAAGTCCGCGTTCTAACTTTAACCGCACTGTTACCCTGGTACTCCCCCTGAAGCAAGAACGGGTTTTAGAAGGTGTTACGGTGTACCCTAACAATACCACCCGGATTAACCGGTACAATGCCGAGGTATCTTCAGAAATGCGCATTTCCGAAATTCGGGAGTTGCCCGTAGAAGGCCGGGATCTTTCGCGGATGCTGTTCCGTCTGCCCAATGTTACGCAAGCCACGGGCTTTTTCCCGGAAGCGCCGAATGTGAGTATTAACGGGGCCAATCCTTTATTCAATAATTATTTAATTGATGGCCTCGATAACAACGAACAATTTTTGGGAGGCGCCCGCTTTAGTGTTCCGATTGGCTTTGTGCAAAACGTATCGGTACTTACTAACAACTACTCGGCAGAGTTCGGGAATACCGGTAACGGCATCATCAACGTAACGTCTAAATCCGGCAGCAACGAACTGCAAGGCGAAGCCTTTTTCCTGACCCGGCCCGGTTTTCTGGATGCTTCTTCGCCTTACGCACAGCGGGACCTTTCGGGAAATCAAGTAAAAGATGGTTTTCAGCGGTACCAAGGGGGCTTTGGTGTGGGGGGCGCCATCGTTAAAGGAAAAACTTTTTATTACCTCAATTACGAGCACACCACTGATTTAAAAGATAATATTTTGAGCAGCCCGGCTCTGGGCGTGAATGAAACCATCCGGGGTAAGAACTACTTCAATTATCTTTCGGGCAAGTTAGATCATTATTGGAGTGACCGATTTCACTCCACCCTCCGTGCCAACACGGGCATTGTGGGCATTGGTCGCCAGGCCGGTGGTTTAACCGGCGGTTTAAATTTCCCTTCCTCCGCCAGCGACCAGGTGCGTAATTCCCTGAATCTGGCTAGTACCAATGTGTATACTTCCGGAAATCTTACCTTAACGACCAATGTACAGTACGCGCGTTTTCGCTGGGATTACGCTGCCCCGGATAATCCCAGCAGCCCGGATGTAACCGTAGCCGGACCAACCGGCGAAACCGTGGCCGTGCTGGGACACCCAGGTTATGCTTTTGAGAGTATTCAACACACGATACAAGCCCAGCAAAAAGCTTCCTGGTCGGTGGGGAGCCATAGCTTTAAAGCCGGAGCCGAAATATTGAGTACGGATCATGCGCTTTTTGGCGGGGGTAACCCCAACGGTAGCTACCGGGTACAGCTCACCCAAGCGCAATTAGATAACCTACGAGCAGCCAACCGGGGATCTGCCTTAAGCGTGACCGATATACCTACGGATGCTTTGGTAACAAACTACTCCGTTGAGTTACGCCCCACGTATTTTGGCAAACGCCAGAATATTTTTAGCGCTTACCTGGAAGACCAGGTGCAGGCAACCGAGCGGTTGAATTTGAACTTGGGCCTTCGATACGACTACGATAATCTTTCTCGGGGCGGCAATGCCAAAGGAGACTTTAATAACCTGGCTCCCCGCGTAAGTTTTAATTACCAGCTTACACCCAACAGCACTATCCGGGGCGGCTTTGGCTTGTTCTACGACAAAATTTTGTACACCGTTTACAGTGATGCCTTGCAGCAGAACAACAATTCCCCCGATTTCAAACAACAAATTGCCTACTACGTGGCACAAGGAATTTTACCGACCGATACCGACGTAGACCGGGTTACTTTTAACGGCAATCTATCGGTTGGGCAAAGCAATAATGCTGGTTTACCTTTTGCTTACCTGCAAGGTCCGCCGGCCGAAAATTTTTCCGATCAACGGAATCTGTTTAGCAACGAACGACGAATCTTAAACCCGAATGGTTATGATAATCCTTTTACCCGGCAATTTTCTTTGGGTTACCAGTTGCAGGTAGCACCTAGCAAGCTCTTCTACGTGGATTTAGTATATAATCAAGGCCGTAATTTGTTCCGCACCGTTAATCTAAACGCGCCGGCCGCCTGGGACTACAACCGCAGCCAGCAAAGCGGTATTGCCCGCAGCAGTGCCTGGGCCGATTCTACCCGGACCCTACCCATCTACGGGAACTATGCGGTAATTAACGGGAACCGGTTGGATGGGGTCGCGCGCAGTTTGGTCATGACGGAGTCCGAAGGTAAAAGTAACTACTACGCCGCCAGTTTTAATTTGCAGAAAGATAAAGCAGATGATAAGTTTTCTTACCGTTTGATTTACACTTTATCTTACCTGGAGAACAATACCGAAGATATTAATTTCCGGGCCATGGATGCTAACAACTTCCAGGCCGAATGGGGACCGAGTATCAACGACCGGCGCCATGTGATCAATGGCATTTACAATTACTATCCGGTTTCCAACTTAACGTTAACATTGGCGGCTTTACTGCAAAGCGGCCAGCCCATCAACCGGATTCCGGATGCTTCCCAATATAAAGTAATAGATAGCCGCGGCAATATTCTGCTGAATGCGGGCGGAAACTACATTTTTACGAATGATTTAAACGGGGATGGATCCGCTTTTGGGGATGCTTACGTGGGTAACTCCGACCGGTACCCGGACGAAAAACGTAATTCTGACCGGCTGCCGTGGTCCAATACTTTTGATGCCAGCGTGCAGTATTTTGTACCTTTTAGAACCACGAGCAAAAAAGGATTGGAAATACGGGCGGATGTATTTAATTTGTTCAATGCCGAAAACCTGAGCGGCTACAGCAATAATGCTACGCAAAGCAACCAGATTCAGGTTGGGCCCGCGAGCAGTGGCCTATTAGTTCGCCGCAATGCCGCCCCTCCCCGCCAGGTTCAATTTGGTCTCCGGTACATTTTTTAAAAATTCTGTTGCCTTTCACTTTCGTAGGAAAAGGCAACGAATAACTTACCTAAAGCGCATGAAATTTAAATACCTCACTACTTCTGCCCTGATTCTATCCTTACTTTTCAGCAGTTGCGGAAACAATAATGGTCAGCTGGAACAATTAGACCTAGCAGAGGCAAACTGGTTCAACATAGAACAAGCGGCTAAGGGCACTACCGTACAAATGATGATGTGGCAAGGCGATCCGCTCATTAATAAGTACATGGAGGATTATGTTAAACCAAAGCTACAGGAACAATACAACATTACGCTCGATATTTCATCCGGTCAGGGGAAAGACATTGTGGGGCTTGCCCTGGCTGAAAAAGAGACCGGAAAAAAAACGAGTGAAATCGACGTGATCTGGATAAACGGCGAAACCTTTTACCAACTACGGCAGCTCGATGCGCTTAACGGCCCATTTACTGAGCGGCTACCCAGCAATCAATTCGTGAACTGGCAAAGCCCGTTTATTGCCCGCGACTTTCAACAGCCCGTTAAAGGCATGGAAGCGCCTTGGGGAAATGTACAATTAGCTTTTATTTACCATACTGCTAAAGTACCGCAACCACCTGCTTCCTTCAGCGCTTTAGAAACGTACATCCAAAATAATCCCGGCACCTTTACCATACCCAATGAGTTTACCGGCATGACTTTATTAAAATCTTGGCTGATTGCCTTGGCCGGAAAAGAAGAACTAGCCGGAAAGTTTGATGCCGCCAAATATACAAAGTACAGCCAACAACTATGGCAAAAGCTGAACCGCCTTAAACCCTACTTCTGGAAACAAGGCCAGACTTTCCCGGCTTCGCTCGCGCAACTGCACCAGCTTTACGCCAACGGAGAAGTAAATTTTACTTTCAGTAACAACGATGCCGAGGTAGACAACAAAATTTTGCAAGGCGTGTTTCCGCCGGAGTCCCGGGCCTACGTTCCCGAGCCGGGTACTATTCAAAACACGCATTACTTGGGCATTATGAAACAAGCCGGCAATTTGCCCGGCGCCTTAGTAGTCATCAATTTTCTGCAGTCGCCGGAGGCACAGTACCAAAAAGCCAGTCCGGAAGTTTGGGGCGACGGTACCATCCTAAACGTATCGAAACTACCCGGAGAATGGAGACAAAAATTTAAAAATATTCCCGCCCGCCGGCAAGCCCCTGATCGCACTAAAATACAAGACCGGGCTTTCGAAGAACTGGCTCCCGAATACATGATCCGCTTGTATGATGATTTCAGAACAGAAGTAATTGAGCATAACTAAGAAAACAACTGGTTTTTACTGGCGCTTCTTGTTCTTGTTGCTGGCAGCGTTACCCGTGGCTGGAGGACTAATGTATGGCTTAGCCAACAGCTTCGGCTTAACCGGGGTGCTGGCCACTGGTTTTACCCTTGAACATTGGCGCCAGATATTAGGGAGCGGTGCTTTGCTGCATTCGTTGGCTTACAGTATATACATTGCTTTGGTGGCCATTAGTATCGCTACTGCTTTGGCCTTGTTTTTATCTTTATATTTTAAAAAAAGTCTGGACCAGGGTGCGCTTAGCTACTTATTATTCCTGCCGTTAACCATTCCGGCCATGATTATGGGTTTCCTGGTATTCGAACTGCTTACTAAATCCGGATTACTTTCCCGGATAGCGTATCAAGCCGGTTGGATAGTAGACTTACAAGATTTCCCAAACCTGGTTCATGACTCCTTAGGCTTTGGGATTATTCTGGCGCATGTAGGCATGGCCGTACCTTTTTTAACTTTGTTATTTCACGTTATTTACCAGGAGCAGGATCTTCATAAACTAAAAGCAGTTTCCGAAAACCTGGGAGCCGGTAAATCTTATTTTCTGCAACACGTAGCCTTGCCCATTCTTTTAAAAACGGCAGCTCCTAACTTGCTGCTTTATTTTATTTTTATTTTGGGTTCTTACGAAATCCCGCTGCTCATTGGTAGCCAGCAACACCAAATGGTAGCCGTATTGGCGGTACAAAAATTTCAGCGCTTTAACCTGCTCGATATTCCACAGGGTTATGCCATTAGTGTAGCTTTTACCGGCTTGGTGCTGCTCTTACTTTTACTTTTTTTTAAAAATGTACGCCGCCATGTTTAGGAAAATACTGCTGTCAACCCCCATGGCCGCCATTTTGCTGCCGTACCTGTTTTTCGGAATGCTATCGCTGGGCCAAAGGTGGTTTTACCCGGATATCTTGCCGCAACATTTTACCCTGGACAACTGGCAGCAACTATTCGTAAAACAAGGGGAACTCCAGATAGGGTTGTTTCTTTCGCTGATTTTAGGTTTGGGAGTTGCTTTTTTATCTACCCTGATGGGGTTTGTGGTTAGTAAGGAAATTTCGTGGGCCAAACATAAAAACCGATGGTTGCTGCTGGCTTACTGGCCCTTCGTGTTGGCTCCCGTGGTGCTAGCCATACTGGTACAACGTTTTTTTCTGTTAACCAACATGAGCGGCGAAGTAATCGGGGTATTATTGGGGCAGCTCATTCTGGCTTTTCCGTACGCGGTTATTTTATTTCAAAGCTTCTGGAATAATCAGGTACTACAACTCGAACAGCAATCTTTAACCTTGGGCGCTCCGGCGGGCTATACTTTACGGCACATCCTGCTGCCATTGGCCAAACCCCTCCTGCTTATGTGTTTTTTTCAAACATTTTTAATTTCCTGGTTTGAATATGGCTTAACGCAATTTATCGGTTTGGGAAAAGTTAAAACCCTTACCATATTGGTGTTTAAATACGTGAACGAAGCCAATATCTTCTATGCTGCTTTGGCTTCCTTGCTCATCATGCTGCCACCCGCCTTATTATTGTGGTTCAACAAAAAATTTATCTTTAGAGGAATTTAATGCTGCAAGTAAACAACTTAACTAAAACGTATGCGCACCACCCGGTGCTGGACCAGGTTTCGCTGGAGTTACCGCTGGGGCAGGTTCTAGCGGTGCTGGGTCGATCTGGTTGCGGTAAAACCACTTTGCTTAAAGTTATTGCGGGTTTGCTCCCGGCCGAAACGGGTATCGTTAGTTGGGCCGGACAAAACATGGACGCCGTACCCGCCCGTAACCGGGAAATGGTTTACCTGTTCCAGGAACCGTTGTTGTTTCCGCACTTAACGGTTTTTGAGAACCTTGCCTATGGTTTGCGTGTTCGTAAAGAAACCGAAATTGCTGTGCAGCAAAAGGTATCGCGTATGTTGGAGGAATTAGAACTACAGGAACACGCCCGGAGAATGCCGCATCAGCTTTCCGGTGGTCAGCGCCAACGGGTTTCTTTTGGCCGGGCCATTATCTTTTTACCACGAGTATTATTATTGGATGAACCCTTTGGTAACCTGGATGCACAGACGCGCGCGACCATGCAAACCTTTTTTTTACGGTTAGCTAAAAATTTTAAAATTACGGCTTTGTTTGTAACGCATGATGTAAAAGAAGCCTTGCTGGTTGGAGATCAGTATGCCTATATGGTGGCCGGCAAGTTTCAAATTTATGCTTCCAAAGCTGCTTTTATGGCTGATCCGGTAACGGGTGTCCGGGAAGAACTTGCCTTTTGGCAGGCTCAGGAACAAAACATTATATAGTAATCATGACGCAAGACTTTAACCATATCGAATCGGTGTACTGGGTTTTTACTCAATTGTGCAACGACGAATGTGACCATTGCTACAACAACTCCGGACCCCGGGGCGAGCGCATTTCGGAAGAAGAATGCATGGCCATTATTCAAAATCTGCCGGACCACATGGACCGGCTGATTCTTTCCGGCGGCGAGCCTTTGGCCGATAAAAAACTGCTTTACCAAATCCTAGATCGTTTACAGGAGCGTTACCAGGGGCGCGTGCAAATTATGCTGCAAACCAACGGCGACTTACTGAATGAACAAATCCTGGATACTTTACTCGAAAAAGGGGTTACCCGCTTCGACATAGCCAGTATTGACCGGTATCACAAACACGCTGGTAGCCGCCTGATAGAGTTGGCCGATATATTTGCCAGCCGTGGCGTAAATGGCGATGACCATGACCCACTCGTTAGCAAAGAAACCTACCTTACTCACCATAAAGCTAGTTGGGGTTATTGGGGTGCCACCATTGATATGTGGTTAGGCGGAAACTGGGCGCGCGGCCGGGCTTTTCAAAAAGGTCTTTGGAAACAAGATCCAGATCATAATTTTTGTGCGATTCTTTCGGGTGGGAAAGGCTTTTTAACCGGCGCCCCGGATATCCCGCAGGAAATATCCATTCAGCTTTGGAAAATCAATCCTTGTTGCCCCGGCACCAAAGTTCCCCTGGGAGACGCCCGTACCGAAAAAGTATCAGATGTTTTGCAGCGAGTCTCTAAATCTGAAATCTGGCAAAAGATAAATGAGGGAAACCCTTTAGCTATGGGAGAAAGTATCGGCATCACCGAGGCGCATGCCAAAGCACGTACCGCCGAACTAAAGAACATTTGCCTCTGGTGCGATGAGTTTTTTGAAAAACATTATAAAGGTGAACAGTTAAAACAAGCTTGCCATAGTTGCTCGATTGGAGAATCCTAACCAAAGTAGCGCTACTAGCTCATGGTCTTGCTAAGTACACGTATGCAAAACCGTATCGGCTAATTTTTTTAAAAATTGTATTTTTTAACTTTTTATAAAAGGTAAATACTTTAAATAGCAGAATATGTAAATGCCTTTATTGTTAGCGCTGCTATCCCGCAGTAAAAACGTGGTGAACTGGCTGCCCCGGAGTTATGTTCAACGAGCAATTACACGGTCAATTAAAATATCCAGGTTTCTACAACTTTTAAGCTCTACTTATTTGATTTATAGTTGTTTAATCCAGAGACTTACTTTTCTACCATTTACTAAAATCCAATATACCTGCTGTTGATTTTAATGGTACTTTCGAGGATTTATTTATCGGCGGCAACGTGGTAGATGGGATCTTCTAAAATATTTACGTCTATTACCGATTCCGCATTTTTTAATAACAAACGACAATCTTCGCTTAAATGCCGGAGATGTAGTTTTTTACCTACCTGGTGGTAACGCTCTGTCAGTTTGTTCAGGGCTTCAATGCCCGACATATCGGCTACCCGACAATCCTTAAAGTCAACAATTACTTCTTTCGGGTCAGTAGCAATCTCAAACTTTTCGTTAAAAGCGGTAACCGAACCAAAGAAAAGTGGCCCGTAAATTTCGTAGTGCTTCACCCCATTACCATCTACAAATTTTCTGGCCCGGATTCGCTTGGCGCTATCCCAGGCAAACACCAGCGCCGAAATAATGACACCTATCAAAACCGCGAGGGCTAAATTATGCAGCCAAATTGTAATGGCAGCCACCAATATTCCTACAAATACATCCTGTTGGGGCATTTTATTAATAATACGCAGGCTCATCCATTCGAAGGTACCTATGGCCACCATAATCATTACCCCGGTTAAGGCCGCCATTGGAACTCTTTCTATTACAGGGGCGCCAATAAGAATAATTACCAAGATGGTAAGAGCCGCTATAATCCCCGACAGCCGCGCTCTGGCTCCGGCCGATAGGTTTACTAAGGTTTGCGCAATCATGGGGCAGCCACCCATTCCGTAAAAAAATCCATTTAAAATATTGGCACCTCCCTGGGCCAAACATTCCCGGTTACTGTTGCCGCGGCTGGTAGTAATTTCGTCAACCAGGTTTAAAGTCAGCAAGCCTTCGGTTAAACCTACCCCGGCCATTATGAGGGCGTAAGGAAAAATTACGTTCAGGGTATCCAACGACAAAGGCACCTGGGGTATATGAAAAGGGGGAAACCCACCGCTTACCGAGGCGATATCTTTTACCGTTCGGGTATCAATATCGAAACCCAATACCAACAAAAACACCACGATAATAGCGGCTAAAGACGACGGAACGGCTTTGGTGATTCGCGGGAAAAAGATAACGATAGCAATGGTTAAAGCAACTAAACCGGCCATTATGAGCAACGGTTGACCACTCATCCAGGTTAAATGGCCGTTAACAACCGTTTTAAATTGCTGTAGCTGGGCCATAAAAATAATAACGGCCAAACCATTAACAAACCCGAACATAACGGGTTGCGGTACCAGACGAATAAATTTACCCAGCTTAAATATTCCCACCAAGATTTGAATTACCCCGGCCAATGCCACCGCGGCAAAAACGTATTCGATGCCATGCGATTGCATGAGCGCAATTAATACCACCGCCGTAGCTCCGGCCCCTCCCGATATTAAGCCCGGCCTTCCGCCAAAAACAGCGGTTATTAAACCCATAATAAATGCGGCATGTAATCCAACTAAGGGCGGGAACCCGGCCAGGATAGCAAAAGACAACGACTCGGGCATCATGGTCATGGCCACCGTTAAACCTGCCAGAATTTCGTTTTTGTAATTAATTTTTTGAGAAAAGTCAAACAACCGGAAAAAAGGCTTCATCCTAAATTAGATATTTTTAAAAAAATACGAGGCTATGCTTAGCCAGATAAATAGCAAAAGTTTAAAAAGAGAATATAGAAACTCAGGGTGGGGTTACTGGACTTGGATAAACAGGGTTGCTCATTGCGTTGCAAAAGTAGCGGTTTACCTAGTTTTACTACAATTATTTAATAATAATATAATGTATGATCTTCCTTTTAGACTAACAATTGATCTTCGGGCAATAAGGTTGTGCTGGCGCAGCAAGTATTAAGTGCCTTGTTTAAACCTGCTTCAAGGGCTTATCCATTTGATAGCGAAAAAGAAAATTTTAACTTTGCCTACGGCATGTATAAAACTACCCCGAAATATAATTATCCTGTATTTCGACAATTTACGATTGTTGTAGTTTTGCTGTGGGCTTTTGCGTTGGTTTTTAATCAGGCTCCGGCTGCCTTCCCGGTTATTCCGGCGGCTTCTAAAACGCTGCACCAAGCAAATTTTAGCTTATCCCCCAAAAATGCAACCCTCGTAGTTGCTGCCAAAATAGCGAAAAGACGAAACGCCCTGGATGCGATCTTACCTTTTCCTCATTTTTGTGTTAAGTTGCCCTTGGCCACGTTTAAGCTGGCGGCGCCGGGCCATTTTTTTATTTTTCAGCAGTTTTACCGGCTACTTTCCAAAGCATTGCTCCTGGTTGGCGCTCCCGCTGAAAATGTAATTACCCGCATTTTTTCCGATTTTGTTCAGCCGAACGCTCCTTAGCTTTTCGCCTTTATTTAACCCCGGCACATCTTGCCGGCATATTAATCTCCGTTGTACTTACGCTGGCGTAGCTACTTATTTTTTTATTTTTTCTGTTGTAGCTTTTACCCCGGTAGTCTATAGCTTTTTACTGTAAAGGCTATTTTTAAATATTTACTTTATATGATACACGTACCTCAACTTATTATAGACTTAGCTTTTATTTTGGGAGTGGCGGGAGCAACTACGCTCCTGTTTAAATGGTTAAAACAACCCTTAGTATTAGGTTACATTATTGCGGGTTTACTGGTCGGCCCCAACTTTCCGTATCTTCCTTCTATTGCCGAAGTAGAATCTATTCAGATTTGGGCCGAGATCGGCGTTATTTTTCTTCTCTTTAGCCTCGGCCTGGAGTTCAGTTTTAAAAAATTAGCCAAAGTAGGTGGCACGGCTTCTATTACGGCCGTTACCGAAGTAGTGGGCATGCTCTTACTCGGCTACATTACCGGTCAATTACTAGGTTGGTCGTTTATGGACAGTGTTTTTCTGGGGGGCATTTTATCTATCTCCTCCACTACCATAATTATCCGGGCTTTTGATGAGCTGGGAGTTAAAAGCCAGAAGTTTGCGAGTATTGTATTTGGTATTCTGGTAGTAGAAGATTTAGTAGCTATATTGTTGCTGGTGTTACTTTCTACGGTAGCAGTGAGCCAACAGTTTGGCGGAACTGCCATGTTAAATTCGGTAGTAAAGCTGGCTTTTTTCCTTTCTGTGTGGTTTTTAGGGGGCATTTACCTGGTTCCTACTTTTTTAAGAAAAGCCAAGAAATTAATGAACGAAGAAACCCTGTTGGTTATTTCGGTGGCCCTTTGTTTATTAATGGTTATACTGGCTACCAATGCGGGCTTTTCACCGGCTTTAGGCGCATTTATTATGGGCTCTATTCTGGCCGAAACCATTTATGCCGAAAAGATTGAACACCTGACCAAATCGGTAAAAGAGCTTTTTGGCGCAGTTTTCTTTGTATCAGTGGGCATGCTGATCGACCCTAAAATGCTGCTGGAATACGCGGGTCCGGTAGTCATTATAACTTTCATCACTATTTTTGGCAAAGCTATTACCAGCGGGTTAGGTGCGCTAGCCTCCGGACAACCTTTAAAACAATCTATTCAAACCGGATTGAGTCTGGCGCAAATCGGGGAGTTTTCTTTTATCATAGCTACTTTAGGTTTAACCTTAAAAGTAACCAGCGACTTTTTGTACCCCATTGCCGTGGCGGTTTCGGCTATTACTACCTTTACCACGCCTTTCCTGATTCGTTTTTCCGAGCCGTTTTACAATTGGTTAGAAAAAAAATTACCCGAAAGCTGGAAAAAATTCCTGATTAATTACAGTTCCGATGCGCAGACCATCAGCAGCGTAAGCGACTGGCAAGTAGTTTTGCGTTCTTTCGCGCAGCCCATTATTACCAACTCGGTGGTACTGATCAGTATTATTTTGCTCACCACCAATTTTCTGGTGCCTTTTATCACCAATGCTATTCCGGTAGAACCTTGGGGACGTTTGGCGGCCGCTATTATCTCGTTGTCGGTAATGGGGCCGTTTATTTACGCCTTAGCTATTAAAAGAATAAGAAACCGGGCTTACTCCCGGTTGTGGCAAGATAAAATATACTCCCGGGGGCCGTTGGTTGCCCTGGAAATAGCCCGTATTGTGCTGGCTTTGCTGCTGGTAGGTTTTATGCTGGACCAGTTGTACTCCATCCGGGTAGCCTTGCTCATGGCCATTATTTTAATTGGGGTTATTTTTCCTTTATTCCGGCAACGGTTACGCAAAACTTACGAACGCATTGAACAACGTTTTATTTCTAACTTAAATGCGCGCGAAGCCGAAGAACCCACAAATAAACTTTTGCCCTGGGATGCGCACCTCGCGCATTTTGTAGTAAGCCCTGAATCGGATTTTGTGGGTAAAACTTTGATTGAACTGGGTATCCGGGAGAAATTTGGGGTAAGCATTGCCCAAATTGAACGAGGCCGGCTGACTATTCCCATTCCGGAAGGCAGGGAACGTTTGTTTCCGGCGGATAAAATTACGGTTATAGGCACGGATGAGCAACTTAGCCAGTTTAAACCCTTTATTGAAGTAAGCATGCCACCCGAAGACCCTACGGCTACCCAGGCTGCAGTGGGGTTACGCCAGTTAATAGTAGATAAAAAGTTTCCGTACTTGGGATTAACTATCCGGGATTCGCACATCCGCGAAAAAACCCATGGTTTAATTGTGGGCATCGAGCGCAACGGCGAACGAATCCTGAACCCGGCCCCAACTACTATTTTTCAGTTAGGCGATATTGTCTGGCTTGCCGGCGACCAACGGTTAATCCGGGGAGTGGAACAACCTTCTTTTGCTACCACCGAAATTTTATCTTGATACAAAAAGAACGGGTTGTTACCAGTAACAACCCGTTCTTTACATACCTGGATTTTAAAATTTTAAAATTCTGTAGCTGCTGATGAAGTTAAGAACATTGCATGCGGTATAAGTTATCTGGCTTATCTCTGTCATTCCGGAGAAAACTCACCAACAGGTAATTGATTTGATTCTTTTGGAATGGCGGAACCAGCTAGTAAGACACCAGCGGAATATGGTTTTAGTTTTTTTAACAAATAACTCCATCGTACTTCATAAAATTTTTTAAATTTTTAAAATTTAAACTAATACAGAAGCGGCCTTTACCGGCAGGTTTATCTGGAAAATGGTACCGTGCGGGGTGGCAGAAGAGATGGTCCAATTGCCCGCTAAAATATTCAGTCGTTCCTGGATGCCGCGCAAGCCAAAGCCGTGTTTTAAAGTAGAGTTCGTCGGGGTAGATTTCATGCCTATGCCGTTATCTTGAATGATAATGTTTACCAGCTGTTCTGCCCGCGTAAGGGTAATTTGAGCTTGGCTGGCCCCGGAGTGTTTTACAATGTTATTTAAACATTCCTGCACAATGCGGTACACATTTATTTCCTGCTCCTTCATAAATACCCCATCAATTAAATCGGCGTTTACCCGCACATCAATGCCGCTGGCTTCGGCCACTTCTTCGGCTAAGCCTTTAATAGATTGCGTGAGGCCCAGCATATCTAACTGAAATGGGCGAAGACCGTAGGAAATTCCCCGGATTTCGCTGATGGTGTGCGCTACGGTTTCCGTTAAATCCTCGGAATAGCTCTTTACTTTTTCCGGATGATGTACTTGCTTTTGCAGCAGCAACAAACGGTTTTTTATTAAAATTAAACTTTGTCCCACGCTGTCGTGTAGTTCAGCGGCAATGCGTTTGCGTTCGTGTTCCTGCGATTGAATAAGCTCCTGCGAAAAAATAATGGCTTGCTGCATGGCCTTGGCCTGCACTTCTTCTTTTTCTTGCCGGTAAATGTTAAACTTACTGGTAAGCGCGTAAGATAAAACCACGGCTTCGATAAAGGAGCCTAACTGCAAACTGCTTTCGGTAAAAGTTGTTTCGGGGAGTAGGTTATTGTCTTTAGCAATGTAAATCACAATGCCGATGCCCAGGGCCGCCAAACCCAAGGTATAATATAAAGCCGGCTTAAAGCCTTTCCGGTAAATTAGGATGCCCGCCGAGTAAACGTATAAATAAGTAGGAATAAAAGTGAGCAACACCCAAGTAAAGCTCCAAACATAAAACCCGGTTAGGTTCAGCAGTAAAACTATCACCAACGAGGCTACAATAATCCAGCGCAACCGGTAAAGCTGAGGCAAATAATGCTTGACCTGTAATATGGCGTTGGTAAATAACAGAGAAAGTAAAATAGCTAAGCCTAAAAAGAAACGGGTGTTTACCAACCACAACAAGGGTTCCGGCAAAAACTCCAGAAAATACCCCCGGATGCAGGCTAAATCGGCGGCTACCGAAAAGATAAACAACACATAAAATAAATAAGCTTTATCGCGCAGCGAAAAGTAAACGAATAAGTTGTACATCATCAGCGCGAATAGCAAACCAAAGTAAATGCCGTTTACCAAATCTACACGGTGGTTAGCTTCGTAGAGTGCCGGCATGGTGGCAATTCGCAATGGAAACCGCAAAATGCTCCGGCTCCGAAACCGCACGTAAAAAGTACGCTCGGCATTGGTCGGCAAATGTAAAGGCAAAATCAGCCGGTTGGTTTTAATGGTCCGGTCCTGAAAAGAGCGTCCTGCTCCCGTCTGAATTAATTCAAATTCACCATTGGCTTTTTGGTGGTACAAGTCTACTTCGTGTAAGAACGAGCTGCCAATTTCTAAGTACCATTTAGTTTCCTGACTGGCATTACGTACCCGAAACCAACACCACACCGCCGAAGAAGATGGGCCATACACGGGTGCTTCCTGCTGGCTTTTTTTAAATTTTTGATTTTGCTGCCGAATTTGGTCAAAGGTTAAACTGCCCGAAGCATCTTCGAACAAGTACACGGCGCTGCCAATATCATAAGTATTTGGTTTGTTCTGCAAAGTAATAATTGGATCGGCGGCAACGCAGGCAGGTAAGCTTACTAAGTATAAAACCCAACTCAGCCCCAAAACCAAGCCCACTCTGGTAAATCGCGGCATATACAAAATTTTAAAAAAGCGAGATAAAGCTTTCATGTATATAAGTAAAATCTAGATAACTGCAGCTACCAACCATGCTGCTAAAGCCGGCCTTTACTCATCCGGTATTTTAAAAATTTAAATAATAACTACCGAATTAATGTGCAACCTGCCGGAAAGTTGAACCGGATCTTTTTACTTTTATTTATCCGGCAGAAAGTTAAAAATTTGATTTTCAAAGAATTAATATCTTTTAAAAGAGCCGCAATTTTGTGTTTGGGGCCTTGAAAATAGAAAATTTTAAAATATGAGCAGTACTACCTAAATAATTAAGTAGTAACACTTATTCACTTCGGAGGGGTGTGCTATTACCTTTGTCATATCAAGAACAACTAATAAAAAATTACAAGCTAAAATTAATACCAATCAAATTCTAACCTAAACCAATTTAACAACCACCTAACCTCAAAATTTAAACAATTATGAAAAAAATCTCCGTACTCCTGTTCTGTTTAGTAGCATTATTTACTTTCTCGCAAGCCCAGGCGCAAACGCCCGTTAAAAATAAATACCTGAACGCCGGTATTGGTTTGGCGGCTTATACCGCAGGTGGCGTACCCATTGGCGCTTCGTTGGAAGTAGATTACAAAAACAACATCTCGATTGGTGGCTTTGTGGATTATGCCCGCTACGGCTACAAAGCGGCCGGTTACCGCTGGAACTATAACTTTCTTTATTTTGGTGCCCGGGGCTCTTACCACTTAGGCGAATTAATGAAAGATTTAGACATTAACGACAGCAAATTTGACCCGTACGTAGGCGCTTCGTTAGGGGTAAGAACAGCTTGGTACAGCGATAACGACGAGTACGATAATGATTTTAATAGCCCTTACAACAGTGGCTTATTTTTAGGTATTCACGTGGGTAGCCGCTACATGTTCTCCGAAAAATTAGGCGGTTTTGCCGAAGTAGGTTACGGCGTATCGGCTTTACGTTTGGGAATTACCGCCAAGTTCTAATCCTTTAAACATCAGCCATTAGTCAAAATAAAACTTTTAAAATTTCTTTTGCAACTCCATCCTTCACCCACATCAATTAATCCAATCTAAAACCATGAAAACTTTATTTAATTTAAAATTAGTTGCTTTTATTCTGTCAATAGGTTTGTTCGCCACTTCTTGCAAAGAAGATGATGACCCCGGAGCAGCGCCTAATACCAACGGCAACACCGAGTACAATGGCCAAAAGTACACCATTAAAAACGGGTACTATGCCGTAGGCGACGGCATTAAATTGTACGGCAATGCCAATACCCACCACCTCGACTTTTTATTTATAACTGATGGTACGCCGCAGTTTTCGAATGATGGCGATATAACCAGTATGAAAGATGGGAAGATTGCTATTTTAGGAGCTACTATCTCCCCGGACGGAAATAGCTTTAAGCCCGGCACTTTTGAATACAACGACTTGGCCGCTGACGTAAATTTAACCCCGGCGCAAATTGAAGCCAAATACAAAAATAAAGCTTTCTTCTACGAGTCGATTGTGCGGATAGACACCGATGGTGATAATAACTGGCAAGAAGAAGCCGATATTAAAATTACCGGCGGCACCATTAAAGTAACTGGTGCTTTACCAGCCATAACCACCGAGTACAACCTTAATTTAGAAAATGGTAAAACCATAAAAGGCAACTTTGGAGGTACTTTCAACAAATTAAACTTAGACCTGGATTTAGACGAAGATGGCGAATAATACCGCCCGTTTTATCCGGAGTTAATCAGAAGCAAAAACTTCCAATTTTCAGAAATTGAATCAGAACAAATAATCTAATCCAACCAAAACGCCCTGTTTGCTTTTAGCGGCAAACAGGGCGTTTTTTTTTTAAAATTTTAAATTTTGGTGACAGCGCTTACTAAGAAGCTGTTTCGTATTCCAGCCAATTAGCACATTATGGTGCAAATTTACTTACCTGACTTGCTTTGCTGCCACCTTAAGCTGGCGGGCTAAAGCTCCAATTAAATCGGATAATAAAGGCAAAACAGTTTCCAAATAACCAGCATAATCTCCCCCACCCCGACTTTCCTGCTTATTTACTCGCAAAGTAAATCCAATCGAGGTTAAACTAATTTTGGTTTAGCTGCTTGGGGTTGATAAAGGTAAAATGGTAAATAAGCGCATACAGGTTGTGAGAAAAGAGACGAGCAAGGATTGATTAATATAAATTTTTTTCAACTAGCCCTATTAGCCCTTGCTTTAGCTTCCGATGGATTTTGTTATTATTCTTAATGCTATTTCGGATTCTCCAAAAGAGATTTAAAAACAAAATTTTTTAAAATTTTACGATTTTGGCCAGTGTGTTTCGATGCCTTGCGAGCGAATTGTTTTTTGAAACTCCTGCAGTAAGTTGAGTTTTTCGCGAACAGCGCGGGGAATCACTTTTTTTTGTAAAGCAAAAGCCGTTAACATGCCTACGGCTTCGCCAATACTCCACTCTACCGGGTGCAGCCGGTAACAGCCATTGGTAATATGCGTGGTACCGATATTTTTGTTGGCGGGCAACAGGTTTTCCATGCGTTGGGGCAACAAGGCGCCCAAGGGAATTTGAAAAGGCAAGGAAGCAAAATCGATGTAGTTATCGCCCTGGCTGCTGGGGTGCAAATCAATGTGGTAATAGCCAATACCAACGCTGTCGTAAAAATTGGCGGCAAGTTTATTTTCTTTTTGGCCGGTGACTAAAGCGCGGTTTTCGGCACCCACGTGTTCTTCCAGCACGGTAAACAGCGCTTTAATGCGCCGCGATTCCCGAATGTACGGGTACTTAGCTAAACCATCCGAAGTGCCCAATAAATCACCGCGCAGCCGTAAGCCCGGCCAGCCTTGCCCGCCGTCCGGGCGGGGAGCTTCGGTTTGCAGCCAGTAAAAAAGCGACAAACTTAATTGTTTGGCTCGTTGCACTTGTTTATCAAAATCTGCGGAAGTGCCACCTATCAGGTTACCCAGAAAATAATCGTTTTGGGGCCAGTTTAAGATGCTGCTATCGCCGGCATACGTACCCGGAACAAAGTTATTTTTAAAAATAATGCGCCGGTAGTTCCATAAATTAAGCATTTGGCCGGTAGCAATTCCTTCCGGGTGAAAGCCCAAAGCTTTGGGCTTTAAAGTTTTCGGATCGGAATAATTTAAATCCAGCAAACGGCCACTCCAAGGCGAATGCATCTCGGGCTGGAAGTTGCGCCAGAAGTTGTATTCGGCGGGTTTATCTATCAGGTTGTTAGAATTGGGAACATAATCCATGGCCAGGCACATGGTAAAAGCTTGCTGGTTCTCCGGATTAGCTTTTTCCGGGGCGTGCAGTTCCCGGGTTTCCCTCCGTGATTCGGTGCCCGTAACGAATTCTGTTTTGGTTAAAGGCAGCAGATCACCCAACTCGGTAGCATCTACAAAATAAGGCGCTATTAACGTTAGCTCGCGGTTTTCCCGTAAATTCTGCGCTTGCAAAGCTTTTACTTTATGCTGGCTTACTTCGGCCCTACTGATTTTATGCTCTAACAACAGAGTTAGTTTTTGATTGCTTAGGTATGGGGCAAAAAGCTGATACAAAGCCGCTAAAGCTACCCGGGGCTCATGCGCCAACCGCGATACGGAACCTTCGCCGGGATTTAAGAATTTTTGTGATTTAGCTTCGGTGGTTAAGGGGTAATGTTGTTGGTAATACTCCCGGATAGCCGTCCGGAAATCGCGGTAAAGTTGGGTGGCCCCGTGGGTTTCAATCCAGGGGTGCTCATCCGGAGGTACGCCTTGCTGGGTTAGCTGCCCGCCAATCCAATCGGTTTCTTCAGTTAAAATTACGCTTAAGCCATTGCGTAAAGCAGCTAAGGCCGCTGCACAACCGCCTAAGCCGCCGCCAGCAATTACTACATCGGCCCTCAGTTCCCGCGCAGCTAAAAGGTTAGCCTTTGTTTTAGCAGGTAATACTAATCCGCTACTGGTTAAAACTACGCTACTGCCTAGAGTTACATATTGCAAAAAATTACGCCGGTTCATTCTTGGTTTTTAAAATAAGTAGCAGTAAAAATGCTTAACACAACTTGTATATTTACTTCATATCACTAAACATAAAACATTGTATTAATGCAACTTAAATACTATATCATAGATTGAAATTTAAAAATTTAAATTTAAAAGGTATTGATTCAAGAAGTACTTCTCCTGGTCTTATAAAAGCAAAATGCCTCCCGAATAACCGGAGGCATTTTGCTTTTGCTGATGTATTTTATTTTAAAATTCTGATCAAACCTCTTAAAAGTTACAAATAAAAATCACATCAATTTTAAAAATTAAGCGTCCCAGGTCATCATTTTACCCCGGTCTTCATTTTTCAAGCACTCGTCTAAAGTCTTTTTATCGTACTCTAAACCGTATTGCTTCAGCACGTCTTCCGGTACGCCATCCCAAGCGTTGGGTTGATTGCCTTTGTATTCAATATCTTCGATGCCGATTTTGCTGGAGAAAAAGCCGGTAGCGGTAAGGTTACGCATTTGATTAAAGAAGGCTACACCTTGCGCATTTTCTTTAGCTGCTTTATCCGGATAAGCAATTAAATCAACTAATTGAATTTGCTGCTCTTTACTGGCATCGCGGAAAGGCTTTTCGAACATTTTATTTGATTTGATGTCCAGCCAACGCAAGCCGCCGCGCAAAGGTGTTTGGTAGCTGGGTTGGTCTTTGGCCATAAACTCGATAAACTCCGGCACTTTCGCATCCGAAGCGCTCCCCGACCGGTCGTCGGCCGGAATGATAATATCGCTCAGTATGGTTATGGTGGCCATTTCTTCTTTCGTGAAGAATTGCTCTTTCATGAGCTTGGCGTCGCGTTCTTTTTCTTCCGGCGTGCGGCCGTATAGATCATTTTTCGCTTCGTCTTTTACGTTTTCGGTACTTACCTCATCGGTTTTTTTATCTTTATCGCAACCTACTATTAAGGCACTGGCTCCTAACGAACCAATCGCCAAAAATTTCAGGGATTCTCTTCTGTCCATATTAGCTTACAGTTATAGAAATTTATTTCCAGGTTAGATATTTTGCTTTTTAAGTTGATCCACAATAAACTCAGAGGCCCGCATCGATAAAGCCAAGATCGTCCAGGTTGGGTTTTTATCGGCTTGTGATACAAATGGTCCGCCATCAACCACAAACAGGTTTTTCACTTCGTGGGCCTGGCAGTTTTTGTTAAGCACCGATTTGCTCGGGTTATTTCCCATACGGGTGGTTCCTACTTCGTGAATAATCCGGCCCGGAGCCGCTAAACCGTATTGCTCATCGGCGCCTGGTTTTTTACCATTAGCTACCCCGCCCATGGCATGAATAATTTCTTCGAAAGTATCCTGCATGTGTTTGGCCTGGTTAATTTCCTGGTCGGTCCATTTGTAAGTAAACTTTAATACCGGAATACCATACTTATCTACCACGTTCGGGTCGATTTCGCACTTATTGTATTCACGGGGCACACTTTCGCCGCGGCCAGCAAAACCAACGTTAGAACCGTAAAAACGACGATAATCGTCTTTTAAAGAAGCGCCATATCCACCGGCAGCTTTCATTTTTCCGTCTTTGGTGGGGTACTTGCCGTTCATGTTTTCCATACCAAAACCAAATCCGTAAGATGGCATACCTAAACCACCGCCCAGCTCAATGTGGTAACCACGCGAGAAGTTGATTTTTTTATTGCCTTCGAGCCACCATGGAATATATAAGTGGGCTCCACCAACGCCATCTTCGTTATAACGTTTGCGGTCCATTAATTTAGGAATAAAGGCGCTGCGCGAAGCTCCGGTGGAATCATGCAGGTATTTACCTACTACGCCGCTGGAGTTAGCTAATCCGTTCGGATGGGCGGCCGATTTAGAATTTAATAAAAGGCGAGCCGATTCGCAGGCACTGGCCGCTAATATTACTATTTTACCGTTTACCTGGTACTCCTGCATATCGGTTTTGTCGGTGTATAACACCCCGGTAGCCTGGCCGTTTTTATCGGTTAAAACTTCGCGGGCCATGGCGTTCACGTATAAATCTACGTTACCGGTTTTCCGGGCAGGTTTTACTAATACCGTAGAAGCCGCAAAGTCGGCGTGAACGGAGCAACCCCGGCCGCACTGCGAACAGAAGAAACAAGAACCCCGGTCTTTATTAACCGGCCGGGTTAACATTGATAAACGCGATGGGATAACCGGAATGCCAACGCTATTCGCCGCTTTTTTAATCATTAACTCGTGCAAACGCGGCTTGGGCGGCGGCAAAAAGAAACCATCCGGATCGTTCGGTAAGCCTTCGTTGGTACCAAATACCCCTACCATTTTATCTACCCGGTCGTAGTACGGTTTTAAATCATCGTAGCTAATCGGCCAGTCGTCGCCTAAACCATCAATGCTGCCCCGCTTAAAATCGTGCGGTCCGAAACGTAAAGATATCCGGCCCCAGTGGTTTGTCCGACCCCCGATCATCCGCGACCGGAACCAGTCAAACTCGGTATTGCCTTCGCGGGTATATGGTTCCCCATCAATTTCCCAGCCCCCATAAGCACCATCAAAATCGCCGAAAGCCCGGGTAGTACCGGCTCCACGCCGGGGCGACTGGTACGGCCACTTTAATTGCGTTTGCTGCTCCGGATTAGCCGGGTCGTAATCCGGACCGGCCTCCAGCAAAGCTACTTTAAGACCTGCCTCGGTAAGCGTTTTAGCCGCCATGCCGCCGCCCGCTCCCGAACCTACAATTACTACATCGTATACTACGCCTTTCTTTTTTATTTGAAATGCCATATGGTGGGTTAAAAAATTAGTGAAACAAAGTATCTTTAAATTAAAATATACATAAAAGAAAAGCCCAGCATTAACTGGCTTATTCGATTAAACTACCCGCAACTGCCGCTTACTATTTTCGAACTTTAAAGTAAATATATTCTGCGGTATTTCAACTTACCTTAGGCACAATAGCTTTTATATTTTTAAAAAATCTAAGGGCAGTTAGTACCAGGTTGTTTGTTGCCGTTAACAATAGTATTTAGTTGCTAACTTAACTGATTTATTTTAGTAAGCAATTACCCAAACCGCTAAAATTTTAACCTGTAAAATTTAAATTTTTAAAAAATCAGATTAAATCAAATTTAAATGAGCCCAAGTAGCAGAAAGTTAAATAGTTTAAACCGTTAAAAGTGTAACTTACCGCCAGTAAAAAAGCATTACATCATGACATATTGTTTAGGCATTAAGGTAAAAGAAGGATTAGTGGCCTTGGCCGATACCCGCATTACTGCCGGAACGAATACCACCGTTAAAAGAAAAACCTTTGTTTACCAAAAAGGAAATAACTCTTTGTTTATTATGACGAGTGGCTTGCGCTCCGTAAGAGATAAGGCGGTTTATTATTTTCAGGAACTGCTCGACGAAGGAGCTACGTATAATAAATTGTATAAAGCGGTAAATGCTTTTGGCGAACAAATTAAAAGAGTAGCCGACGAAGACAAAGCTGCTTTAGAAAATGCCGGCTTTAAGTTTAATTTAAATACCATTGTGGGAGGCCAGCTAGCCGATGATCCCGAACACAAACTTTTTTTGCTTTACCCCGAGGGCAACTGGGTAGAACTAGACGAAGGCTCGCCTTACGTGATAATTGGTAATTCCGGCCAGGGCAAAGCCATTTTAAACCGGGTTTTAAACGCCGATTGCACCATGAAACAATCATTAAAAGCCGGCTTTTTATCTTTCGATTCTACGCGGGTAAGCAACAACGATGTTGATTTTCCGATTGATGTGATTTTATACAAAAAAGATAGTTATCAGTTGGCCGAGTACCGGTACGAGCAAAAAGAACTAAGCGCCATTTCGGAATTGTGGGCCGAGAAGCTGAAAACTGCCCTGGATAGTATTCCGGAAGATTGGATGGACTCCGCCTTTAATCAGTTACCGGCTAAATCATAATTTTTTAAAAATTTTTCTTTTTGCCTCTCATGAAATTTCAAGTGCATAGTGCATTAGAATACCAGGTGCAGCAGCCCAGTACTTTAATTTTAAACATCCACGCGCTACGTAGCCCTACGCAAACCGTGCTGGAAGAAACCTTGGAGTTAGAGCCTTACCTCCGCGCAGAAGAATTTAGCTTTGGCCAAAACGCGAACCGGCTACTCCGCTTAGAGGTAACGGAACCCCTTACTTTTAAAATAACCTATAAAGCCATCGTTGATACCATTTACCAAATTATCGGTCTGGAAAAAGAATCTGGGACAACGCCGATTATGCAATTAGATGCCGATGTAATTCCCTACCTCTACCCGAGCCGGTATGCCCAGTCTGATAAATTGCAGCGGCTGGCGTATAGTAAATTTGGGAAATACGACAAAGCCTTTGAAAAAGTATGCGCTATAACCGATTGGATTTACGGGAATGTAGAATATTTGAGTGGCAGTACCAATTCGCAAACTTCGGCTTATGACACCGTTACCGAAAGAGCAGGCGTATGCCGCGATTTTGCCCACCTGGGTATTGCTTTATGCCGGGCACTTTCTATACCGGCCCGCTATTTTACGGCTTATGCTTTTAAGTTAAACCCACCAGATTTTCATGCGTGTTTTGAAGCGTACATTGGCGGCAACTGGATTATTTTTGACGCTACCAAATTAGCCCCCCTCAACGGCCTCGTTAAAATTGCCAACGGCCGCGATGCAGCCGATGCGGCGGTTGCCAGCATTTTTGGTAACGTTAGTTGCCTATCGATGCAGGTTGGGTGCGACGCAATAGAAGAAAATTTTACTCCTTTGTACTACGACATAAATCAGCAGCAAGGCCTTTCCTACAGTTAGATTTATAGCCATTAGGGTGAGCTATCGCTGGTATATGAAGTACTAATAACTCTTTAAACTAGCTTGTCTCTCGGCACTTATATTAATAATACCTGTACGGTGGGTATTTTAGGTAATATTTTAAAACCAAAAAGGCCAACCTTTATAATGGGTTAGCCTTCCTGCAAACAAATTTTTAAAAATTTTAATTTTTGGAGTTAATAAGGTTTAATTATTCTTCCGGGTTTTTCTGTTTGTTTAATTTAACGGGTTGCGCTTCGTTTTTGTTATTGGCTATCTGTTTACCCCATTTAAAATCTACTTTTTCCAGCAAACCTACCCGCTCCGGCAGTAACTTATCTTTTTCGTGCCGCATCCGGCTCACCCACTTACCTAATTTACGATCTTGAGCCCATTTTACGGGTACGCGCGTGTGCCCGTGCTCTTGTTTAAACTGGAGCAAGCGCTGGTACATATCGTGCCACGAAACCAGTAATTTGCGGCTTAAGCTCCAATCAAAGCCCAGTATATTCAGGAGTTCTATTTTTTGAGCCGATAACTCCGCTTTATTTAGCTTTTGGCGGTAAACCCAGGCTGCCAACTGGCGATTTGGCGCCCAATGGTAAGGCACCCGGGTATGCCCATAACGTTCTTTAAACTGGCTCAGCGCTTCGTACATCTTCATCCAGTAACCTTCCTGCACATTCCACGGAAAACGGATTTCGTTGAGTTTCGCCATGCGCTCTTCGGATAATCTTCCCTGGCAAAAAAGAATGCGCTGCCACCGGGTCCAGCGTTGCAGTACCGGGTTTATTTTTAAAGAAACCTGGCAGGTACCGTATACTTGCTGATAAATTTTTAAGCGTTCAAAATTAAGGTTCCATTTAGAATCGTAATTCGACTTAAGTTGTTGGTGCGTATTGGAACTCCAAACAAAACCAATCTGGTTTAACTTCTTCTTTTTTACAGGATCGAGCTTGCCTTTAGCTTCTAACATGCGCTGGGTGGCCACCCACGTGCCCAGCGATTTGTTTTCTTTATAATTTACCGGAACAAAACTATGACCTTGTTGCTTTTTAAAAGCGCAAAGTTGCTGGTATTTTTCCTGCCAATCATTGTTTTTAACTTCTTTAAAATTCCAGATAAAGTTTAGGTCATTTAATTTTTGTTCCCGGTTGGCGGGTAGTAAATTATTCTTCTTCGCGGTTCTTTGGTTTTCAATCCAACTGGTTAGTTGTTTAAACCGGCCTGGTACCCGCGTGTGGCCGTGTTTCTCGAAAAAACGACGCAGTTCTTGGTAGTATTGTTGCCACTGCGAGTTGTATAATACCTGAATGTGCCACACAAAATCCAGTTCGTTTAACTTTTTTTCCCGCTCGGGCAATAGTTTGCCTTTGGCTTTCATGCGGCGTTGCACCCGCACCCAGTTAGCCAACATCGGATCGGCTTTCCAGTCTTGCGGCACCAAGCTATGCCCAAATTCGGCGGAAAATTCTTTTAACCGCGCATACATCTGCTCCCACCTTTGGTCGCGGGTAGAAGCCATTTCCCAGTCAACATCTAACTGGTTCAGTTTATTAAACCGGGCTTCCGACAGATATTTTTTATCCTGAATCTGGCGCCAAAGCCAATCCCTCAGGGCTTCGTACTCGGGGATGGCAGGTACATGGGCGTGACCATTAATTTTAAAAAAATTTTCTAACTGATGATACATCAGCTCCCATAAAGCGCCTTTTCTGTTAAATTTAAAAGGCAGCTCCGCTAATTTAATTCTTAACTCCGGCGGAAGTTTATTTTGTAACCGGGCTTGAATTCCTATCCACTTGATTAAATCTTCGTCGAGGATAATAGGGTTGAAAGGTTCATTATTATCCTGATGCAGGTAAGCTTTAAATTTATGGTAATGGCGTTGCCAGCTCTCGTAAAACGAAGTATCAAAAAGTTCTTTTGTTAAACTTTCCATAGTTTCTTACAATATCCAAATCCTCTCTGGTAACGTCTAGTACTACTTAAATATATAAGAATAATATTATGTATGCATTAATTTTAAAAATATTTTTAGATTATTATGTAAAAAACTAATAATCAAAAACATGCAAGGCAGCTATATTCTATTTGCTTTATCTTAAAAAAAATTACTGGTTTATTCTATCCTGATTTTAAGTAAGTTAAATCACCAATCAGAATAAATAATTAAGCTAAAAACCTAAAATCATATAAAACTTTTATTATATTTATACACCTGCGGTTACAGATACACAACTCTTTTTTCCTTTTTTAATTTTAATACTTAAGGTAATGCTCTTGCTATGTAGTAATATATAAAAATTTCAAAATCCGATACTTGTCAGCTAATGTCTTCTGTACTTTTATGGTTTCCACTTATTATGGTAGTAACCTTTTTAGGCAGTAAACGCAAAATTGGCCTGGGATGGACATTTGTAATTTGTTTTTTTCTCCATCCCTTTATCGGCCCGGTCGCTGTTTTCTTATCGGCCAAAAAAACAGAATCCGATTACCCCACCTTTGGTTGTATATTTTAAAATTTCCGGGTTAGCTATTTTTAAACTACATACCGTGTTTAGCCAGGTTATTTATATACCTGCGGCACCCGCGCAACTTGGTGCTGCTATTTTATAGCCTTTTACTATCCGGTGTTTCTTAAAAACCCTAAACTTAATTACGTGCCTCCACTAAACCTAAATCAAATCCAAACAAATGAAACAAACTTTACTTGCGCTTTTTACTTTAACCTGTTTTACCGGCTGCACCCCTCTTTTAAAAGCTACTGCTTACGAGCACCCTACCGGTTATGAGGAGATAAATGCCACCTACACAGCCGGCAGAAAAGGCGTTGTTTTACGTAAATACCCCAAAATATTTAATCCAATTTTTAAAAATATCCGCGTTGGCGATACCATTTTTGTGCACGGCCAAATAAACCATGAATGGTACGTTGTTCGAAATAAAGGTAAAAAGTACTATGCCCCTTACCGCGATATTTACCCCTTCAGTATTTTAGATGTAGCTGTGCGTCCTGCCCCGGATTCCAGCTTACAACAATTTCCCCCGATTCCGCTCCTGGCGGAGTAATTAGTTTTAAAAATTAGCATCCTTAAGCACCTAAATTGCCCGGTAAAATAGCTGCTTTTATCTTGGGGTGGTGGCAACTATTTTGGTACTTTGTTCCGTCTTTAAAGCAGTAATTCAAGGCGCCTTTAACAGACGGAACGATGCTTAATTTAAAAGACTTTAACCATTTAACCCATTTAGAAAAAATGGTTTATTTAAAAAAATGGGGCACGTATTTAGCTATCCGGCACACTTCGGTTTTTACTATTAAACTGTATTATGTGCATAATTTTTATGTAGAACTGTACTTCCGGAATAGCTGCGACAAGTGCGAGTACATCGGCAATTTTGAAGGCACTACCATGCTGGAACCTTATTTAAAAAGCATTAAGTTAAATCTAAGTTATTAGGCAAAAAAAATTTGAGTGACTTTAAACCGCTTTTATAATTATGATAACAAGTTAGTAGTATCTTTCAATAAAACTCCGGATAGTTTTAGCCGCAAAGCTTCTTGTAACAGGTAAGTTAATTTATTTGCAGCCTCTTGGTACGTTAAACCAGCGGGCCGGATATTGGAAAGGCAATTGCGGGATTCATCTGTTAAACCGGGTTGGGGATTATATGTAAAATAAGCACCCAAGCTATCGGGGGAGCTTAAACCCGGCCGCTCTCCGATTAAAATCAAAGCAAGTTTTGTCTTAAATAAATATCCTATTTCGTCGCTGATGGCAACCCGGCCTTGCTCCACGAGGGTAATCGGTGCTAAACTACAATTTAACTGGCGCAGGTTTGGTACTAATAATTGTAATACCGGTAAGGCATGTTGGTTAATAGCTGTAGCGGATAAACCATCGGCCAGAATAATAGCGATATCCGGTGCATTCCCTACATTTTTTTTTAAATTTTCTACTGATTGTAAACTAAGCTTGCGTCCCAAATCTGGTCGCTGCAAGTATTCTTGCCGGTTGCCGGCCTGGCTTTGCAAGGAGTATACCGGTATGTCGAATTGGTTATTTATATCTCTAGTAAGTTCATCTATATTAATTTCTGAGAATACCGCATCGCGGGCATACGCATGAGCCAGTTTAAATTGCAGAGAATGGGCAAGCGGTTCGGAAATGCCGGTCCGGCCCAAAGCAATGCGTGCGGCCGTAAACTTACGCAACGCCGCCCACGAATCACCCGCCTGTTCACTGAAATGCTGTATATGTTCTTCTTCCATACCGGCAATTATTGCAAAGTTTGAATTATTGTTTGGGATGAATAAATTACATTATAAGCCAACATCTTATGAACGTACACGCTGGTTCGAAAATAAAAAATTTAAAAATTTAATTAAAAAGCATTCTGCAGCAAAGGATGCCCTTTATTTACCCGTAAAAGCTGGCCCTTATCGTTCATGAGTCCTTGGTTTTGCATCCATTGTTCAAACTCCGGTGCCGGACGTAAGTTTAAAACTTTCCGGGCGTATAAAGCATCATGAAAAGAAGTGGACTGGTAATGCAACATAATATCATCAGCCCCGGGCACTCCCATAATAAAATTGCACCCGGCTACACCCAAAAGTGTAAGTAAATTATCCATATCGTCCTGGTCAACATCGGCGTGGTTAGTATAACATACATCCACCCCCATGGGTAAACCAAGCAGCTTCGCGCAAAAATGATCTTCCAGGGCCGCCCGAGTAATTTGTTTACCGTTATACAAGTATTCCGGTCCGATAAAACCAACCACCGAATTAACGAGCAAAGGTTTAAAATGACGAGCCACCGCGTACGCCCGGGCCTCGCAGGTTTGCTGATCTACGCCGCCGTGGGCATTAGCCGATAAAGCGCTACCCTGGCCGGTTTCAAAATACATTACGTTGGTACCCAAGCTGCCACGGTTTAAAGCTAGAGCCGCCTCATACGCTTCCTGTAACATACTTAAATTTATTCCAAAGCTTTGGTTTGTTTTTTCGGTACCGCCAACAGATTGAAATACCAAATCGACGGGTGCTTGTTGCGCCATTATTGCTAAAGCGGTAGTAACGTGGCACAATACGCAGGTTTGCGTTGGTATAGCAAATTGGTCCCGTAAATAATCCAACATTTCTAAAAGTTTAATCGCATCAGCCGGGCGGTCCGTGGCCGGATTAATGCCAATAACCGCATCACCGCTGCCGTACATTAATCCATCTAATACGCTAGCAGCAATGCCCTTGGGATCATCGGTAGGATGGTTGGGTTGTAAACGGGTAGCCAATCTTCCTTTTAAACCTAATGTATTACGAAACCTGGTTATAACTTCGCACTTTTTGGCAACCGCAATTAAATCCTGATTCCGCATTAATTTACTAACAGCTGCCACCATCTCGGGCGTTAACCCCAAAGCCAGATTTTGTAAAACCAGCGAATCTACCTCTTCCTGTAAAATCCAGTCGCGCAACTCGCCCGTGGTAAAATGACTGATTATTTTAAATTTTTCCGAATGGTGGGTGTCAATAATTAAGCGGGTAACTTCGTCGTGTTCATAAGGGATGATTGCTTCGTTTAAAAAAGCCTGCAAAGGTACATCAGCCAGGCAGAGTTGGGCGGCTACTCTTTCTTCATAAGTTAAGGCGGCCAAACCCGCCAGAACATCGCCGGACCGGTACGGAGAAGCTTTGGCCAGAAGTGTTTTCAGATCCGGAAACGAATACGTGTGATTTTGCACGGTATACCGGTAACTCATATTTCCGACGGTTTAATTACAGGGTTGGCTACGGGTAATTTTTGCTCCGGATTATCTTCTGAAATAAAAGAAATAACCGATAATTTCTTGTGCGATCCGGTGAGGTAAAAAAGTAAAATTACCAGAATCAATCCGCTAAAAAATATAAAGCAAAGCCAAAAATAATAATACAAAAAGGCAATGGCCGCTACAATTCCCAACCCTAAAGCTATTCCGGGAAAATAAGGATATATGGGGGCTTTAAATGGTCTTGCTAAATCCGGTTCTTTAGCCCGTAACACAAATAAACTCACCATACTGATGATGTACATGATTACTGCCCCAAAAGTAGATAAGATTACCAGCTTGCTGGTGTCGAGGTAAAACAAGGCCAGCATACCAAAGGCAGCCCCCACCAATAATGCCCGATGCGGCGTTCTAAAACGCGGATGGACATGAGCCAGGTAATAAGGCAAATAGCGGCTGCGGGCCAAAGCAAACAATTGTCGCGAATAAGTTAAAATAATACCGTGAAAAGAAGCTACTAAACCAAATAAGCCAATACTCGCAAAGATTTTAGTTAAGGAATTTTCTTTCCCCAACACCACTCCTATTGCAGCCGGTAAAGGATAATCTATAACGGCCAAGGTTTGCCAATCTGTAATACCCCCAGTTAAAATCATAACGGCCAAAGCCAGCACCATGAGCGTGAGTATGGCGGAAACATACCCTTGCGCAATGGCTTTTTTACTATCTTTAACTTCTTCTGCTGCCATCGCCACTCCTTCGATGCACACGTATAGCCAAATGGCAAAGGGTAAAGCTGCAAAAATTCCCATCCAGCCATAAGGCAAGGAATTTTTTAAAAAATTTCTCGTTTCAAACGATGGCGCTACGACTCCCAGGTAAACCACTAATTCCAGTACTGCCAACGTAGTTACTACCACCGAAAACAAAGCTGATTCTTTAACTCCTAAGGCATTTAAGAGAGTAAAAACAACATAACTACATAAAGCCGTGATAAGTACCGGTACAGAAGGGTAAAAAAAATGCACATAACTACCCAGAGCAAAGGCAATAGCGGGCGCGGCAAAAATAAACTCTATTAAGGTGGCATAACCAGCCACTAAGGCGCCAAGGGGACCCAAAGCACGGTAAGCGTAAGCAAACGGACCACCCGCATGCGGGATAGAAGTAGTTAATTCGGTAAAGCTAAATATAAAAGTTACGTAGAAAACTGTTACCAGCAGGGTTGCTAGTAAAAACCCCAGGGTGCCGGCTACACCCCAACCGTAGTTCCAGCCAAAATATTCTCCCGATATAACCAGCCCTACCCCTAAAGCCCATAAATGTACCGGTCTCAGTACTTTTTTTAATTCCGGTTGCTTTGCAGTCATAAAACAAACTAAAGTTGCCAGATTAAATAACAACCATAAATGTTTAAAAAGCAAAAGATTTAAGGGGTTTACCTTTAAAATAAAGGTGCCATTTATAAAATATCAAAGTATATTATTTAAACATCATAAATTTTAAACCACATTGGAATTATTTTTTCTTCTTCCATTATTTAGAAGTTTAAACGGCAACGTAGGTTTTAATTACCAGAAAGGACACAGCTGCATACGTTATGGAAGCATTTTAATGCATCTATGTAAAATAACTTCCGGAGAAGTAACTTAAAGAATTGAAAACAAATCTTATTTTTAAACTAAGCTTAAAGTAAATTGTTAAAAGGAACAGAATGCCTTTCTTTTTACGTTTATTACTTATTAGAAAGTTTGTGTAATTTTACATCTGAATTAGTTTATTAACCCGATTAAAAAATATTATTATGGGAATGTATCCTGAATATATGGTAGCTCCAATCCGCGAAGATTTAACTTCGGCTGGTTTTGAGCAATTAATGACCCCGGAAGAAGTAGAACAGGTACTGTCAGGAAATGAAGGTACTGTTTTAGTGGCCGTAAACTCGGTTTGTGGTTGTGCCGCATCTAAAGCTCGTCCGGCTTTAAAAATGGCCGTCTCTTCCAGCGAAAAGCGTCCGGATAAATTAGTAACTGTATTTGCCGGTATGGAAGGCGAAGCCGTAGCTAAAGCCCGGGAGCACATGCTGCCTTACCCTCCTTCTTCTCCCTCTATAGCCTTATTTAAAAATGGCGAATTAGTGCACATGATTGAGCGCTACCACATCGAAGGCAACGATTTAATTCGTATTGTAGATAACCTGAAAGGTGCTTTTGAAGATTACTGCTAAAATAATTTTAAAAAATTTTACTTTTACGTTATTCCGTTTTAACTAAAGCCAGTACTTATAATTAAAAAAGAAGGCTAATTGTAATCAGTTAGCCTTCTTTTTTTACCTCTCATGAAATATTTTTATTAGCTGCTGTAATTCGGAATTAAATCAAAGCCAATGTCGCGGCGGTAGTTTCTGCCGGACCAGGTAATTTTTTCAGCGGTTTGGCGGGCTTGCTCTAAAGCATCCAGCATGTTGTCACCCAAGCCGGTAATGGCCAGTACGCGGCCGCCATTCGTCACAATTTTTTTATTTTCGGTTAGTAAAGTGCCCGCCTGAAAAACCAGAGTCTCCGTTTCGGCTTCTAAACCAGTTATTTCATCGCCTTTGCGGTAATCGCCCGGATAACCTTCGGCCACCAACATAATGGTAGCAGCGGTACGCGGATCTACTTTTAAGTTAAAATTTTTCAGTTCGTGGTCGTGTAAAGCCCGGAACAACTCAAATAAATCGGATTGAATGCGGGGCAGAATTGCTTCCGTTTCCGGATCGCCCAGGCGCACGTTGTACTCTATTACATAAGGCTCGCCGTTTACATTCATTAACCCAATAAAAATAAAACCGCTGTACGGAATGCCTTCGGTTTGCAAACCCAACAAAGTAGGTTCTATAATCCGGGATTTTACTTTTTGCATAAAAACCTCGTTTACAAACGGCACCGGCGAAACAGCACCCATTCCCCCGGTATTTAAGCCAGTGTCGCCTTCGCCAATGCGCTTGTAATCTTTAGCCTCCGGCAACAGCACGTAATCTTTACCATCGGTTAAAATAAAAACAGAAACTTCAATGCCTTGCAAAAACTCTTCGATTACTACTTTACTGCTGGCGGCACCAAACTTTTGCTGGCGCAACATGGCTTCCAGTTCCGCGGCGGCCTCGTCGTAAGAATTAGCAATTACTACCCCTTTGCCAGCCGCTAAACCATCGGCTTTTAAAACCGCCGGGTACGCATGCGTTTGCAAATACGTAAGCGCCTGATCGAAAGAATCAAGGGTAAAAGTTTGGTAGCTGGCCGTAGGAATTTGGTACTGCTGCATAAACTTTTTCGAAAAATCTTTACTGCCTTCCAGTTGCGCGCCCGCCTTGCAGGGCCCAATCACCAATATATGTTTTAAGTATTCCTGACTTTGAAAGTAATCGTGAATGCCATCTACCAAAGCGGCTTCCTGGCCAACTACCAACATCATAATATTAAAATCATCGGCAAACTTAGCTAACTCTTCAAAGTTGGAAATAGAAATATCTACGTTGGTGGCAATTTGGGCAGTACCCGCATTACCCGGAGCCACAAAAATGCGTTCGCAGTATTCGCTTTGTTTCAATTTCCAGGCGAGTGCGTGCTCTCTGCCGCCCGATCCGATAATTAATATGTTCATGGTGCAAGAATTTTAATAATGCTGGCGCGGGAAATTTTTAAAATATCTTATTATTCCCGCCAAAAACCAACCGGCTTAGGCTGCGAAGTTATCAAAATTCAATCAGGGTTTCTTGTTTATTTTTGGAATATTTAGATCACAGATTTTAACAAATTAAACGGATTACGCGGATTTTAGTGATTTCCATATTTTGCTCACCTATTATTAGCTGTTGCTTTATTCTTATCGCGCTAAGACTTTAGTAAAATTAATAACAAGAAAGGCTAACTGGTATAGTTAGCCTTTCTTGTTATTGGTAAAATCAAAAATTTTAAAAAAACGGATTATTTACAGCAGGATTTTAGTGTTCCCATAATGAATCCGTGTAATCGGCTTAATGCGTTTAAATCCGCGATTTTTAGTTGGCGTATTCGCTTAAGAACTTAATGCGCATTAACCTGATATCTTCTTCGGTGTAATCGTCGGTACCTAGTTCTTTTAAGGCTACCGAAATATTATCGGTGCTGGCCTGCATAAAATAATCGTACACTTCTTCCTGGCGTTCTTTATCCAGTACTTCGTCGATGTAATAATTTAAGTTAAGCTTGGTACCCGAGTAGCAGATGTGTTCTATTTCTTCGATTAATTCCTGCATGGTAATGTCTTTAGAAGAAGCAATCTCTTCCAGGTCCATTTTTTTATCGATCTGCTGGATGATGTAAATTTTAATTTTTGATTTGTTAACGGTGGTTTTTACCACCACATCGGCGGCCGTTACAATATCATTATCTTCTACGTACTTACTGATTAAATCCAGGAACTGCTTGCCAAACTTCTGCACTTTGCCCATACCCACGCCGGCAATATGCGCTAGGTCTTCTTTGGTGGTAGGGTAAGTAGTAGCCATTTCTTTCAGCGAAGGATCCTGGAAAAGCACGTAAGGCGGCAAATCTAATTCTTTGGCCAGTTTTTTCCGCAGGGCTTTAAGCAAGTCAAAAAGAACCGTATCGTGGCCGGCCGAAGATTGGGTTTCTTCTTTTTCTTCTTCCTGCTGCACTTCCTGCTCAAAGTCGTGGTCTTTGGTTAATTTAATCGGGTGCGGATTTTCGATGAAGTTAAGCCCTTTGGGGGTAATTTTTACCACGCCAAAGTTTTCGATATCTTTTTCCAGGAAACCCGAAAGCAATACCTGGCGCAGCAAAGAACTCCAGAACTGCACATCGCGCTCTGCTCCTTGGCCATATTGCGGCAGTTGGTCGTGGCCGTAGCTTTCTACGTACTGGTTATTGGTACCGCGCAAAACATCTACAATGTGGTCGATGCCAAAACGTTGATTGGTACTTACAACGGCCTGCAAAGCCAGCAGCACTTCGTCCTGCGCTTCAAAGCGCTCGCGCGGGTGCAAACAATTATCGCAGAACTGGCAATCTTTATCGTAGGTTTCGCCAAAATAATGCAGCAGTTGCTTGCGGCGGCAAACCGCCGAATCGGCATACGAGGCCATTTCCTGCAGCAGTAATTTCGAGTTATCGCGTTCGGTTACCGGTTTATCTTTGTTAAATTTTTCAAGTTTTACAATATCCTCGTAAGAGTAAAACATAAGGCAATTGCCTTCCAAGCCATCGCGGCCGCCCCGGCCGGTTTCCTGGTAATAACCTTCAATGGATTTAGGCGTGTCGTAGTGGATTACAAACCGCACATCCGGCTTATCAATCCCCATCCCGAAGGCAATGGTCGCTACAATTACATCGGCATCTTCGTTCAGGAAAGCGTCCTGGTTGGCCATGCGCACGCTGGCATCTAAACCGGCGTGGTAAGGCAAGGCTTTTACATCGTTCACCCGCAGCAACTCGGCAATTTCTTCTACTTTTTTGCGGCTCAAACAATACACAATGCCGCTTTTGCCTTTATGCTTTTTTACGTATTGTATCAGTTGCTTTTTGGTATTGTGCTTAGGGCGTACTTCGTAATATAAATTGGTGCGGTTAAACGACGATTTAAAAACCGAGGCATCGTCCATCTGCAGGTTTTTCTGAATATCCAGCTGCACTTTAGGCGTAGCCGTGGCGGTTAAAGCAATAATGGGCAAATCGCCAATGTTATCAATAATGCCCCGGATTTTGCGGTATTCCGGTCTAAAATCGTGCCCCCACTCCGAAATACAGTGCGCCTCATCAATGGCTACAAACGATATTTTGGCTTTTTGCAGAAATTCAATGGTTTCTTCCTTGGTCAGCGATTCCGGCGCCACGTATAACAGCTTTACTTCGCCGCTGATAGTTTCTTTTTTTACTTTATTGATTTCGGCTTTGGATAAGGTCGAATTTAAAAATTGGGCATTTACACCAAAAGCGTTTAATTGATCAACCTGGTTTTTCATCAGGGCAATTAAAGGCGAGATAACAATGGCGGTACCGTCCAGAACTAAAGCCGGTAATTGATAACAAAGAGACTTTCCGGCACCGGTAGGCATAATCACAAATGTATTATTGCCCCGGATAATATTATTGATGATAGCCTCCTGGTTTCCTCTAAATTGACTAAACCCAAAAACTTCCTTTAATTTGCTTTTTAAACTGACCTCTTGCGTAAGTGACATGGTGTAGCGTATAAAATAATTTAGAACCTTATCTAAATTTAAATCCTCTGAATGTTTAACACAAATTTAAATTGAATATAGCTAAAAATATTAAATTTATTGCAAAAAAAGTCTTAGAAGACGAAGCTATTGCTATTCAAAACCTTATATCGTTTATAAATTCTGATTTTGAGGCTTGTGTTGATGCAATATTAGCAATAAAAGGCCGGGTGGTAGTTACGGGCATCGGTAAAAGCGCCATAATTGCTTCCAAAATTGTAGCAACGCTTAACTCAACGGGTACGCCGGCCATGTTTATGCACGCCGCCGATGCCATTCACGGGGATTTAGGCATGATTCAGGCCGATGATTTTGTAATTTGCTTATCGAAGAGCGGCAACACTCCCGAAATTAAAGTTTTAACTCCCCTGCTCAAACGCAAAGAAGTAAAATTAGCGGCTTTAGTGGGTAATGTAAACTCCTATCTGGCCCAAAATGCCGATTTTGTATTAAATGCCACGGTAGCAAAAGAAGCCTGCCCGCACAACCTGGCGCCCACCTCCAGTACCACGGCAGCCCTAGCTCTGGGCGATGCTTTAGCCATTTGTTTGTTAGAAGCCCGCAACTTTAGTACCCGCGATTTTGCCGAACTGCACCCCGGTGGCTCTTTGGGCAAGCAGCTGTATTTAAAGGTAAGCGATATTTACAAACAGCATGAGGTACCGATGGTTAGCGAAAAGGCGAACCTAAAAGAAATAATTATTCAGATTTCTTCTAAACGGTTAGGCGCTACAGCCGTATTGGAATCCGGGAGCGGTACTTTAACCGGTATTATTACCGATGGCGATTTGCGGCGCATGCTTACCAACTACGAATCGTTGGAAACCATTACAGCCGCCGACATTATGACCCGGAACCCGTTAACCATTGATGAAGACGAATACGCTACGGCCGCTTTAGCTTTAATGCAGAAAAAAAATATAACCCAGTTAATTGTCACAAAATCCAGTATTTTTACCGGATTCATTCACTTACACGATCTTTTAAAAGAAGGTTTAGTTTAATTTATGATGCAGCAAACCTATGCCGTAATAATGGCCGGCGGAATCGGAACCCGCTTCTGGCCTTTCAGCCGAGTTAATTATCCAAAACAGTTTCACGATGTATTAGGGGTCGGGGAATCTATGCTGCAAACCACGGTTAGCCGGTTCGAGCATATTTGCGCGAAAGAAAACATCTTTATTGTTACCAACGCCGATTATTACGATCTGGTAAAACAGCAACTGCCATTTTTAAAAGAAAGTCAGATTTTATGCGAACCCATTGGCCGGAATACCGCGCCGGCCATTGCGTATGCTGCTTATAAAATAAATCAGCTTAACCCCAAAGCAAACATGGTAGTGGCCCCCGCCGACCACGTAATTTTAAAACAAGCGGCTTTTGAAGAAAAAATTAAAAAAGCGTTGGCGGCCGCCAACGAATCGGATATCTTAATTACGTTAGGTATTACGCCCAGCCGGCCCGACACCAACTACGGTTATATTCAGTACCTGGAAGGGGACCAGGAATTAAAAAAAGTTAAAACCTTTACCGAAAAGCCTAACCTGGAAATTGCCCAGGTTTTTCTGGAAAGCGGTGATTTTGTATGGAATGCCGGTATTTTTATCTGGAATGTGCAAAGCATTTTAAAAGCGTTTAAAGAATTTTTACCCGAAATAGCCGAAATTTTTGACGAAGGAATTCCGGTGCTGCATACCGATCAGGAAGCGGCTTTTATTAACCGGGCTTACTCGCATTGCCGCAACATATCCATTGATTACGGCATCATGGAAAAAGCCGAAAACGTGTACATGCTCCCAAGTGACTTAGGCTGGTCTGATTTAGGTACCTGGAATTCGCTGTATGCCATCGGGAATAAAGATGCGCAAGGCAATGTAGTAGATGGCGAGGTAATGCTTTACGAAACAACCAACTGCATTGTAAAAACGCCCCACGACCGTTTAGTAGTAGTGGATGGCTTACATGATTTTATTATTGCGGAATACGATAACGTACTGATGATTTGCCCCAAAGAAGACGAGCAGCGCGTAAAAGATTTTCTGGCGGATGCCAAAAGTAAAAAAGGCCCGAACTTTATCTAAGCTTCGTTACAGGTTAGATTAGGTTAACGTGAGTTCGAGATAAGCTATTCTGCCCCATCTACGTCATTCTGGAAGAATCTAATCAGTTACTTACTGATTAGATTCTTCCAGAATGACTGTATTAGATAGTAAGAAGCGTAAGATATATATAGTTTTAAGGTTGTTATTAGTACTGTTTTTTGCTGTTTGTATAGTTAAAAGTTTACCTTGAACTCACGTTAGGTTAATTACTATAAAACAAAAAGGCTGTTTATACTAAACAGCCTTTTTGTTTTATAGAAAAATTTAAAATTTTAAAAATTAGCTAAAGCAGCGTTTAAAGTAGCGCTGGGTCGCATGGCTTGTTCTACTTTTTGCGCATCCGGGTGGTAATAGCCGCCAATATCTACGGGTTTACCTTGGGCGGCAATTTGTTCTTCTACAATTTTGCTTTCGTTTTCGGTAAGCTGCTGGGCCAATGGCTTAAACCGGGCTTGTAACTCCGGGTCTTTGGTTTGCTCGGCCATGGCTTGCGCCCAGTACAGTGCCAGGTAAAAATGACTGCCGCGGTTATCAATGCCACCTACTTTACGTGCCGGCGATTTATCGTTTTCTAAAAATTTACCGTTTGCCTGGTTTAAAGCTTCAGCCAGCACCTGGGCTTTATCGTTTTTTGTTTTATAAGCCAAATCTTCTAACGACACGCCTAAAGCTAAAAACTCACCTAAAGAATCCCAACGCAAATAATTCTCTTCAATAAACTGTTGCACGTGTTTCGGGGCCGATCCGCCGGCACCGGTTTCAAATAAACCGCCGCCATCCAGCAATGGCACAATCGAAAGCATTTTGGCGCTGGTACCTAATTCCAGAATCGGGAACAAGTCGGTTAAGTAATCGCGCAACACGTTACCGGTTACCGAAATGGTATCTTGGCCCGCTTTGGCCCGCTCGCAGGTATATTGCATGGCTTCTACCGGTGCCATTATTTTTATTTCTAAACCGGTAGTTTCGTGGTCTTGCAGGTAACGTTCTACTTTTTTAATTAAGTTAGCATCGTGCGGCCGGTTTTTATCTAACCAGAAAATTGCCGGCGTGTTGGTAATGCGAGCCCTAGTTACGGCTAACTTTACCCAGTCCTGAATCGGCAAATCTTTGGTTTGGCACATCCGCCAGATATCGCCTTCTTCTACTTGGTGCTCCATTAAGGTATTACCAGCGGCATCTACTACCCGCACAGTACCGGCTTCGGCAATCTGGAAAGTCTTATCATGCGAACCGTACTCTTCGGCTTTCTGGGCCATTAAACCAATGTTAGGCACGGTGCCCATGGTGCTCGGGTCAAAAGCACCGTTCTTTTTGCAGAAATCAATAACGGCCTGGTAAATTCCGGCGTAATTACGGTCCGGAATCATGAATTTGGTATCGTGTAATTTACCGTCCGGGCCCCACATCTGGCCAGAAGTCCGGAAAGCAGCCGGCATGGAGGCATCGATAATGACATCGTTGGGTACATTTAAATTAGTGATACCTTTGGAAGAATCTACCATGGCCAGTCGGGGATTATTTTCGTAAGCTTTCTTAATATCGGCTTCAATTTCGGCACGCTGGTTTTCGGGCAAACTTTGAATTTTAGCTAACACATCGCCAAAGCCATTGTTCGGGTCTACGTTTAATGATTTAAAAGTAGCGGCGTGTTTTTCGAATAAATCTTTAAAAAATACGGTTACCGCGTGGCCAAACATAATTGGGTCCGATACCTTCATCATGGTAGCTTTCAGGTGCAACGATAATAATACATCCTGTTCTTTGGCTGCGGCAGTTTCTTTTTCATAAAAGGCGCGCAACGCTTTTTTACTCATTACCGAAGCATCAATAACTTCGCCTTCTTTCAGCTTTAAGTTTTCTTTTAAAGTTTTGGTAGCGCCGTTTGCTCCTACAAACTCAATTTTAACTTCCCCGGCTTGCTCCAGGGTTACGGATTGTTCGCTGCCGTAAAAATCGCCGCTTTCCATGTGGGCTACGTGCGACTTAGAATTTGAGGTCCAGGCACCCATGGAATGCGGATTTTTTTTGGCATATTGTTTCACCGGATCGGCCACGCGGCGGTCGGAGTTACCTTCGCGGAGAACTGGGTTTACGGCACTACCTAAAATTTTGGCATACCGGGCTTTGATTTCGTTGTCGGCAGGGCTTTGCGCCTCGGCCGGATAATCCGGGATGTTGTAACCCTGGCTTTGCAGTTCTTTAATAGCCGCCGTTAACTGCGGAATAGAAGCACTGATATTTGGCAATTTAATTATATTGGCTTCCGGGGTTTTGGCTAATTCGCCGAGGTAAGCTAAATCGTCGTTTTGCTTTTGCTCGTCGGTTAAGTTCTCCGGAAAAGCAGCCAGAATCCGGCCGGCCAGCGAAATATCTCTGGTTTCAACGGCGATATCGGCAGCTTGCGTAAAAGTTTTAATAATGGGCAATAAGGAATACGTGGCTAAAGCCGGGGCTTCGTCCGTTATGGTATAAACAATTTTAGCTGTTTGTGTCATTTTGTTTTTTTATACTTAAAAATTATATGCCTTGGTGTAAAAGGAATACGGGCTTTAATGCGATTAACGAAAACAGATATTGATAATTTTTAAATTTTGGCGCAGCTATGCACTACTATAATCGGCAAATATAAGAGTCTTTTTGATAAAGGTAACCAGCTGGATAAATTTTGAAATAATCAGCTAAAATTAAGGTTACTCCGTTAAAAAGATTAGCTGTAACTAAAGAATTTAAAATTTTTTAAAAATTCTGTTTTTCAGACTAATAGTAAACAAACAAAGCCTCCCCGGCAACAGAAAGGCTTTGTTTATCTTCAGCAGAAATTAATTTTAATTTGATCTTTTTATTTTAACACGGTGTAGCTATTCTGGATTTCGAAGGTATGGGCATTGCTGGTCCGGGTTTCTTTTACCGGAAAACCTGCTTCGTTATACGTGTAAGTGCGCGTAGTATTTTTTACCTGGCCCGATAAAGGATAGGTTTCTTTTTCATTTAAAATGTTGTTTGGCGAAAAAGCGGATGGCCCCAAGCCGTTTAGGTTAACCCCAAAGTACGGATTATTCTTATCGTCGTAGGTATACTCGGCTATGTAGTCGTTTACCGGCCCGGATTCTTCATTTACATAATCCATTATTTTAATGACGTTACCGGCCGGATTATACTGGTAGTTGGTATAGCGGTACGCAGTGGCTGGTTTACCCGGCTTCCGGGTTATTAGTTTTATAACCTGATTCGCACCATTGTATTCCAAAATATTATCAAAATCGTGGGTAAAATCGCCGGTGCCCTGCGGCCGACTATAGGAAGAAACTAAGGTTAACCTGTTGTTTGTGTATTCGAGGGTATTATAGCCGATAGTGGTGCCGTTTAACAGTTTAAAAGTACTTTTTACCAGTCTGCCTTGGGCGTCGTAAGCAAACTCTTTGTAATACTTACTATTTGTGTTGGCATTAGCCGGCAGCCAAGCTTTTGCTATTCTTTTTTGATTATCATATTCATAGATCGTGGTGTCGTGGCCAGCAAAAATTACTTTAGCTAAAAAGAAGCTTGCTGTTTCATTGCCGGGCGGTACCGACGGGTCGTCATCGGAAGTACAAGCCGCCAGAAAAAGTACAAAGATTAAAGTTAACCCGCTTAATTTAAAAAATGGGTGATTCATTGTTTTGGATATAGGTTTCTGTTTTGGTAAGAGATTCCGCAACAAGGCAAATGGTTGCAATAAGGCCGATTTTTAAAAATCCAGTTTTAAACAATAGTACCTTAAAAGTAAATGTAGTTATGTAGGGGCAAACCGGCTTATTTTTTAATTTTGCGGGTAAATGCGGTTTCGGCCGGAAAGTAAATAGACTTTAGTTTTTAAGCGCCCATCCCAATCGTGACTTACTTCTACGTTAAATCGCTGCACATTATTTTTGTAGTTACCTGGTTTGCCGGTTTGTTCTACATCGTCCGGTTGTTTATTTACTTTACCGAAGCCGGCGAAAAACCGGAGCCCGACAAAACCATTTTACAGAACCAGCTAGCCATAATGGAAAAGCGCTTGTGGTACGGCATAACCTGGCCATCGGCGGTACTTACCTTAGTTTTTGGTTCCTGGATGGCTTATTTGTACGGCAGTTTACCGGGTTGGCTGCTGGTTAAATTAAGTTTTGTAGCGGGCTTATTTTTGTACCACCTGAGTTGCCACCGCATTTTTAAACAACACCAACGCGGCGAAGTAAAACAAACCCCTACCCAACTCCGCATCTGGAACGAGGTAGCAACTTTGTTTCTGGTAAGTATTGTGTTTTTGGTAGTTTTAAAAAACAGCGTAGATTTTTTATGGGGCTTGGTAGGCTTAATTTTATTTGCCGTTATACTGATGCTCGCCATCCGGATCTACAAAAAAATCCGCACCAGATAGCAGTTTTTGATTTTAACGCTGAAAATTTCCGGGAATTTAAATTCAGGCTATTCCTCTCTTTTAAGAACAAAAACAAAGTAAAGCATACAAGTTAACATAGCACCAATAACCACTAGCCCACCACGCCTCCAACAGAACCCTAAATTTTAAAAATTTAAAATTCTGACGGGTTGATTTTTTAAACTTACCAAAGCGATAAACTAAAATGGGGTAGCATTCTTTTTAAAAAGCGCTACCCCATTTTAGTTAAAATTACTACAGGGCAATTCTAAAGAAACTGCATGCGTTTTATTGTATTCTACAATTAGTTTGAAGCTGCAATGCTAGAAGGGTTTTTAAGTTTTTTAGCCTGAGTAAATTTATTTAACTGCTTAATATCCGAAGCTAGCTTTAGAGAAATAGCTTTGCCCGACTCTTTGTACAAGTGGTTGCCATCTACTGTCAGGTATTCGCCGGAATCGTGAAAATAGTTGAGGTAATTAACGCCGTGTTTACGAGCCATTTTTTCCATCAACTTATCAAAATCAGGCGAGTACTGGTTTTCGATTTCCTTCATTTCTTTAGACACGGGTAGCCGCACCAAAAATACCTGCCCATGCTTATCCAGCAAGTTAATGGTACGCTCTAAGTATTGCATCCGGATGGGTTGAATAGCAGCGTCGCGTACATATTTTTGGTATACTTTTAATTTACCGGGCAAGCGCCGTTTTACCGAAGCCGCATCTACGGGTACGTTTACTTCTAACCACCCATCTTTATGCAATTTGGTGTCTGGGGTTCCTTTTTTAATTACATCATACATTTCTTTCACAAACACGGTGTAAAAAGGTTGACTGTAATACCGTAAAATATACTCCAGGTTCGGATTAAAATTTACAAGACTGATTTTGGAAGTAAATACCTTATTCTCTCTTAACTCACCTGATTTGGTTTCTTCCTGGTTTAAGGAAGAAACCGCCCAGGGATCTACCGCGATTATAAACAAGCCGTTACGGGTATCTTTTTTTAACTTTCTACTAATTAAATCAAAATACGTGGGTCCAAAAGGCGTATGCATAATGGTAAACGCAAAGTTTTGCATTTGGGGCGCTACATCTTTAAACATAACCGGTAATATTCCTTGCGCCGCCCGGGAGGTGCCAATAATCAAGGAGGGAGCTTTATTGGTAGTTAAACGGGTATAGTTAGTATCTAAATGCCCCACGTTAAACCGCCAGATAATAGGCACCATTAACAAGACCACAATGCCTGTTAATAAACTTATTTTTAAAAATATCTTCTTCATTAAAACTGAAAATAAATAAAGGAGTTAGAGTTAAACACGCCAAAATAAAGGAACACCAGGAGGTAAGCAGAATAAATACCCCACCGGTAAAATGGGCGGAAATGGGCAATTTGCAACCGCAGTTTATGCTGGCTTTGCAAATAATGAACGTACTCCAGAAGTAAAATAAAGAGCACCGCTAAGATAAATTCTTGCTTGTATTGGCCCAATATTTTGTTTTCGAAGAGTAACTGGTGTGCAAATTCCCGGGTACTGCCCCAGAAATTCTGAAATAGATGCGTACTAATGTACCAGGCATCGGTTAAGGTGTTTGCTCTAAAAAATATCCAGGCCAGGCCCACTAAAGAAAATGTGGTAACTACCTGAATAGCATTATACAACCGAGGAAAATTATCCAGCCGTAAAAATTTAACTAGGTTATTTCTTTGGGGGGCGGTTATAAACCCAAATACCTGGTAAAACCCGTGCAAAGCGCCCCAGATAATAAAATTCCAACTGGCACCGTGCCAAAAACCGCTTACCAAAAAAACAATAAAAATGTTGTAATACCAGCGCCATTTGCTTACCCGGTTACCTCCCAGGGGCAGGTACAAATAATCGCGGAACCAGGTAGATAACGAAATATGCCACCGGCCCCAAAACTCTTTTATGGTTTTGGCCGAATAAGGGCGCCGGAAGTTTTCCATCAGTTTAAATCCCATTACCTGCGCCGAACCCAAGGCAATATCGGAATAGCCCGAAAAGTCGCAGAAGATCTGGAAAGCAAAAAAAACTGTGGCAATAATTAAATAAATTCCGTCGTAATTGGTGGGGTTGTTATACACTTGGTTTACCATTAAGGCCAGCCGGTCTGCAATAACCACTTTTTTAAATAAGCCCCAGGCCATTAATTTTAAGCCATCCGCTACCCGGTCGTAATCAAAATATTGCTTTTCGTGAAACTGGTGTAAAACGTTCTGCGGCCGTTCAATGGGGCCGGCTACTAATTGCGGATAAAACATAACGTACAAAGCATAAATACCAAAGTGGCGCTCGGCGGGCTGGTGGCCGCGGTATACCTCAATGGTATAACTCATTGCCTGAAACGTGTGGAAAGAAAGCCCGATAGGCAATAAAATGGTTAAGTACGGAATCGGGTTTTCGTAGCCCAGCCACTCACTTACGGAGGTAATGTTGTCGTTAAAAAAATTAAAATATTTAAAAATAGCCAGTACGCTAATGTTTGCGACTAAGCTCCAGATGAGGTAAAACTTTTTCTTCTTTTTAGTAGGGCTATTCTGGATTAATATACCCGCGTAATAATCTATTATTATGGTAATTAATAATATTAGAATATAAATGGGTTTAAAAAACATGTAAAAAAAGCAACTGGCTACCAGCAGCAGCACCCACCGGAAACGATGGGGCAACAAGAAGAACAATAAGGTAACAACCGGGAAAAAGAGCAGGAATTCTAAAGAATTAAACAGCATGATTAAAGTAATTTATTCTATTACATGATTGTAACTATCCTAATTAATCGTGATTTATAGGCACCATTTATAAACCTTTATTTTTAATGAAGCAGCAGCTTGGTCACAATTTTTAACCGATAGTACTGGTTGGTGGATGTTTGCTCGTGAGTTTTTATCCTACTTAGCCGTACCTGATTATTCCGGTAAATAGAAACATGAGGTAAATTTTAGAAGGTGGTACAATTAGCAGGTTATAGGTTCTAAAATAATATTTTTTATATATTTTTTTACATCTGGTTTGTAAAAATAAAAATTAGTTTGTTTATAAAAAAACTTATTTAAAAACCATTATTATTCAGTTTATATAAATTCGTTTATATTTTATAAGTAAAATTTACTTTTATTATGTATAGATATACACTTACGAGCACCAAAACAATACCTAAGTTTAGGTAATATAAAATATTATATATAACAAATTACATATATAATTTTTTCATGGCTTTCTATTTTTGGATATATCCTACTAAAACCAAAGCTCAAAAAAATCTCTATTATCGATAATGCCGCCATAGTTTTTAGGATTGTTATTTAAAATTAGAGTACCGATAAAATATGTTTGTTCCTGTTTAGTAAAGCAAAAGTTTGTTGTTCCTTTAATAATTTAGGTTTTAATGATAACCAGAATGCCTGGCAGGCTGGTTACTAAAGCTGATCTGCTAAAGTCTCCGCAAAACCTATTTAGTAAGAAATGATAAGGAGCAAAGGGTTTTAGCACCACATGTAATTAATACAACCCCGCACGTAAATTTTTGCGTAAAGCAGAAAAACATACCTAGCATGGCTTATTATCAAACCCATCCGCCCGTTGATCCGGAGTTAATAAAAACCTTAACCGCGCGGCAGCACGAACTGCAAAAACAAGTAATTTTAAAAAAACCGGATTTTACCATCACCACCATAGCGGGTTGCGATTCTTCCTTTATCGGCGAAAATATTTTATCGGTGTTTGTGTTGCTGAGCTACCCGGATTTACAGATTATAGAAAAAGTGTGGCATTACCGCCCGGTGGAGTTACCTTACATTCCTGGCTTGCTCTCTTTTAGGGAGGCGCCGAATTTGATGGAAGCTTATAAAAAGCTAAACCAAAAACCGGATTTAATTATGGTAGATGGACATGGTATTTCGCACCCCCGGCGCATGGGCATTGCTAGCCATTTGGGAGTGCATTTGCAAAAACCCACCATGGGCTTAGCCAAAGAAGTTTTAGTAGGTAAATTTGAAATGCCCGGTCCGGAGCAGGGCGCTGTTAGTCCGGTTATGCACCGCAACGAACATATTGCCAATGCCATTCGCACGAAAGAAAAAGTAAAACCGGTTTTTGCTTCGGCGGGTCATTTAATGGATTTAGAAACCGCTACCCAAATAGCTTTAGCTACCACCCGGAAACACAAATTACCCGAGCCTACCCGTTTAGCCGATCATTATGCCGCCGTTTTTAAGGCTGAGGTGCGTTAGAGTAAGAGTTGATTGTAGTTTAGGATTTAACGCAAGCGTTTAATTTACTTGTAACTGGTTTAATTCGGTTAGCAAAGCACGCCGTTTTTTAAAAATTTCCCGAAAATCGGCCAATAACCTGGTTACTAAAACTTTACCGCCTTCCAGCGTAAGCAGGTATTGCATTACTTCAACTAAAAATTGGTAGCTGCTTTTATTCGCGTTTTCATTGGTGCAATCTTATTTAGTGGGTGTTTTTTGGCTGGTTGATTTACCCGATTTTTTTCCGGCCTTTGCTTTGTTTTTTTGCAGCGCATACAGCACGGCCGTTACATGTTTACACACAGGACCTTGGTCCTATGGACAACTGCATTCAAAATGTTTGACTTTGGCCCGGAATAAAATTATTTCTACTTCGTAAGTGTCGGTAGCGGTTATTTCGGCACACCACTGATCTTTTACTAACTCTTCTAAGTTTGTTACGTGGCCTTCCATAAAATACATCTGGCCCCGCTGCAAAATAGTTTTATCTATTGCGATTTCGAAGGATGTAAAATCAAATAATATCCGGTAAAAGCTTATATATCAAAAGCAAATAAGGAAAAACCTGTAGAACAGATTATAACTCTTCTGTTTAAAATTAGTATTAAGGAACAGAATATGTCTTTCTGGTAAAACAAATTATTTAAATTTTAAAAATATGAATCTGAATCAAGGTAAAACAGCTTTAATAACAGGTGCCTCCAGCGGCATCGGCTTTGAGTTAACCCGTTGCTTTGCGCGCGATGGGCATAACGTATTAATGACGGCACATCACGAGGAGAAACTACAAGATGCCGTTCAAAAGATTAAATCCGAATTCCCGAACGTACAAGTAGAAAGCATCGCTTGCGACCTAAGCAAAGATGGAGCCGCTACGCAACTGTACCAGGATGTACAAAGCCGGGGAGTGCAAGTAGAATTTTTGGTAAACAACGCGGGCTTTGGAGAACGCGGTTCTTTTCTGGAAACTGACCTACAAAAAGAAATTGGTCTAATCCACCTCAACATTATCTCTTTGGTAGCTTTAACCAAGTTTTTTGCCCAAGATATGGTTAAACGAGGTTCTGGTAAAATTCTGCAATTAGGTTCGGTGGCCTCATTTATTCCGCATCCGCTATTATCGGTTTACGCAGCATCTAAGGCTTTTATTTTGTCGTTTACCGAGGCTTTGCAAGTAGAGCTAAAAGATACCGGCATTTCGCTCACCTTACTTTGCCCCCCTCCTACCGATACCAACTTTTTTGAGGTAGCCAACATGGAAAACACCAAAATTGCCAATTCATCGCAGGTACAATCGCCGGTAGATGTAGCCGAAGAAGGTTATAAAGGATTAATGAATGGCGATGCCCGGGTGTTACCAACTTATGTTGCTAAAATGTATGCGGCGCAAGGCATTACTCTACCCGATGCGTGGAATGCCGCCATAACCAAGAAACAATTAGAAAACGTAAAAGAATAAAACATTCTAGCTCCCGGATGCGTACCGGAAGCTTTTTCATTTTAATTAAATACAACTATGGAAACGGTACAAAATCAATCAGTATTAATAACAGGCGCTTCCAGCGGCATTGGGTTTGAACTAGCCCGTTTATTTGCCCGCGATAATTACCACATAATTATGGTAGCGCACCACGTAGATAAACTAGATCACGCTGCCTGGCAATTGCAAAGCGAATTTAGTAATGTAAGGCTAAACACCATTGCCATTGATTTAAGCAAAGACGATGCACCCAACCGCTTGTTCGACCACGTGCAGCAACAAGGCTGGCAAATAAATGTATTGGTAAACAACGCGGGCTTTGGTGAGTTCGGTCTTTTTACGGAATCCAACCTGGAAAAAGAACTGGCCATGATTCACCTGAATATTATTTCGTTGGTGCACCTTACCAAATTGTTTTTACCGCGCTTACTTAACCAAGGCTCCGGCAAAATATTGCAGGTAGGTTCGGTGGCTTCTTTTACACCAACTCCTTTGCAGGCGGTATACGGCGCTACCAAGTCCTTTATTTTATCTTTCAGCGAAGCTCTGCAGGAAGAATTAAAAGATTCGCCGGTATCGGTAACCATACTTTGTCCACCGGCCACCGACACCAACTTCTTTAACGTGGCGGGTGCTCAGAACAGTAAAATTGCCCAGGGCGATTTAGCAACGCCCGAAGAGGTGGCCGCTACCGCTTACAAAGCTTTATTGGCCGGCGACAAACGGGCGGTGCCTACCTTTAAAGCCAAAATACAAGTAGCCCAAAGCTCTATCCTTCCGGACGCTTTAAATGCGACGCTCATGCACAAACAGTCCGAAGAAACTACGAAACCCAAGAAAGCTTCTGCCAAAAAAGCAAATGCGGCCACCGCTACTTCTCCCGGTCTTGATTTGCCAGCAGCCAATACCCCGGCTCCGACTACCCGGAAAAGAAGCGCCAAAAGCACTACCGTTACCAATTTAGATGCGGCAGTAGCCTTAGATCCGGCTGTAGCCGCCACGGGCACCGTAGCCGAAAATTTAACAGGTACTACCCTGGAAACAACGCCGGCTCCGGCTACTAAACCCAAAAGAAGCACCAAGAAATCGCAATAAAAATCTTTTTTGATTGCGGCCATTAATGGTTTTCAGGTAAAAGCTTCCGGTCTTGCAGCCGGAAGCTTTTTTATATTTTGGGCATTTAGAACTTATCCTTACCTTATAGCAATCAGAAATTTAAATTTTTAAATATTAACCTCAATCTAATTGCGAACCTTTTCAGGAAAACAACCATGGAAATTGAAAACCAAATTACCGGCGGTAGTTTAGAACCATCCCGGTCGGAGTTACAGGTTACCAGCCAAATGCGCCACTATTTATTACTTACCGCCAAATGGACGCAATTTTTAGCGATTGTGGGCTTTATATTTATTGGGTTAATGGTAATTGGGGCATTTACTTTTGGTTCTATCATGCATTCTTTAACCAGTAACTTTCCGGGTGCTCCCTCCAGCGTACCGGGCGGTTCCGGCGCCATCATGACCATTTACCTGTTGTTTTTCGCGGTGCTGTATTTTTTTCCCACGCTGTATTTATACCAATTTTCTACTAAAACCAAAGCGGCTCTTTTGTACGGCGAAGAGTTAAACCTGGCTTTTGCCTTTTCCCGGTTAAAGTCGTTTTTTAAATTTTGGGGCATATTCCTGATTGTGATTTTGGTTTTCTACGGGCTTATTTTTATTGGTTATGCCATTGGTGCTTCTGTTTTCAGTTAAGCCACCTGGTACAAAGGTAGCTTCGCCTCATAAGCTCCTTTAGGTAAAAGATGAAGTACTCATGCTCGAAAATTCGGCCAAAATGACTTAAAACGCTTGTTTGCACCTAATTTAACCAGTCATTATTTCCGGATTCAAACCCAAATAGCCCTTGGAGAGTATTTTGATAATAACAGTTCAAAACAGTGAGCGTAGGAAAATAGAGCTATGAACTTTAATAATTATACTATCAAATCGCAGGAAGCCATCCAGAAAGCAACGGAAATTGCGGGTGGTAACCAGCAACAGGCCGTTGAAACCGGCCACATACTAAAAGGCATTCTGCAGACCGACGAGAACGTGATTACGTTTTTGGTGAAGAAGCTGGGGGTAAACCAAAATATTCTTACTACCAAGCTAGATGAGATTGTCGAGAATTATCCGAAGGTAAGCGGTGGTAGCCCTTACCTAAGCAACGATGCTGCCGCGGCTTTGCAAAAAGCTACCTCTTACCTGAAAGAGTTTAAAGACGAATACGTTGCCATTGAACATATTTTGCTAGGTATTCTGGCGGGCCGCGATAATGTGGCCGGCTTGTTAAAAGACGTTGGGTTTAATGAAAAGCATTTAAAAGCGGCCATTAAAGAATTACGCGGTGGCGAAAAAGTGACCGACCAAAACGCCGAAACCAAGTACAATTCGCTTAAGAAATATTCAAAAAACCTAAACGAGCTGGCGCAATCCGGTAAAATAGACCCGGTAATTGGCCGCGATGAGGAAATCAGGCGGGTGCTGCAAATTTTATCGCGTCGTACTAAAAATAACCCGGTTTTATTAGGTGAACCCGGCGTAGGCAAAACGGCAATTGTAGAAGGTTTGGCCCAGCGCATTGTTTCCGGCGACGTACCCGAAAATTTAAAATCTAAAACCCTGATGAGCCTGGATATGGGTTTACTCGTAGCCGGTGCTAAATACAAAGGGGAATTTGAAGAGCGTTTAAAAGCGGTAATTAAAGAAGTTACGGATTCTGAGGGTGAAATTATTCTCTTTATCGATGAGATTCACACCTTAATTGGGGCGGGTGCCGGCGGCGAGAGCGCCATGGATGCTGCTAACTTACTAAAACCCGCTTTAGCCCGCGGTGAGTTACATGCTATTGGTGCTACCACGTTAAAAGAATATCAGAAATACATTGAGAAAGATAAAGCATTAGAACGCCGGTTCCAGGCCGTAATGGTGGATGAACCCAGCATTCCGGATGCTATTTCGATTCTGCGGGGTATTAAGGATAAATACGAATTACACCACGGCGTACGCATTAAAGACGATGCCATTATTGCATCAGTAGAGTTATCGAGCCGGTATATTTCCGACCGTTTCTTACCTGATAAAGCCATTGACTTAATGGACGAAGCAGCGGCTAAACTGCGCATTGAGATTGACTCTTTGCCGGTGGAACTCGACGAAATTCAGCGCCGCATCATGCAACTCGAAATTGAGCGCGAAGCTATCCGCCGCGAAAACGATAAAGATAAAGAAACTGTTTTATCCCGCGAAATTGCGGATTTAAGCGGTAAACGCGACGACCTGAAAGCCAAATGGCAAAACGAAAAGCAGGTTATTGAAGGTATCCAGAAACAAAAAGAGCTCATTGAGCAATTTAAACTGGAAGCTGACCAAGCGGAGCGCCAGGGCGATTACGGCCGGGTAGCGGAGCTGCGTTACGGTAAAATCACCGAGGCTGAGCAGAAATTAAAAGAACTGCAACAGCAGGTAGAAGCCAACCAAGATGGTAATCCCATGCTGAAAGAAGAAGTAACTTCCGAAGATATTGCCGAAGTAGTAGCTAAATGGACTGGTATTCCGGTAAGTAAAATGCTGCAAAGCGACCGTGAAAAACTGTTACACCTGGAAGAAGAACTGGGTAAACGCGTAGCTGGTCAGGAAGAAGCTATTGCCGCTATTTCGGATGCCGTGCGCCGGAGCCGGGCGGGTTTACAAGATCCGAAACGACCCATTGGTTCGTTTATCTTCCTGGGAACTACCGGGGTAGGTAAAACCGAGTTAGCCAAAGCGCTGGCCGATTTCTTGTTCAACGACGAGAACAACATGGTGCGGATTGACATGAGTGAGTACCAGGAACGCCACGCCGTAAGCCGATTGATTGGAGCGCCTCCGGGATACGTGGGTTACGATGAAGGTGGTCAGTTAACCGAAGCCGTTCGCCGGAAACCATACAGCGTTATTTTGCTGGATGAGATTGAAAAAGCGCATCCGGATGTATTTAACATCTTGTTGCAAGTGCTGGATGATGGTCGCTTAACCGATAACAAAGGCCGGGTGGCGAATTTTAAAAATACCATCATCATTATGACTTCCAACATTGGCGCACATATCATCCAAAGCAATTTTGCCGAAATGGAAGATTATAACCGCGAACAGGTAATTGAGCGCACCAAAGACGAAGTGTTTGAGTTGCTGAAACAAACCGTGCGCCCCGAGTTCCTGAACCGGATTGATGAACTAATTATGTTCCGTCCGTTAGCTCAGAGCGAGTTACGCAAGATTGTCAGCATTCAGTTCAAACACATTCAGGACCGCTTACAGGAAGCTGGTATCCGTCTGGAAGCTACCGATGAAGTACTGGATTACTTGGGCGAACTGGGTTACGATCCGCAATTTGGGGCCCGTCCGCTGAAACGCGTGTTGCAAACCAAGATCTTGAACGAGTTATCGAAAGCGATCTTGTCCGGCGAAATCCGGAAAGATGCTGTAGTAGAAGCTGTTCTGGAAGACGACAAAATTAAATTTAACAACATTGATATCGAGATTCCGATTGGGAAATAAGCTATATAGTATATAAATGAGAGCCCGGTTCTGCCGGGCTTTTTTGTTTACAACCGATATGATGCAATAACGAACCAATCATCTTAAACCAGTATAGAACTCTATTTCTTACGGTTTAGCGCGCAAGTAATTTAAAGTTCAGAAAATGGACTGAAAGAGTTTACGTATAATAATTACTATCAAATTTGCTTATAGTGATTAATTCTACTTAGTTTTAAATAAATCTTAATTAAATCAAGCATTTGTTCACCTACATTCTATTAAATAAGCCTTACGAAGTATTAACCCAGTTTACCGACGAAAACGGACGAGCTACGCTTAAGGATTTTGTTACCGTTCCCAACATTTACCCGGTAGGTCGCCTGGATTATGACAGCGAAGGTTTGGTTTTACTCACCGATGATAAAGCGTTGCAACACCGGCTTTCCGATCCGAAATTTAAAATTGAAAAAACCTATTGGGCGCAGGTAGAAAACATTCCGGATGAAACTGCTTTAGAACAATTGCGGAAAGGTATTTTTTTAAAAAATATTAAAACGGCCCCGGCTAAAGCGAAGCTTCTCCAACCAGAACCCAGTATTTGGGAGCGCAGCAAACCCATCCGGTTCCGGCAAAATATCCCGACGAGCTGGGTACAGATAACTCTTACGCAAGGCATGAACCGGCAAGTTCGCAAAATGACGGCCGCAGTCGGTTTCCCAACACTACGACTTATCCGGGTAAGTATCGGGCCTTTGCAGATAGGTGAATTAGCTCCCGGAGAATGGCGTTATTTAACTCCAGAAGAAGTAAAAGCGCTGAAACAAGGTTCTCGTTAATCAACGCAAGAACATCAATCACGAGCATCCACGCTCGTAATGTTTATCGTCCGGCTTCTGGCCGCTTGGTTTTAGCTGTAAAGCCTTTGTCTATACGTTTATCTGTAAACTCAGCCGGATTTCTCCTTATTATCAGACCGAAGCGAGGCACTTGCATTATCAAAAATTAAAAATCAGCCTTTGGTTTTCCTGTCTAAATACTAAACCACCGCCAATTTTGACCGTTTAAGCATAAAACCGCTGAAAAGCAGGAGTAGATACGACAGTTCGTGCGCAAGAAAAAGACCGGGATAAATTATTAAAAATTGTAAAATGACAATATGTCACAAATTCTACCTTAAAAACCGCTTGGCATATCCCTTGTTATTAAAGCAGTATCAATTACTGAACAGGATTTCTAAAATAAACATAAACATAAAATGGGAAAAATAATAGGCATTGACTTAGGAACTACCAACTCTTGCGTGGCTGTAATGGAGGGTAACGAGCCGGTAGTAATTCCGAACAGTGAAGGTCGCCGGACTACTCCTTCGATTGTGGCTTTCCTGGATAATGGTAATGGCGAACGGAAAGTGGGTGACCCGGCTAAACGTCAGGCAATCACTAACCCTAAAAATACCATCGCTTCTATTAAACGTTTCATGGGCCGGGGCTACTCCGAAGTTGCTTCTGAGTTAAAGAACGTATCTTACGAAGTAGTTCAAGGCAGCAACAATACCGTGCGGGTTAAAATTGGCGATCGCCAGTATACTCCGCAAGAAATTTCGGCTATGGTTTTGCAAAAAATGAAGCAAACTGCCGAAGATTATCTGGGTACCAGCGTGAGCGAAGCGGTAATTACCGTACCTGCTTACTTTAACGATGCGCAGCGCCAAGCTACCAAAGAAGCCGGTGCTATTGCGGGCTTAGATGTAAAACGTATTATAAACGAGCCTACTGCCGCAGCTTTGGCTTACGGTTTAGACAAAAAACATAAAGATCAAAAAATTGCCGTTTACGACTTAGGTGGTGGTACTTTTGATATCTCTATCCTGGAATTAGGTGATGGCGTTTTTGAAGTACTTTCTACCAACGGTGATACGCACTTAGGTGGTGATGACTTTGACCAGGTTATCATTAACTGGTTAGCCGATGAGTTTAAGTCGGAAGAAAACATGGACCTGCGTACGGACCCAATGGCTTTACAGCGTTTGAAAGAAGCCGCTGAAAAAGCTAAAGTGGAGTTATCCAGCTCGCAGGAAACTGAAATTAACTTACCGTACATCACTGCTACGCAAACTGGTCCGAAACACTTAGTACGTAAATTAAGCCGCGCTAAATTTGAGCAATTAGCTGATAGCCTGGTGCGTCGTTCGATGGATCCGGTTCGTCAGGCTTTGAAAGATGCCGGCGTAAGTACTTCTGATATCGACGAAGTAATCTTAGTAGGTGGTTCTACTCGTATTCCACGCATTCAGGAAGAAGTTGAAAAATTCTTCGGTAAGAAACCTTCTAAAGGTGTAAACCCAGACGAAGTGGTTGCCATTGGTGCGGCTATTCAAGGTGGGGTATTAACTGGTGAAGTAAAAGATGTGTTGCTGTTAGACGTAACGCCGCTTTCATTGGGTATCGAAACCATGGGTGGTGTTATGACCAAACTCATCGAATCAAATACTACTATCCCTACTAAAAAGTCCGAGACATTCTCGACTGCTTCGGATAACCAGCCAAGTGTAGAGATTCACGTGTTGCAAGGTGAGCGCCCAATGGCCCGCGACAACCGTACTATTGGCCGGTTCCACTTATCGGATATTCCGCCAGCTCCACGGGGTGTGCCGCAAATTGAAGTAACTTTCGATATTGATGCCAACGGTATCTTGCACGTATCAGCCCGCGATAAAGGAACTGGTAAAGAGCAAAAAATCCGGATCGAAGCTTCTTCTGGTTTATCCGAAGCCGAAATCGAACGGATGCGTCAGGAAGCTGCCGCTAACGCCGAATCGGACCGTTTAGCCAAAGAGCAGGTAGAAAAATTAAACTCTGCCGACTCGATGATCTTCCAGACCGAAAAACAGTTAAAAGAATACGGCGATAAGTTGTCTGCTGGTAATAAAACGGCGATTGAAAGTGCTTTAGCGGAATTGCGTACTGCACATGGCAACAAAGACGTAGCTGCGATTGATACTGCTATCAATAACCTGAACAACGCTTGGCAAGCTGCTTCGCAAGAAATGTACGCTGCTGGTGCTAACCCAGGTGCCGGTGCAGATGGTAGCGCTGGTTTCAACGGTCAAGGTGCCGGTGGTCCGCAAGGTGGTGCTAGCCAAAATGGCAACGGTGCCGCTGATCACGTAACCGACGTTGACTACGAAGAAGTAGACGGTAACAAGTAATTTTAAAATTATCTAACTCCATATAGGTTAAGCCTTCCTGAAAATTCAGGAAGGCTTTTTAATTTTATTTATTCCGTGTCTGCCAATTCAATTCTCCAGCTACCATTTTCCTTGATGATCAAGGATGACTCAAAAAAACACCTTTATAATACCCAAATTTTTAAAATTTTAAAATTCCAGGCTCTTTCAAGGCACTCTAACTCTTTCATTTAACTCATCGGGTTAGATGCACCTAAGCTTGTATTACAGCAAGTATTCTTGGCATTTACACCATTTATAATTTTACAACAGGCACTCTAGATAAATCCGGTTCGTTTTTTAAATTTTCTTATTTTAAACCATTGATTGCTGGATAAAACCGTACTATCACCATGAGAAAATTTTATCCATTAGGATTATTACTTCTTCTTTTAAATTTTTCCAGTCAGCTTTTTGCGCAAACGCCGGCGTATAACAATCGCTTATTGGTAGTGGGCGGAGGTGGTGCCCGGGGAGCTTGGGCGGCGGGATTTGCTAAAAACCTCTCGACTAAATATGGGCCTTATAGAACAGTTTATGGGACCAGTACAGGAAGTTTAATGGCCCCATTAATTGTTCTGAACCATTTTGATGCGCTTAAAACGGCTTATACATCGGTTACCCAACGATCTATCTTTAATGTAAATCCTTTTAATCCAAAAACCGGCAACATAAAAGCATTACCGGCCATCTTCCGCTTAATTATAGGTAAAAATACCCTGGGCGAAAGTAAAAATTTACGCAAACTGATTAATCAATTTGTTTCAGCGGAGCAATACAGTAGTATTCGTAACTCTCCGGAAAAATTAAGCTTTACTGTTACGGTAGTAGATTTAACAACCGGGAAAACGGAGTATAAATCTTCGCAGAATATTACGGATTCGGAGCAGATGAAAGATTGGATGTGGGCATCCGCGAATCAACCTTTGTTTATGTCTTATTATCCTAGAAAAGGGAAGTCAGTTTACGTTGATGGCGGAGTACTAGAACCCGTTCCTTTAACCGAAGCCTTGCGGTATGCTCTAAAAGATAAAACAATTAACGATATTGATGTTATTATTAATCAACCTATAACGCCCTTACTGGATACCGTTTTTGAAGATCGTGGGGTTTTAAAAAGTTTAAACCGGCTGGTAAGTGTTTGGTTAACGGAAATCCGCGACAATGATACGCTTATTTCTCAATTGATTGCCTTGGCAGTAAATAATCAAATTACCGAGCAAATGTTAATGGCTTTAAATAAAAATAATTTAGTTACTCCTGCCCTACCTGATTCCGATGATATTAACATCCATTTACATTATTTCCCGCCGAATCTGTATACTCCCGAAAATCAGAAAGAATTGTTGTTTGATAAACAAAGAATGTTACAAATGTGGCAAGCCGGCGAATCTGGCCAGGAAGACCCTAATCCCAAATTCAATATTGATTCGTTTCTTAATCCCCGAATGTTAAATGAAAATACCACCTTATTAAACTTTGGTAACCTAAAACAGGCAGATCAACCAATAACGCTACCAAGGACCTTAGTAGAAAGGTTTTTAAATAATTTAAATAAAGTTCTAATAACCCCATAAAAGAAGTGAAGGCCCGAAACCGGTTGCGGATCTCGGGCCTTGCCAGTAGAGAGGAAAAGAGCTGGAAAGAAGTATCCTGCTGGCGGGAAAAATTATTTAATCAGATTTTTAAATTTTTTGATTTATGCAGTGCGACAAACGCTGGCAATAATTCAAATAAGTTTGTTATTCAGGGCAAATTGAATCAATCCACCCGTGCTGGGAGCGTTGGTCTTTTCAATTATTTTCTGACGATGAGTGTTTACCGTATGAAAACTAATGCTGAGCATATCGGCAATGATTTTACTGCTGTAGCCATCGGCAATAAGCTTAAGTACTTCTTTTTCGCGTTTGCTGAGTAAGGCTTCAAACGGTGAAGGTTCGTCTGCTTCGGTAGAGGTGGAGGTACACACCAGGCAGGTTTCGTTTTGCGGCGATATAACCGAAGCCGTTAACCCCTCCGTTTTCTTCCAGTCGGTAATGTCGGTACAAACTCCCAAAATGTACCGCACGCTTCCCCGCTTATCGGTTGGTAAAATAGTGCTTTGCTCCAGTAACCGGGTGTAACTTCCGTTGGCTTTCTGTAGGCGGTAATCGCAATTAAAGCGGTATTCCGGGCGTACGTGGGCCGGTAAAGCCAATAAAAATTTCCAGACCTGGCGCAGCAATTTCCATACATGCCGGCCATCTTCCGGATGCACCCGTTCTTTTAAAAATTTTATGCCTTCTTGCATCCACTGTTCGGGGGCGTAACCAAGCAAACGTTGCATATTACTGCTTACAAAAACGTATTTTTTAGTGCGTAAATCTAAAACCCAGGTAATGCACGGGCTCATAGCCAATGCCGGCATATTGGACACCAAACACTGGCAGCTAGTTTCATGTTGCTCAGAATCGTAAGATTGTCTTTGCCACAGATTTACTAAATCAGCGAAAGATTTACCGGGAGCGTAGCGGCTGGTGGAAGTTGGTGATTTTTTCATGGCACAAAAGCATTAAATGAACAAACCGGATAGTCTGGTAAAATGTCACCCGACAGACCAAAGCTCCATTTTTATTTTTGCCCGATCAAGGGGAAGGTAAGCACCTGCCCTAGGGGATTTTTTAAAAAAATTCTGTTTGCTCCCATTTAAAACAAGTTGATTTTCAAGGATTAGTATGGGAAAAATCACGTATTTTTAATTAACCAGGATTTATAACTTAGTGCCGGGTTTAGCCTGATCCGGGCTTACTTCTTTTCACCTTTAATCTTAAAAGCGATGTCTAAAAAAAATCAGAATTCTTCGGTAATTACCCAAGATTGCACCAACTTCCGCAATTTTTTGCGCGATACATTAGGACTAGAGAATTTTAATGATTTTATTTTCTCCTATGCTTTTCCGTTGCAAGAAATAGAAGATTTAAAAGCAGCAGCTAAAGCGTTAGGCAAAGAGCCTGTGGCGCTGCGGCTCTATTATGGCTGCGCCCCCGACGGCAAAAACCATAAATTATACATGTCTTTATTAGATAATAATCAAGAAGTTATCGTGGATTCCAGCACATTAAATTCCTCTGGTGGCAGCACATCTAAGCCGCATCATGCCAGTTTACTGGCAAGTACCACAACGGCTATTGCAGCCATAGCCCCGCAAGAACGGAAATGCCCCCCCGGTGGCACCAGCAACGACCGTTTAATCAGCGGAGTATTTTCGTAGGATGGCCTGGTAAATTTTGAATTTTTAAAAATTCGTCTTTTTTAAATCAGGAGCAATTGCCTGAACCAGGCTAATGATAGGCTGCTGTAGTTTTGCATACATCTTATCCTCCTTAGATGCTGGTAGTAGAAAAATGATTGATGTATATTTAAATATTTCGTTTCTGACAATTCTGCTGCTGCTGTTTTTTTTTAAAATGAAGCAGCTTACTCTGGAGCAAAAAATTATTGGCTTTATTGTGCTGGTAACCTTGCCTTTTGAGTTGTATGCGGGTTACCTGCAATCGTATACCATTAACAACCTGTTTATTTACCATATTTTAATACCTATCCAGTACAGCTTTTATGCCTACATTTATTACTGCTACATAGAGTTTAAAATAATGAAGAAGCTAATTCTGGTTTCCATTGCATTAGTTTTGGTTATGGCAGCCATTTTAGCTTTTACCATTCAGCCCCCTGATACTTACAACTCCTACGTTATTATTCTTACCAATTTTTTTATTTGTATTTGGGTGTTAGCTTATTACCGACAACTTTTTGTGCATTTAAAAATCACCGATCTTAAAACCGAGCCTTTGTTTTGGATTAGCAATGGTTTACTGCTTTTTGCCTTAGGCGATTTTTTTGTAGAAGGCTTAATGAAAGCTTTATTGGATCAATCGTTACGGATGGCCCGCTGGAATTATTATTACATTTACTTACCCTTGCTGTGCACCTTGTACATCACTTTTATTATTTCGTTTTTGTGTCGCTCTATTTTTAGGAAGCCCAAGCTGAGTTTTTAATTATGGCCGATATTTCTATAATAATTGCCGGCGGCACCATAATTTTTCTGCTCACTGCAGGCTTTATTATATCTTTATTTTATTCGTACAAACAACGTTTAATTTCCTATCTAAAAGAAAAAGAAGAACTTAAAATTATTTTTCAGAATGAAAAACTTAAAGCCCAATTGGAAATGCAGGAACAAACCTTTCATAGTATTTCCCAGGAAATTCACGACAATATCGGCCAGATACTTTCCCTTACCCGGCTTAACATTAGTACGATTAAACCGGACGATTATGCCGGCACTGCGCATAAAATTAGTGCCAGTAAAGAGCTCTTAGACCAAGCCATCGAAGACCTGCGCGACTTATCTAAAAGACTTAATAGCCAGTTTGTAACCCAGCAGAGTTTATCAGCTTCGTTGCAATTTCAATTAAATTTAATTCAGAAGGCGGGCTATCACACTACCACGTTAGAAGTACACGGCGAAGAAGCAGCTAATCTAGACCCGGAAAAAAAGCTAATTGTTTTTAGGATAACCCAAGAAGCTTTAAATAATATTTTAAAACACGCCGGCGCTAAACATATTTCGGTAGTTTTAGTGTATCTGCCCGATAAAATGATTCTTAGCATTAAAGACGATGGGCAAGGTTTTTCAGTAGCCGAAAAAGTTGATCCGTACGTTCCGGTAAAAGGTATTGGCACTTATAACATGTATTACCGGGCGCGATTAATTGGCGCAGAATTTAGTTTGCATAGCCAACCTGGCGAAGGAACCCTGGCGCATCTAATATTACCACTCACCTCTTAAACCAACCTCTATGCAAACGGACCAAAATAAAAAAGTTGTGCTGGTAGACGATCATAAACTGTTCCGGAAAGGAATGGTGGAGTTAGTGAATGGTTTTGCTGGTTACTCGGTGGTTTGGGAAGCTGAAAACGGCCGCGATTTTATTCAGAAATTAGTACCCCAGGAAATGCCCGATGTGGTTCTCCTGGATATTAGCATGCCCGTAATGGATGGTTTTGAAACTGCTCAGTGGATGGAGCAGCGTTACCCCGAAGTGAAGTTACTAGCCTTATCCATGCACAACGATAACGAAACCATTAAAAAAATGCTTAAGTCGGGGGTAAACGGGTATGTTTTAAAAAATGCCGATCCGGCAGAGTTGCGCCTGGCCCTGCAAACTTTAGAAGAAGAAGGTTCTTATTATTCTACCCGCGTAGCTGCTATTTTAATTGAAGATTTAAATAAACCCAAAAAGGTAAAGGTTGAACTCAGCGAAAGGGAAACAGAATTTTTAAAATTAGCCTGTACCGAATTGTGCTACAAAGCATTTGCGCCCATCTTAAAAGTGCATCCGCGGGTTGTAGAAGCTATCCGCGAAGGTTTATTTAAAAAATTACAGGTAGAGTCGCGGGTTGGCTTAGTACTTTATGCTATTAAAAATGGCATTTTTAAAGTGGAATAACGGCATTGCTCTTTAGTACTTTCCTGCAAAAGTAATTTTCGTTAAAGGTATTAAAACTTTTTTCTTTGGAGCCTTTTCAAGTCTCCAGACTACGGTGCTATCTAGTTTGCTACTTGCAAGTTTGCCTCTTAGCCGGCGGGGCTCGTTTGGCCATGGATGGCCTACTTTAGCATGAATTTAAATTTGAAAAGTTCGCTCCAAAACTCATAATCACGGACTAGGTACGCCTAACTTTGGTAGTACATATTTTACGGTGAGGCCTACATCTAATCTTTTAGCAAAGTTCTTTGTTTCCGAAATTTTGTTAGTTAAATCATTAGACTCGACAAACAAGCCTCCTGCCACTTTGCTCTTTGGGAATAAATAAAAGCCCAAACCTGCTTTGTAAACCGAGTATTCATTTATGCGCTTTAAGCGGCCATAGCCGTGCAGAGCAAAGTTAATTTCGGAACGAGGTGTAATACAATGTACGGCATCCACACTATAAGTATTTACCACATTGGTGGTGTAAACCCCTGAGTAAGCATCTACTTCTTCTTCAAAAATGCGGGTAGTTTGCCCGGAACCCGGGCTGGTAATTATGGTTTGCTGTTTAAAGTTAATGGGGGTAAGTTCATCAATATTGTTTACTCGGCTTACGTCCCAGGAGGCTCCAACGGAAGTTGCTCCCCCAATAAGTACGGTATAAGCCAATTGCGTGGAGTAACCTCTAAACCTTTCCTGAAATAACTGCTCATCGAAAACGCGGCTAGCATCAAAAAGCGTGTAATTAGCGGCTTGTCCGCCTACCCGCAAAGTAAGCCAATCTTCAATGGCTATTTGCCGGGAACCATGCAATACCGGTTCGCCGGTTTTACTTATAGCCGGAAAAAGCAGCGACCGATGACCCGCAAATAAACTGGCGGAAGTACCGGGTGTAAAGCTACCGTAGCTAAATAAATTACTTAGGCCACCTGCGGTCGAACCAGCTACCGTAATACCCCAGAAAAAACGGTTTCGTTTAAGCGGCTCCGTAAAAATTTCTTGGGAGGCTGACCGTGAATAGAAGTATTGGAAGCGGACGCTGCTGTTTTCGGTATTTACCCCAAAATAACCCATCGGAGCCAGTATAGCAGTTCGACCTTCGCCATCTTCAAAAATTGGCTGAAAGGTTTGAGCCCGGCTTACAAAGTCAAGAAACAGAAAAACAAAGCAAGCCAACCAAGTTTTTGCGTAAAAACCCTTTATCATAAAAATTTAAAATTTTATCGATCCTCTAACCGCTGAATATCCTTTTTCTATTACCCCGCGTATGGGTTCTGGCGTAATGTCTTTATCGTCGAGCGAAATTTTTAAACTCCAGGTAGTTTTATTCCAGCCGGTGCAATGAACGTAATAATCCAGTTCGCCATCAATCGGAAAATCATTGATAGCAATCCGGTAAACATTATCCAGGGTGCGGGTGAGGGCAATCACAAAACCTTCCAGTTTAAATAATTGCAAAGTGGCTTCCGTACTTAATTCTACGGCAACTCTATACGTTTGGGCCATGCTTACTAAGGTTTATAGTTTTGCTTATCAATTCTTTGTAGTAACCAGTTCGATTTAATAGATTACAACTATTTAGCGTAATTTTTAAAAATTTAAATTACCAAGTTTGATATGCGGTAACCTAGTTCGGCGACTGCTGCCGGGGCAAAGCGGGCATTTACGTCTACTTCTTCCAACACTAATTTAATGGGCCGGGTGTCTTGGTAAACATCCTGAGCAATCGGCAACGTTAGTTTTGTTAATTGTTCGATAGTAGCAATATTTACCTGGTAGGTTTCGGCATCTTCAAAATCCAAAAATAAGTCGGTTGGTAAGGCAGTTTTTTCAATTGGTTGGGGTTTAATAATTTTTGCTTGCCGGAGTAATTCTTCTTGTCCGATTAAAAAACCAACGCGGTATAACTGCTGATCTTCTTTCATAAAAACTACCACTTTCCAGAATAAAGTAGGCAACTGAATTTCTCTATCTAAAACTTTGGTTACAAACACCGGATCAGTGAGTCGGAGCACTGGGCCCGTAAATACCGAAATTTGTAAGTTATTAGGTACACTTTCGGTGTGTAGGATGTAATTTTCTAGTTCGGCCCAGATTTGTTGGTTTAATTTGGCGTGTTGGGGTACGGCATTGGTATAATAAAAAGTAGTATCGGCTGCTGCCCGGGCTTCTACCACCGTTTTACCCCATTGTACATCTTCGCGCTTTGCCATGTGACCTTTATCGAAGTCGCTTTTCTGAGCTTTATATAACTCCTCTCCCCACTGGTACGCGTAATCAATCCGGTCATCTTTGCGCCAATTATCGCTACGGGAAACTTTTTTAAATAAGCCGCCATCAATATTGGCCGCTACAAAATAGGGAAAACCCCTTGTTTTGCTTAAAGCCAAGCTGTAGTTAATGTAGTGCGCCAAGTTACTCGTTGTTCCGTCTACCGGAGCCAAATCGGCTTGCTGCTCCGCTTGCAGTTGTGGAATCGTAACTAGTAGTTCCGGATGAATAAAGGTTTCTGAGTAACCTGCGTAATTTTTTAAATTTGCCATTGCTTCTTTAACCTCTATTCTTAAAAAAATGCTTCTAAGCTTTAGGAGCGCGTTTCTTTCTGCTTTTGGTTTAAATAATTTAACAGGTTATGGAGTTGCGGATGATCTTCGGCATCGTGAAACTGAATCCAATGTTTTTGGTCTTGGTCTTCTACCTGAATAGTATACTTTTTCCGGTCGGCTCCGCGGTTATTTTCCGTTTCCTGGTTAGGCAAATCAAAAAACTGAGCTTCCTGAACGAGATGGTGCAGATGTTCGGCTTCATCGGGCGGCAAATTTTCGCTGTTTAGTTCCAAAGGTTTATTTAACCCCGGAAAAAAGCCAAATCCCCCTTCGGGTTTAAAGTAAATTTTCATAGTCTTTAGTTTTGAAGTGGTGTCTTTAATATTGTACGTTAAAGTTACAATCTTTGGGTATCCCCTTCACACAACATTCCTAAAACTATAAACACAGCAATCTAACCATCGGGTATATTTCACTCCTGGAAATTAACCTATCAAGGAGCAATAAATACATATGATATGTATTTAATGAAATTGATCCGATGCCTGCACTAAATAGATGAAAATTTACTTTACAGAAATTCCTTAGCTTTTAAACTAAAGTAGATATCCCTACCCGGCTCCAAGCTTCCGTTACCACTGATTCTGCATTAAAACGTTTAGCATTATCTATAGTTAATTCAGCAAACCGTTGAAAGGTAGCATTAGGCTTTAGCCGGGCATCAAGTAAAGTTTCGTACCAGATTCTGCCGGCTTTTTCCCAGGCATTTCCACCAAGTGCGATGGCTATTAAGTAAAAAGCGTGATTCGGGATACCCGAATTAATATGCACCCCACCATTATCTTCAAAAGTATTTACAAAATCTTTCATGTGTTTGGGTTGAGGATCTTTACCCAGTACCGGATCATCGTATGCCGAACCTGGATCTTTCATCGACCGGATAGCAGCGGTTTGGCCGTTACTGCTCTGTACTTTGCCGGTAAATAACTCAGCACCTATCAACCAGTCAGCTTCTTTGGCAGTTTGTTTTAAAGTATATTGCTTAACTAATGAGCCAAAAACATCCGATACCGATTCATTTAATGCCCCGGATTGGCCGGAATATAAAAGTTGAGCCTCATCCTCCGTAAGGCCGTGAGTAAGTTCGTGAGCAATTACATCTAACGAAAGAGTAAATCGATTAAATAATTCATTATCGCCGTCGCCAAAAACCATACGTTGCCCATCCCAAAAAGCATTAGCATAATCTTCCCCGAAGTGCACTATACCATGCAGTGGTAAGCCTTCATCATCAATGGAGTTACGTTTAAATTGATCCCAGAAAAAATCATAAGTAGCTCCCAAGCCATCGTAGGCTTCGTCTGCTGCCGGGTCACCGGAAGGTGGGCTGCCCTCAGCACGAACTGTAACCCCTGGCAAAGTTTCACTATTGTTTGCCGAAAAAATGGTGCGCTGCTTATCACCAGCTACTAAAAAAGCCGAAAGACGTTTCCGACTTAAGCCTGTCGATAACCGCGTGCCAACCCGAAGATTGCGGAAAGTCATATCTCCACTTAAAACTTTTAGAGCAACCGAACGTTGTTTATCATCCCCTTTCTCGGCTAACTTTCTCAAAATGTATGGAGGTAAAATACAAAAAATGGAATGTCGATGTTGAGATTGAAACTTACCCATTTGTGCAAATTTTAAAATTTTAAAAATAAAATTCCTTAAAGCAATAATGCTACCTAATATAATTACTAATATTATACTATAACTTAGCAACAAAGTTTAGAAAACACGTATTTTGACTAAATAATTTAGTAATATCTAATTCATTTAGTCAAAATACGTGTTTACTTGAGAATTTGATCTTCTTTTTTATTAAGATTTGTTTTCAATTTAATCCTACTCTCTTCAACCTAATTTCTTCTTACGTATGGCTAAGCTTGTTGCTGATGTTATATACAAATTATTGAAGATTCTGCTGGTGCTCGCCGCAGTAATATTAGTTAAATGACTGCTACATACTTATAAGTAGATAAAAGGTACTATAACTAGTAGGTCGTATGCAATAAAAGGTTGTGTTAAAAGAGCAGATCAGCTCATTACTAGTCGGTTTCACTAGTTGGTATTTCCCCTCTTCTAAAGACTTCCTATTGTATTTGAGCCAAGCTTCCTGCAAGGAGCAGTAAATCAACTATGCTTATTGCTTATGCAAATACTTTGATTGCAAAAGGTATATTAACGATCATCTAACCTGTGATAGCATCAAACTAATTGAATGTTTTTACTGCTGAATATTAAATTGTTTCGCTATTTTAAATTTTTGTGATTATTTGAGTTTCGCTAACTGTTAGTTGTTTGGGGAGAGGTGTATGTTAGTTGTTTGGTTTGGTGGTGGTAGGTAGGGGTATAAAAGCAGAAAAGCCTCTTTCGGTTGAAGGAAAGAGGCTATTCAGAAGAAAGGGGGTTGGCGGCTACCTACTCTCCCGCATGTGATTGCAGTACCATTGGCGCTACGGGGCTTAACTTCTCTGTTCGGAATGGGAAGAGGTGAACACCCGCGCTATAACCACCATTATTGTGCTCCAGCACCTGGCTGGGAAGCTGCGCTAGGCAGCTTTGCTATTTTTTAGTCTTTTAACATAATACGGTAAGAGAAGTCCTTGGCAGTAAACACCGCGTAAACCAGAAAACGAAGGGCTATTAAGAAAGCTTACGGGTAATTAGTACGGCTCAGCTTTGCAGTTTCTTGCTTTACACCTACCGCCTATCAACGTGATCATCTTTCACGACCCTTAAAAGAAATCTCATCTTGAGGTGAGTTTCGCACTTAGATGCTTTCAGCGCTTATCTCATCCCAGCGTAGCTACCCGGCGCTGCAGCTGGCGCCACAACCGGTGCACTAGCGGCTGGTCCAACCCGGTCCTCTCGTACTAAGGTCAGGTCCTCGCAAATTTCTTACGCCCACAACAGATAGGGACCGAACTGTCTCACGACGTTCTGAACCCAGCTCGCGTGCCACTTTAATCGGCGAACAGCCGAACCCTTGGGACCTTCTCCAGCCCCAGGACGTGACGAGCCGACATCGAGGTGCCAAACCTCCCCGTCGATATGAGCTCTTGGGGGAGATCAGCCTGTTATCCCCGGCGTACCTTTTATCCTTTGAGCGATGGCCCTTCCATGCGGAACCACCGGATCACTATATCCTACTTTCGTACCTGCTCGGCTTGTCGGCCTCACAGTCAAGCACCCTTCTGCTATTGCACTCTACGCACGGTTACCAAGCGTGCTGAGGGTACCTTTGAAAGCCTCCGTTACTCTTTTGGAGGCGACCACCCCAGTCAAACTACCCACCAAACACTGTTTCCCTTTCGAGATTAGGCTCCAAATAACTCAAGGGTGGTATTTCAACGTTGACTCCACGACGCCTAGCGACGCCGCTTCATAGTCTCCCACCTATCCTACACATGAGTTATCCAGAGTCAATGTTAAGCTATAGTAAAGGTGCACGGGGTCTTTCCGTCCCGTTGCGGGTACTCGGCATCTTCACCGAGACTACAATTTCACCGAGCTCACGGCTGAGACAGCGCCCAGATCGTTACACCATTCGTGCAGGTCGGAACTTACCCGACAAGGAATTTCGCTACCTTAGGACCGTTATAGTTACGGCCGCCGTTTACTGGGGCTTCGATTCAGAGCTTCGCCTTGCGGCTAACCCCCCCTCTTAACCTTCCAGCACCGGGCAGGTGTCAGGCCTTATACTTCATCTTTCGATTTCGCAAAGCCATGTGTTTTTGTTAAACAGTCGCCTGGGCCTTTTCACTGCGGCTTCTTGCATCGCTGCAAGGAAGCGCCCCTTCTCCCGAAGTTACAGGGCCATTTTGCCGAGTTCCTTGGCCGTGATTCACTCGAGCGCCTGAGGATGCTCTCCTCGACTACCTGTGTCGGTTTACGGTACGGGTAGCTTATTAGTAATCGCTTAGCGGGTTTTCTTGGAAGTCTGATTAGGGTCATTATCTCCTTGCCCGAAGGCGCAGAGTACTATCGTCTTTCATCAAGTCCGGCGGATTTGCCTACCAAACTTTTAACTACGGACTTCAACGCACTATTCCGTCAGTGCGCAGACCTTTCACTCCTCCGTCACCACATCACTCTAATAAGCTAGTACGGGAATATTAACCCGTTGTCCATCGACTTAACCTGTCGGTATTGCCTTAGGACCCGACTAACCCTGAACCGATTAGCGTTGTTCAGGAAACCTTAGTCTTGCGGCGGGCAGGTTTCTCACCTGCCTTATCGTTACTTATGCCTACATTTGCTTTTCTCAACGCTCCAGCACCCATTACCAGGCACCTTCGACGCTGTTGAGAATGCTCCCCTACCACATGTATTACTACATATCCATCGCTTCGGTATTATACTTGATGCCCGATTATTATCGATGCCCTGTCGCTCGACCAGTGAGCTGTTACGCACTCTTTAAATGAATGGCTGCTTCCAAGCCAACATCCTGGCTGTCAAAGCAACTGGACCTCCTTTGTTCAACTTAGTATAAATTTAGGGACCTTAGCGGATGGTCTGGGTTGTTTCCCTCTCGGCCTGGGACCTTAGCACCCCAAGCCTCACTGCCGTGTATATTTACTAGCATTCGGAGTTCGTCTGGATTCGGTAGGATGTGACTCCCCCTAGTCCAATCGGTAGCTCTACCTCTAGCAAACTCTAACCACGACGCTGTTCCTAAAAACATTTCGGGGAGTACGAGCTATTTCTCAGTTTGATTGGCCTTTCACCCCTACCCTCAACTCATCCAAATCCTTTTCAACGGAAACTGGTTCGGTCCTCCATGTGGTGTTACCCACACTTCAACCTGGTCAAGGGTAGATCACAAAGTTTCGCGTCTACCCCCTCTGACTATGCGCCCTATTCAGACTCGCTTTCGCTGCGGCTCCATGTTTTCAAACATTTAACCTTGCCAGAGAGGAGTAACTCGTAGGCTCATTATGCAAAAGGCACGCCGTCAGTCCACGAAAGACCTCCGACCGCTTGTAAGCGTATGGTTTCAGGTTCTATTTCACTCCTTTATTCAAGGTTCTTTTCACCTTTCCCTCACGGTACTGGTTCACTATCGGTCTCTCAAAAGTATTTAGCCTTACCGGATGGTACCGGCAGATTCAGACGGGATTTCGCTGGTCCCGCCCTACTCAGGATCCCACTAGGGCTGAAAAGCTTACGCTGACAGGGCTATCACCTTCTCTGGCTTACCTTTCCAGGTAATTTAGCTTTAATTTTCAGTCCCACCTCGTGGTCCTACAACCCCAGTATTGCCGTAACAATACTGGTTTGGGCTCTTCCGGGTTCGCTCGCCACTACTAACGGAATCATTCTTATTTTCTCTTCCTCCGGGTACTTAGATGTTTCAGTTCTCCGGGTTTGCTCACCTTGCGGTGTGACTGGTCTTCAACCAGCCGGGTTGCCCCATTCGGAAATCTCGGGATCAATTCGTATGTGCCAATCCCCCGAGCTTATCGCAGCTTATCACGTCCTTCCTCGCCTTTGAGAGCCTAGGCATCCCCCATACGCCCTTAGTAACTTTCTTAATAAAATCGTTTACTCTTTACTCGTATTTTTGTCTACTCTAGTTTCTTCTCTTACCATTATGTCAAAGAACTTTTTAGTTGTAGATCTTAGACCCTCGATGTTAATCATCTGGCTTCTAATAATCTGCCCTAAGTGTAGTAAAGACCTGCTGTCTTTACTTAATTGAATGAAGTGTGGAGAATAACGGAGTCGAACCGTTGACCTCCTGCGTGCAAAGCAGGCGCTCTAGCCAGCTGAGCTAATCCCCCTAGTTCTATAGAGTGGGCCTGCCTGGACTCGAACCAGGGACCTCTACATTATCAGTGTAGCGCTCTAACCACCTGAGCTACAAGCCCTCAGCTTTTAGTTGAGTGGCAAGCTCCGGCTTCTAAACTTTCCTCTTCTCTCTATCCGTTCTGCCCAGCTTTTCGCCCTTTGGCTTACACGCAGCTGTGATGCCACTTCTTTTTTGTTTTACCAACCACCTGCTGTGGTTAGCCTCTTAGGATTTGAATAAGGAAAAGAAAATAACAAACCTGTTAAAGTAAAGCTGTAACAATCAGCTCCAGAAAGGAGGTGATCCAGCCGCACCTTCCGGTACGGCTACCTTGTTACGACTTAGCCCCAGTTACCAGTTTTACCCTAAACGGCTCCTTAACGGTTACCGTCTTCAGGTCTCCCTGACTTCCATGGCTTGACGGGCGGTGTGTACAAGGCCCGGGAACGTATTCACCGCGTCATTGCTGATACGCGATTACTAGCGATTCCAGCTTCATGAGGTCGAGTTGCAGACCTCAATCCGAACTGAGAACGGTTTTTTGAGATTGGCATCTTATTACTAAGTAGCGACCCTCTGTACCGCCCATTGTAGCACGTGTGTAGCCCTAGGCGTAAGGGCCATGATGACTTGACGTCGTCCCCACCTTCCTCACTGCTTGCGCAGGCAGTCTCTCTAGAGTCCCCACCATGACGTGCTGGCAACTAAAGATAGGGGTTGCGCTCGTTGCGGGACTTAACCCAACACCTCACGGCACGAGCTGACGACAGCCATGCAGCACCTTGCTTTGTGCCCCGAAGGGAAGCCTCATCTCTGAGGCGGTCACGCGCATTCTAGCCTAGGTAAGGTTCCTCGCGTATCATCGAATTAAACCACATGCTCCACCGCTTGTGCGGGCCCCCGTCAATTCCTTTGAGTTTCACCCTTGCGGGCGTACTCCCCAGGTGGATAACTTAACGCTTTCGCTAAGACGCTGACTGTGTATCGCCAACATCGAGTTATCATCGTTTACAGCGTGGACTACCAGGGTATCTAATCCTGTTCGCTCCCCACGCTTTCGTGCCTCAGCGTCAGTTACAGCCTAGTAAGCTGCCTTCGCAATCGGAGTTCTGGATCGTATCTATGCATTTCACCGCTACACGATCCATTCCGCCTACCTCGTCTGTACTCAAGCCTCACAGTATCCATGGCAGTTCAACAGTTGAGCTGTTGGCTTTCACCACGGACTTATGAAGCCGCCTACGCACCCTTTAAACCCAATAAATCCGGACAACGCTTGCACCCTCCGTATTACCGCGGCTGCTGGCACGGAGTTAGCCGGTGCTTATTCATCTAGTACCGTCAGTTCCTCTCGCAAGAGTATTTTCTTCCTAGATAAAAGCAGTTTACAACCCAGAAGGCCTTCATCCTGCACGCGGCATGGCTGGGTCAGAGTTGCCTCCATTGCCCAATATTCCCTACTGCTGCCTCCCGTAGGAGTCTGGTCCGTATCTCAGTACCAGTGTGGGGGATCATCCTCTCAGAACCCCTAGTCATCGTCGCCTTGGTGAGCCGTTACCTCAACCAACTAGCTAATGACACGCATGCCCATCTTTTATCGCCTCAGCTTTAATCATCCTCAGATGCCCTCAAATGATATTATGCGGTATTAATCCGGATTTCTCCGGGCTATCCCCCAATAAAAGGTAGGTTGCATACGCGTTACGCACCCGTGCGCCACTAACTGAAGCATTGCTGCTCCAGCCCGTTCGACTTGCATGTATTAGGCCTGCCGCTAGCGTTCATCCTGAGCCAGGATCAAACTCTCCATTGTAGAATATTATTGTGAAGCATTGCTGCTCCTTGTGTCTCGCTGGATCGTTACCTGTGCTCTCTTTTAACATAAGACCCTCTAACCCGTAAGTTAGATATAGCACTTATGCGGTTTGCTATTTTCTCTTTTCACTCATTCAAAGAACTTGCTCCAACCACTTCCTGGTTGAACTTGTACTACTCTTTATTGATTAGTTAGTAGCTGTTTTTTTTACTTTTTCTCTTTCCTCCCTGCCGGAGAAACCCTTCTTTTTATTTGGGAGCACAAAGGTCAGCATCTTTTTTATTTTCTCCAAATCTAAAAGCAAAAATATTTTTTATTTTTTTTTCTGCTCTCTTCTTTGCTTGCCTTCCCGCCAGAACCTAAATCACAACGCTTAAACCGCTCCGCTTAGTTCCCTGCTGGCTCCCGCTTTTTTCCACTCTCCTTACTTCCCTTTCAACCAGCTGCCGAATTGGGAGTGCAAAAGTCTGAATTCTTTTCCTTCCCTCCAAATCTTTTCGCCACTTTTTTTAAAACTTTTTGCCAGTCTTAAAACCGCCGCCTCCCGCTTCAACAAGTCAAATTTTAAACTTAAAAATTTAAAGAACTCTTAATTAGATTAGCTAATTAACTCAATTTACAAGCTTTGTTTTTTTAAACAAACCAGGTTACAAAGTTAATTACAAACTTTTAATTTAGCAAGCAAAAAGCTAATTTCTTTTTACTTGATTTTAAATTCTTAAACTCTAAAGGCGGGTCAGCTACCCTTCTCCCCTTTTGGGAGCACAAAGATAATAGGTTAATTATGCCTTTTCCAAATGTTTATTTAGAAGATATATTTAACTCATTGGTAATCTTAGACAAAAATTTAAAAATTGCTTTCATTTACCATTTTAACGTTGATTTTAGTTGCTATTAAGGTTTCGGCTTCTTGTATATGGGCACCGTACTACATGGTTCACCGTACATAATGCTGTTGGCAACAGGCAGAAGCTTATGCATAATTTCTACGTAAGCATAATTGGGAATTTGCATGTTACTGCATCCTTTAATTACTAGCCTAGCCTCTCTATAATTATCTGCATTTATTTGTGCAATGGCATCTTGGATTAAGGTTTGCTCTAGATTTTCCAGAGTACCAAAGACATAACGATTCGCGTACTTTTGTAACTTAGTTGCCACAAGCATATAAGCCCAGGTGGGTACAATTGCTTCGGCCGAATTGATTATGGCTACGTTTTTCCCAGAATAGGTAGACCAATCATTCTCTTTAATAAAGGCTCTGAAATCTTTTTCTTTTAAAATTAAACCCATAAACAAGTTGTCTTTAATATCATAGACAACCCGCTCACCCGAATGAATTAACTCTTCCAGGTTTATAGTTATAAGCGAGCTTTCGGCTACTCTGTTTACAATGTCGTTCATTTTTAAAATTAGCTGAGTTTGGTACCAGATGTAATATAAACCTCTTTCAGGTAAAATGGTTCGTAATAAGCTACATCTTCGTATTGTTGCGTATTAAACTTATGGTAAGCTATGGCTCCCATGTATTTTGCTGAAATAGGTAATGAATGAACAAATATACCGTTGGAATGATTACCGATTAAAGTCTGAAATTTAGTAGCACCGCTGCCAAAAAACAGAATAGGTTGCTTAACTAAGTACTCCTCGAAAGTAGAGGAACTTAATATTACGGGTTTTATGGGAAATTGCTCTTCGCCCAGGTGGTTTACAATACACGTATAAACCTCCATTCGACGGGCGTCTAACATGGGGCAAAATAAAAATTTTTCCGCCTGCGGAGTTATTTGGATTTGCGCACTGGCTAAAGCGTGCAAAGTAGACACTTCCAGCAGCGGAAGGTTCAGAGAAAAACATAATCCCTTAGCAATTGAGGTACCAATTCGCAAGCCCGTATAAGAACCAGGTCCACTCGAAACGGCTACAGCGGATATATCCATCATAGATAAGTTGCAATTCGCTATCATTTGGTTGATTAAAACCGTGATATGCGAAGAGTGTGACTTTTCTATTTGCAACTCCGATAACGCTAATAATTGCTGATCGTGAAAAAGAGCAACCGAACAAATGGAAGAAGAAGTTTCTATAGCCAATAAAATAGCCATGCCGTAATTAAATTTGTTACACTACAACAAAGTTAGTTTTAAAAGCCGCCGCCGCAAATTTTATGATGACCGGGATAAAACCGGGACTATAATTAACAACTTAGCTCAATTTTTTAAAATTATTTATTGTAGGCTCCGTCCTAAAGCAGAAGTTAAGAACCTGGCCGAAAATGAATATTCATTTTCCCTCGCTACTTTAATAAAAAAACAACCAACACTGCCCTCTTAAACTTGGGAGGTGAGCTTTTACCCCAACTTATCCTATATATTTTAATTTGTCTACTTACTTAAGTAAGGGCAAGCTGGGGAAAAGATTAGAAATTTGGACGCTTGTACGCGGGAAAAGAAAAACTTACTTGTTTAACAATGGACTAGCACGTTAAAACCTAAACTAGTTTGAGCTAAAATTTTTAAAAATTAATTATTTAGAACAGTAGCTGATTCGGGAAATAAGATTGGCTCTGCAATTGATTCTGCTGAAATGGTATAAACCGGGGTTTCTTCGTACCGGGAAGCAATAATGACATTAGTGCCGGCGGCATTATCCGTAAATAAGTCGTGCACTAATTGGGGGCAGTTGTTTTGCTTGGAAAGGTGAGAGAGTAAAACGTGACTCAAATAGGAAGATTTGTGCGTTATAAACAAGTCAAGGGCTTGTTTATTAGATAAATGCCCTTTACCACTGCGAATTCTGTTTTTTAAATAATACGGGTAAGGCCCTTTATCTAATAAATCATCGTCGTAGTTGGCCTCCAGAAAAGCGGCATGGCATTGTTTAAAATAATAAATTACCTGTTCGCAGGCATGGCCAATATCGGTAAATACCCCAACATTAATACCTTGGCTAGAAATTAAAAAACTATGCGGATCAGAGGCATCGTGAAACTTAGGGAAAGCGGTAATCTGCAATTCGCCAATAGTAACCGGTTTATGGCCAATTAACGGCACGGTTATAATTCTTTCGGTGGTAAAGCGGCTATTAACAAGTGTAGCTGGGGTAATAAATACCGGAATTTTGTGCTTGCGGGCCAGCATGGCTAACCCCCGAATATGGTCAGAATGCTCGTGCGATATAAAAATGGCTCTTACCTTTTTTATAGATAAATTTAAGCGCTGTAAACGTTTCTCGGTTTCCCGGCAAGATAATCCCGCATCCACTAAAACTGCATCTTGTTCATTACCAACGTAATAACAATTAGCGTTGCTGCCGGAGTTTAAAGAAGTAAAAGATAAAGCCATAGAAACACAAATTTAATTAAATCTCCCGCAACAATTCTATTAATCTATCAGCTTTTTAAAACTATAAAAATACCAGATAATTATTCGTCGTAAAAATCTTGCAGTGCTCCAAAATAAGTAGAATCCCAGCCTTCCACAATATCCTCGAAATCCAGATCGGGAATATTGGTGTGCCGTAATTCTACGGATGTGCCTTGTTTATGAGGATGCAGAATGATTGTCACAATGGACGGCTCCGCCTGTTCGCCAAAATACCATTCCTGCACTATCTTGCGGCCGGTTTCAAACTCCAGATTTTTACCCACAATACTATCGTCCCAGAGCGAAAATTCGGAACCAGGCTCCGTAGACATTTCTGCCTTTTCGCCAGTCCAGAGCTGCAAGGTAGCAGGATTGGTTAAAGCATTGTAAATTTCTTCCGGCTCGGCTGGTATAATGTAATATTTTTTAAAATTTTTCATTTTGGGCAGTAATCATAAAACAATTAAAGCACTAAAGTTAGAATAAAAGCTACTTATATCATCTACCGCTTGTTTAAAACACCTTTATTGGGAACATTTACCATCCTAAAAACAACATGCCAATACCGCATACCATTATAGTAGCTCCCCCAATGGCATGCACGTAACGTTCTAAGGTAGCACTTTTAAATAACGAAATTCCGTAATAACCTAATATTACCATAAGTACCATTGTAAGTAAAGTAAAGAGCGTGAAAATACCTACTAACCAGAATATTCCTCCTGTAGAATTTTGAGCTGCCGGGTACGAGAGCAAAGGAATAAGAGGTTCGCAAGGGCCCAGAATAAAAATGATGAACAACACCCACGGGGTAACTTTCTTGCGATCCTGGGAATAAACAATTTCGCCGGAGCGATGCTCATACACATAAACGGAACCATCATTGTACGCGTCGAAATGTTTATGTGGTTTGTTGCGGTAAGCTTGTTCAATTCCCCAAATTGTATACAATATACCGAATAAAAGTAATCCCCAACCCGCCAGGCCACCGCGCACTTCTTCCAGCCAACTTAATTTAGATAACGACCAGCCCAAACCAATACCTATTAAGCCCAGCACAATAGAACTACCCACGTGGCCTAATCCGCAAATTACGGTACACGCAATGGTTTTGGATACCGACCAGTTGCGGGATTTAGAAAGCGCAATAAAGGGTACATAATGATCAGGCCCCGTTAAGGTGTGAATAAAACTTATACCAATAGCCGTAACGAGTAAAAGTTGCAAGTCAGAATTCATGTAAACATTATTATAAAGGAGTGAGAACAGCTTCCGGAATTATGGTTGTTTTTTGCAGTAAAGAACTTACTTCCTGAAGACAAGAGAACAAGTATTCGCCGCTATGTCCTAAAATCCGGATTAGTATGCCTTTGGCGGCAAGCTCGGTTATACCAACGGCAATATTTATTTTTTTTAAAAAATAGGCGTGCAAGTCAGTCAACAAGGAAGATTCTAGACAAGCCGGCACATAAACCAAGGTTGCCTGGTGGGTAAAATTTTCGAATTGTCCCATTCCCGTCACCTGGTTTGATCCGGGAGTTAGCAAAAGGTGATCTTTAAAAATAAGTTTTTTGTGGCGGTAGATTTCTAAAATAGTACGCAACGAAGTAAACCGGAATACTTCACCCGAAAATTTTCGGCCACAGGTTATAATATCGCCCCAAATTACATTGGCACTTTGATCCATGTTTATGATAGTGTGCGCCTGAAATTTTGCGTTCTCGTGCGGTACCAAAGGATGCGGAAAAAAGCAAAAATGACTTTGTGAGGCCAGGTTCACTACCATTTGCTGGGTAGCCCCGGTTTCCATTTTAAAAATCCGCTGGTACGATTGGGTTTGTAGATTTAAGTGGCAGCTTTCGTTTACATTAATTTCGATCTGATGTTGATCGTTATCCAATATACCTGGTGAAGAACTCCGGATCATTAAGTGTAGCGTAGGATCTTCGGGATGCTCGCCCACCGGCGCAATTTTAAACGGATGGGTGGCGTAAGCTTGCTGAACGTAACTTTTACCTAAACGATTGGCTACCGTAATTTTTAGTTCACTAATCATTCTATTCCGGCTGCTTTGTAGCTACCATATCTTCCAGTAAAGCAAACTTCTTAATCCAGGCAATTACCTGGTCCAGCCCTTGCAGGTTCATGAGGTTGGTAAAGATAAAAGGACGCCCCGGCCGCATGCGGGCCGCATCCCGCTCCATTACTTCCAGGCTGGCTCCTACGTAGGGCGCTAAGTCTATTTTATTAATCAATAATAAATCGGAACGCGTTATGCCCGGTCCCCCTTTCCTAGGAATTTTATCGCCTTCGGCTACATCAATCACAAAAATGGTTACATCGGCCAGCTCGGGGCTAAATGTAGCCGAAAGATTATCGCCACCACTTTCAATGAAAATTATATCCAAATCCGGAAAACGGGTTGCTAGTTCGTCGACGGCTTCCAGGTTCATACTGGCATCTTCGCGAATAGCGGTGTGGGGGCAACCGCCGGTTTCTACGCCAATAATTCGCTCTGGCGGTAAAAGGCTATTGCGGGTTAAAAATTCGGCATCTTCTTTTGTATAGATATCATTGGTAATTACCCCAACGCTGTAAGTATTCACAAACTGCCGGGATAAGCGCTCAATTAAAGCCGTTTTACCCGAGCCAACCGGGCCCGCCACGCCAATCTTAATGTATTTCCGTTCTTTATTATGCATGGAAAAGGATTTTTAAAATTTTAAATTTTCAGGACATATACAAGCGGCTATAAAGTTGCTCGTGTTGCATGCTCCGGATGTCGAACCCCACAGAACAAACGCCCACCATGTCCCTGGGCAGAACTAAGTTTTCCTGAACCAGATGGTTAATGGTACTTTGTAGCTTAAAAAGAATTTCCTGACCATCCATTTGCCCCAAAGGAATTAGCTTGACGCAGTTAGTTACTAAACCGGCTGCCGCATTGTAATAAAAGGCCGTTAAAGCATCCAAAATACTTATGCCGAAAGCCTGCGCATACAAGCCAAAAATTAAACTGTAATGACCAAACGCTTTTTGTTGAATAATGGCATTTTCGTAGGCGATAGCAAACTCCGAATGAATCAAGCGCTGAAATATTTTAATTAACCGAATGCCTAACTTTTGACTGGCCTGCCGGATTTCCCGGGGACCTTTCAGGGCGGTACATTCTTCATCAAGTAAAAGCAATTGCTTTAAATCTCCGGAACTTGCGGTCAGATAAGCCAGATGAACAAAGGCGGCATCATTGTAAAAAATATTTTGGGTAAGCATATTTTGAATAAACTCGCTGGCGGAGCTAACACTATTTACCAGGTTCTGTTGCACGTAAGTTTCCAAACCGTACGAATGGCTGTATCCCCCAATGGGTAACATGGGATCGGCTAGTTGCAGCAAATGCAGCAGGTTGGTAGTTGCACTCAAAATAATCAGGCTTTTGTAGTCAGATTTAAAATTTTGGTAAATAAGGTTTCGCTGGATTTACCTTCCCGGCCGTGTTCGTGGGGTTGCACATTGGCTTTTAACATATTTAATAGTTTCCGCTTTTGGATGGTAGGCTCATAACCCGCGGCGGCCAGCAAGCGAAATAAAGGCGCTTCGTAGGATACTAATACCTGGTCGTCCTGAATAAACAAGGGCAAATGTTTATTCCCAATTTCGTAGCAGATGGTACCCATTTGCAATAAATTATGTGGGGTGATGACAATGGCTTCGCAAGGCAGGATGGAAACCACGATGGCTTTTTGCTCATCCAGCCATAAAATGTCGCCTTCTTGCAACCGGATACCTTCCTGCCATAATTTAACGGCAAGCTCCAGGCCATTTGCTGTTTCTTTGCGAATAATGCGTTTGGTGGTTTCAAACCACTCCAGGTGCAAATAATCTATCTCCCGATTATTGATAGGTACACTTGCCGTGTTTCCTACTATTTCTTTTATAATCATTGTATTAAACTACAATCTAGCTGGAACAGGTATTTTTTAAATTTTTCCATTTCCAGCAGCTTAAAATAAGAAATACCGTTGCGCCAGCGCTACTTCTTTTAAAGGTTCACAGGTTATTTTTTCGCCATCCACGCGTACCTCGTAGTTCTCCGGGTTAACTTCGATATTGGGTGTTTGATCGTTATGAATCAAATCTTTTTTGCTGATGTTCCGGCAATTACTTACCGGCAACACCATTTTTTTTAGTTCGTACTCCGCCACAATGCCATGATCATAAGCAGCTTGCGAAACGAAAGTGGCGCAGGTCTTATATAAAGCTTTGCCAAACGCGCCAAACATTTTCCGGTAAATGACCGGTTGCGGCGTTGGAATAGAGGCATTCGGGTCGCCCATTTTACTCGCGATAATCATTCCGCCCTTAATAACCATTTCGGGCTTCGCGCCAAACAAAGCCGGTTTCCAAAGCACTAAATCCGCCATTTTACCAGATTCCACAGAACCCACGTAAGTGGCAATGCCATGGGTAATGGCCGGATTTATGGTGTATTTGGCTACGAACCGCTTGGCCCGGAAATTATCGTTATTCTTCGGGGCATCTTCGGGTAAAAAACCGCGTTGTTTTTTCATTTTGTCGGCGGTTTGCCAGGTGCGGGTTACTACTTCCCCTACCCGACCCATGGCTTGCGAATCCGAGCTCATCATGCTAAAAACGCCCATGTCATGCAGAATATCTTCGGCCGCAATGGTCTCGGGACGGATGCGCGAATCCGCAAAAGCCACATCTTCGGGCACATTTTTATCTAAGTGGTGACACACCATGAGCATATCCAGGTGCTCATCAATGGTGTTAATGGTATAAGGCCGGGTGGGATTAGTAGATGAAGGCAAAATGTTGGCGAACGAAGCTGCCCGGATAATATCCGGCGCGTGTCCGCCACCAGCTCCCTCGGTATGATACGTATGAATTACCCGCCCGTTAATGGCTTGTAAGGTATGCTCCAGAAAACCAGACTCATTAAGGGTATCCGTATGGATGGCTACCTGCACATCGTATTTGTCGGCTACTTTTAAAGAAGCATCAATCACGGCAGGAGTGGCGCCCCAATCTTCGTGAATTTTTAAACCTAAGGCCCCCGCTAGTATTTGCTCTTCCAGGGGAGCTTCGGTGGCGCAATTGCCTTTCCCTAAAAAACCCAGGTTCATGGGAAAAGCTTCGGCGGCTTCAAGCATTTTTTGAATAAACCATTTACCGGGCGTTACAGTCGTGGCATTCGTGCCATCGGCTGGTCCGGTGCCGCCGCCAATCATGGTAGTAACGCCACTGTACAGGGCGTGTTCTATTTGCTGCGGACAAATAAAATGAATGTGCGAATCAATGCCACCAGCCGTTAAAATTAAATCGGCGCCCCCGTGCACTTCCGTGGAGGCGCCAATAATCAGATCGGGGTGCACGCCATCCATAATATCCGGATTGCCAGCCTTACCTACTCCTACAATTTTGCCGTCTTTAATGCCAACATCTCCTTTCACAATGCCCCAATGGTCCAGCACAATTACGCTGGTTATTACCATATCCAACACGCCTTCCGAGCGCATAGCCGTGCTGGATTGCCCCATACCGTCGCGAATGGTTTTACCGCCGCCAAACTTACTTTCGTCGCCGTAAACCGTATAATCTTTTTCAATTTCAATAATTAAATTGGTATCGGCTAGCCGCAGTTTATCCCCGGTGGTGGGGCCGTACATGTTGGCGTACTTAATTTTGTTTATCTTCAGGCTCATAAACCATTCATCTTAAATTGAGCGGCAGCGGCTTTCAGTAAGCTTTGCTTTTTAACTTCGGGGTTGGTGGTATCGCCGTTTACCAGTTGGTTCATACCATAAGCTTTTTTGTGTCCACCTAATTCTACTAGCATCACGGTTTTTTCTTCGCCGGGTTCGAAGCGCACGGCGGTGCCAGCCGGGATGTTTAAACGCATGCCAAAAGCTTGCTCCCGGTTAAAAGCTAACGCGGGGTTTATTTCAAAAAAATGACAGTGCGACCCTATTTGCACCGGCCGGTCACCGGTATTTACTACCACCAGCGATTCGGTTCGGCGGCCAATATTGGCTTCTATATCGCCTTTCGGAATAAAATACTCTCCTGGAATCATGTACTTATAATTCTAATTTAGCGAATAGGATGATGCACGGTAACGAGTTTGGTACCATCAGGGAAGGTGGCCTCTACTTGTATTTCTTCAATCATTTCCGGAATACCTTCCATCACGTCTTCCCGGGTTAAAATAGTAGCCCCAAAATGCATTAACTCTGCCACGGTTTTACCATCACGAGCCGCTTCTTGCACCTGGCTGCTTATTAAAGCAATGGCTTCGGGATAATTTAGTTTTAAGCCCCGTGCCCGCCTTTTTTCAGCTAATTCACCGGCCAAATACAACAATAGTTTTTCCGTTTCGCGTGGGGTTAAATGCATGGAAATAAGTAGTTCTTATTATAAAGTTGAAATAACTCTAAATTTTTAAAAATTTTTATATTCTATAAAACAAGCATCAAAATTAAGGTTAATTTTACAAAATATTACATATATTTAAATTTTATACCTTAAATTTGAGGCTACAAACTACATAAATACATTAATTTCTAATTATATCATTTAAAACGAAACCTATTTAATATAATACGATATAACAGATTAATTTAAAAGTCAGGTGTTATATCTCCATCAGAGTGTATTAGCGATGAGAAGAAAACGGTTCAGGAATAAAATTTAAAAAATGAGGAGGTTCTACTTAAATGCCCTCCTATTAATAATAAAATTCAAACAAGATTTTAATAAAAGATTAAGTCCGGGGTTTGCAAGTTAACCTTTATCCAACAGCTAACCGGAACTAGCTTGTAGTATAAACCTAATTAAAAATCAGATGGAAGAAATCACTATCAAGGTAATTGAAAAATTGAAAGATGCCGAATCCAAAGATCAAATGTTGGACATTGTAACCCAAAAGTTACAAGTTTTAATTAAGAAGTTTGAAGACCGCATTTTTACTACCTACACTCCTTCGCGGGAGTACCAGGCAGATAAATCGGCCAAAGAAGAAATACGATATATTAAAGCGGTATTGGAAGGTAGCTCCGAACCGGAAATTAAAAACCCGGAGAAGTTTACGATGATTAAGCAACACGTAGAACAGGTAAGCCTGCGGTTTAGAGGCGCTCTAGGTTAATTCCCTGGTTTTAATTTTTATTAACCTGTATGGAGTTGGTTGAAAAATAACCTAGTTGCTATTGCTGCGTAAAGATAAGTTCACTAAGCAATTACTACGATGGCATTAGCAGAAGAAGATAAACAAACAACTCCTAATAAACCTAAATCCGTAAACTCTGATTACCACCAAGACCAAGCAAATGGCAACCAAATGGATCCAAGCGCTTACCGGAACGTGGGACCGAATGGAGAAACCGAACGGAACGATCAGAAAGACTCTTTGAGTAACTTACATATTGGCGGAAATGAATCTACCGGCTACGGGGCCAATGATCCGGATAGTAAAGAATCTATAGCACAAGGCCCCGGCTTTGAATTTGAAGGCAGCTACGACGAAATGGATGGCCATACCAACGGTATCCGGACGAATGATCAACCATTTGGTAGCAAAGAAACTAAACCGGAAGAATCTGATTCGGATTACAGTCGGATTTAATAATTACAAAATGATTACGAAATGAAAAAGGCCGGTATAGTACCGGCCTTCTTTTTTAAAATATATACCGAATGGGGCACCAAGGAATAATTTCCTGCTGTAATTGTTTGAATTCGGCAATGTATTGAGCCTTTAATTGATGTTGGTACCGGACGTTAATACCGCCAAACTGGCTGCGTTTGGTTTCCTGGTTTCCGGGTGTCCAGATAAGGGCCTCGGCTTTAGGGTTAATTTCTAAGTTGGTTTGGTGCTGCCAGAAATTGTGCGTTAAGAAAATAACTTCGCAGCTCATTTGCTCTTTTACCTTCGGGTGCACGGCCGCGTTTAGTTGCTCAAAAAGCTCGCGGTAATCTTGCTGCCAACCGTCATACACAATAACCGGCGAAAAATTAACGTGCACTTCGTAACCAGCCTGGTAAAAGTCGTTAATAGCTAAGATGCGTTTTTCTACGGAGTCGGTACGGACATCTACCAATTTGCTTACTTTGTGCGGCAGTAAACTAAACCGGACCCGTACTTTACCTTGTGGATCGTAGGTGAGCAGTTCGGGGTTCACAAATTTAGTGGCAAAAGTAGCAAAAGCTTTGGGGTGCTTCCGGTAAAAATCCACGGCTACCTGCACGTTATCCGATATAGCCGCATCCACCGAAATATCCGAATTACAACCAATATCGTAGGTGTAAAACTGCGCGTGGGTTTGATTAGGCACTTTGGGCCAAATTTGTTTTTGCACGTGCTTATCTACGGCCGCTAATATTTCTTCGGTGTTGGTAAATAGGGTAATTGGGTTTACGGCTTTGTTCCGGTCTACGTAACAATAAGCACAAGCGCCCATACAGCCGTTGGCTAAACTCGGCGAAATAAAATCAGAACTCCGGCCACTTTCGCGGCACACCAAGGTCTTTAACCGACCTAAAACCAATACTTCGGATTTTACCTGAAAATGATTGCTCTCCAGAGCGGGCAAGCGATTATGCTGCTGAATAGCTTCGTGTTGCGCCGCTGGGTGAGATAGTAAAGCTTTCTGACCACGGTCATTAAGCGCGTCTAGAGTATAAAAGATAGTAGAAGGCTGAAATGTCTGCATACTTAAATACAACAGTCCAGCAATGGCTATGGTTCAGGCGACAAGTTATTAAACGTACTGTTAATCAGTAACTTATAATTTATTTAATAAGCCATTTTCCTGTTAGTTTTTGCTAAGTTTCATCTTTGCTTTATTTAATTTAAGCTCTAAGAACGATTTTTTTTAAAAATTAAAATTTCTACTTTATTCTTATCATCTGAAATCATCAGTAGGTACTGGAAAATACATCTTTGGCAATTAACTTAATGTGCTCCCGGATGATTTTAATTTTTCCGGGAAAGTAATTGGGTTTCTCCTGTAGGAAGTAAAGGAAGTGCGATTTCGTATTTTAACCTGAACAATTAGCCTGATTTTAGTTGTAGTAAAAGCATACCAACACCCACTATGGAATTAAAAAACTACACCAGTACTAAAGAAGAAAATTACGAAGAATTGGCCCAGCATTTAAATGTTTTAGCCGAGGCCATAACCCAGGATCCATCGGAAGTAAATTTCCAGGAGGCATTCCAAATAAATCAATTCACGCAGGAAGCGCTGCAATTCTTAAAACAGCTTATTTAAAAAAGCTGTTGAATAAGGCTTTTTTGTTGTAGTTTATAGTTCGGGAAAGCAAATAATTTAAAAAATTGGGTAACAAAAAAGGCAGGGAAAACCTGCCTTTTTGCTTTAGGTCCAGTATAAAATGGGAGCCTCCGGAAACCGCCGCTTCAACTCGCTTTGAAAGAAGCTGCGTAACATACCCATGGTAACGGCCGGATACACGAACTTTTTGCCCCCGAACTTATTAAACTTAAAAGTACGGTTAGTTTCGTCGAAATCTACAGATGTATTGGGATACCATTCTTGCAATAAAGCTTTAGACCCCGGAGTAAAGCGATGGGTGATCAGCTCAAAAGTTACCTCGCACGGAAAGTTTAAAGCTTGTTCTATCCGGTCAAGTAAATGCGTGTATTGTTCTTCCCAATCGGGTAATGGCATAATGGGAGCCAGTACCACCCCCACCTTATAACCTCCTCCACCCATGGCTTTGGGCATAGCTAATTTCCGGAGAGCTTCAATCCGGGCATCCACCGAAGCAGTACCGCCCTCCATCAGGGAAGCCACAAAATTGGTATTCAAGCTAAGCCTTGGATGCGTGTTGCCATTATGCGCTAAACCTAAAAGATGATCTACCTGGTCGAACTTAGATACCCAGCGTAAGTGCATATTTTCCTGCTCTCCAAAAAAACGTATGGTTTCAGACAGGCTGCCTGTCAGATGCTCAATACCCAAAGGATCAGTGTAACAGCTCGCTTCAAAAGTGGTAACCTGACCCGGTTTTTGGTAATTTTTTAAATTTTCCAGAATTGCCGGCAAGTTCGCGTAGGTCCGGATAACCGGGGGACCTTGTAAACTACCGGCTAAATAACAATACTGGCAATGCGCCGGACAACCCTCGGCCAAATGAAACTGATAATCGGCTGATGGAGGAATGGGTTGTAATTTAAAAGCGCTCGCGGGAGTCGTTACAATGGCTAAGGTACTTTTGGCTTTCCGGTAAGTTTCCCGTTCATCTTCGCCGCGTAAATCAGTTAAACGGTTCTGCTTTAACTCTTCTACCGGTAAACCTAACGATTTAACCCGCTCGTACATCTGCTGCCCCCAAGGTTCTTGCAAGGCAGCCGGTGTAATTAACACCCGCTTAGGCATCCACAATTTAGACTTACGAACTACTGGTTTAGCAACTACTTCTTCCTGAACGGCTATCATATAATGCGGTATAGATATGTAAAATGTTTTGATACCAAGGTGATGTAAAAGGCTTTTAAACTTACTCACCTGGCTATTATCTTAACACTTACCCTATCCATATAATTCAGGATAGCAATGGAATAAACCAAATCAAACCTGTTGATTATCAGTCATTTGTTCAATAAATTTCAAAACTTAAAAGAATTTATTTTTAAAATTTTAAAGTAGTGAGAATTAAAGTTTAAGCAAGAAAAAAGCCCGAAGAAAAACAGGTTTTCTTCGGGCTTTTTTAAATTTTTGCTATGCTAGATAACTGCTTTAAGCTCTTGTTGTTCCGCGAATGGTTGATTACGTAAACGTTTTCCGGTGGCTTTAAATATAGCATTGGCTACAGCGCCGCCAGTTGGCGGTAAAGCTGGTTCGCCCAAACCAGTCGGGTCTATGCCGTTATCTACAAAGTTTACGTCAATTTCCGGAATTTCTTTTAATCGAATTAAACGATAGGTATCAAAGTTCTTTTGCGTAGGCAAACCATCTTTAAATACCAGGTTGCCGTACATGGCATGGCCAATACCATCCACGATACCGCCACGCATTTGCTGTTCTGCACCGCTTAAATTTACTACAATGCCGCAATCAGCGGCTGCGTAAATTTTCTTTAAAACGGGTTTGCCTTTTTGCACCACTACTTCGCCCACCTGTGCCACGTAAGAAGCATGAGAGAAATAAACGCTAAAACCTTGGAAAACACCTTTCTTTTTACCCCATTGCGCTTTTTCGGCCGCTAACTTGATAACGCCTTTCATCCGGTCGATGTCGTATTTAATATCGCCTACTGGTTTGGCTTTGGCTTTATCCAGTAAGTCCAAGCGGAATTGAACGGGGTCTTTACCTGCTGCTTGCGCCACTTCGTCGAGGAAAGATTGTTCGGCAAAGGCCAGGAAGTTGGTAATGGGCGCCCGCCAAGGTCCCGTGGTAATCGGGGATTGGTGTTCTACAGAATCAATTAATAAGTTATCTACCGCGCCAGATGGGAAATTATGTTCCCGGGTAGAGTTACCGGCATTAATGCTGGCTCCGCGCAACTTATAGCCAATTAAATTTCCTTGCGCATCCAAGGCAGCCTCAAAGCGGTAACGTACTGCTGGCCTGTAAGATCCGCCGGTCATGTCATCTTCCCGGGTCCAGATTAGTTTTACCGGAGCTTTTACCAGGTTAGACACTTCCACGGCTTCTAAAGCATAATCGGCTTTTAACCTCCGACCAAATCCACCGCCTAAACGGGTAATTTCTACGGTAACTTTTTCAGGATCGATGTTTAACAGTTTAGCCGTTTCGGTACGCGCCAGATCCGGGGTTTGGGTTGGGCCAACTAATTCTACACCGTCTGGACGAACATGCGCAAAAAAGTTCATGGGTTCCATCGGACTGTGCGACAAGAACGGACACTGGTACTCACTTTTAACTACTTTAGCGGCATTTTTGAAAGCGGTTTCTACGTCGCCATCTTTGCGGCGCTCGGTAGCGTCGGGCTTGTTCAGCAACTCTTGCAAAATCCGGTCGTGGTCAGCGGTACTTTCTACGTTGCCATCTTTTTCATATTCAATTTTTAAAGCTTCGCGTGCTTTTTTAACCTGCCAGGTAGATTTACCAACCACGGCTACACTATTTTTAAACGTAACCACATCCACAATGCCTGGCATGGCTTTCGCAGCAGCCGAATCTACAGATTTTAACTTCATCCCAAAAGCGGGTCGTTGCACCATGGCAAACAACATGCCTTCGCGGTAAAAATCCAGCCCGAAAAGAGGTTTACCCGTTACAATGGCCTGGTGCTCCACGTTTTTAATGGGCTTACCAATTAATTTAAAATCCTTGCGATCTTTAAGCTTAACTTCAGCAGGAACCGGAACTTGCGACGCTTCGGTAGCCAGTTCGCCGTAAGTTAGTTTACGGTTGCTGCTTTTGTGCCAAACCACACCTTTATCCGTGATTAATTCCGAAACCGGAACTTTCCAGCGTTTGGCGGCGGCTTCCATTAGCATTTGGCGGGCAGTAGCACCGGCTTTGCGTAAACGTTGCCAGGAGTGCGGCACCGCCCCACTACCACCGGTTAATTGGCGTTCGTATTTTTTATCTAATTTGGCTTGCTCTACTTTTACTTTACTCCAATCCGCGTCTAGCTCTTCGGCTACAATCATCGGGAAAGAAGTTTTAATATTCTGGCCGAGTTCGGGATTAGGTGAAAAAATGGTTATAACACCATCAGTAGCTATTTTGAGGTAGCTGTTAAACTCGATACTCCCGGCGGCCAAGGCGGCTTCATCTAAAACCGAGGTAGTTGCGGCTTCGGTACTAAACCAATTAAAACCCAGGAATAAACCGCCACCGGCCGCAGCGGAAACTTTTAAAAAATTACGCCGGCTATTTTGTACTTGCGTTGACATAGCTATTTGGTTTTAGTGGCGGCTAATTGAACGGCTTCGCGAATGCGGTGGTAAGTACCACAACGACAGATATTACCCGTCATACCGGCATCGATTTCGGCCGAAGTTGGTTTCGGATTTTTCTTTAGTAAAGCGGCAGCCGTCATAATCTGGCCAGCTTGGCAGTAACCGCACTGCGACACGTCCACTTCGTTCCAGGCCGCTTGTACCGGATGATCTCCTTTGGGCGATAAACCTTCGATGGTAACTACTTTAGATGTACCAACCGCCGAAACCGGGTAAACGCAGGAACGGGTAGCTTCGCCGTTTACGTGCACGGTGCAGGCACCACATTGCGCAATTCCGCAACCGTACTTGGTACCAACCAATCCCAGGTGGTCCCGCAAAACCCACAGCAAGGGGGTGTCCGGCTCTACATCGGCCTGATAGCTCCGGCCATTAACTTGTAATTTATACTGGGCCATAGTGGATAAAAATTAAGTTTACCGGCTAATTTACTAAACAATACAAATATTCCCACAAATAATTTGCTGTAATTTATAAGAAAGAAAGGGTAAATAGCCTTCCCGAACGCCATTTACCCTTCTATCTCATTCCAGAAACTATAATTCTGATAGTAGTCTATTTATATTATTGCTAGCAGTAACAGCCGCCGCCTTATAACTTAAGTATTCAGTAAAATTAGCTTAAAGTTGAAATTTTTAAATTTTTACAATTTAGAAGCCGCAGCTTCATCCACCAACCAAACCACATCTTTCGTTAAGGGCTCAATCAATTGTGAGGGATATTTTTGCGGATTTCTGGCCCCCTCCTGCACTTCGTACAAGGCATTGGCTTTTTTCTCGCCGTAGGTTAGAAACATAATTTTTTTCGACCGATTCAGGCAAGGCGCTGTTAGCGTAATGCGGTGCATGTGTTGCGGTTCTAAGTAATAGGCTTGCACCCAACGGTCTTGCTCCTGCAGCACGGCCGTTCCCGGAAACAACGAAGCGGTATGTCCATCATCGCCCATGCCCAGCAACATTAAATCAAACAGCAATTCTTCGTCATCAAAATACTTTTTTAATAAATCCTCATAATCAGAAGCGAATTGTTCTGGTGCCACATCCGCCCACATTGGGTAAATGTGATTTTTGGGTACTGGTACGTGGCTTAACAATGTTTCAAAAGCCATTTTGGCGTTGCTACGTTCATCCGTAAGCGGCACCCAGCGCTCGTCGCCCCAGAAAATGTAAGTTTGTTCCCAAGGAACCTGCTCCCGGTATGGGGATTGCGCTAATAACCGGTACATACCTTCCGGCGAAGAACCACCGGTTAAGGCCACGGAGAACTTGCCTTTTTCTTTAACGGCTGCCTGGGCTACTTGCACAAAAATCTCGGCAGCAGCCTGACTTAAGGCCGTGATATTTTTAAAAATTTGAATCATGCTTTCGTTTTTTCTTTTGACTCTTTAGCCTGCCCGTTACGCGAAATGGTTACGGCCCACGTGTGACCTTCGCGGGCGATTAAAGCCTCGGCATTTTCGGGACCCCACATGCCCGCGGAGTAATTCGGAAATTCTAAGGAAGGCCGGGACTCCCAGGTTTCCAGTATGGGCGTAATTACCTCCCAAGCGGTTTCTACCTGGTCAGAACGCATAAACAAAGTGGCATCGCCTTGCAAAGCATCCAGCAGCAACGTTTCGTACGCTTCCGGCGATTGTGTAGAACAATCGTCGTAATCAAAAACCATTTTGGCTGGGGTTAGCTGCATTTCTAAACCGGGTCTTTTGGCCATAAAACGCAGCCGGATATCCATTTGTGGCTGTATGTTAATGGTTAAACGGTTTGGTAGCAAGTTTTCCGAAAAAGAGGCCGAAAAAGTGGAATGTGGCACCGGCCGAAATTGGACCGTAATGGAAGACGTTTTTTCCTGCAAGCGCTTACCGGTTCGTAAATAAAAAGGTACGCCTTGCCAACGCCAGTTATCAATAAAAAATTTAACGGCCGCGTAGGTTTCGGTATTCGAGTGCGGGTCTACGTTGGGCTCCTCGTGGTAACCGGGCACTTGTTTTCCCTGCATCCAACCAGGTCCGTATTGCCCTCTAACGGCGTGCAAGTTTACCTGTTCCGGCGTGTACCGGCGCACCGCCCGCAATACATCTACCTTGCGATTCCGGATTTCTTCGGCTTCGAATGAAACGGGCGGCTCCATAGCTACCATGCACATAATTTGCAGTAAGTGGTTCTGGATCATGTCGCGCAAAGCACCTACTCCTTCGTAGTACCCACCGCGCTCTTCCACGCCTACTTGCTCGGCCACCGTAATCTGTACCGAATCGATGTAATTGCGGTTCCAAAGCGGCTCAAATAATGCATTGGCAAACCGGAAAGCCAGAATATTCTGCACTGTTTCTTTGCCCAGATAATGATCGATACGGTAGATCTGACTTTCTTTAAAAGTTTGGGTAAGCAGTTGGTTTAACTGACGCGCCGATTCTAAATCTTTACCAAAGGGTTTTTCCACGATAATCCGGTCACGGGCCACATCGCTGGCCAAACCGGCAGCGTGCACGTTGGTTGTTACGGCCTCAATAAACTGCGGCGCAATAGACAGGTAAAATAAGCGATTGGCGCGTACTCCCCAGGCTTTATCTAAAGTAGCAATTTTTTCGACTAACTGTGTGTAGGCGGCCGGATCGTTTATCTCTGATTGATGATATAGGATTTCGGGACTGAAACTTTCCCAGTTTTCGGGGCTTGGCTTACCGCTGCGCGAGAACTCCGTAAGACCATCGAATAAACGCTGGCGGTACTCTTCGTCGTTTAAAGGCGTGCGGCCTAAGCCAATAATGGCAAACTTTTCGGGCAACCAGCCATCCAGAAATAAATTATAAAATGCAGGAACCAACTTGCGTTTTGTTAAGTCGCCGGTTCCTCCGAATATAACTACTACAGTTGGTTCTGTTTTTCCGCCTGTTTTCATAAAAGTATTACTAAAAAGATTTAATCAGTTGTTAAATGCTGCTGAGCAATAAAGGCAAAGCTTGCTTCCACTAAGACCTCTTTACAACCCGGAACATTTTTATTTTTTAAATTTTGCTAAAATCAAGCAATCAAGTTGGCTCTGAATAGCGCTAGCTTTGCTGCGGATTAGCTTAATTCCACTGCGTGTGGAAAATGCCCGACTGGTCGATTCGTTCGTAGGTATGGGCGCCAAAATAATCGCGTTGCGCTTGTATTAAATTAGTAGGTAAAATGGCGCTCCGGTAAGCATCAAAATAACTAATCGTGGAGAGCAAGGCCGGCATGGGTATACCTTTTTCTATAGTCAATTTTACAATCGCGCGCACGTCTGCCTGATGTTGGTGTAAAGCAGCACCAATGTTGGCATCCAGCAAAAGATTGGGCAAATCCGGGTTAGTCGCAAAAGCTTGCCGGATATCTTCCAGGCAAGCGGCCCGGATAATACAGCCCCCTCGCCAGATTTTAGCTACTTCCTGCAAATCTAATTCGTAGTTGTAAGCCTTAGAAGCCGTACGCAATTGCACAAACCCTTGCGCGTAAGTCGCGAGCATGGCAAAGTAAAAAGCACTGCGTAACTGATTGATCACTTCTTGGTTTCCGGCATCGGCAGCCGCATTAGCAGAAATGCCGCCTAATTGTTGCGCCGCCAGCACGCGTTCGTCTTTGTAAGCCGATAAGTCGCGCATAGTTACAGCCATATCTACCGTTGGCAAGGGCACCTGCAAATCCATGGCGTTTTGGGACGTCCATTTACCCGTACCTTTTTGCCGGGCCCTGTCCGAAATAACATTTACCAAACGTTGGCCGGTAACGTCATCGGATTTTTTTAAAATTTCGCCCGTAATCTCAATTAAAAAAGATTGTACTTCGGTCTGGTTCCAGTCGCTAAATACTTGTTCTAAAGGGTCGTCGTTTAAACCTAAACCGCGTTTCATGAAATCGTAAATTTCGGCGATAAGCTGCATGATGCCATACTCAATGCCGTTGTGCACCATTTTCACGTAGTTGCCCGCCGAGCCATTGCCTAAAAAAGTAACGCAGGGTTCGCCGTTTACTTTGGCCGCCACCGCTTCAAAAATCGGGCGCAACCGTTCGTAAGCCTGCCGGTCGCCGCCGGGCATCATGCTGGGACCAAAGCGCGCGCCTTTTTCACCACCCGAAATACCCATACCAAAGAAGTGCAAACCTCTTTCGCCCAATTCCACCACCCGCCGATCCGTGTCGGGGAAATACGAATTACCGCCATCAATCACGATGTCACCGGGTTCCAGGTACGGCAACAAACTGGCAATGGCCGCATCTACCGCTTTACCAGCGGGTACCAGCAACATTAAGGCCCGGGGTTTGCGCAACGAATGAATAAATTCTTCGGCGTTGGTTGTGCCTTTTACCGGCTTTCCTTTATCGGCTTCGTTTTCCAGGGCTAAGGCTTTGTTGGGATCCAGATCCAAGCCCGAAACAGCAAATCCGTGGTCGGCCATGTTTAATAGTAAATTCCGGCCCATCACCCCTAAACCAACCATGCCAAAATCGAATAATGTATCGCTCATAAAAACTTAAGTAATGTTAATGAAATTGCGGATTTAAAATTTTTTAAAAATTATTGCGCGTGATCGGGCAAGCTACTTTGGGTGCCGGCAAACCCGGACTTAAACTAAGCCTAAATTAGCCAGCGCTTGCCTGGTTAAATTATAATCGGTGTGGTGGATGCAGTGCATACCCAAACTACTGGCCACCTGTACAAACATGGCGCGGTCATCTACATAAATTACTTGATCCGGGAAAACTTGGGCTATATCTAAAGCCATGCGAAATAAATCGTGATCTGGCTTCCTGAAATGGGCATAGCACGAGGAAACAAACATGTCCATGAAGTTATTTAACCCGAAATGCTTGATGCGGTACTCATTTAATTCCCGGCCTTCGTTGTTAACCGCCGCAATTTTTAAATTATAGCGTTTTTTTAAATCGGTAATCAGGTTGATCATGTCCGGGAAAGGGCTGGTTTGCTCCATAATAAAGCGAGTAAATTCCTGGGTCGAGTATGGGCGCGGTTCGTAGAAAACAATCCGGTCCAGGTATTCTTCCAGGGTTAACTTACCCGATTCGTAGGTGTCAAAAGTAAGATGGTGCCGTTCGTTCAGTTGTTCGTAATCCAAATCAAATTTCTCGGCCGCTCGTTTCCGGGCATTTCGGTCCCAACCGTTGGTAAGTAAAACTCCTCCTATGTCCAGAAAAAGAGCTTTAATGGATGTGGTGGAACTCATTATACCGCGGCAGCTTCTTTGCGTTTATCTTCCAGCACCTGGAGTAAACTGTTAAACGGTTTGATAAATTTTTGAATACCTTCTTCTTCCAACTGTTTGGTAACCGCGTTTAAATCCACGCCAACTTGCGGTAATTCCGCAATCAAATTACGGGCTTCTTCGGTACCTTCTTCCAAGCGGCCGGCCGGTTCGCCGTGGTCGCGGAAAGCATTTAGCGTTTCCATAGGCACGGTATTTACCGTATCCGGACCGATTAAGGATTCAATGTACAACACATCGCGGTAAGCCGGGTTTTTGGTACTGGTGCTGGCCCACAACAAACGCTGGGGTTTGGCTCCTTTTTCGGCTAAAGCTTTAAATCGATCTGAGTTAAAAACTTCTTTATAAATCTGGTAAGCCATTTTGGCGCTCGCAATAGCGGTTTTACCAATCACTTTTTCCGCCAGTGCGGCTTGATCGCCGCCATTCTGTTTTACTTTTTCCAGCATGGGATCTACCAGGGCATCAATCCGGCTCAAAAAGAAACTGGCTACCGATGCGACTTTATCAATGGGTTCACCTTTTTGTGCCCGTTCCTCCAGACCAGCCACGTAGGTTTCGGCCACTTGCCGGTAGCGCTCCAGGCTAAACAACAAGGTAACGTTAATGTTAATCCCTTCCCTGATGAGCTGCGTAATGGCTGGCAAACCTTCGGGCGTACCAGGTACTTTAATCATTACATTCTTCCGGGCGAGCGTTTGCCAGGAGGCCTGGGCTTCTTTCACGGTTCCGGCGGTATCTTGCGCCAGAATCGGCGAAACTTCTAAACTCACGTAACCGTCCAGTCCATCTGTTTTTTCGTAAACCTCTTTAAAAACGTCGGCGGCGTTTTGCACGTCTTCAATGGCTACGGCCAGAAAAATTTCTTCGGTGGATTTACCGGTTTTGGATAAAGTTTTGATGGTGTCCCAGTAATCATCGCTGCGGGCAATGGCTTCTTCAAAAATGGCCGGGTTAGAGGTAACTCCCCGTAGATCGTCTTCGTCGATTAATTTTTTTAACTCACCGGAGGCAATAAACTTGCGGCGGATATAATCTAGCCAGATACTCTGGCCAAAAGATGAAATTTGAGCAAGAGAACTTTTCATGATTTATTCTTTTTTTCTAAAGCGATAACTTTATCTAAGCGCCGTTGAAAGCGTTCTTCTTTTTGAAATTCAGCGTTCAAAAAAGCTTGTACTAACTCCCAAATCAGCATGGGGCCAATTACCCGGCCGCCAATACACATTAAATTTAAATCGTCGTGTTCCACACCCTGGTGGGCGGAGTAACTTTCGGTGATTAAAGCCGCCCGTATGCCCGGAAACTTATTAGCGGCCACCGATACGCCCACTCCACTGCCGCACACGGCAATGCCACGGTCTACTTCTTGCTTACTCACAGCTTCGGCCAAAGGCACAATAATATCGGGGTAATCATCCTGAGCGTCGTACTGGTGGGCGCCATAATCTTTTACGTCGTGTCCGGCTTCGCGCAGTTGTTTGATGAGCTGCTGCTTTTGTTCAAAGCCGGCGTGGTCGGCGGCAAGTCCTATTTTCATGGCGTTTATTGTTTTACTAAAGCACGGGCTTTTTCACACACGTTGGCAACCGTAAATCCAAATTCCTCCAGTACTTTTTCGCCTGGTCCCGATTCACCATACCGATCGATGCCGATTACCTCGCCTTCAGTGCCTACGTAGCGGTACCAGGCCAGGGTAATACCTGCTTCTACGGCTATCCGCTTCCGGACAGCTGGTGGCAGTACTGCATCGCGGTATGCCTGGTCTTGCTGATCAAATAACTCCCAGGACGGCATACTTACTACCCGGGCTTTAATGTTTTCTTTGGCAAGTTCGGCTTGGGCGCCTAAAGCTAATTGTACCTCCGAACCCGTACCAATAAATATAACATCCGGGGTACCAACGGCGTCGCTGAGAATGTAAGCGCCTTTTTCCAGGTCACGGGCCGGGGCATACTTATTGCGGTCGAAGGTGGGTAATTTCTGACGGGTAAGAATTAAAGCCACCGGACCTTTCATGCGGGTCATGGCTACCCGCCAAGCTTCTACGGTTTCGTTGGCATCGGCCGGCCGGATTACGGTTAAATTCGGAATGGTACGGAGAGCGGTCACGTGTTCCACGGGTTGGTGGGTAGGTCCGTCCTCGCCCAACGCAATGCTGTCGTGGGTAAATACGTAAGTAACCGGCGCTTCGGTAAGAGCCGCCAAACGTATGGCACCGCGCATGTAATCCGAGAAAGTTAAGAAAGTACCGCCGTAAACGCGTACGCCCCGGTGCGAAGCCATGCCATTTAAAATAGAACCCATGCCGTGTTCGCGCACTCCAAACCAAATATTGCTGTGGTCGTAGCTGCCCGGCTGAAAACTAACTTCGCCTTTGGTCGGCATTTCGTTGGAACTAGCTAAATCGGCGGATCCGCCAATTATCCAAGGAACCGTTTTCTTAATGGCTTCCAACGTTTTGCCTGAGGCTTGCCGGGTGGCCATGGAATCAGCAGGAGTAAATACGGGTAAATCTGCATCCCAACCTTGGGGTAGTTCACCGTTGTAGGTTAAGCGTAACTCTTCACCTTCCTGGGTAAATTTTTTAGTGTATTCATCAAACAGCCTTTGCCATTTGGCTTGCAGTTGCGCTCCTTGTTGTCCGGGTTCCAGTAAATGGTCGCGGACTTCGTTGGGTACATAAAAGCTTTTGCCAGGATCCCAGCCGAGCGTTTCTTTGGCTTTTTTTAAATTTTCTTCGCCCAGCGGATTGCCGTGTACTTTGCTGGTGCCCTGCAACGGACTGCCGTAGCCAATGATGGTTTTTACCGAAATCAAAGAAGGCTTTTCGGTTTCGGCCTGGGCCGCCCGAATGGCTTGGTCAATGGCTTCGATGTCGTTGCCATCGGTTACCCGTTGGGTGTGCCAACCATAAGCTTCGAAACGAGCCAGCACATCTTCAGTGAAGGCTAAACTGGTGGGGCCATCCAGCGAAATATCGTTATCGTCGTAGAGAAAAATCAGTTTGCCTAATTTTAAATGGCCGGCTAAAGAAGCAGCCTCCGCGGCTACGCCTTCCATTAAATCGCCATCGCTTACAATGCCATAGGTATAATGATCGATTAAATTAAAATCTGGGCGGTTGTATTTGGCGGCTAAAAATGCCTCGGCCATTGCCACTCCAACCCCATTGCCAAAGCCTTGACCTAATGGTCCGGTAGTTACTTCGATACCAGGGGTAAGCATGGATTCGGGGTGGCCCGGGGTTTTAGAACCAATTTGCCGGAAGTTTTCCAGTTCCGACATAGGCAAATCGTAGCCGTACAAATGCAATAAACTGTATAATAAAGCCGAACCATGTCCTGCCGAAAGAATAAACCGGTCGCGGTTTTGCCAGTGTGGGTCCTGGGGGTTGAACCGCAAAAAACGCGACCACAATACGTAAGCCATGGGAGCGGCGCCTAAAGGTAAACCCGGATGTCCCGAATTGGCTTTCTGCACCATATCGGCCGAAAGAAAACGAATGGTATTAATACTTAGCTCATCGAGCTGGGTTAAAGTTTCGGTAGTATTTTGATTAGCCATAAGTAACAAGAATTGGTAAACTCCAAGTAAGCTTTAACGCGAAGTAGCGATTTTCTACTGAAAAGTTAATGTTAAATTGACGTAAACTAAAAAGTCAATTTTTAATAATTTTATTCCTACAGGTTTTTACTCCATTTTAACCACAAACCGGCAAAAAGGTTATGAACTTTTAAGCACCACAGAGTAAAGCAGCTTCCCTAAACCGGCAGTAATTATTAATACGGCGAAGGACTAATGGAAGACCAACCGCCATCAATTACAATGGTTTGGCCGGTAATGTGCCGGGCTTTATCGGAAGTTAAAAACACCGCGGCCTGGGCAATATCTTCCGGCGAAGCTGGCCGCCCCAAGGGAGTAAGCCGGGACCAGGTACTCTCGTAATCTTCTTCCGAAACGGTGCGTTCGGTAAGGGTAGCTCCGGGAGCAATGGCATTTACCGTTATTTTATACGCGGATAATTCAATAACCAGGTTTTTAGCCAGCATTTCCACGGCGGCTTTGGTCATGCCGTAAGCGGCTAAATTTTTATGCGCCTGATGCCCCGTAACCGACGACATAAATAAAATACTGCCACCCGTTTGTTGTTCTTTTATTTGCCGGGCTACGGCTTGCGCCAAAAAGAAAGTTCCGCGCAAGTTTAAATCCATTACTTGCTGAAAAGCTTCCGGGGTATAAGTAAAAAAATCGCCAAACAAAGTGATGCCGGCATTAGCAATGGCAATGGTAACTTTTCCAAAGTTTTTAACTGCAGTGGCAACTAAGTTATTTATAAACGTAACATCGGCCGCATTACCGGGCACGCCTAAACAACCTTTGCCAAATTCTTTATTTAGCTGGTCGGCGGCCTGGGTCGTTAATTCGGCATCCAAGTCATTTAAAACAACCGCGGCTCCTTGTTTCATTAACTCCCGGCAAATGGCAAAGCCTATGCCTTGCCCGGCGCCCGTTACAATAGCTACTGGTTGTTTTTCATTTTCGGTTAGTAACATAATCGGTCAGTTTAAAATAATCGGTCAGTTTAAAACCTGATAGTAGGGGTTTATTTTTAAATTTTTAAAATTTTGTATTCACAAAGAAGCGTTAACCAGGTAATTCCGGCCACTTTCATTTTAAAAGAAGTACCCTTACGGCGAAAGTAACATAAAAATTTAGTTAGCCGGAAATAAGGATATCTGTGGCATAAAAACAAATAATACAATACACGGGGAAAAGCAGCTTCTGCGGTGACTTTAATTCTTCTTTTTTATTTCACCTGATTATGGTATTAAAACCGGAACTACGGCGATTTTTTGTTTCTAGCTTTATTCCGGATTAAGCAGCCTTTCTCTTTTGTAAGTTAATCAGTCAGGTAAGATTTTAATTTTTGCCTTAGCTCTTTGGCTTCCGTGTTTTTTTATTTTGCTGTAATTTATTGCGCGCACTGGGGTAGTTGTGTTTTTAACCAAGAATATTCTTGTACTATTCCGGCCAATTTCTCAATAATAAGCTTTGGATTACCTTGGAAATATTTTAATAAACAAAACCATATATATTTACTAAAACAACACCAAAAGCATAATACCCATAAATTAATCTTATAATCTGCTAAAAACCAACCGACCCCATGAGTACCAACGATAGCACTATTATGGAAACAACCAACTGTATTCAAACGCTGGAAATAGGAAATGCTTTGCTTACCGTAGAAGCCGATCGTTCCTTTGTTCAGTTAAGCTGGCAGCAATCCCCTACCGCCGAAGATTTAGCGTTAAGTGCGTCGGTAGTTAGTGAGTTTATCAAAGAAAATAACATAATTTACTTTCTGCACGATGTCCGGAATGTAATTTACACCGATATAAATTTACAAAGAACCTTTACTTCGGTTTTCTGCCCCCGGATTTTAACGGCTGGCGTGATTCGGTTTGTGCACCTGGCTAATTATGAACTACCCGAGTTATTGATTCTGGACGAAATTACCGCTTATATGCAACGTAAAGTTATAACCAATAAAGCCGTAAAAATGGAAATTTGTACTACGCCCGAAGGAGCCGCAGAATGGCTGAATAACTCTGGCGCAAAAAACACGATAGCACTAGCTCCGAAAAAGGTAAAAGAAGCTGCCGTAGAACAAGTGAGTTTCGAGTGGGCCGCCGCCGCGCAGGTAAGCTCCTCCTTAAAGCAATACAAAGACAAAGCCGCCATGGTGTTCCGGATTTTAGTAAAAGGCAAATCGTACTCTGAACTATAAAATCTTTAAATTTCATTAATAAAACAAAAAGAGAAAACCGATATGGTTTTCTCTTTTTGTTTTATTAATGTTTAACTCCCCCTCCTAATCGCGTTACTTAGCCAAAATCTAATTCCAAACTGCTCCACGAGTCGCCTAATTTTTAAATTTTTAAAATTATCTTCATTTAAATAATAACCAACTTTCATCAGACTTAATAGAGTTGTTCTTATTGACCTAGCTATTCTAAATTTAAAAATTCTGATTTTAGCTCAATAAAAAAACCGAAATAAAGCACTCTATAATTTTAACTAAAGCAGCCCGAAACAGTATACTCTATATTTTCGGTAAGTTTTCGATTGGTTTCGTAGTTGCAGCAAACCAGAATCCGGGAACTTGCTTTATTGTTTAGATTCTAGGTTATGAGCCCCAAAAAACGTTTCGGGATTATCTTTATTTTGGGCGCATTAGCTACGATTAGTCCGTTTTCTATTGACATGTATTTACCGGGCTTTCCAGCTATTGCCCGCGATTTAAATACCTCCATCGATCAGATTCAATTATCTTTAACCAGCTACTTAATTGGTATTGCGCTGGGGCAATTACTTTATGGCCCCTTACTCGACCGGTTTGGCCGTAAAAATCCGTTGTATGTGGGCTTAGTTGTTTACGTACTAGCGACTATTGCCTGCGCATTTACGCAAACAGCAAATACGTTAATAGCCATGCGATTTATTCAGGCTATTGGAGGTTGCGCCGGGATGGTAGCGGCTTTGGCTTTGGTGCGCGATCTTTTTCCGGTAAACGAAATTGCAAAGGTTCTTTCGCTACAAACTTTAGTGATTAGTGTGTCGCCCATGATTGCCCCTACCGTAGGAGGCTACGTAACGGCCGCTTTTGGCTGGCAATTTATTTTTATTGTGTTAGCGGGTATTGTAGCGGTAGTGTTAATAGGCATTTATTTTGCCTTACCCGCCGGACACCCACCCGATAAAACCATATCGCTTTTGCCGCAACCTGTATTGCAAAACTTTTATACTGTTTTAAAAAATCCTCAATTTTTAACGTATATGCTGGCCGGCGGTATTGGAGCAGCGGCACCTTTCGCCTATATATCGGGCTCGCCAGATGTGTTTATGAATATTTACCAGGTTAGCGAACAAGAATACGGGTGGATATTTGCCCTGTTGGCCGCCGCCATGATCGGTTCTACCCAACTAAATACGCCATTGCTCAAGTGGTTTAGCAGCGAACAGCTTCTTACGTTTGCTTTAACTTTACAAACATTGGTGGGTGCCATTCTGGTTGTAGGCGCCTGGGCCAACTGGTACGATAAATACGCCCTGATATTTTTAATTTTTATATTTTTAGCTGGTCAGGGGTTAAATGTACCTAATTCGTCGGCGTTATCTTTAACCCCTTTTGCCCGGCAGGCAGGTAGCGCTTCGGCTTTACTGGGCTGCATGCGCATGGGTGCAGGGGCCTTGGCCTCGGCGGCGGTAAGCGTGTTGCATAACCAAACGGTGTTGCCTATGGTAAGTGTTATGTTTTTTTGTGCAGTTTTGGGTTTTGTTATCTTACAAATTGGTAAAAAGCAAATTAAAACTAATGCACCCAGCCCTGGAGAAGTAAACGCGCATATTTCCGAAACCGAAACGCCTTTATCCGTAAAAGAATAATTTTAAAATTTGTTTATGCATTATACCACCTTAGGCTCCTCCGATTTAAAAATCAGTTCTACTGGCTTTGGCTGCATGTCACTGTCCGTGACTAACCCAAACGAAAGTACGCGGTTGTTACACGAAGCTTTAAACCAAGGTGTTAATTATTTTGATACCGCCGATTTATACGATAAAGGGGAAAACGAAAAACTGGTAGGTAAAGCTTTTAAAGAAAACCGGCAGCAGGTAATTCTGGCTACCAAAGTAGGTAACCAATGGCGGCCCGACGGCAGCGGCTGGGATTGGAACCCCACCAAAAAATATATTTTACAAGCTGTAGAAGGCAGTTTACAACGTTTACAAACCGACTACCTGGATTTATATCAACTCCACGGAGGCACCCTCGACGATCCCATCGACGAAACCATTGAAGCTTTCGAGATTTTAAAACAACAAGGTAAAATCCGGCATTACGGCATTTCTTCCATCCGGCCAAACGTTATCCGGATATATGTGCAACGCTCCAACATAGTAAGTGTAATGATGCAATATAGCTTATTGGACCGGCGGCCCGAAGAAGAAGTCTTGGACTTATTGGCCCAACATCAGATTGGCGTTTTAACCCGGGGCAGTTTGGCTCAGGGTTTACTGGTCGGTAAGCCCGCTAAAACTTATTTAAACTATCCGGAAGATGAAGTTAAAAAAGCGGCAGATGTAATAAAAAGCCTAAGCACGCCAGAGCGCAGTCCCGTAGAAATTGCCATCCAATATGTGCGTCATCAAGCAGCGGTAGCTTCTGCTGTTTTAGGAATCCGGACGGAGGCGCAACTCCAGGATGCATTATCGATTTCTTTAAGTCGGGCTTTAACGGAACAAGAACTAAAATTTTTAAAAAATGCAATTCCTGCAAACACCTACGAACAACACCGCTAAACTCAGCTTTACCAACCAGAATTTGAAATAAGGTGTTTTTTTAAATTACCCGTTAGCTGAAAAATCGCGCACATGCCGTTTTTTACCAGCCAGCATCAGCTTACCATAACTTTTTCAGATACCCTCCTAAAGCTGTAAATTATTAATCCATTTTACTTTCAGAGTGCCCCGAGTGCAGATGAAATTTCTAAGCGATGCACCACCAAAAAGATTTTAATACTAAAATTAATTACAGCCCGCAACTCCGATACAAATTTTTGAAATATTTAAATATATCAACTTTATTTTGGGAACAATACAAGACAGAATCCTTTCCTAAGTTTTTCTCGATTTGAGTTAGTTCAAAGTTTAATGCTTATAATATTATTTACTTATTTACAGCTAAATTATCACTAAAGCAACAATCAACCTCTTAAATAGAAATAATTAAAGAATTTTATTAAAAATAATAGGTTAAAATATTTGTATATTAAGTTTTTACAATCTATAATCGCGTAAATAATCTAGTTTATAATTATTAGGCTAATCCGGTAAACATTATTTTGAATCATCAGCTCACAACTTATTGAATTATACTTTTACTTTCTAAAGATTATGGTATGCGCACGTTTCCGTTAATTTTAATTCCGCCTTAAAGTAGTATCCTTACATTTTACTTCGACTTTAGCATCGCATGACCGAATAGATTTCGGTCATGTTTGATTTTAGGGGTACCCAATCTGCTGCCAGGTAAATGAGTTTTTAAATTTTTGCTTTTAGTAAATGTTTAAAAATAAAAAGTTACTACCAAAACCTTAATAGTAACTTCCCGGTGAAATTTAAAAAATTATATTTTTATCCCCAGCTTTTTGGCAATATCATTAAACAAATGCTCCAGGGCACGGACGTAAGCTACTACGTGTAAACCGCCGCCCACCAATAAAAAAACCGATCATTTCGCGGGCTGTTGGGTCGGAAACTCTTAATTATACGCGCATTTTATTAGCGCAGACTATACAATCTAAAAAGAAATTATGCAATAAATCTAACCGTAAGTTACCGCGTTGCGGCGCAAACAGTCCAGAAATAACGCTTAATAATATCCTTTCTATCGGCTTAGTTGTTTCTGATTTTTGAAAATTTAAATTTTTGAAAATTTTTTGATTTTGCGGATGATTAAAACGCTATTTATAATTATCTCAACCTAACTGTTAATTATCTTAACCCGATAAATTGCCTGGTTCAGGCTTTTGAAACTAGGCAACAAAAAATTAATCAGGCATAAAAGATTAATTAAAAACAAAGGCTCTTATCTTGGCCGGACTTTTTGCTGGTAAACTTTTACACGTTTTATAAGGAGGCGCTCTATGCTTTTACATGCCGGGCCGGTACAGGCACTCTACGATCGCGGTTTTTTGCGGTACATGCAATCTGCCGACCACGAAATAGTACGAATGATTTACTTTGCCATTCGCGACCAGGATTGGCAAACCATGACGGGCTCTATTACTCATGAGCGCATCCAAACTACTCTCAATTCCTTTTCGATTAGTTATACGTACCACGTAAATGAGGATAATATCCGCATGGAGTGGCAAGTAAGTATAGTGGGTGAGCCCGATGGCACGATAACTTTTGATATTGATGGCGTGGCGCAAAGTAATTTTTTAAAAAACCGGGCAGGTTTCTGCGTACTACATCCGCTTACGGGTGTTTTGGGGCAAGCTTGCCGGATTGAACACCCCGATGGCAGTTTTAGTTACGGTACTTTCCCTACGTATATTAGTCCGCATCAACCGTTTTTAAACGTAAAAGCCATGGAATGGCCGGTGGGCGGACAAGGTTTGGCAAGGTTAGAATTTAGCGGCGATATTTTTGAAACCGAAGATCAACGGAACTGGTCGGATGCGAGTTTTAAAACGTATTGCACGCCGCAAAGCATTCCGTTTCCGGCCCAAGTAAACCAAGGCGACCAGATTAAACAGCAAGTTATTTTCCGGTTAGTTAAACCCATAGCTCCCGTCGTTAAAACAGCGCAACCAACAAACCAAATTACGGTGCAAAAGCAACTTGTACCTTTCCCGGCTATTGGCATTGGCCTGAATTTACAGGAAACGGAATTAGCCCCAGAGGAGCTTACATTTTTGCGCTCCGTAGGTTTTCAACACGCCAGAGCCGATATTTTCCTTAATCAGCAGAACGCACCGGAAGTATTGCAGCAAGCCATCGAGCAAAGCCACGACTTGCAACTGCCACTGGAATTAGCTTTGTATTTTGGCGAAGCGCCAGCCACCGAAGTTGGTAATCTGGTGCGTTTGCTACAACAACACGCCATTAAGTTAGCGCGAATTTTATTGTTTAATGCTGATAGCCGGTACACGACCGATGTTTTGCTGCAAACTACCTTACCCGTTCTCCGGACGGCTTTTCCGGGTGTAGCCCTTGGCGGTGGTAGCGATGCGAATTTTACCGAGTTAAACCGGAATCCGTACAATTTCTCGGCTACTGATTTTGTTTCGTTTGCCCTTAATCCGCAGGTTCATGCTACCGATGATTTAACCTTAGTTGACAATGTTGCTGCCCAAGCCGATGCCGTTAAAAGCGCCCGGCATTTAGTTAATAAAATACCCGTTCTGGTTTCGCCGGTTACTTTAAAAGCCCGCTTTAATGAAGCAACTTCTGGTGAGTGGCCGCAACCTGCCCCCGCCGACCCGCGCCAACCTACCGATTTTATTGCTACCTGGACCTTGGCCAGCCTCAAATACTTAGCCGAAGCAGGTGCCACCGCTATTACTTATTTTGAAACGCACGGAGCCAGCGGCATTATTCAAAATAATACACCTTTTGCGGTAGCTCATTTATTTAAATTTATTTTGCACTACCAACCCAAACAAGTTATACCTACTTGTTATGCCAAACCCCTGGAAGTAAGTTCGCTGCTTTTAATAAAAGAAAACGCCGCCTGTTTTATTCTTGCTAATCATACGGCAGCACCGCAATCAGTTAGTATACCCGAAAATTTTACCGTAGAGTCACACACCATTATAGGTTCGGCGGTAGGCCAATCCAGTTTTTTAAATTATTTGCCCGGTCAGCACCTTACACTTGCGGCGCATCAAATTATTGCCCTAGATGGCACATGGCCCGTTGATTTTTTAAAAAAATAAATTTTCAGGAATATAGAAATATGTGATTTAGATACCAGATACCCGGCCATTGTTTACAAAATTAACCTGCATTCGAGGTAAGCAATTAACCCGAAAAGGTGCCTTTTACCTATTTATAACGCGTCTTTAATTATAATAGCTTATATTTGGTTTTAAGCTTTATTGCCGCATGCCTACTCCTAACTTAAAACCCGACGAACGTGAAGTAATTCGGTTAACGAATCATTTCGGCAAGCAAGCCAACCGGTTGATTAAAACAGGAAAACTAAGTCCGGAGCACCAGCAGGTAATTGCCTCTTGCAACAAGCTAGCCACGCAAATTCAGGCGCATGCTGCCCACCGCCAGGCTGTGCTGGAAAAACGGGAAAAGCTGCGCAAACTCGTGCAGGACCAAGCGGCGTGCCCCCAATGCCATAAAAATTCGCAATTGAAATTAACCGGAACAGCTCGCCACGAAAAAGGCTGGCAATCTAATAAATACCGGTGCCGGCGCTGTAATATTCAATTTACCTGGAACCGCCCCAATAACTCCTGGGACATGGTTCGGTTTATGGAAGATTACCTGATGGAGCTAGAATTAAATGTTGTTAACGAAGCCTTACCTCTTGAAGTAAAACAACAGTCGCAAGCAGTAATGGGGCAAATAAAGCAAAATATAAACCAGCTACAACCGGTGTTAGCGCAATCCGATGCGGAATTTGCCGAAATGAACCAGCAAGACGCCGAAATGGCCCGCCTGCTGCACAACATGAAAGCTTATCTACAAATCGAGAAAATAAAGTTAAACCTGGAGCAAATAGATTAGTTATTCTTTCGTATTATATAGTAAGCCTCTGGTATAAAACGGAGGCTTTTCTTTTAGTTTTTTGAAGCACTTTATTTTTTATGATTTTAGAAGCATTAAAGACACAAACTGCCGCTCAGCACCAGCAAGTAGAAGCCAGTTTGTTAATGCAGCCCATTGCCAACCGCACCTTAACTCCCGAAAACTATACGCGGATCTTGCGGAAATTTTACGGCTTTTTTCATCCTTTAGAAAATGCTATTCACCATTTACCTGGTTTAGATAATTATTTGCCCGATATTATGGCTCGCCGCAAATCCGGCAGCATTTTGCAAGATTTACGCGCCATTCACCACGAGAGCATCACGCTTACTACCCTACCGCTTTGCCCCGATGTGCCGCAAATTACCCAAATCAGCGAGGGCTTCGGCGCTTTATACGTAATGGAAGGCTCTACCCTGGGAGGCAAAATTATCTCTAAAATTGTGTACGAAACCTTGGGCTATACCCCCGAACACGGCACTTCTTTTTTTAACGGCTATGGTTCGCAAACCGGCCCGAAATGGAAAGCCTTTCAGGAAGCGCTAACCCGGTTTGCGGTTACGCCGGCCCAGGAAAATGCCGTAGTACAAACCGCCATTCAAACATTTAAAAAATTAGAAAATTGGTTTAATAGCTAGAAACAAGCGCCCCATGAACATACCCACTTCCAAAAACTACGACTCTGACTTTTGCGGCAGTTTGCCTTTAAACTTTATTAACCTGGTACAACCGCACGGTTTTATTTTGGTTCTTCAAAAAGAAACCCTCCTAATCCGGCAGCTAAGCGAGAACGTAGGTGATTTTTTAAAAATTGGGGCCAGCGAGTTGCTTCATCAGGAATTAGGTAAGTATGTATTGCCGGAACAAATAGAAATTATCCGGCATAAAACTCAGCAATGGAACATCGACGACCGGATTCCGGAAGAAATTACTTTTAAAATAAACGATGTGGAAACAAAGTTTAGCGCGGTTATTCATTCCAAAGAAAATTACATTTTGCTGGAGCTGGAGCCCAGTTTGCCTTTAGCTGCCGGCGACCTCGACTTTGTGCATATTTACCAGGAGATTATGTTTATTCTGGCGGCTTTTAAAAAAGCCGATACCATTGAGAAGTTATGCCAGATTGCCGTTTCCGAAATTAAAAAATTATCGGGTTTCGACCGGGTTATGATTTACCAGTTTGATAAAAACTGGAACGGCACTGTTATAGCCGAAGCCATGGAAGAAGATTTGCAATCTTACCTGAATTTATGTTTTCCGGCTTCGGATGTGCCCCGGAATGCCCGAGATTTATATTTAAAAAATCCGTTCCGGTTAATTCCAAACCGGGAGTATACTCCGGCCCGGCTCGTACCGGTTTTAAATCCTATTTCGTCTAATTTCACCGATTTATCAGATTGTAATTTGCGCAGTGTGGCTAACGTGCATTTGCAATATTTAAAAAATATGGGTGTACAGGCGTCAATGTCAACGCCTATTATTAAAGATAATGCACTTTGGGGCTTAATTTCCTGCCATCATAAATCGCCTAAATTTTTATCTTTCGAGATGCGCTCGGCCTTTGTGTTATTATCATCAATCATTTCGTCGCAGGTAGTAGCCAAAGAAAATGAACACAGTTTAGGGCGGGTTAACGAGTTAAACGAAGTTTTCACCAAGCTGCTTGCCCAAATGTACAACCAACTCGATTTCCGGCAGGGTTTGGTACAAGGCCAGTACACGCTCACCGATTTATTTAACAGCTCCGGCGCTGCAATTGTACTGGACGGGGAAATTAAAAAAGTAGGCAACACCCCTAAAACCGATGAAATAAAAACCATTGTGCAGTGGCTGCAGCGCACCCGGGTTAATAAAATTCATACCACCGAAAACCTTCCGCAACATTTAGAACCGGCTAATACCTTTAAAGATTCGGCCAGCGGTTTAATTGCTTTGCCTATTGCCCTGGAAAGAGGCGATTATATATTGGGGTTCCGGAAAGAACTGGTACAAACCATTAAATGGGGCGGCGACCCGAACGAAGCCATTACAATGGAACCCGATGGTAAAACTTACCACCCGCGCAACTCTTTTGCTGTTTGGCAAGAGCAAGTAAAAAACACGTCGTTACCGTGGTCAGAACAGGATATTTACATTGCCGAGCAGCTACGGATTGCAGTTTTAGAACGCCTGGTGAAAGATACCCATTAAAGCAAATTGACCAATAAAACTTGCTTGCCTGTTTCCAAACATAAATCCGGTTTAATTGGTTATAATAATTATTTTATAACGATATATTTGCTTTATGTAAGGCTTAGTTACTGCGCCACCAGCATGGTAAATAAGCCTTATTTTTAAAAATTCGATTAAAATCAGCTTTAATTTTAAAGAATGTATCCGTTGCACGCCGCTATTTTAAAATAAAGTGCTCCGGACTGTTACTCTGCTTAAGTTGATTCATGATTTAAGTTTTGAGGCTACGGCATATTAAAATGGATCCAAAATCAACTGCGCCTGATAATTTTTCTGAGTTCTCGTACCAGCCTTTTTCATCCGATAAACGGCGATCTGATTCGGATTTTTTTGTAGTAGCTATTGGGGCTTCGGCGGGGGGCTTAGAGGCAATTAATGAGTTTTTCGATCATTTACCCGCCACTACCGATGCAGCCTTTGTTATTATACAGCATCTTTCGCCTACGCACAAAAGTTTAATGCCGGAATTGCTGGCCAAGCATACCACCATGAGTATTAGCGAAGCCAAAGATGGTTTAACCCTGCAACCAAACAGTATTTACCTGATTCCGAACAAAGCCATTTTAACAATCCAAAAAGGCAGATTAAGGCTTTCGGAAAAAATTCAGGCGCAGGTGCCCAATATGGCCATAGATACTTTTATGCAATCGTTGGCTAACGATAAAAAAGAAAAAAGTATTGGGGTAATTTTGTCAGGTACTGGCAGCGATGGCACCCGTGGTTTAGAAGCCATTAAAGCCGTAGGGGGGCAAATAGTGGTACAAGACCCCACCACCGCCCATTTTGATGGTATGCCTAACAGCGCCATTGCCACTGGTTTTGCCGATGCGGTATTGGCGCCCAAGCAAATGTCGACTTACCTGATTAAATACATTAACAACCACTTACTATTAAATAATACGAATCTGGACGAAATGCAGGCCGGCAACAATGCCATAGTGGAAGAAATCCTAGAATTTGCCAAAGAAGCCTGTGATTTAGATTTTACCAACTACAAACGGCCAACACTTTTCCGGCGGGTAGCCAAGCGCATGCTGGAAACCAACCACGATAGTTACGAAAAATACTTTACTTATTTAAAACAAAACAAAGAGGAAATTCAACACCTCTGCGGCGAATTTTTAATTAACGTAACCCGGTTTTTTCGCGATGAGCGGGCCTTTGCCATCCTGGAAGAAAAAGTAATCCCGGAAATTGTCCGTTCTAAAAAAGCCGATGATTCCATAAAAATATGGGTAGCTGGCTGTAGCACCGGCGAAGAACCTTACTCGCTGGCGATGCTCCTGGACACGTATTTAGCTAAAATCCGGAGCCATGTGCCTGTTAAAATATTTGCTACCGATGTAGATAAACAAGCGCTGCACCTGGCTTCCCGGGGAGCTTATCCGGATGCCATTACGCAGGTGCTCCCGCCGGCAATGCTGGCCAAGTATTTTGTGCGCCGCACCGATGATTATGTGGTTTGCGAGCACATCCGCAAGATGATTATTTTTGCGCACCACGATGTTACCAAAGATGCCCCTTTTAGTAAAGTAGATTTAGTAAGCTGCCGGAACATGCTTATTTACATGGATGGCCCTTTGCAGCACAAAGTGTTAAATGCATTTCATTTTGCATTAACTGTTGGTGGATTTTTATTTTTAGGTCCTAGCGAAAACTTGGGAGTTATTAAACAATACTTTTCAGAAATAAGCCGTAAATGGAAAATTTACCGCAACCTGGAAGCTTCCCGGAGATCCGTACCCCAAAACATTACTGTACGTAAGCTACAGATAGACTCCCGCCCACCGGATACCGTGCGGGCAAAAAGTCCGAAACCTACTTTAATGCAACAGATCGGTGATATTTTTAATGCAGCATTGGTAGAGGAATTTAACTTCGCCGGCGTTTGCATCGACGAAAATTACCGCCTGCTGCACGCTATAGGTAATTACAAAATGTATCTGGATTTGCCCGATTGGCAGCTAAATTTTAGCTTAACTAAAATGGTACCGGATGATATTGCCGTGGCTATTGGAGCTTCGGTGCGCAAAGTGGCGAAAACCAAGCAAAAGTCTACGCTACGTAATCTTGAACTAACCATTAACGGCACTACCCGGTTAATCGATATTGTAATAAAACCTTATTTATCCGGCGAATTCAGCGAACGCTTTTTGTTTATTTTATTCAGCGAATCTATCCGGTCTAAAAATTATAAAGAAGCAAATGTAAGTACTTCTTATAACCAGCAAGATCAGATAAATGCGTTAGAACAAGAGTTAAACGAAACCAAAGAAAACCTATATACCACTTTCGAAGAGTTGGAAGTTTCGAACGAAGAACTGCAATCGAACAACGAAGAATTGCTGTCGGCGAACGAAGAGCTGCAAAGCACCAACGAAGAACTGCAATCGCTCAACGAAGAATTGCATACGGTTAATACCGAGCATCAGCAAAAAATAAAAGAGTTAATAGAGCTGAACGAAGATATGGATAACTATTTTCGGAACGCCGATATTGGACAGATGTTCGTGGACCAACAACTAACCATTCGGAAGTTTACGCCCGCCATTATAAATCAGATTAATTTAATTCCGAATGACATTGGCCGGCCTTTAGCGCATTTTTCTAATAACCTGAAGTACGATCGATTAATTGACGATATTAAAGAAGTAATTGACACCGGCGCCCGCATAGAAAAAGAAATTCAGCTACGCACCGGCAGTTACTTTCTGATGCGCCTGGTACCTTATCTGAAACAAAATAATAAAATTGATGGGGTAGTTATTACGTTTGTGGATGTAACCCTGTTAAAAAACCTGAATAATACCTTAGAAGGTATTTTAAACAGTTCCATTAACGGCATTATTGCGCTTAAATCTGTCCGTAACCAAAACAATCAAATCGTTGATTTTGAATGGTCGATGGCGAACGAAGCCACCGGCCACATGTTTAAAAAAGATCCGGGAAGTTTGATTGGAAATAGTTTACTGGAAGAATTACCCGGCATGAAAAAAAGCCGCTTGTTTAACCGGTTTGTTCAGGTAGTGGCCACCGGCGAATTATTAAACCTGGAACATTACTATAACTATGATGGTATTGAAACCTGGTTTCAGACGGTAGCGGCTAAAGTAGAGGATGGCTTAACGGTTACCTTTGCCGATATTACCGAAAAAAAACTGGCCAGCCAAAACTTACTAACTGCTTACCAGGAGTTACAGGCGGCAGAAGAAAATTTAAAAAAATTAAATAATCAGCTAGAAGAACGTATTATTGATCGTACGCGCGAGTTATCGTCGAGCGAAGAACGCTTCCGGCTGATTTCGTTGGCTACCAACGATGCCATCTGGGACTGGACTTTGATTGATAATAAGCTGTGGTGGAACGAAGGCTTTAAAATTATGTTTGCCTACACCACCGAAGAAATTGAACCCGGGGTAGAGTCATGGTTCCAGCGCATCCATCCCGAAGATAAAGAACGAATTATTGCCAGCGTAAACGAAGCCATAAACCAAAGTCAGGAACAATGGTCGGCGGAGTACCGCTTCCGGAAAGCCGACGATACCTATGCTTATGTGTTTAACCGGGCTTTTATTATTCTGAACGAAAATGGGGTGGCTTATCGCATGTTGGGCTCTTTGCTGGATTTAACAAATTTAAAATTAGCCCAGGAAGAACTGCGCAAAACCAACGCCGATTTAATCCGGATAAATAACGACCTGGATAACTTTGTTTACACGGCTTCCCACGATTTAAAATCGCCAATCTCTAACATCGAAGGTTTATTGTATCACCTGGAAGTAGAATTAGCCGATGCCGACGAAAATGTACTCGAAATTTTAAACCATATTAAAAAATCAGTGGACAGGTTTAAGGTAACGATAAAAGATCTTACTGAAATTTCGAAGGTAGATAAAATTCAGTACGACGACGTAACCGAAATTAACGTGGAAGAACTGCTCGATGATATTAAACTCAGCATTAATAACTTAATCGAAGATTCTCACGCTAAAATTGAGGCGCATTGCGAAACTTGCCCAACCATTAAATTTTCCCGCCGCAACCTGCGCAGCATTTTATATAATTTACTCAGCAACTCTATAAAATACCGCGATTTTCACCGGCCGGTTAAAATAAAAGTTACTACCCAAAAAACCCCGGAGTATTCTGTTTTAATTGTAGAAGATAATGGCTTAGGCATAGACGAAGCTTACCAGACTAAGTTATTTAGCATGTTTAAGCGTTTTCATAACCATGTAGATGGCTCTGGCATTGGTTTGTATATCGTGAATAAAATTGTAGAAAACGCAGGCGGTAAAATAGAAGTAGAAAGCAAAGTAGATAAAGGCACTACGTTTAAGATTTTTTTAAAAAATACCGATTAATCTATTTCAAAAAAAAGAAAGGCCGCTCTACCGAGTGGCCTTTCTTTTTTTGAAAAATTAAAAAATTTCTATTCCGTAATTTCCCGTTCTTCTAAATAAGCCCACATCGCATCTTCGTTGGCACCGATAATTAAGCCGTACACCAACATAACCGTATAAACCCCCACCAGCAAAATACTTAACGGAATGTTAAACAAAAACGATAATGCCGTTGTGGCAACTGCATTTAGTTTGTTTTCCATTTTGGTAGAGGCGTACATAAAAAACAATAAATTAAAACCGATGGAGAATGCTACAAAATTAATTAAATCCAACATAAGTGAATCCGGATTGATGAAGGTGGGCGAATGATTTAAATGTATTTACAACTATAAGTTTAAATAAGATAATGATAAATTAAGTAAATAGCTACCTAATTATATAACTATAAAAGATTTATTTCGTATAAACTCCGTTCTGCATTAAAAAATTCCTTCTGTTTTTCTGTTCCTTATCTGCAAATCTAAATTTAGCTTCCTCCTTCCCTTTTAATTTTTAAAAACTAAACCTGCTGGCTAGTTTCTTACTTCAAGCTTAAAAAATTTTAAGAACTTATTTTTACTAACTTTTTTAGCCAAACTACAGTATATTTTGCTAATATAATTATATTAGCAAAATGGAAGAACAAACGTATTTTAAGGGCCGGGGCGCTCAGTTGAACCCCAGCAACCGGTTCCGACAAAATGAATATGTAACCGACCATGTAGAAGGCCTGGATGGACCTTTATTGCAAAATTCTAAAACAGAATACTACACCGAAAATCCAAAAAAGATCATTAACAAAGTGACCAGTCCGGATTTAGGCCTTTCGTATTCTATGAACCCTTACCAAGGCTGTGAACATGGCTGCATCTACTGTTATGCCCGCAACACGCACGAGTATTGGGGTTATAGCGCCGGCTTAGATTTTGAAAGAAAAATAATTATTAAAGAAAACGCGCCCGAAACCTTAGCTGCTCAGCTAGAGAACCCGAACTGGAAGGTTATGCCTTTGATGCTGTCTGGCAATACCGATTGTTACCAACCCATTGAGCAAAAAATGCAACTTACCCGGCGCATGCTGCAGGTGCTCCTGCAATACCGGCATCCGGTAAGTATTATTACTAAAAACGCCTTAATCTTACGCGATTTAGATATTCTGCGCCAACTCGACCAACTTAACCTGCTGCACGTAAATATTTCACTCACTACCCTTAACGAAGAGCTTAGAAGCAAATTAGAGCCGCGCACCGCCTCCGCGGCAAAACGCTTAGCAGTTATTCAAAAATTAAGCGAAGCAGGCATTTCGGTAAACGTGATGGTGGCCCCCATTATTCCGGGCTTAAACGATCACGAAATTCCGAAACTGCTGCAACAGGCCGCGGCTCACGGGGCCTCGTCGGCAGCCTATACCATTGTGCGGTTAAATGGCTCGATAGGGGAAATTTTTAGAAATTGGGTGCACCAAAACTATCCGGACCGGGCCGATAAAGTGCTAAACCAAATTGCCGCCTGCCATGGAGGCCAGATTAACGATAGTACTTACGGCCGGCGAATGACCGGTGAGGGCGAATGGGCGACCACCATTAGTAATTTGTTTCGGGTAACCAAAGCAAAATACCTACAGGGCCGCCAAATGAAACCTTACAATTATAGTTTATTTTGTACCAAGGCCGGCAAACAACTCCGTTTATTCTGAGTAATTCTATAAGCAGCTTTCCTGGTTTTTAAACCGTAATGCTTTTTAAATTTTTAAAATTTACATTCTAAATCACGCTTGGAATAAAATTACTGGTAATGGATATAATCTCTTTTTAACCGGTAAATTAAACCTTTTAGGCTAGCCGTACTCTAAAGAATAAATTAAAGTTAAATTAATATGAAAAGTACCTTTTTTGCCCTTGCATTCGGAATTATGGCAGTATCTACGGGTTTTGCTCAGATTCAAAATAACAATACGGCGCCAACCCAGGAAAACAGAACCCGGGCCACCCCAGAAGAACGGGCTAACCGCCAAACCGCCATGATGACGGAAACCTTAGGTTTATCAGCAGATCAGGAAGCGAAAGTAAAAGCCCTGAATTTAAAACGGCTAACGCAAATAGATGCGATGCGCGAAAACCGGGAAGCCAACGAAAAAGTAAACCGGAACCAAGCCAAGAATATTCGCGAAAACTTTAATACCGAATTAAAATCTATTCTTACCCCAGAGCAGTTTACCAAATTTGAAGCAGAACAAGGCAACATGCGCGGGAAACGCGGTAAGTTTAACGGTGCCCGGAAGCGCTCGTAGTAGCTCCCTATAAATAAATCATAAAAGTCCGTAAAAAATGCCAGTTTGTAGCTGGCATTTTTTATGGACTTTTATGATTTTCCCACTTTTATCATAGCGGAAGCAATTTTTTAAAATTTTACTCTTTTAGCAAACCATTTCGCTTAAGCAAGGCTTTGGGTGATGGCTCTTTGCCCCGGAAACGTTTATACAAAATCATGGGAGGCTCACTGCCGCCCGCTGAAAGAATGTGTTGCCGGAACAATGTTGCGGTTTGCTTATTAAAAACCCCTTTTTCCTGAAAAAACTCAAAGGCATCGGCATCTAATACTTCGGCCCATTTATAACTATAATAACCCGAAGAATAGCCTCCCTGAAAAATGTGCGAAAAAGAACAACTGGTGTTGGTACCCGGCACTAAAGGCAATATTTCAGTTTCGGCTAATGCTTTTTGCTCAAAAGTAAATACGTCGGCGATTTGCTCTGCCGGGATAGTATGCCAAGCTAAATCTAACCGGGCCAAACCTATTTGCCGGAGCGTAGCATAGCCCGCCATAAAATTGGTGCTTTGCTTAAGCCGCTGAATTAATTCATCCGGAATGGGTTCGTTGGTTTGATAGTGGCGGGCAAATAAATCCAAGCTTTCTTTTTCGGTGGTCCAATTTTCAAAAACCTGCGACGGCAATTCCACAAAATCCCAATACACGTGCGTACCCGATAAACTGGCGTAAGTGCCATTGGCCAGCAAACCATGCAGGGCATGGCCAAACTCATGAAATAAAGTACGCACTTCGTTAAACGTAAGCAAGGCCGGTTTAGAGGCAGTAGGCTTGGTAAAGTTGCACACAATAGCCACGTGTGGCCGTTGGTCTTGCCCGTTTTCTTTTTTCTGAGACCGGTACGAAGTCATCCAGGCACCGTTGCGTTTACCGGGCCTAGGAAAAAAATCGCAGTAAAAAATACCAATGTGTTTGCCATCCTCATCTTCTACCTCATACACTTTTACATCCGGATGATATGTTTGGATTTCGGTACTCTCTTTATACACCAACCCGTATAGCTTGTTAGAAACGGCAAATACGCCCGCAATAACTTGCTCTAAGGGAAAGTAAGGCTTCAAGATTTCGTCGTCGATGGCATATTTTTCTTTTTTTAATTTTTCGGAGTAATACGATAAATCCCAACGTTGCAAGGCACCTGGCCCGCCAATCTGGCTGGCGTAATTAGTTAAATTTTGCCATTCAGTTTCTGCTACGGGTTTGGCGTATACCAGCAAATCCTGCAAAAAATCTTGCACCTTGCCGGGGCTTTCGGCCATTCGCTCCTGCAATACAAAATCCGCGTGAGTTTTAAAACCTAACAATTGAGCCCGCTCCTGCCGCAGTTTCACGATATTTATTACTACTGCTTCGTTATTGTGGTCGTTTTGCTGGCACCCCCGGGACGCGTAAGCCCGGTACAACTCCTGGCGGAGGCCCCGGTTCTCGGCATAGGTCATGAATGGAATATAACTGGGCAAATGTAGGGTAAACAACCAGGTATTTTCTTTACCGGCTTCTTTGGCGGCTTGGGCGGCTGCCTCCACCAAAGACTCCGGCAAACCGGCTAAATCGGCTGCATCCGTTATTTCGAGCGCGTAGTTGTTGGTTTCGTGCAACACGTTTTCGCCAAACGTGAGCGATAGCTGCGATAGCTGGTTATCAATTTCGCGCAACCGGCTTTTACTAGCCTCGTTTAAATTGGCGCCGTTCCGTACAAAGCTTTTGTAGGTTTTTTCCAGCAGGGTGGCATCTTCAACGGTTAAAATTAACTCGGCGCGGTTTTGGTAAACTTGCTCAATGCGCTTAAACAAAGTTTCATCCAACATAATATCGTTGGCATAACTGGTTAACAGCGGCGAAATTTCTTTTGCCAGGTGCTGCATTTCCAGGTCGGTTTCAGCGGCGTTTAAGTTAAAAAAGATGCTGGAAATTTGATCCAGTAACTGGCCGCTTTGCTCCAAAGCCAAAATGGTATTTTCGAAAGTAGGCGCCGCAGAATTGCTGGTTATGGCGTTAATTTCAGTTTGGCCCCTTTTTATGGCCTCCTGCATGGCAGGCAAATAATGTTGGTGCTGGATTAAGGTAAAAGGCGCGGTTTGGAATGGCGTATCAAAATCTTCTAAAAGCGGATTCATGCGCAGGTAATTACATTATTTAATTTAAGTTTGATTAGAAAGGATAGAAACCCGTTTAACAGGTTTGTGCGGTAAATACTTTAAAAACGCTATCCTTTTAAAAGCTGCTTAAATTAATTATATAATTCCGAGTTGTCACTTTTTTTTAAAAAAATTCTAAAAAAGGCTCCTATTTCAAGCTAAAATCCAGATTAAATCTCATTTATTGAAAAGAAAAATCCTGTTTATTCAAAAAGTACGGGTACCTCTAAGCTATGTAAGTAAGGGTCCAGGCAAGCAGATTTGGTAAAAGTCCGGATTAAGCCTACATCTTTTAAGTTATACAGAAACCACACTTCGGCGTAAAAACTACCCAACCAATAAATATTTATTTTACACCAACCTTTAATCCGGTAATGTAAATAATGCCCTTCCTGTCGTATAAATTGCATCTTTTCTGATAAAGACAGCAATTCGAAATCTTTAACCCCTAACATGAATTATAAGCCAATTTTTTAATCATGAATCAATAGTGTATTACTGTGTAAAGCTACAAACAAAACACATTTAGCCTCTAACGATAAAAACTTAATTTTTGCTGCTTTTGGCGCGTATTTATTCCTAAACTAAAAATGCTTAGAAAAATTGGCCTAAAGCTGAAAAATAAAATACATGGCTAGAATTCCTATAAAGGTAGTTATGATGCCCGCAATATATTCTGGTTTACTTTTAGGCAGTGCGCATAAGTCGCAGGCTTGTTGGTGGCGGCTATAATGGTGGCCGCATTTGGCGCAAATTTTAAATTCAGGATTGTAGAGTAAAGGTTCTGTTTTCATAGCGTTTGTTTTCGATTTATAAACATTTTTACAAGCACTATAAATATACCTATAATCTTTTAAGAATCAATATTTTAAATAATAATTTTTTCTAAAGAAACCAAGATACCTCCCTACTGCTTTAAACACCTGAAATTAAATTAATAAGCAAAAGTTAAGATTAAAATGAATGAACGTTAGCGTCTTGGTTATACTCCTCCGAAATGATGCAGTAAGATATGATTACACCTATCAAAATACATGCTTTTCTCCATCTTAATTTAAGTTAAGTAGTTGTTTTATAACTACCTACAACAAATCCTGTTTTTATCAGAATAAATTATTTACAACAAATTTTCTATTTTAACGTTAAATATTTATATTGCACAATATAACAATACAACTATTCATTAAAATATTTTAATTCTTTTGATTTTAGCAGGTTAACCATATGAAAAAACTGTATCTAAGTTTGTTTGTAGCGGCATTTTTTAGTCTGGCTGCTCAGGCACAAGATATCTCCTCGTCCGCAGATAAACGTATTAATTTACTTACCCGGGTAATGGCTACCGAACTGCAGTTGAACGAGGCAGAATTTATTAAACTGCGGTCGTTGAACCGGGAAAGAATTTTAAAATCGGACGAAATTGCTACTTTATACAGCGCCGATGCCACTGTTATGGCAGCTAAGATGAAAGAAGTAGAAGATAATTTTGACAAACAGTTTACGGCCATTTTAAACCCAGTGCAGTTAGCAGCTTACACCAATTACAAGCACGCCAACGAAGACGCTAATCTTACTGCCGCCCAGACAGAAAAGCCCGAGAAGGCCAAACCCGTAGCTACCAACGAAAAGAAAATTAAATAAACTTTAAGCTTTTCCTGTATTTAGGCCGCTGCTAACCACAGCGGCCTTTTTGTTTTGCTTAAAAAAAGCGTTTTGTCTATTTAATTGTTGTAGCAATAAGGTAACCAACCATGCATTAAAGTTTACTCCTAATTGTTACATTAGATGTAAATAACCAAATACCATTTCTAAAGCTTAAAATTGCCCATAAAAAAACACTTACGTATACTCTAAAAATAAATAGTCTTTTACCGGCAACCAGACCATAAAACTGGATACGTAAATAAGCATAAAATTTAAAAAATGAAAACAAGCAAATTATATAATTTTAAAGAAATGAATTCCTACCAGTTTATTGCGGTGGTAGGTTTGGTAATGACTTTAGTAGCCCACGCTATTTTGGAGATTGCCAATAAACATATTGCCAGTTTTAATGCTTTATATGCTTGTTGGCTGGGCGTTTTTATTATTGGGGCCATTATAAATTTTAATACCAAACCCGACGATCACGGCCATCACCATCACCACCATTAATTTTAAGGCGGTTTATTTTTAATCAACCCATGACTTCATCTGAATTAAACTCTGCGGCTAACTTACATTTTCCGGATAAAACCGACTGGCTACAAAAATTGGCTTTGAGCAGCTTAGGCTTAGGCTTGCTTTTAATTTTTATCAGCGGTTTTCAGGCAAAAGGCGAGGTAAATTTTATGGTTACTGGTATTGCGCTGGCCTTAGTTGCTTTACTTACCTATTTTTTCCGGACTTATTTAAAAACCCAACCGGGTGTCCGGATTAACGGTATCTGGCTGCGTAGCTCCACCAGCAGGGGTTTAATTGCCTGGGTAACCGGCGTATTTTTAACGGGTTTTTACGTGGTGCTTTACTGGTGGCCCGGTTTAATGACGGGTTTAATCAGGAGTATCGATCCTTTGAGTTATTTTATACGCGGGATCGAAGCTGACCGGTGGTTTTTATACGGCACTTTTTACACCTTAGCGGTAGTAATTATGGGCGTGCGTGCCTTATTTAAATACCGCCACAGTACGTACCACATTATCCGCACATTGTCGGTTATGTTTTTTCAGTTGGTGCTGGCTTATCTTATTCCTTACTTTTTAATTTTATTTAATCAACCCGAATTTTATCCTTCTTACTTCTGGCCCCTTAAATACGATTATTTGTTTCCGGGCACCGTGGATTATTTAATTAAAACACCAGGAGCGTTGGGGGTATTTTTTGTTTTCTGGACGGCGGTAATTTCTTTAATTGGCGTGCCCGTGCTTACTTATTTTTTTGGCAAGCGGTGGTATTGCAGTTGGGTATGCGGCTGCGGCGGCTTAGCCGAGACTGCCGGTGACCCATACCGACATTTATCGGATAAATCTCGGAAGGCCTGGCAATGGGAGGTAGCCATTATTTATCCAGTATTGGGTTTTATTATACTTACTACCTTGCTGCTTTGGGTAAACTCGGTTACCGGAGGTGGAATTCTGGGAGGTTTATCGAACGGTTTTTCGCAAACCTACGGGTTCTTTATCGGCTCAATTTTTTCCGGAGTTATTGGGGTAGGTTTTTATCCCATCATGGGTTCGCGGGTTTGGTGTCGGTTTGGTTGCCCCATGGCGGCGTATCTAGGTATTCTGCAAAAGCATTTTTCCCGGTTCAGGATAACCACGAACGGCGGCCAATGCATTTCCTGTGGCAATTGTTCTAATTACTGCGAGATGGGAATCGATGTAAGATGGTATGCCCAACAAGGCCAACCCATTATCCGGTCGTCGTGCGTGGGTTGCGGCATGTGCGCCACCGTTTGCCCACGCGGTGTTTTAAACCTGGAAAACGGCCCGCGCCAAGACCGGTTCCAGCCCACCGCTTTTATTTCTTCAGAAAATGTTAGAATTTTAAAATAAGCTATTTTATAAAACTAATTAAGGCTTTATGAAAAGCTTCGGGAGTTTGCAGATGCGGAATGTGACCTACACCGGGTAAGCCCACCAGTTTACTCGACCTGATTTGATTAACTGCCTTACGGCCCAAATTAGGGTAATTACCAGCCCGTGCCAATACGGCTTTGTCTTTTATAAGTGCTTTGCCCACTACCGTACGATCGGCTTGCCCAATAATTAACAAAGTCGGCATTTGCAACAGTTCTAATTCGTAAACAATAGGTTGCTGGTAAATCATATCATAGGTTTGGGCCGAGGCCAGCGCTACCGCAGCGTAATCTTTACTGCGGGTTTGGGCGGCCGGTACTTTCACCCACTCGTCGTACTCGAGTAACCATTCCGGGAAATACGTTTTAAAATAAGTACTAATAGATTCTTCGGTAGTTTTTAGTTCGCGCTGGTAGGCTGCTTCCAGGGTAGAATAAGGCACCAAAGTGCGGTAATCTTCCAGGCCAATCGGGTTTTCCAGTATCAATTTGGTTACTACTTCGGGGTACATTAAAGCAAAGCGGGTTGCCAACATACCACCCATCGAATGCCCTATTACCACGGCTTTGTTTACACCCAGCGTATCTAATAATTGCCGGGTATTGGTGGCTAACTGATGAAAACTGTAGTGCAAAGAAGGCTTAGACGATTTACCAAAACCAACCTGGTCCGGAACAATTACCCGATACCCCTGACCCGAAAGGTATTTTATCGTTTGGCGCCAATAAGCTCCCATAAAATTTTTACCGTGCAACAATACAATGGCCGGCCGGGTAGCATTGTTTTGTTTGGGTAAAACATCCATGTAAGCCATCTTACAGGCGGTATTTTCAATTTGTAACTGGATGTAGTGCACCGGGTAAGGATAAGTATATTCTGAAATTTCGGCGTCTAAAACCTCGGGCACTTCCGGCGTTTGAGCCTGGCCATAACGCGGCGCAAAAAAGAACAGAAAAGAGATAAACAATACCAGTATCCGGTAACAAATCATAGAAGGTTTAGATAAGTTTAGTGGTTAGCGTTAGAAATTACAAGTCGTAAATAAACCGACTAAATTATTTAAACTTGTTGGCTTATTTACTTCTGCCTGAATAATTTTTTATAGCAGTTAAAAATAGAAAAATTTAAAAATTCTCTTTTTGATTACCGGCTTATCATGCAATTGTTTAGCATAATAGAATGTAGCTGAACTATCGCCGGTTTGGCATCTTCGCCAAGCTGCTATGTCTACTAACCGGGCTACTTGTCGGTAAAAACCCAAAAAGAACAACTTAAATCTTTATTCTAAAATTTTAAATTATTTGATTTTTCCGTTGCTTGCTATTGTTGCTGGGCTAGTTCCTGCAAAATTTTAATGGCATTTTGTACGTGTTCCAAGGGCTTTAGCTGAGAGTTAAACGCATACCGCACCATGCCTTTTTTATCGATTACGTAAGTAGCCCGACCCGGTATAAGGCCCAGTGTTTTGGGCACATCGTACAATTTACGCACCTGACCTTGGGGGTCGCTGAGCAAAACAAAGGGCAGTTGGTATTTGGTCGCAAAGCTCTGGTGCGAGTCTGTGCCGTCAGACGATACGCCAACTACTTCGGCGCCTTGCTCCTGAAAAACTTCGTACTGGTCCCGGAAAGAACACGCCTCGGCGGTACAACCCCGGGTATCGTCTTTGGGGTAAAAATACAATACTATACTTTTTTTATCGCGCAAATCGCTTAGACGAAAAGTTTGGTTTTGGGCATTTTGCAAAGCAAAGTCAGGGGCAGGTGTTCCGGGTTTTAACATTTTTAAAAATTTAAGATAAAAGTAACTTCAAGAAACAGTTAGTTTGGCTTTAGCAGATATGTAACCTAAAATACTACTTTGGGTTTCAGCGATCCGCTTATTTATTCTTCTGCACATTATCTTACCTTTGTGGCATGCCGCGCATCCACGTTATTATTCCTGCTTACAACGAAGAAAAATCCATTAAACAAGTAATTGCCGCTATTCCGCAGGAATTAGTAACCGAAATAATTGTGGTAAACAATAATTCTACTGACCAAACCGCTCAAGTAGCTCAAACAGCCGGAGCCACCGTTTTGTTTGCCGCGGAGGCTGGTTACGGCAACGCTTGTTTAACCGGTATTGCTTATTGTTTAAATAAACCTGCCCCCGAAAAACCCCAGATTATCGTGTTTGTGGATGGCGATTTTTCGGATTACCCCAACGAAATGCCTTTGTTGGTGCAACCCATTCTGGAAAACCGGGCTGATTTAGTGATTGGCTCCCGGGCTTTAGGTAACCGGGAAAAAGGGGCCATGCTGCCCCAGCAAATTTTTGGCAACTGGCTGGCTACTACTTTACTTAAACTTTTTTATAACGCTAATTTCACTGATTTAGGCCCCTTTCGCGCCATCCGTACCGAAACTTTAGTGCAGCTAAACATGCAAGACCGAACCTACGGCTGGACCGTAGAAATGCAACTAAAGTCTGCCAAGCAAAAAATCAGGTACACCGAAGTACCGGTAACTTATCGCAAAAGAATTGGGTTTTCTAAAATATCGGGTACGCTGAAAGGTACGGTATTGGCCGGCTACAAAATAATTACCACCATTTTCCGATATTTGTAGGAATGGGTACTCTGGCGTTGCTTTTAATTGTGCTATATGGCTTGGGCTTGGCTTTTATCTTTTGTTACAGCCTGATTCAACTACATTTAACCTTTTTGTACTGGCGATGCCGGAAACAAAATTCTGCTTTAGGCACGGCTACTCCCCTGCAGCCCCTTAATTTACCCCTGGTTACAGTACAGTTACCCGTGTACAACGAAAAATTTGTAGTAGAAAGATTAATAGATGCTATTGTGGCTTTGGATTATCCCAATGATAAACTGCAAATCCAAGTACTGGACGACTCAGAGGATGAAACCAAAACCCTGGTGGCCAGGAAGGTAGCTTTTTACCAGCAGCAAGGGTATAACATAACGCAGGTACTCCGGCCCGGGCGGCAGGGTTACAAAGCAGGAGCATTACAATACGCGCTTCCCTTAGCTACCGGCGAATTTATTGCCATTTTTGACGCCGACTTTTTGCCATCTCCGGATTTTTTAATTAAAACGGTAGTAGAATTTAAAAATCCAACAGTAGGTGTAGTACAAACCCGGTGGGGGCACCTTAACGAAAATTATTCCTTATTAACCCAACTTCAGGCTTTTGGACTGAATGCGCATTTTACCGTGGAGCAAACGGGCCGCAGTTGCGGCGGGCATTTTTTAAATTTTAACGGTACTGGTGGCATCTGGCGCAAAGCCTGCATCGAGGATGCCGGTGGCTGGCAAGCCGATACGCTCACCGAGGATTTAGACTTAAGTTACCGGGCCCAATTACGCCACTGGCAGTTCCGCTATTTAGAATTTTTAGAAGCGCCCGCGGAGTTGCCCGTAACCATGCCCGCCATTAAATCGCAGCAATTTCGTTGGACGAAGGGCGCTGCCGAAAATGCCCGCAAAAATTTGGGAAAGGTATTCCGGTCGGACAAGCCCTGGTTAACTAAAATGCATGCTTTGTTTCATTTGGGCAACAGCAGTGTTTTTGTAGGAGTTTTACTAACGGGTTTGCTTAGTTTGCCGGTACTGTTTATTCAGGAGTTTTATCCGCAGTGGCAAGCTTACTATTTATCCCGGGCGCTATTCTTAATCAGCCTGGCCGGATTAGTTGCTTTTTACTACACTGCTTACCGCCAAAGCAACCAAGGGGCACGTTCCGGTTCCAGGCTATTATTTTTACCGCGATTTTTCTGGTTTTTAACTTTTTCGATGGGTTTATCCTTGCATAATGCCTTGGCCGTAATGGAGGGGTATACCGGTAAAAAAACACCATTTATTCGCACGCCCAAATTTAACATCCGCAGCAACCACGATAGCTGGCAACAGAATCCGTACCGCACGGCATCCATTAATTTGCTTACGGTACTGGAAGGTATACTGGCTATGTACTTTTTAATCGGGGTTTTTGCGGGTTTTTACCTGCATCGTTACGGGTTGCTCCCCTTCCATATCATGCTTACATTGGGTTTAGGGGGCGTATTTTTCTTAACTTTAAAACATAGCCGCTAACGAACATGGAGCGGAAAACCGGAATTTCTTTTTATTTATGGGCATTTCTAGCCGTAGTGGCCTACCTGGGCTTGGGTTATTTAACGCAACGCACGCAGTTTTGGCAGGTTGCGGGCTGGTTTGCCCTAGCCTTTGTGGCTTATTACAAATTATGTAGGGGTAGCTATTCTGTAAAAATTTTGCTTTTAACCGCGGTAATCTGCCGCTTGCTGTTTTTGTTTGCCTGGCCAGCTTTATCCGACGATTATTTCCGGTTTATCTGGGATGGCCGCTTGGGTTTAGCCGGCATCAATCCGTTTGAGCAGCTTCCCTCCTATTACGTAAGCGCGCCCACCAAAATAACCGGCATTACGCCGGCCTTGTTTCACCGCCTGAACTCCCCGGAATACTTTTCGGTTTACCCGCCGGTTTGTCAGTTTATCTTCACCGCGGCAGCCTGGCTTTTTCCCAGCAAGGGCGGCATGGTCGTATTTATGCGGTTTGTTATTCTGTTGGCTGAACTGGGCAACATGTGGCTACTCATTAAATTATTGCAAAAATTTAAAAAATCAGGCAATAATGTTATTTGGTACGCTTTAAACCCCTTGGTAATAGTAGAACTAACAGGCAACTTACATTTCGAAGCGCTGGTGTTGTTTTTTCTGCTAAGCAGCTTGTACTTACTCACGCAGCAAAAAATGATAGGTGCAGGAGTATTGTTTAGTTTAGCGATTGGGGTAAAATTATTGCCTTTGCTGGTGATGCCCGTTTTGCTGGCCCGGCTGGGCTGGCGTAAGTTTCTAGTATTTGGCACCGTGGTAAGTTTAACTTTAGTTTTGTTGTTTTTACCTTATGCATCAGAGCAATTATTCCGGAACCTGGGCGAAAGCTTAAACTTATATTTTCAGAAATTTGAGTTTAATGCCAGTATGTATTACCTGCTCCGGTGGCTGGGTTTTCAGTTGGTGGGCTATAACTCCATTGCCATTATAGGGCCTTTCCTGTCGCTGTTAACCTGTATTTTAGTCGTTATTCTGGCTTACAAAAGCCGCAAATTATCTAAGGGTCAGATTCCTATAATTTTACTGCTGGCCTTTAGCGTGTACTTTTTTCTGGCTACTACGGTGCACCCTTGGTATTTAACTACTTTAGTAGCTTTAGCGGTTCTAACCAACTACCGCTTTCCTGTAGTTTGGTCGGGATTGGCCGTTTTATCCTACGCGACGTACCAAACGAGCGCTTACCACGAGAACTTGGTTTTAGTGGCGATAGAGTATTGTTTGGTTTTTGGTTTCTTGCTGTTTGAACTTCAGAAACACAAATTTTTAAAAAAATATATAATTTTCATTCTAAGCAATAACTTATTCTTCCGTACTGACTTCCAGCATGGGCCGGATTAAAAAGTCGTTCAGGGGTTTTAGGGTTTCGGCTATTTGCAAGCTTTTTTGCAGCAAGTCGGTTTGCCCGAGTTGCTGATCCGGAATGGCGTGCATGGCTACCCAGCTTTTATGTTTTAGGTAAGTAATCGCCGGATTGTCGCCATCGTATCCTTTGGGGTTGGTTTTTAATTTTTCGCCGGCCAGCTCCGTTCCAAAGTATTCTATAAAGCCAGGATTTTGCACAATGCCCGTAAACTCCGGTAAATTGTAATCAATTTCCTGGCGCACGGCTTTTAAATGGTTAGCTGGCGGCATCCACAAACCACCTCCCATAAACGATTGGTTATTCGTACTTAAATGAAAGTAATACCCGGGATACACTGATTTACGTCCGCCCGGCGCCAAATATGCACCAAAATGATCTTTATAAGGTCGTTTATCGTTCGAGAAACGCACATCGCGGTAAATCCGGAATACAATATCTTTTGCGTTTTGGTCGGCTACACTTTCGTCGAAGGCGCTAATGCCTTTTATCCAGGCACTAATAAACTCCAAAAAATCGGCTCGGGCCGCATCATAACGGCTTTTATTTTCCTGAAACCAGTTCCGGTCGTTATTCTTTTTTAAATCCGAAATAAACCGCAGCGTATCCGGCGCAAAGTGAGTATTCATGCTTTAAAAGTTACAAGTTGCAGGTTGCAAGTTACAGGTTATTTTGGTTACAGGCTGCAGATTACTGGTTGGAGGTTGGAGGTTATAAGTTCTAAGTTGTAAGTTTTAAGTTTTAGGTTGTAGATTGTAGATTGTCAGATTAAAGTGGACCCATAATTTTATTTTTTTAAAATTAGTGGTAATTTCTAAATTGTAAAATCTACAGTTAGAACATAAATCTCTCATTTTTTACAACCTTCTACCTACAACCTAAACTTACAACTTAATTTGCAACCTGCAACCCTAATGCTGCCAGTAGGCGTAGCGGCGGATGGATTTTAAGTTCAGGGTACGGCCATCATAGGATTGCTGCCGTAACAAGGCGTGAGGATATTTATCACTAAACCAATACTTGCTTTCTTTGTCCGGGATAAACTGCACGCGCACCAGCCAGGCTCCCGGAGTTACCGCCGGATCGGTACTGCGGCTAACAATGAATTTAGCTTGAAAAAGCTGCGGCCGGGTAGCTTTGGAGGTTTGCTGCAACTCGTACACGGGAGCATTAAAAGTTAAATTCTCGGCAAAAGCCATACTGCGCAACGTATAGGGCAATTGATCTTCAAACAAGGCTAATTCTTTTAATTTCATTTCGCCGGTGCCCTGGTTATCCCAGTACGAATTATACTGGTAAATAAAACTGCTTCCGGCCTTAGTAATAGCCTTAAACGTATTGCCGCACCATTCCTGCGACGAGCCGGTAAGTTTGTGCAGCACCACTGGGTTTTCTCTTTTAAAAAACAAGGAAGTTAAAAAATGATACGGGTAATTATCCGTAGGAATGCGGGCAAACTCATTTACTTTAATCACTGGAAACAAATCTTTCCGCTGGTAATCGTCGGTTTTAACGTTAAATTCTTTATTAAAATCTTCTTTTACAGTAATTAAGGTGTATTCAAAGCGGCGGGGTTTGTTATAAATATTGCGCTGCGCATCGTAAATAGCTACTTCGGCTAAACCATCGTCCCACAACTTATCTTGGGCCCAGTTTTTTTTAAAATATTGGGCATAATCCGGATTACCATAACGGTCTGTGCCATTGGAACAAGCCAAAACACCCAGCATGATAGCCCCAAGCGTTGCCGCAAACGACAAAAAGATTTTTGGTTTTAAAAACAAGGCCATTAAATAAGTACGGAACATGCCTTAAATATAGTAACCGGTTAACAAGCTACCATTACCTATACTGGATTTAAATCTGACCCATCACGTACATTTCTTCCATGGTGGGGTTTTGGCTACCGCCTTTGGGTTCCAGGGTGATGGCAAAAGCCTGCGCCTGGTGCACGGCTTTCATGTGCTGCACCGCCTCAGAATCGGGCTCTAACTGAACCATACCGGCGTTTACCGGTTTGCCGTTCTCTAAAGCCCAGAGTTGGTATTGCCGGTTGGCGGGTGGCTTGGGTAAATCGGCAATTTTCACGAATACATCTTTGGTGTTGGTGTTCCAGTAAACTACCGCCGAAGAGGCTGGCGATTTGCGGACGCCTTTTAAATTTACTTTTTGCGTTTGGCTGTGCGTAATAACGGCTAATTCGGCAGCCGTTAACTCGTATTTATGGTTTACCTGCCGCACTTGCTGAGCGTATTGGTTTTGAGTAGCTAAAGCAACCTGGTATTGCTTTCTGGTGGTTTGCCAGTTACTATAAAAATAAAAGTTTAAGCCAGCGCTGATTAAAAGCAAAATGGTAGCCGCTATTGCCCACCAACTTGTATTATCCCGCGAATCTGCGTATGTAGCGGCACTACGTCCATCCGGAGAAAAAGCAATATTTTTAAAATTTGTTTGATTTACGTTAGCGGCTGCCTGGCTGCTATTCTCAATTTTATTTAAAATTTTTGCTTTCAAGTCGGCCGGTGGTTCTAGGGCGTGTAGTTGGGCGTAGGTATCCAGGGTATCCGAAATAGCAGCTAACTCCGCCTTAACTTCCGGGTAAAGCTCCGCCATACGCTCCACTTCCACCTTTTCGGGGGGCGTAAGGAGTCCGGTGGCGTATAACTCTAATACTCCGGAGGCTATGTATTCCTGAATATTCAATTTATTTATGGGTGTACTTATTTTAAAAATTTACCTAAGGCTTTAATTGCAGCCCGGGCCCGGGTTTTAACCGTACCCAACGGAATGTTTAGTTCTTCGGCTACCTCACTCTGCGTAAAACCATCAAAATACATCATATCAATTACTTTTTTTTGATCCGGATTCAGTTTGGCGGTTAACTCTTTTAAACCAATGTATTCCGGCCGAAAACTATTTACATCGGCGGTATACTGTACCTGGCTTTTTTCTAATCCCTGGGTTTTTGAACTTACGCGGTATTGCCGAGACCGGATTTTATCAATGGCTAAATTTCGGGCAATATTAATCAGCCAGGTAAAAAGCTTGCCCTTTGTAGAATCGTAAGAAGTAATGGACGACCAAATTTTTACAAAACACTCCTGCAGCACGTCTTCGGCTAGTTCATTGTCTTTTACAATGCGCAGGATTACGCCAAACAAAGCCGCCGAATACATATCGTATAGTTGCGTAACGGCCGCGTTGTCTTGTAAGCGCAGTCGTGCTACTAGTTCTTCCTCCACTATGGCTATCGGCTGATTTGGTGACAATTTTAAAAATTTAGTAGTTGGATTTACTGTAGAATAGGTAAAACTGTTTAAACTTTATTAAATAATCTTAAACTGTTTTTACAAACTCATATTTCCATTTTTTGTTTTACAATTCTACTTCTGTTTTTAATAATTTTCCTTGTTTTTGCTCTAATTAATCTAAAAACCGATTTAAATTTACAAAAAGAATACTTCCTAAGCGATTAGTCAGCTATTTTAACTGCAAAGCACCAGCTTAATTTTATAAAAGTTTATACTACCGCTTTCCGGATGCGTTTTATTAGCGGGGTCAATCATTCTAAAACTACCTAGCCAACCAAATCTGCGAAACAGTAAATTGATTTAACGGGTATTTATACCAAACAGTAAACATAGCAGGTTATGGTGGAAGAAAATTTTAAAAAAACTGCCGCGGCTACCTACGACATAGCCAAAATTATGGGTGGTTTGTACGGCGATGGTTTTATTGCCCTAAAAGGCGCTTTTAGCCGGGAGTGGGTACAGCAACTCGACGAAGATATTTGGCTCTTGTACCAGGATGCCTTAAAACGCCCCGGCGGAGCGGTGGGCCGCGGTCCCAAGCGGCACTACGTCGAGATTCATCCGGAAGATATCCGGGGCTTTGTGGACTTAGCTACGCACCCCTGGGTAACAGCCGTTTGTGAAGCGGTGCTGGGCCCGGATTACAAAATTGTAGAAATTGGCTTTGACATACCTAACCCAGGAGCCGTAGATCAACCCTGGCACCGCGATTTTCCGGATCCCGAAGATACTATTGTGGGCCGCCGGTTAAATTCGCTGGCATTTAACTTAACTACGGTGGATGTGGCCGAGGATATGGGTCCGTTTGAAATTGCCCCCGGCACGCAGTGGGACTTACCCGACAACTTTGAGCACGGTATGTTTCCCGCGAAAGATAGTTACCCCCGTTACCAGGCTCTAGCCCAACGCAAAATGCCCAAAATGGGCGACATTTCCACACGATCCGCGTTAACCATTCACCGGGGCACCGCCAATTACTCCGATAAACCCCGTCCGGCGCTGGTCTTGGGCGTAGATGCCCCCACCGCCAACAACGCCGAGCGCCACGATTTGCAGATTACCCGGGCTTACTTCGAAACTTTACCTGAATATTTAAAGCAACACCTGACTTACCGCTTAGTAGATAAACTGGAACCTATTTACCAGGCCCATACCATTGAGGGTTTAATGATGGGGGAAGCTTAAAATTAAAAATTTTTAAAAATCAGGCAAACCGGCTTACCAGGTTTGCCTGATTTTTTAAACTATCGCCATAAATATTTTCCTATACACTTAATCCAGCATAACCATGTCTGGCGTAAATGTTACATGCGCGGCCAAAATGGCCCGAAACTGCTTGTAACCTGCCTGCTCCGGAAAGTAAGCGTGCAAAATTAAAACTGGTTTACCATCGGGGTCGGTAGTAACCGATGGATGGCCGGGAGCCCACCACTCGGTGGTAGATTGCAGAAACGGGGTTTCCATTTTCCGGAACGGCCCCAAAGGCGAATCCGCAATAGCTACCCCAATCCCATACTGATCTGTAGAAAAATCGTTTCCTGCGTAAAATAGATAATATTTGTCTTGTTGCCGGGTAACCCAAATGCCTTCTACCAGGTGCGCCTCCCAAGCCAAATCGTTTTGAATAATTTTTACTTTTTCACCTATTAAACCGGAGCCGTCAGGGCTTAATTGCTGGGCATACACGGGCGTTTTCATAAAATGCAGTACTTTCTGCAATTGTTCCTGAACATCCGCCGTTTGCTGCTGACCCAGTTTTTTTAAATCTTCGTAAAAAGTTAAATAACGGACAATAATAGATTCAATAAATACCTGCGTAATTAAAAACCGCTCCATTGGTTCGCGGGTTTGTAACCAGGGCCAAAGTGTTACCATAAAAGTGGCCGTAATCTGGTCTTCGCGGTTTGGGAACAATGCGGTAATTAATTTTGGATGTTGATACAGCAAAGCAATCAGCTCGCTTGGCCAAACAGCGTTATTGTCTTCTTTCCAGTACAAATAAGCGGTTTCGGCGTCTTGCACGTACACATGCGGGTCGATAACGTTGCCCCGCAGAATAGGTTCGGGATCGGGTACGAAAGGGCCGTCGGGCCGCGGCGAATGCGCTTTACCAATGCAGAGTTCGTGGGTATGTTTATCGCGGGCTACAAAGTAAATCCGGAACTCCTCGCCGAACTGGTGCATTTCCGGAGCCCAGTAATCGCTAATTAAGGCGCCATTGGCCGCCCAGGCCGGTTTTTGGCCTTCCGGAAAAACAAAATTTACAAACTCCCAATCCCATAAATTATTCGAACGGATGATAGGAAAAGCGTGCGGCGCATCGTTGGAAGTGGCTACCAAATAATATTTCGGTTGCCCTTCGTCTTGCTCATCTTTTACCTGAATTACCGCCGGATCGCCGTAGCCATACAAAATGTCCGGGTTTAAATTTTTGCTCAACACTTCTTGCAAAGAAGCTTGAAAACTGGGCTTCGAAAATGTTTCCGGTTTATTCTGCGGCAGCCGTAAGCCAAAATCACGGGCTAATTTTTCAAAAAAATACAGGTAAGCCTGGTGGTCTTTACCGGGTAAATAATATTGCTCGGTTTTAGTTTTGCCCGTTTCCGGCTCCGAACCAGAAATAATAAATTCATATCCTTCCGGAGTTGTGGCCGGATTTTCCGACAATTGGATAGTAAAATTAATAGGCGTTTGAGTAGGCGAAGTTAAGTGGTATTCCGGGGTATTTGCAACGGTTTGGTTTTCTTCCATGGTTATGGTTCAGAATCCTTTATCATTCATTTTCTCAGAAATCTCAGTACGCCCGAATGCAACAGCCAGTTGCTTCTGCTAAATTTATTTTGCACCCAGTAACATTTTGTGCAGTACTCCCCCTGCCTGCTAGCCCGAATTAAGTAAAAATAAATTGGCTTGTAGGGCAATATTTTTAAACCAATTAGAACAAACCAGGTATTAGGCTATATAAATTTTAAAAATATGCTGATTTACCGCAACTTAAAATGGAGTGTTATCTTCTTCTACACCTGGCGAAGCATGCTCTATTATCTTATTCTGGGCATTGCTGTTTTCCTGATTCACGATTACTTTAACCTGCTGGAGTTACACATTCCGTTTACTGCTATTTCGGCGCTTAGTACAGCCCTGGCCATTTTTTTGGGTTTTAAAACCAGTAATGCCTACGAACGCTGGTGGGAAGCGCGGCAAATTTGGGGCTCGCTGGTTAACTACAGCCGGGCCTGGGCACGCCAGGTAATTACCATGATTCTGTCGGAAAATCCGGAACAAGCCGCTGCCGTGGAGGAATTACAACACCGCATGATTTACCGGCACATGGGTTTTGTGCACGCGCTACGGGTATTTTTACGAAAAAAATACCAATACAACGAACAAGAACAAGAAGAAATTTACGAAGAACCAAATGAGTATTCCGACACTAAAGCTTTTTTACAACCCGCCGAATTTCAGCAATTTAATCTAAAAAACAATCCGCCTAACTATTTACTCGAACTGCAAGGCGAAGATTTAAAAAGGGCATTTTTAAACGGCTGGATTTCGGATTACCGCTTTACCAAATTAGAAGAAACCTTAGTAGAATTTAACAATGTGCAAGGCCGGAGCGAACGTATTAAAAATACGCCATTCCCAAGGCAGTACAGTTTTTTTTCCCGGGTGTTTGTGTTTATTCATGCGTCGTTGCTGCCCTTTGTTTTTGTGGAAGAATTAGGTTGGGTCAGTATTCCGCTATCGGTCATTATTTCTTTCGTGTTTCTCTGCCTCGATTTAATTGGCGAACGTTCCGAAGATCCGTTTGAAAACCGCCTGGAAGATGTGCCTTTAACCGCCATTAGCTTAACCATAGAAACTAACTTAAAAGAGCAATGGGGCGACCCGAACTTCCCGGTTAAAAAAGACGCTTCCAATGGTATTGTTCTGTAACAGATTTACAAGTAGCATTAACTTTAAAAAAGCTCTACCCTGGTACATATTCGGGGTAGAGCTTTTTTTTAAATTTTTGAATTTACAACAAAGTATAACGAAGAACCCTACTATTCCATATTGTCCTATCCGGAGTAATTGCCAACTCTATTATCCAGGCTTGCGTATTGGCAAGAACAGCTAAAAAATGGGAAAGCTGCAAAGGGGTAAATCCGGGCACCGCCAAGTTCTTTAAATATAAAAGCAGGTACAGCTGCCCAGAGTTCTTCCCGCAGATTTACTTACCAAAGTAGAGCAGCATTACTTGTTGCCAAAACAGTAAAAAAAAACTAAATACCGTACTATGGAAATCAGAACCGCCCCGGAAACCCTGGCCCAGTCGCCCCCTACTTTACCGCCCAGGCAGGCAATTACCCTAAAGATAAACGGAGTAGAAAAAAAATTAGAAGTAGCCACCTGGACTACCCTACTCGACTTGCTTCGGCACGAACTGGATTTAACCGGCACTAAAAAAGGATGCGACCACGGGCAATGCGGAGCTTGTACCATATTGGTAAACAACAAGCGCGTAAACTCTTGCCTAACGCTGGCTGTGATGAAAGACGGGGCCGAAATTACCACCATTGAAGGTTTAGCCAACGGTACGGAACTACACCCCATGCAGCAGTCCTTTATCGACCACGACGCTTTCCAGTGTGGTTACTGTACTCCGGGTCAGATTTGTTCGGCAATAGGTCTAATTAACGAAGGCCAGTTTCAATCTAACGATGATATCCGGGATTTAATGAGTGGTAATATTTGCCGTTGCGGGGCTTACCCCAATATTTTAAAAGCCATTGAACAAGCCAGAAGCCAAATGACTGAAAGGAGCCAGAACGGATGAATCCATTTACTTTATCTAAAGTGGCCAATGTTGCTTCTGCCGTAAACGAAATTGCCAATCACCCCAAAGCTAAATTTATTGCCGGCGGCACCAATTTGCTGGATTTAATGAAGGTGAACGTAATGCGACCCCCGCATTTAGTAGATATTACGTCCTTAGCTTTAAATACCATTGAAGAAAACTCCGAAGGCGGTTTACGTTTAGGCGCTTTAGTTACCAACGCCGATACGGCCTATCATCCGGAAGTAAAAAAACGGTACCCTTTGCTTTCACAAGCGATTCTGGCGGGCGCTTCGGCGCAATTGCGCAACATGGCTACCAACGGCGGCAACCCGCTGCAACGTACCCGCTGTTATTATTTTTACGATACGGCCACGCCCTGCAACAAACGCGAGCCCGGCAGTGGTTGCTCGGCCATCCATGGTATTAACCGCATTCATGCTATACTGGGTACCAGCGAACATTGCATTGCTACGCACCCCTCGGATATGGCAGTAGCTTTAGCAGCTCTGGAAGCCAAAGTGTTGATTTCGGGTAACAATGGGGAACGAATTTTAAATTTTTCAGATTTGCACCGTTTGCCGGGCAATACGCCTGAACGCGATACCAACTTGGAACCCTACGAAATAATTACCGGCTACGATTTGCCCGCCCAAGGCTTCCATCAAAATTATACTTATTTAAAAATCCGTGACCGCGAATCCTACGCTTTTGCCTTAGTATCGGTAGCGGTTGGTTTGGAGCTGGATGGAGATGTAATTAAAACTGCCCGGATTGCTTTAGGTGGCGTAGCCCACAAACCCTGGCGTAATCCGGAAGCGGAAAATTTGCTCCAGCAGCAACCGGTTAACCGCGAAAATTTTAAAAAATTGGCCGAGGCTTATCTGCAAGGAGCGCAAGGTTACGGACATAATAATTTTAAAATTGAACTGGCTAAACGGGCCATTGTCCGGGCGCTGGAACAAGCCACACAAACCCAAGCAAACGCATGATGACAGATTATATAGGAAAGCCGGCTAACCGGGTGGATGGTGCGGCAAAAGTTACCGGTGCAGCCAAATACGCTGCCGAGTTCACTGCGCCCGATTTAGTTTACGGCGTGGTAGTTTCCAGCGCCATTGCCAAAGGTAAAATTACCCGCCTTGATACCAGCACCGCTTTGGCCCTGGAGGGCGTTTTACAGATATTTACCCACGAAAACCGGCCTAATCTGGCTTGGTTCGATAAGAATTACCAGGACGAGGATGCTCCGCCGGGCGCACCATTCCGGCCGCTCTACGACGAAAAGATTTTGTTTAGCATGCAGCCCATTGCCCTGGTAGTGGCCGAAACTCTTGAAATAGCCCGGTATGCTGCCTCGCTGGTGCAAGTAGAATACGAAACCGAAACGCCCACTACCAATCTGGAAGCTAACCGCGCCCAAGCCTACATACCTAAAAAATACAAAGCCGCGGAGCCTAGCCCCCGGGGCAACGCCAAAGAGGCTATTGTTCAGGCACCGGTAAAAACTGATGCCACGTATTTCCACACGAGCGAGCACCACAACCCCATGGAAATGCACGCTTCAACGGTAATTTACCAACCCGATGGCACCCTACTGATTTACGACAAGACCCAGGGTACGCAAAACAGCCAGAAGTATATTTCTAAAATTTTTAATTTATCGCCGGCCGAGGCGCACGTAGTTTCGCCTTACGTGGGTGGGGCTTTTGGTTCGGGTTTGCGGCCGCAATACCAATTATTTTTAACGGTTTTGGCAGCCCAGGAACTTAAGCGTTCGGTGCGGGTAATGCTTACCCGGCAACAAATGTTTTCGTTTGGTCATCGCCCGGCTACTTTACAACAAGTGCAACTCGGCGCCGCCCCCGACGGCGCTTTACAAGCTATTATTCACGAGAATTTTTCTGAAACTTCGCAATTTGAAGATTACACCGAGAACCAAGTCAACTGGTCAGCGATGCTTTATAATTGTTCAGATGTGCACCTGGAACATAAATTAGTTGCGCTGGATGTGTATACGCCTTTGGATATGCGGGCGCCCGGCGGAGTTACCGGCATGTATGCCCTGGAGAGCGCCATGGACGAACTTGCCTACGAATTAAAAATGGACCCGCTGGAACTGCGCTTAAAAAACTATACTGATATTGATTTAAGTAAGGATAATCCTTTTTCGAGTAAAGAACTGCGGGCTTGTTACCAGCAAGGCGCCGAACGATTTGGCTGGTCTAAACGGAATCCTACACCCCGCTCGATGCGCGAGGGGAAAAATTTAGTGGGTTGGGGATTAGCCACCGGTGCCTGGGAAGTGAAACAACAACAAGCCAGCGCCAAAGCCATTTTATCTATTGGGGGTAAACTTACCGTGAGTAGCGCTACTTCCGATATTGGTACTGGCACCTACACCATCATGACCCAGATTGCCGCCGACACGCTGGGCCTGCCCCTGGAAAATGTAACCTTTTTACTCGGCGATTCTTCTTTACCGGAAGCGCCGTTGCAAGGCGGCTCCTGGACGGCCGCTTCGGTAGGTACGGCGGTGCAAATGGTATGCGCCCAAATTGGCGAAAAATTATTTTCGCAGGCCCGCAGTATACCTAACTCGCCTTTTGCCAAGGCCAAGTTTACCGATATAATTTTTGCCAACGGACAAATGCAGCTAAAAACCGACCCAATGCAAGCGCTTTCTATTTTGGAAATTATGCGGCAAAGTGGTCTGAGCAGCGTGGCCGGCGAAGCAACGGCAAAACCAGAGGCTAAACAAAAAAAGTATTCCATGTTCACCCACTCGGCGGTATTTGCCGAAGTTAAAGTAGACGAAGATTTTGGCACGGTACACGTTACCCGGGTAATAAGCGCCATTGCTGGTGGCCGGGTACTTAACCCCAAAACGGCGCGCAGCCAAATCATAGGCGGTATTGTTTGGGGTATTGGTATGGCGCTGGAAGAAGAATCCATGCTGGATCATCAGTTTGGCCGCTTTATGAACCACGACTTAGCCGAGTACCACGTGCCGGTAAATGCCGACATTCACGACCTGGACGTAATTTTTGTGGAAGAGCACGACGATATCGTAAACCCCATTGGCGTGAAAGGCATGGGCGAAATCGGGATTGTGGGTACGGCAGCGGCCATTGCCAACGCTATTTACCACGCCACCGGTAAACGCGTCCGTGAACTACCAATTACCCTGGATAAGCTGTTGTAAAAAAGCTAAAAATTTAAAAATTCTATTCTGATTCTTCCCGCTAGTGCCAGTTTGTAGCCTATTTTTATTATTTCCTAAATAAAAGTAAGAACTACAAGCTGGCACCAGCGGGTAACAATAACTTATTTTTTATTGACTAATAAATGTATTTGCTCCTGCAATTCGGAAGCTTTTTGTTCTGCTTCGGGCAAAGGTAAGCCCCCGGGCAAGCCAGGCCGCTGGTGTTTGGTAGCCATAAGCCAGGCATCGCGCAATAAGTTCTGACGTTCGGTAATCAATTTATAATATTGTTCGGCATCCGGAACCTGCTTTAAACTTTCTACAATACCGGGTTGGCGCGCTGCTTCTTTATAACCCAGATATTTTAAAATTTCGCGGGCCATAATCCAGTGGCCAGTTTCGCCGGGATGTACGCCATCGGGGGCTAAAGCAAAACCATCTATCCCGAAAGTAGCATCTACCTGGCGGTGAGCTTGCAGGTATTCTTGCATGGGGTAATGTATATCTATAACTTCCCAATTAGCGCTTTTTTTCTGGATTAGTAACCAATTGGCGTATTTATCCAGCACGGTGGCGTAGCCTTTTTGCTTGCCTTTGAGCTCGTCGTAGTCAGGCGGAGTCAGGTGAATAAGGCGGGCGCCGGTTTTAGTTACTTGCTCGTGCAGCCAGTTCATGCCATTTTTAAATTTATTAAACCGGGCTTCGTTTAAAGGCAAATAAATGCCATCGTTCATGCCGTAGCAGGCAAATACCAAGTCGGGTTTGGTTTGGGCGAGTACGCGGGCTAAGCGTTCGTGCAAGTGAGGGCGCGGAAAACTGCCGCCGGCGTGCCCTTCTTCCGACAATCCCGAAACGGTTTCGCTGGGTAAGCCCACGTTAATAAATTCTATTTGGCGGTTGGGATTTTGCGCCATAAGGTAAGCAGTTACCTGGTTCACGTAATTACCGGCGTACGTAATGCTGTTTCCCAAAAACACTACCCGCTTTACATTGGCCCCCAGGGGTTGCGCCTGCAAAACTGGTGTAGCCAACCAAACCAGCACAAAACATAAAAGTAAACCGAAGAATCTATTCATTTTACAAGATTAAAGCCGTTCGCCTGAAATTATACATTTAAATTTATTATTCCCGAACAACCAGTCTTCTTCAACAGCCACCGCCATTTTTACCAACCTGGTTTAATCGTTCCGGGTAAAATTTTTAAAATTCACGAATAATCTACATCTGTAGCGGCTTTTCAAACGGCTCCTGCCCTTGTTTTAGCAAAAAATTTAAAAATATAGGCGGTTGATTTTCCTAAAATTTAAAAAATAATCAACCCTGCTTCACCCGGTAAGCAGCCCGGCGTGTCTTTACCCACAGATAACGAGTTATGGAAAATAAGGAACGTCCCCAGGATCAGTCGTATTTTAATCAAGCTGATTTGATCTTGCGCTACTACCGCGGTGAATTAAGTGCCTCTGAGAGCGAGAAAGTAGAACAGTGGTTAGCCGAAGACGAGGCAAATAAACAGTTTGCCGCCAGTTTACAAGATGAGGTTTATCTGCAGGGCCAATTAGATTTTTTTTCGTCTGTTGACACCGATGCCGCCTGGCAAAAAGTAGCGGGGCAAATGAACCAACCCCAACCCAAAAGTAATACCTGGTTAAATTTTAAATACGCGGCCGTTTTTCTGGTGCTGTGTGTAACGGGGGCATTAGTATATAAATACCAGCGCAGCCCAAAAGTACCAACGCAAACAATTGTCAAAATTGAAAAATTTAAAAAAATAGAGAAACCGATCACGCCATCCGCTAGCAAGCTGGCGCAGCTTACTTTGGCCAACGGCACCGTTATTCCGCTAAAGCTTAAAGCCAACGGTACGCTCTATAATAAAAACGGATTGGAAGTTACCCAGCACGCCGAAGAGTTACATTTTTCTTTTAAGCCGGGCAGCCAACAACATTTAGCCGGCAACAACACCCTTACCACACCGGTGGGCGGCCAATATAAAATTACTTTACCCGATGGCAGCGAGGTATGGCTTAATGCTTCGTCCGAGTTAACTTTTTCAGATGCTTTTGGCAAAAAAAGCCGCGAGGTTACTCTTACCGGAGAAGGTTATTTTGAAGTAGCCAAAGATAAAACCAAGCCCTTCCGGGTAACGGCCAACCACACTACCGTGGAAGTACTAGGCACGCATTTTAACGTAATGGCTTACCCCGAAGAGCAATCCATTAACACCACTTTGCTGGAAGGATCAGTAAAGGTGCATAACCAAAATCGCCACACCATTATTAAACCGGGATATCAGGCTAAATCCGGCACAACCCTGGCGGTAGAGAAAGTAGATGTAGATGCCGCCGTAGCCTGGAAAAATGGCTTATTCCAATTTCAGAACACCGAACTAGGCACCATTATGCGCCAACTTGAAAGGTGGTACGGGGTACAATTCCTAAACACTGGCCAGGTACAAGACCAGCACTTTACCGGTATTATTTCGCGGCAAACCGAACTAGCAAAAATTTTAAAAATGCTGGAATTATCGGGCGATATAAAATTTAAAACCAATGGCCAGAAAATAATTATTCTGGCTGATTAAATAGATTAACTAATAAAGGGTTGGTCCAGAAAAACACCAGCAGCGCGCCAACGCTACTGGTGCCAAAAGGACTAATCTGATAGACTTAATATTTTTCCGAGTACTAAATCTTTTAATCCAATTGCAAATTTATGAAAGTAAATCTACGCGGCAAGTGCGGCCAAATTCCTTTCGCGCATTCTTTTAAAAAGCTCTTTATTATGAAGTTGCTCGTAATGCTGCTTACCGTAACCTTTTTGCAGGTAAGCGCCAAAGCCACCTCTCAAGGCATATCAATTACCGAAAAAAACGCCTCTCTCGAAACCGTTTTTGAAATTATTCATAAGCAAAGCGGCTACTTATTTATTTACAACAACGAACTTATCAAAACGGCCAGACCGGTAACTCTTAACTTAAAAGCTGTTTCGCTGGAACAAGCATTAAGCTCTATTTTGGCCGGTCAACCACTGACTTATACTTTACTTGATAAAACCATTATTATTAAGCCTAAAACCGCGCCGCAAAAAGCAACTTTATTTAACATTGACATAAAGGGTAAAGTGCAGGACGAAAAAGGCGAAAGTTTACCCGGAGTAAGTATCCAGATTAGCGGCACCACCCAAGGTACTGTTACGGACGCAAACGGTAGCTTTAGCCTGAATGCGCCGGAAAATGCCAGTTTAATTTTTTCGTACATCGGTTATCAAAACCAAACCGTAGCAGTTAATGGCCGCGCCGAATTAACGGTTACCCTGGTGGCTGACCAAAAAGTTTTAAACGAAGTGGTAGTAACGGCTTTGGGTATTTCCCGCGAAAAGAAAGCCCTTGCCTACTCGGTGTCGGAAGTAAAAGGCGATGAATTTACCCAGGCCCGCGAAAACAACGTGGCCAACTCTTTAACCGGTAAAATTGCCGGGGTAAATGCTACCGGCTTATCTACGGGTCCGGGTGGTTCCAGCCGGGTAATTATCCGGGGTAATGGTTCGTTGGCGGGTTCCAATACACCTTTGTATGTTATCAATGGTATGCCCCTGGATAATACTACGCCCGGGGGTAGCGCCACCACCAACGGCGGCGGCACCAACGTTGACCGCGGCGACGGCATTGCCGGCATTAACCCCGACGATATCGAAAGTATTTCGGTGTTAAAAGGCGGTACGGCGGCAGCTTTGTACGGTTCCCGGGCCGCCAACGGGGTGATCTTAATTACCACCAAATCAGGTAAAGCGCAAAAAGGCATTGGCGTGCAATATAACTCTACCTACACCCTCGAAGACGTTGCAGTAGTACCAGATTGGCAATACGAGTACGGCCAAGGTCTGGAAGGCCGCAAGCCGGCCGATGCTTCGCAGGCGGTACAAACCGGTCGCTGGTCCTGGGGTGCTAAAATTGACGGTTCTGATTTTATTGCCGCTGACGGAAAAACCCACCCTTACGTAGCCCAAAAGAATAATATTAAAAATTTCTACCAAACAGGGCACACCTTTACCAACACTCTAGCTTTTAACGGCGGATCCGAAGCGTTAAACTTCCGTTTTTCTTTATCGGATTTAGACAGCAAGGCCATTCTTAAAAATTCTACTTACGACCGTAAAAACGCTACTTTAAGCCTGAACAGCAAAATCGGCAAAAGAATCAGCATCGAAGGTTTAGCGCAGTACAACAACGAACAAGCCCACAATCGCCCGAGTGCCGGCGATGCCACCGGTAACCCCAACTGGACACCCTACATGATTGCCAATTCCGTAGATATGCGGTGGTTAAGCCCCGGCTACGATGCTAATGGCATGGAAACGCCCTGGAACGATGCCGGGGTAGCTACCAACGCTTACTTTGTGGTGAACAAATTTCAAAATAATGATACCAAAAACCGCTTCATCGGTCAGGCCAGCATCCAGTTTAACTTACTCGATAACTTATACTTGAAAGGCCAGGTGGCCAAAGATTTCAATAATTACAACTTTGAATCGATTATCCCGACCGGAACTATTTATACCACCGGCAGCAAAGGCGAAATGAGCCAGTTCACGAACGAATCCAGCGAAACCAACGCTATGCTGACGGCGAATTACAGCACAAACCTGAACGAAAACTTTGGTCTGAATGTGCTGGCGGGTGGTAACCGGCGCAACAATTACATCCGCACCTATAATTTAGCGGGTAACCAGTTTATTATTCCGTTTTTTTATACTTTCTCGAACCTAACCAACACGACGCAATCACAAAGTTATTCCGAAACCGCCACTAACTCGTTGTTTGGTTCCGTGGATTTAGATTATAAAGGTTTTGCTTACTTAACTTTTACCGGCCGCAACGACTGGTTTTCTACTTTAAGCCCAAAAAATAACAGCATCTTTTATCCATCCGTAGGTGGTAGCTTTATTTTGTCGCAAGCCATTCAATTACCCAAAGCAATAAGCTTAGCTAAATTCCGGGCTTCTTGGGCGCAAGTTGGTGGCGGCGGACCTAACCCGTACCAGATTAACTTATCGTACAGCATGGTTCCCAGCAGCACCGTGCCTTTGCAAGACGTAACCAGCACTACCATTTCTAACCCGGAGTTAGGACCGTTAACTTCCACTACTACCGAGGTTGGCATGGATTTACAATTCTTTAACCGCCGTTTAGGTTTAGATTTAACGCTTTATAACCGCACTACCACCAACGATATTGTATCTACCGCCATCACCCCAACTTCCGGTTTCGAGAATATTATTTTGAACGTGGGCGAAATGTACAACAAGGGCATAGAGACCATGATAACTGGTACACCTATTCAAACAGATAAATTTACCTGGAATACCAGCTATAACTTTGCCTATAACAAAAACCGGGTAGTAAGCTTGGCCGAAGGTTTAAATACCATCCAGATGGCGACTACGGTAAATAACTACGCCAACGTAAACAGCACAGTAGGCCAGCCTTATGGAGTTATTACCGGTTATACCATGGCAAAAGACGCCAACGGCAATGTTATCTACGATCCAAAATCAGGTTTCCCGGTGCGGTCGCCGCTGCAACAATTAGGCAATGGCGTTGCTCCGCTTACCATGGGCTTAACCAACGAGTTTTCCTATAAAAACTTCTCTTTAAACGTATTGCTCGACGGCAAATTCGGGAATAAAGTATTTTCTATGATGGAGGTTTACGGCATCCGGATGGGATTATTGAAAAACACTTTGCCGGGCCGAGAAAATGGCTTAGAAGTAAGCGGTGTAACACCGGAAGGCGCTCCTTATTCGCGCACGGTACCGGTTAAAGATTTGCGGGTGTGGTACGACAATTACAAAAACTACTCCGATGTATTTTTACACGACGGCAGCTTTGTAAAACTGCGCCAGGTTATTTTCACCTATAACATTCCGGCCAACAAAATTCCAGTAATTAAACTACAAGGCGCTTCTATTTCTTTTGTAGCGCGTAACCTGGCCATCCTGTACCGCAAAACCGACAACTTCGATCCGGAGTCCAGCTTTACTAACGGCAACGCGCAAGGTTTCGAATCGTTTGGCTTGCCCCGCACCCGCACCATGGGCCTTAACTTAATGGTTAAATTTTAATCCCGCACCCAATCATGAAAACAAATAATAAATATTTTAAAATTTTATCAGGTTTAGGTCTTGTTTCCGCGCTCCTGCTCACTACAGCCTGCGACGATGGCTTTGAGCAGATGAACGTAAACCCCAACGCTTACGAAAAAGTAGTACCGGAATTTATGTTTAGTAAGGCTTTATACGATGGCGCCCGCAACCGCTTAGGCGGCGCCGACGGAGCCATGCAATACACCACCAGTTTTAACGAAGTAGCCGGTTTTGGTTCAAAATACATTTTCCTTCAAGGCTCCGCTCCTTACGGGGTATTTACCAGCGCCTACACCAACGAAATTCAGGAAATTACAGACGTAATTTTGAGCGTTAAAGACGATCCGAATAACGTAAACAAACTTGCCGCAGCGCGCATTTGGCGGGCGTATTGCTTTCATCGGGTGACGGATTTGTACGGCGATATTCCGTACAGCCAAGCTGGTTTAGGTTACCGCGAAGGCATTTTAAAACCGCAGTACGACACCCAGGAAGCCATCTACAAAGATATGCTGAAAGAACTGGAAGAAGCTACTGCCCAGTTTGACGCCGCTAAACCAACTTTTGGCAACGCCGACGTGATTTACGGTGGCAACGTAGATAAATGGAAAAAATTTGCTTATTCCCTGATGCTGCGCTTAGGCATGCGCCTGACCAAAGTAGATGCCACTTTAGCAGAAACCTGGGTAAAAAAAGCCATTGCTGGTGGTGTAATTACCAGCGACGCGGATATAGCCCAAATCATGTTCGTGGCCGGTGGTCAGGCAATCAACCAGAATCCTTTGGCTAACTCCTACCTTTCCAGCGATTATTCCTCGGCTAATGGTAGTACCAACCGCGAAGGTGGCAAATACGCCAATACGTTTATTGATTTTTTAAAAAACAACAACGACCCGCGCCTAGGTGTGCTTTCGGTGGTGTGGCAAAACGGCAAAGCCGATACAACCGCCGCCATTCAAAAAGGTATGCCGCAAAATTTCCAAACAAAACCCGCCGATTTTGTTACTTATTCCGAACCGAACCCAGCTACGTTGTTACGCCTGGATACGCCGGTATTGTTAATGACCAGTGCCGAAGTAAACTTTTTGCTCGCTGAGGCAACGTTGCGCGGCTGGTATGCCGGCGAAACTACCGAGAATTTATACAACAACGGCGTGCGCTCCGCCATGAAGCAATGGGGTTTATGGGGCGGTGCCGGTGTAATTTCCGATGCTCGTATTAACACCTATTTAGCGGCTCATCCGTTTAACGCCGCCGGCTCTACCGAAGAGCAATTGGCGCAAATTTATACGCAATTCTGGGCCTCGCTTTACCCCGATTCGCAGGAAGTATTTTCGAACTGGCGCCGCACGGGCTATCCGACCCTGGTACCCAACAATGTACCGGGTAACGCCACTAACGGCACTATCTTCCGGCGCATGTTGTACCCCTCCATCGAAGAAAGTTTAAACGCCGAAAACCTGCAGGCAGCCATTACCCGGTTGGGCGGTAATACTTTTTTAACCCGGGTTTGGTGGGACAAATAATCCCGGCAATTAGTATCTTTCGACTTTATTCAACACAAAACCCTTTATAAAATGAACACAACACCCAGAAGATCCATCTTAAAAAAATTACTTGCTTCGGTAGCGGGTATCGGCGGATTTAGTTTAGTAGCCAAAGCCAAAGAACTGGAAAGCAATGAAAAAGAAGCCTTTAACATTACCAACTTCCAGGATGTACCCTTGTTCTCGGGTTCTACCAAGCACGGCAATTTAGTTTTTGTGGCGGGTAAAGGCGCGCATTTTGAAGGCGATGTAAAAGCGCACACCGAGCACGTTTTAAAAGAACTGGAAACCGAATTAAAAAAAGCTGGCTCGTCGATGCAGAAAGTTTTAAAAGTAAACGTGTACCTGGCTGACCTGAACGATTACAAAGCCATGAATGAAGTGTACAAAGGCAAATTCGGCAGCAAGCCTCCGGTTCGGACTACCGTGGCTACTTACGGCGGCGTACCTGGTAACTCGCTCGTTGAAATGGATTGCATTGCTTACGTTTAATTTTTAAATTTTTTCTTTTCTGGTGCTAAAAGCTTTTCTCGATTCCCTTTGTGCTTGAGAAAAGCTTGTGGCTCAGAAAAGAAATTATTTCTATGATGTTTACTATGGCACTATGGCGCGGAAGTTACTTCCGTGCCTTGCTCTACTTACAAGAATTTAAAAGTTCTCGTTCGCATAGCTACTTCATTCGCTTAATATCTAAGTGAAGTTGTTTCATAGCTGAGGTTCTGTTCTTTTTGTCTTGACACAAAAAGAACCAAAAAAACGCAAGACGCTAAAAACTCGCTGACCGCTCGAACAGTTTAGCGTCAAACTCTGCACCTGGCTTAAGCTATCTGTTGCATAGTAGATTGGCAAATTTTAAAAATTTAAAATTTTTTAAAATTTTACCCACTGTGTCATTCAGAATAAACCTATTTAGCTACAAAGCATCATCAGGGAGAATTGAAAAGGCTTTTTAAACACATTTACGTTTATAAAACTGCTTAGTAGAAAAGCTTCCCTTGGGAAAGAATTGAAGGAGGATACGATAAATTTACTCTTTTGCTTGGTGGTATATGAACCTTAAAATTATTCTGAATTCCAGGTTTACTCATTGATTATTTAAAGCAATTTCCCTTTACTAATTTATTTTTTAAAGAAATACAATTACCCAATTCTTCATCCTTCCTTTTAAGCAGAAGGATTAATTGATTAGTGTTTAAGAATTTAACGTAGAAGCAATGCTAAAAACTTTAATTGCCGCTTTGTGCCTGTTACCCTACACGCTTGTTTTTGCCCAAAATCAACCGTACAACATCGTTATCAAGGGCGGGCACGTGATCGATCCGAAGAATAACATTGATGGCCCCATGGATGTTGCCATCGCGGATGGTAAAATAGCCCTGGTTACTAAAAACATCGACGCCAAACAAGGCATTCAGGTGGTGGATGCCAAAGGACTGTACGTTACGCCTGGTTTAATTGATATCCATACACACCATTTTTACGGCACCAACATGGACCAGACCTACATGAATGGTCCCAATGCTTTTCCGCCGGATGGTTTTACTTTCCGGAACGGGGTAACTACCGTGGTGGATGCCGGTAGCCCCGGTTGGCGCACTTTCCCGATTTATAAAAAACAAACCATTGATGCTTCGAAAACCCGCGTGCTGGCTTTTTTAAATATTTCGGGCGAAGGCATGCGCGGCGGCAATTATGAGCAAAATACCAACGACATGGATGCCAAGCTGTCGGCCAACACTGCCCGCCAGTACAAAGATTACGTGGTAGGTTTTAAAGTAGCGCACTTCGAAGGTCCGGACTGGACGCCCGTAGACCGCGCCGTTGAAGCCGGTAAGTTAGCAGGCGGCTTGCCGGTAATGATCGACTTTGGCGGCAGTAACCCGCCCCTGTCCATCGAAGAATTATTTATGAAGCATTTGCGCCCTGGCGATATTTACACACACGCATTCGGCCAACTGGCCAGCCGCGAATACATCGTGGATTTAAACACCAAAAAAGTAAAGCCTTTTGTGTGGGAAGCCCAAAAACGCGGCATTGTGTTCGACGTGGGTTACGGCGGTATTAGTTTCGCTTTTTCGCAGGCGGTACCGGCTTTAGCCAATAAGTTTTACCCTAACACCATCAGTACCGATATTCACATTGGTAGCATGAACGAAGCCATGAAAGATATGCTCACCACCATGTCTAAGTTTATGGCCATGGGTATGGATTTACAAAGCGTTATTAAAGCCAGCACCTGGACTCCGGCACAAGTTATTAAACACGAAGAACTGGGCCATTTATCGGTAGGTGCCCCGGCCGACGTTGCCGTTCTGGGAGTGCGCAAAGGTAAATTTGGTTTGTTTGATTATACCGGCTATAAAATAGAAACCGATAAAAGATTGGAATGTGAACTAACCGTGCGCGACGGCAAAGTGGTATATAATTTAAACGGCATTACTACGCCAGTGGTATTACCCCGCAATGCCCCCGCTTCCCGACCAGCTACGCAAACCAGCAGAACACACTAAAAAGTAGAACAGAAATTTCCCTAAACCAGTGGGATGTCCGCAAATGTAAATTTTTTAAAAATTTAATTTTACGCACTTGTTAGCTCATCTGGTCTTTGAATAATTGACTTCTAATTGTGATTCAGAAAAATTTTAGAATTCCCGCAATGCCAATTATTTCTGCTTTTTTAAACCGGGTTTGCTTACTGGGCGCTTTTATAGCCATTCCCGGCTTTAGCCTGGCGCAGGATATTAAAAATCCCGAAAAAACCACGCCCAATGTGCAGGATAACAATGCCTCGGCCATTAAACCTTTACGTGCCCTTCGGCCCGACATTCAGGTTAACCACGTTATGCAGGTAGAACCCAAAGCGGTACGTTTGCTATATCATGCCGGCACCGGCGACTTGTGGTACACTACCTTCGACGGGGATGTTTATCAGATTAAAAATACCAAGAACAGTGCACCTATGAGCCAGAAAATATTTTCAGCGGATGATCACGGCATTACCCGGTTGCAGGGTGCGGTTTTTTTAAAAAATTCTTTGTTTTTGTGCGGCAACGTAAGCGTTAACAACAACAAAGGCACCAAGGGTCGCATGGTTCGGTTTGATCTTGCTTCTACGGGTAAAGCCAAAATGACCGAGGTATTTAATACCGTAGAGTACGGCACCAACAAAACCACCTTCGACCACGGCTGGAACGCTTTGGAAATAAGCCCCGATGGCAAGTTTATTTACGTAAACAGCGGTGCCCGCACCGACCACGGCGAAGTTCAGGATAACGGCGGTTTGTACCCGAATGCCCGTAATGGGGCTTTAACAGCTAATATTTTCCGGTTTCCGGTAACGGCCCAAAACATAACTTTACCCGATAATACGGCTGAGTTAAAAGCCAAAGGTTATTTATACGCCGAAGGTATCCGCAATGCCTACGATTTAGCTTTTGACCCGGATGGCAAACTGTTCGGCGTTTCTAACTCCCCAGATTATGACATGCCCGAAGATATGTTCTGGATCCGGGAAGGGCACCATTATGGTTTCCCGTGGGTAATGGGCGGCATCGAAAATCCGCAACAATATCCCGACTGGCAACCTAGCCCCGAAACCGATCCGTTCATCAACAAATTTGCGCATGCCTGGCAGGTAAAATATTTTCACAACGACCCGGATTTTCCAAAGCGGCCCGAAGGGGTAAAATTTAGCCCAGGTGTGCAAAACTTAGGACCGGATGCGAATGAGTACCGCACCAACGCCGGCAAAGTAGTAGACGGCGACCAAACCGGGGTTACCACCAGTACCTTTACCCCGCACGCCTCTCCCCTGGGTTTATTCTTCGATAAGAAAAAAGTTTTGGCCAGCGATTTAAAAGGCGATGGGTTTGTAATCCGGTATACTTTAGGCTCGCGGTCGGTGTTAATGAAACCTTTTACCCAAGAAGGAGCCGACTTATTGCACCTGAAACTTACCTATAACAAAGCCGCCGATAACTACTACGTAAAAACCACCCGCCTGGTAGATGGGTTTAAAGAAGCGACCGACGCCGTACTGGTGGGCAACGATGTGTACGTAATTGAATATAGCGGCCGCAACAAAGGCAATCTCTGGAAAATAACTTTACCCAAAGATTCTAAAGCCAAGATTACCGAGTTTGTACGATCAGAAAAGTAGTTTTTTAAAATTTACATTAAACTTTTACTTACAGGCAATAGCCCAACTCTTAATAACCGGCACTCACCTGCTGAAGCATCCGGTCTAAAAGAAGAATCCCGGATTGGTCGTTCAACACCAATCCGGGATTCTTTTTTAAAAGCATTTTTAAAGATTTTGCGTTTTGTGCTGCTTGTTTTTTGATGCCATCCTTATTTCTGCTAAACCAAACAAGGCTATAATTCTAAGTAGATTAACAACAAACCAGCTTTATTATTAAATAAATTTAAAAGAATTGCCTATTCTGATGCGGCATTAGAAAATTTCTAAAAAGGCACTTTATAAATTGATTACAATTTAATAATTTACGGGTAATCAAAAGTTAATCCGGACATATCACATTCTGATTGAAAATTATTCAGCCTAGATTCTATTATTCAAAATAAATATCCTGCGTTTTTAAGCCCTATTTCAAAAAAAAGTATGTTTTATTGCAAAACAGGTCAATAATTTACGTTATATTTAAACAAAAGTTATGTTTTTAACTGAAAAGCTTAAAAATTTAAACTAACCCAATCTGTATAATAATGAAAATTAGTTTGAAATCTGAATCAAACCCGGCTGAACTATCCAAAGAAAAAGTATTCGAACAATTCTTTCGTGATTTTTATCCCAGGCTGGTTTATTTTGCTTATCAGATTTTAGCCGACAAAGTAAAAGCCGAAGACACGGTACAAGAAGCTTTTATTAAGTTATGGGATCATCGCGACGAAGTTTCGACCAACCCCATTGCTATTAAAAACTTTCTTTACTCAACCGTTAAAAATTCGAGCTTAAATATAATCCGGCACGAGAAAGTGGTGGAAAAGTTTAAAACCAGCTTTATTCCCGCCGAAGCCGAAGAAAACACCGTGGTTAATTACATTATCCAGTCAGAAGTGCTCTCGGAAATTCACCAGGCCATCCAAACTTTACCGGAAAGCTGCCAGCGCATTTCCCGGATGGGCTACCTGGAAGGCATGAAAAACCACGAAATAGCTGCTACGCTGGGCATTTCTATCAACACGGTTAAAACCCAGAAACAGCGGGCCATGCAGTTGCTGCGCCTGCGCCTGAACCCCGAAGCATTTATTCTAATTGCGGCGCTCATCGATAACCCTTTCTTTTAAAATTTAAAAAATTTTGCTTTCCCGGTATAGTATTTAAGCAACGTACTTAGGCACGGATTTATGTTCGTGCCTTTTCCAGGATAAATGATTCTTTAGTAATATATTAAAACGCATAATTTAAAATTTTTAAAAATTCTTTCACCCCGCCAATAAATTAGAGTGTCTTTATTAAAGTTGTGCCGGTTGCGATATTTTAAACAGCAACCAATAACATAAATTAATCAGGATACGAAATGCGTGGGTGCCGCTAGAGTTTTTAAAATTTAAATTTTTAAAAATTTACCAGGACCTGTTTTTATTCTTTAGCTGGCTACCCATTCATTTCTTCTGAAAATTGTGTATTTTGCTGTACTACTAATTTATTGGCAGGCTTCTACCCTTACCGGATTTTTAATTTTTTGATTTACCCAATACCATTCAGATACAAAAAATTTCCTCATTCTAATTGTTCGTATGAAACGCAGAGATATTTTAAAAGGCTTATCCGTTCTTCCGATTAGCGGCGTGGTTGCGGCTGGTCAGTCGGCGATGGCCCACTCGGCTACTCCTCATGAATTTGATTTACTCAATTACATGAAGAGCACCGAAAGTCCCGAGATGATGGGTCCCCTGAAAGCCGGACCAAATATTTACCAGTCCATCGGGGTAGAACCCATTATAAATTGCCGCGGTACTTTTACCATTATTGGCGCCTCAGTGGAGCTACCCGAAGTACGCGAAGCCATGGAATATGCGTGTCGGTATTTTGTGCAATTAGATGAACTAGCGATGGGCGTGGGTAAACGCCTTTCCGAAATTACTGGGGCCGAATGGGGCATGGTTTCGTCGGGTTGTGCGGCCGGTATGAAACACGTAACCGCTGCCTGCGTTACCGGCGGAAATCCGGAAAAACTTATCCGGATTCCGGATTTAGCCGGATTCGATAAAACCGAAGTAATTATTCCGAAAGATTCCCGGAACGTGTACGATCATGCCATTAGGAACATTGGGGTAAAAATTATCATGGTGGACTCAGAAGAAGAACTCCGCGGAGCCATCAGCCCCCGTACCGCCATGATTTACGCCAACGCCGATGGTTTGCCGGCTTCCGGACCATTGTCGCTGGAAAGCATTGCCGCCATTGCCAAACCCAAAAATGTTCCAATTCTGGTAGATGCGGCCGCCGAAATGTTAACCATTCCGAACGTGCATTTGCAAAAAGGGGCTTCGGTAGTAGCATACAGCGGCGGTAAAGGTATCCGGGGTCCGCAATGCGCCGGTTTGCTGCTGGGTAAGAAAGATATTTTAATGGCTGCCTGGCAAGCGAGTGCTCCGCACCACGGACCTGGCCGCGATAATAAAGTAGGCCGCGAAGAAGTAATGGGCATGCTGGCCGCCGTAGAAACCTGGGTAAAACGCGACCATGCTAAAGAATACAAAACCTGGATGGGTTACCTGGACACCATTGCAAACCGGGTTAAAAAGATTGACGGCGTACAAACCACTATCAAAGAACCAACCGGTTTAGCCAACCACACTCCTACCCTCATTATTTCCTGGGACCCGAATAAATTAAATATTATTGGGATTGAACTGGCCAACGAGCTATCGAGCACCAAACCCCGCATTGCCCTGAGTACCTACAATGGTAACCGCAACGGCGCTCCCGATCCGAATGTAACGGGTTTATCCATTAGTTCCTGGATGATGCAACCGGGTAACGACAAAGTGGTGGCCGACCGGATATATGACGTACTTTCGCGGAAGCGCCCCCCACGTGTTACCACCATGAAGTCGCCGGGTTCGAACCTGACTGGCCGCTGGGATGCAACCATTAACTTTTTTAACAGCCAAAGCCAGCACACGCTGTTCGTTGAAAAACAAGACGGTAACTGGCTGCAAGGCTCCCACAAAGGCGACTTCGATGTACGCGACATGTCGGGCACCCTGGATGGCGACAAAGTGATTTTCCGGAGCATGTACCGGGCACCCGGCGATGGCATTAGCTTTACTTTTTCGGCCACTGTATCGGGCGATACCATGTCCGGCGACATCCACATGGGTGAGTACTTAACGGCTAAATTTACCGCTAAAAGATACATGTACCCTAATTCGCAACAAACCATCTTCGTACCGATTGGACCACCGTTGTCCAGCTAATCAGGGCGAGTAAATTTTTAAAATTAACACAGTCAAAATTTTAAAAATCTGTCATTCAGCAGGAAACTATTTAGCTACATAGCCGAATAGTTTCCTGCTGAATAACAGAAACTTTCCATTCCTAGTAATTACCTTTTCTTTTTAACTTATTAATTCTATTATTTAAAAAATTCTAGCTGCTTTCTGTAAAATGCTGCATAAATCTCTATTATCCCTATTTGCTTTTTTATTGTTGATAGGTAATAGCGTTTCTGCCCAGAAAGCAGACTCGTCGCAGCTAATAATTAAAAAAACGCCCGATTTTACGGTTACCGGCGAAGGCAAATCGCCGAACTGGGCTAAAACTAAATGGGTATCCATGCCGGTGCAGGAAACAGCGGGAGAAAAACTAAATACCAAAGCCAAGATTTTGTATTCCGAAACGGGTATTTACTTTTTGTTTCATTGCGAAGACCAAAAACTCACCGCTACTTTCGAGGAAGACGGTAAGCCCCTTTATAAAGAAGATGTTGTAGAAGTATTTTTGTGGCCAGATCCCGCCATTCCGGCTTACCTAGAATACGAGCTTTCGCCCTTAAACTACGAGTTGGTACTGATGATTATTAATAAAGACGGCAAGTTTAGCGGTTGGCGCCCGAGCAGCTACACCGGCAAACGCCAGATTCAGCACGCTACCAGCGTGCAAGGCGGCGAAAAGAAAAGCCAAGCTGCTATAAAAAGCTGGATGGGTGAAATATTTATTCCTTTTAGTTTGCTTCAGCCCATGGTGCTGGGCGCCCCGGCACCTGGCAGTAAATGGCGGGCTAATTTTTACCGCATCGACCACGACAAAGGCTATACTACGGGTTCCTGGCAAAAAACCACCCCCAATAAACCGGCCAATTTTCATGAATTTAATAAGTTCGGAACCTTTGTATTCGAGTAAAACAAAAGCGCCCGGGATGCACCACGGCAATCTAAAATTTATTTCTGCTTCTTTATTTCTACTTTGTAACTGCTATTCTTCTTAGTCCGGCAGATGGCTTATTGGTTTACTTACCCTGCTTTCTTAGGCAACCTATTTTTTTAAATAGTTTTAATTTTGTTATTATTAGAGCAAATATTCCGGCGCCCAATAGCGATCCAGAGATGCTGCTACTACCCGCTAATTCTAGCAGCATTAAAATTAAAAATTTTTTATTTTTATAAAAGAATTTATTAGTTGCTTCACCCGATTCTTTAGTTCATGTGTCTTTAAAGCAACATACCGCAATAGCTTTATTTAACTAATATAATACAGCAGGTTCCAGTAAAAAAACCGCTAGGTAGTACCAGAATGGAATTGTGCCAGAAGCAAAAAATTTAAAAAATTAAGGTTTTCCCCGGAAATGTGGATATAACAGGAAAGTGATCGGGAGTAAATCAGAGTAGCGCCTAAGTAATAATAACTGCCTTTGCCTTAACCTGCTGGTAAAAAGGGTGGCAGCTCGATTATAACAGCATTTTTTAGAGTACCCCTAAGCTTTATTTCTAATTTAAACCTGTTATGTATGAAAAAAAATTTACTACTCGAGCCAAGTAGGCTGTTTTCGCGCATCTGCGTGCGAAAATTCCCATCCTTATTTCTGCGCATTTCTAAACTTACCCCGGTGCTCCTGTTACTGGTATGCCTGCAGGTTAGCGCCAAAGCCATTTCTCAACGGATAAGTATTAAGGCGCACAACGTACCCTTAGCCCAGGTATTCCAGTCCATTAGGGAGCAAAGTGGTTACGAGTTTATATACAACAACGAGCTGATAAAACAAGCTAAACCCGTAAACCTGGAAGTAAAAGAAGTTTCGCTGGAACAAGCCCTGGACCAAACTTTTATAAACCAGCCTTTAACCTATACCCTGCTGGAAAAAACCATTATCATTAAATCTGCGCGCAACAACACCAATATCCGCTCGGTGCTAAACATCGACATTAAAGGCAAAGTACAGGACGAAAAAGGCGAGGGATTACCCGGCGTTAGCATTCAGGTAAGTGGTACTACCCTGGGTACCGTAACCGACGCCAGCGGTAACTTTACGATTAACGCCCCCGAAAATGCGACCTTGATTTTTTCTTACATTGGTTATGCCAATCAAACCGTAGCGGTAAACGGCCGGGCTCAGATTAATGTTACTTTAGCTCCGGATACCCAGGCTCTGAACGAAGTGGTGGTAACCGCTTTAGGTATTGAAAAAAATGCCCGCAGCGTAACGTATGCCCAGCAAAATGTGGGCGGCGAAGAACTAAACCGGGTAAAAGACCCCAACCTGATGAACACCTTAGCTGGTAAAGCGGCGGGCGTGGTAATTACCCGCGGTACCGGCGGCCCGGGTGCGTCTTCTAAAGTTATTTTGCGGGGTAATAAATCCATTACCGGCAACAACCAACCTTTGTACGTAATCGATGGTATTCCGATGAATAACGCTAATGGTGCGCAAGGCTCCAGCTTATTTGATACCCGCGATGCCGGCGATGCTATTTCTAACTTAAACCCTGAAGATATTGAGAACATTAGCGTATTAAAAGGTGCTTCGGCGGCGGCTTTGTACGGCAGCCAGGCAGCTAACGGGGTAATTATTGTTACCACCAAAAAAGGTCGCAAAGGCATTACTTCCGTTAACTTCTCCAGCACCGCTACTTTTGAGGAACCCATTGCTTTGCCCGAGGTGCAAACTACGTACGGCCAGGGAACTGGTGGCGTGGCCAACACCGCCATTAACGATAGTTGGGGACCTAAAATTACCAACGGCAGCGACCGGCACCTGAAAGACTTTTTTGAAACCGGCAAAACGTTTGTCAACAGTTTGGCCATTACCAGCGGTAATGACATGGGTCAGTTTTACGTATCGTACGCCAACACCAACGCCAACGGCATTGTACCCAACAACGACTACAACCGCCACAATGTAAACTTACGCGGAACCACCCAGATTTTTAACAACAAGGTTTCTCTGGACGGCTCGGTAAACTACATCAACCAAATGGTTAAAAACCGGCCGCAAGCAGGTTTCTACTTCAGCCCGATATTTAGCCTTTACTTATTCCCGACCGGCGATGATTTTTCAAAATACAGCGGTTCTAAATATGCAGTTTGGAATCCTACTAGAGCTATGACTGTACAGAACTGGCCGTACATCCGGAACGAAGCTAGCTCCAACCAGAATCCTTACTGGATCACCAACAAGAACCAAACCGATCAGGGCCGCGACCGTACCATTTACTCTTTTAGCGCCAAATGGAACATCACCGATTGGTTAAATTTACAAGGCCGGACTACCTACGATAAAGTAGAAGATATTTACGAACTGCGCCAGTATGCCAGCTCCGATCCAACTCTGGTAGGGGCTAATGGCGGTTATCGGAAAAACATCACAAAAACCGATCAGTTATACACGGACATTTTATTAAGCGGCACTAAAAATCTAAGTACCAATGTTTTTATTTCGGCCACGTTAGGTTTTAGTAATACCCAGAACAACTTCTACGATTTAAACTTAGCCAATAACGGGGCAACCAATACCTTAGTGCTCCCCAACTTCTTTTCGGCTTATAACTTACAGGAGCCCTTTATCTCCACCGAAAGCACTCAGAAAAGATTAACCCAAGCCGCTTTTGGAACTGCCACCGTGGGTTACAAAGAAACTGTTTTCCTGGATCTTACTGGCCGCAACGAATGGAGCTCCACGGTAAATCAACCGTTCTTTTACCCCTCCGTTGGTTTATCTTATGTTTTAACCGAAACCTTAGGCTCTTCCGATATATTTTCCTTTGCTAAAGTAAGGGCTTCTTACGCCGAAGTTGGTAACGCTTTACCTTTTGGCGTAGCTAACTGGACTCCGCCCTATACCCTCGATCCTGGAAATAATATAATCGGACGGGCTAACTTACCTTTTTACAACGGGAACGATACCACGGCATTAAAACCCGAGCGCACCAAGTCTTATGAATTTGGTACTGAGTTACGCTTTTTGCAAGATAAATTAAGCTTAAACTTAACGTATTATAACGCTACTACTTACAACCAGGTATTCCAGATTGCGGCTCCGGCCGGAGCGGGCGCTACCAATTTCTGGATTAACGGCGGTACTATCCGGAACAAAGGGGTAGAAGCCGTTGTGAGCTATAACGCTGAGTTTGGTAAAGTAAAATGGACGCCTACCTTAAACTTCTCGCGCAACATTAACCAGATTCGGGAACTAAGCGATTTGTTAAAAGCCCAGTATTTTGTATTGAATAATGGCGGCAGCACCCGCATGATTCAGCTTTTACTGGCCCGGCCGGGTATTGCTAACCTGGGTGGTAAAGAATACGGCTCTTACGGCGATTTATTCGGAAAAGCGTATCAGCGCGACGAAAACGGTAATATCAAGTACGGCGCCAATGGTTTACCCTTACTTTCGGCCGGTACCGATCAGTATTTAGGCAACGCCAACCCGAACTTCCTGCTGGGCTTTAACAACCAGTTCTCCTACAAAAATGTAAACTTATCCTTTTTGGTTGATGGCCGGTTTGGTGGTAAAATTGTGTCGCAAACCCAGCAATGGCTCGACTTTAAAGGCTTATCGCGTAGATCCGGCGAGGCCCGCGATGCTGGCGGCGTAATGGTAAACGAACAAATGATTGCCGCCGAAACCTACTACAACTTTATTTCGGGTAAAGGCGATGTGGCTGCGGCCGCTGAAGAATACTTGTACGATGCCACCAACATCCGCTTACGGGAATTCGCCATTGGTTACACCTTCCCGAAATTCAAAAGTGTGATCAAAGACTTAAACCTGTCTTTAGTTGGCCGCAACTTACTGTTCTTCTACAAAGACGCTCCCTTTGATCCGGAAATCAGCATATCTACAGCAAATGGCATGCAAGGCATGGACGCTTTTAATATGCCATCTACCCGTTCTTACGGCGTTACTTTGCGGGCTACTTTCTAAAATTTAGAACTTAAACGTTATGAAAATGAGATTTTTAAAAAATAATATAAATTATAAATTACTGGGTTTAAGTTTTTTCCTATCGGTGGCCGCTTCCTCGTGTACCGATTACATGGAAACCCTTAACTCCGATAAAAGCCTGATAACTGATAAGTTGCTCGAGCAGGATGCCAATGAAGGCGGTTTTTTACTACCCATTATGATGAACCGGATTGTGGCTACCACTACGGCCGTGCAAACCCAGCAAAACCTGCAAGCTGAATCCTATGCCGGGTATTTAGAATCGCCCACGCCTTTCCTGAACAACGAAAACACCATGACTTATTTTATGGTGGATGGCTGGAACAATACCGCCTGGAATACTTCTACCTCCAACGTAATGGACCAGTGGGTGCAAATGTGGAAGAAAGGTTACGAAACCAAATACCCGGATTTGTACTCTATCGCCTTGATTATTAAAGTGGCGGCGGCGCATCGTTTGGTAGATACCTTTGGCCCTTACCCCTACACCAAATACGGTACCGGTGCCGAAGTTTCTTTCGACTCCGAAGAAGTAGCTTACGATGCTTTTTTCGCGGATTTAGATAAAGCCGTGACCAATTTACTGGCGGCTGAAGCAGCCAACCCCAAAGCCGACGATACCCGATTTAAGAAATGGGATAAATCTACTTTAGGCGGCGAATATACCAACTGGATTAAACTGGCCAATACCCTACGGTTGCGGTTAGCAATGCGTATCTCTAAAGTAAACCCCAGCAAAGCCCAGACAGAAGCCGAGAAAGCCGTACAAACCGAACAAGGTGGTTTGCTGATAGACCGGCCATTTTCCGTGGTGCCAGCCCAAGCCAACCCGTACTTTACGATGGCTAATGCCTGGTCCGATACCCGCTTATCTGCTTCCATCGAAACGTTTTTAAAAGGCTTTAATGACCCGCGCTTGCCGCTGTACGCCGTAGCCGCTACCGACCCGGATGCTGCTGGTCAGATTAAAGGAATACGGGCGGGCGTGGAAAAACCCACCAAAGAACGGTATTTAAAATTTTCGTTACCGAACGTGGGAGAAACTACCCCGGTGAAGCAGGTAGATGTAGCCGAGAGTTATTTCTTAATGGCCGAAGGCGTATTAAAAGGCTGGAACATGAACACCACCATGACGGCGCAACAATTATACGAAGAAGGTATCCGGGCTTCATTTAAAGCTAATAGCGCCGGCGGCGTAGACGAGTATTTACAAAGCACCGGCACCCAAATCGCGTACGTCGATCCGAAGAATGCCGCCAATAACTCCCCCGCTTTAACCGACATTACCGTGAAATGGGAAGATGGCGACACGCCCGAAAGAAAGTTAGAGCGCATTATCACCCAAAAATGGATTGCTATGTACCCCGAAGGTACCGAAGCCTGGTCGGAGTTCCGGAGAACCGGTTACCCGAAATTGTACCCCGTCATGGTCAGCAAAAATCCGGATTTGCCCCAAGGTACTTTTATTAAACGCCTGACGTATTCTTCGGCGGTTACCAACTCCAGCAATGCAGCCGTAACCGAGGCGGTTAATGCTTATTTAGACGGAAAGAACAGCGCAGCTACCCCTATTTGGTGGGATGTTGATTAAGTTGTAACCTAAATTTTATACAATAGGACTTTGGAAAAAACCAGTGCCGTCGTTTGTGAAGATACAAACGACGGCACTACAGATTAAAAGTGTCATCATTGCCAAATTTTGGTAAAGTGTTTTTTGAATAACATTAATAATCGCTTTCACCGGCATTTTTCTAAGCTTATATTTATAGAGGTGGATTTTGTGAATAGGTCTGATTTTTTAATTTTTTAAAATTTTAAATGTTTAAGCCAACTTTAACTAAGTACTTATTAGCCGCCAGTTTAGGCACCTGCGCGCTTTCTTCTTACGTATCCGTTACGGATACTGCTTCGTTTTTACAGGATGGGGGCAGATGGGTAGCGCCTCCTTCGGCTGATCAAATTAAAAATCCTTATCCCGTAGAACCGCTTACCTTAACGCAGGGCGAAGAATTGTTTGTGATGTATTGCGCTCCATGCCACGGCGAGAATGGTTACGGCGATGGTGCCGCCGGAGGTGCCATGGGAGTTAAGCCGGCTAACTTTCATTCGCCGGTAGTACAAAAACAAAAGGACGGCGCTTTGTTCTGGAAATTATCGGAGGGTCGGGGCAACATGCCACCGTTTAAAGAATCTTTATCGGAAGAACAAAGATGGCAACTGGTCGCGTACTTGCGCAAGCTCGGTGAAACTGTCGATAACTCAGCGGCGGCTACGGCAGCTACTCCTGCAAATTCTACAAACGCTAAAACAGCTACTAGCCCAGCCGCAATACCAGCAACCGCTAACAAAACAAGCACAGCTCAGACAAAATCCCCGGAACCCAAGCAAAACATAGCTCCTTCTACTCCACCGACTTCTGCGAAAACAAATACACCGGCTGCCGAAGCCACCAAAGATGGACCGGAAATTAAAACCCCGACTTCGCTCCGGCCCGACATTAAAGTTTCGCATGTAATGAAGATTGGCCCATCGGCTATCCGTTTGTTCCGGCACCCAAAAACCGGCGATTTCTGGTACAATACCTTCGAGGGTGACGTATATAACATTGGAAACCTGGAAAAGAAAGGAACTAAACCACAGAAAATATTTACCGCTGCGGAGCATGGCATTACTCGTTTACAGGGCGCGGCTTTCCATAATAACAGCTTGTTTTTGTGCGGAAATACCAGCGTAAACAATGGCAAAGGCACTACCGGTCGCATGGTTCGCTACGATTTAGGTGCTAATGGCAAATCCACGATGACAGAGGTGTTTAACACCGTAGAGTACGGCACCAATGCTACCACCTTCGACCACGGCTGGAATGCATTGGAAGTAAGCCCTGATGGGAAATATATTTACGTAAACACCGGCGCCCGTACCGACCACGGCGAAGTACAGGATAACCGCGGCGCCTACCCGAATGCCCGCGACAATGCCTTAACGGCGAAAATTTACCGTTTCCCGATTAATGCAAAAAATTTATTATTACCCGACGATGTACAAAAATTAAAAGCCGATGGGTATCTTTTTGCCGAAGGCGTACGGAATGCTTTTGATATGGCATTTGACCCGAATGGTAATTTATTTGGCGTATCCAACTCCCCGGATTATGATGCACCCGAAGATATGTTCTGGCTGCGCCAAGGCCATCATTATGGCTTTCCGTGGGTGTTTGGGGGCATCGATAATCCGCAGCAATATCCCGGTTGGAACCCAAGTCCCGAAACCGATCCGTTTATCGGCAAAAATGCCCATGCCTGGATTGTAAAATACTTCCACGACGATCCTACTTTCCCGAAACCACCGGCTGGGGTTAAGTTTACCCCGGGCGTACAAAACCTGGGCCCTGCCGCTAACGAATACCGCGACGTGGCGTCCGGTAAAGTAACCGACGGCGATTTAACCGGCCAAACCGTAAGTACCTTTAATGCCCACAGCTCGCCTTTAGCCTTATTTTTCGATACCAAAAAAGTATTAGCCGATGAATTTAAAGGCGATGGCTTTGTGATGCGCTACACCGGCGGAGGGAGAGCCGGAGCCAATAATTTACTCCGGAAAGAAGGCCGGGATTTATTGCATTTAAAATTAACTTACGACCCCGCCACCGATAACTACTTTGTAAAAACTTACCGTTTGGTCGAAAACTTTAATGCGCCAGTGGATGCGGTACTGGTGGGTAACGATGTGTACATTATGGAATACGCCGGCCAATCCGACGCCAACATCTGGAAAATCACTTTACCTAAAGGCTCTAAAACCAGCGCCCAGCAAACTTCTATGAAGTAAAAGATTAAAATTTTTGTTTTTAGCTATTTAAGCCGAAGTATGGTCACGTACTTCGGCTTAATTTTTTAAATTTCCGGTTTTTACTTTCACATGTACTTATCAGGTAATAACCATATAATCTGCTACTATGAAAAAATTGGCTATTTACTTATGTTCGTTGTTTTTGCTTTTAGGCTGCTCTAAACCCAATCCGGATACGGCCTCTTACCAAGCCTTTACCGGCGCAACTATAATTGATGGCAACGGGGCAGAACCTATTTTAAACGGTGTTTTACTTATCCGTAATGGGCGGGTATTGGCGGTTGGTACCCAGGCCGCGATTGAGATTCCGGAAAATGCTGCGGTTCAGGATGTAAAAGGCAAATTTATTATGCCGGGCATTATTAATGCGCACGGGCACGTAGGCGATGTAAAAGGCATTGAACCCGGCCATTATTCCACGCAAAATTTGCTGGATAATTTAGGCATTTACGCCCGCTATGGCATAACTACAGTAGTAAGTCTGGGGGGCGATAAAAAAGAAGCGGAACCTTTGCGGGCTGTGCACGATACCACCTCTACGCAACGGGCGCGGCTGTATATTGCCGGCGAAGTAATTACCGGAAAATCGCCCGCCGAAGCGGTAGCGGTAGTAAATCAAAATCACCAAATGGGAGTAGATTTCATGAAAATCCGGGTAGATGACCAGCTCGGTACCGCTCCCAGAATGCCCGCAGAAATTTACCGGGCCGTAATCGACCGGTCGCACCAACTCGGCTATAAAATTGCGACCCACATGTATTCCCTGGCGGATGCCCGTAGTTTGCTGGATGCCGGTTCAGATTTAATGGCTCATAGCGTACGCGACCAGCCCGTAGATGCTGCCTTTATTCAGCTTATGAAAAAGAAAAACGTAGCCTACTGCCCTACCCTTACCCGCGAGCTTTCTACGTTTGTGTACGGCGATACCGCAATTTTTTTTAAAGATCCCTTCTTTCAGCGCGAATACGATAATGCGGTTATTCAACCTTTACTGGATCCCGCACGCCAGCAGCAGATGCGCGAAAGCAAAAGCGCCCAAACGTATAAAAAACAACTGCCCGTAGCTATGGCAAATTTAAAAACCTTAAGCGATCAGGGAGTTCCCATTGTATTTGGCACCGATAGCGGTATGCCTGCCCGGTTTATGGGCTACTTTGAACACCTGGAAATGGCCATGATGGCCGAAGCCGGACTATCCCCAGCTCAAATTGTTGCCTCCGCTACTAAAAATGCAGCACAATACATGGGCTTAAAAAATGTAGGCACTTTAGCAAAGGGCAACTGGGCTGATTTTTTAATTCTGGACGAAAATCCACTAACCGATATCCGGAATACTCAAAAGCTGAATAAGGTGTACATCGGCGGGAAAGAAGTTAAAAAATAATTTTGATGCAGCTAATTTATAATAAAAACCGTTTCGGATTTATCTTAAAAACAAATAAGGCTGCTAGAAACCAACGCATTAAAGCCTATGGCGAAGCTTGCTGGTGAAAATACGAAAACTGTCGGAAGAATTAATTTTAAAATTTTAATTTTTGTGTTTTTAAACTTTACCGCAACTCCTGCTAGTTTGTATACGATGGCGTAGATTTACTTATCTGTCCCGCAATCCGATCTCCCGCCAGCTTGTAGCTGGTGGGAAATAATAATGGGAAGTTTTCAACTTCCGGCCAGTTGAAAACTGGCCACTATAGACCGCTCCCAGTTACACTGCGTTAAACTGGGAGCAGGTATATACCCTGTTATATTACTTAATTATCATAAACCCACCCGTTACTTATAAGTACAATGATTATTCTAGGCTGGCTTTTTATCGATTTTTAAGTTTTTCGGGCACATGAAAAAACATTTACTAATTTTATTCTCTTGCATTATTTATCATTCAGGAGTAGCTCAAACGAATGCGGAGGTAAACCCTGTTAGGCAGAGGGTGCATTATGGCTTTAAAGTTGGTCTGAACTACGCCAACATGAATTTTAATAAAGGCTACCCCACCCCTGCTACTCCGGTTAAGGCTTCTTGGCGACCGGGTTTTCTGCTTGGCTTTTTCTTAGAGGTTCCTTTGCCATATAATTTTTCGCTGCAACAAGAGTATTTGTATACGCAAATCAACGGCACGCACCAAGGCTTGCAAACGCAATACGGCCACAGCTACTTGTCTTTGCCCTTGTTGCTGAAGTACCGGCTTTTGCCCAAAGTAGTAATTATGGCGGGACCGCAGTTTGAATTATTGATTGCTGCCCAAGAAAAAGCGAACGGCCAAACTACCAACACAACCCACGAAACAGAAGAACGAAGTATTGGCTTTACCGCCGGGTTAGGATTTCGGGTAAGTAAATTTTTAAGTTTAAACGCCCGCTTTATGCATGGTTTTAACCACATCGGCATTACTCAAAGAACAAACGCGCTGGAATATAAATACGAATTATTGCAAATAGCCACCGATTTTCGTTTCTGATATCATTGGTTGTCCCAATCAAAAAAGATGCTGGTAAGAGCTTGTTAGCAGATTCATTAGAAAGCATATTTTTAAAAATCTTAATACTTGCGTGCTTTCTAATAAATCTGCTTATAAAAGCTATTTTCCTGTACCGCATTAATTTAGGATTATTCTAGCGGCAACTCCGACGTAATAGCAATCCGGTTCCAGGCGTTGATGGTTATAATGGCCATTACTACTTGCGCTAAATAATTTTTACCCAGGAGCTGCTCAGCTTTTTGGTAGGTAGCAGGCTGCACTCCACCCTGGTAAATCAAGGTAACTTCCTCCGTTAAAGCCAAGATAATTTTTTCTTCTTCGGTAAATAAACCGGCTTCTTTCCAGGCATTTAGCAGGAACAGGCGCTGCGGGGTTTCGCCTTGCTTCAGGGCATCTTTGGTGTGCATATTTAAACAATACGCACAGCCATTTATTTGCGAAGCCCTTACTTTAATTAGCTCCTGATGTGTTTTAGATAATCCGGAACTGCGTACGTAATGTTCTAAGCCGTACATGGCTTTTAAAGCCTGGGGTTCGGCTTCGTTAATGTTTACTCTGGTGTTCATTGTTTTAAGTTTTAATATAGCGCAAAGCTATGCTGAGCCTGTTACTTAAAACTTAAACTGGTTTAAGAAATGCTTTTCTTCCGGATTTCGCTTAAGTACTCCGGCGTAAAACCTAAAAAGGAGGCTAGTAAATACTGCGGTACCCGTTGCACAAACTCCGGGTAATTCTTTAAAAACTGGTGGTACATTTCTTCTTTGGAGTAATCGTAAATGTATTTAATGCGCCATTGGTAAGCCGCGTAAGCTTTTTGATAGACCAACCGGAAGTATTTCTCCAGGATCGGCAGCTGCTTTAAAAGAGTTTCCTGCGCCTGCCAGCTAATCGCCATGATTCGAGAGTTTTCAACCGCCTGGATGCCGAAAGTACTTGGCTGCTGTGTGGCATACGAAGAATAATCCGAGAGCCACCAATTCTCAATGGCAAATTGCGTGGTTTGTTCCACCCCTTGATCGTTCGTAAAATAGAGCCGCAAACAACCCTGCTCCACAAAATAATTAGCGCGACAAACCTGACCGTTTATCAAAAGATTTTCTTTCTTTTTAATCACAAGTAAACTAAAATGATCTGCAATTATCGGGCAGGCATCTTCTGGCAGGTTAACAAACTTTTGGATGTGGGCAAATTATTTTTCGGCCAATTTTAAAATTTTGTAATGGTAGTAACGGGCAATGTAGTTTATATTTTAAAATTAAGCAGCGTTTGGTAAGGATCGCCAGGTAAGTCAAGCAATTGACAAAAGGCAGGTTCCGTTTTAAAGCCTTGTGCTTTTAATCGACGCACATGCTGCTTGAAGGAATTGCCTTTTTCCAGAAGAATCTGATATTCTATCTGCATATGCCGAAAAGCCAATTGCTCCGCCACGGGTTTATTCTGACCAAAAATTTCGACCGGCAAATCTTCGATGGTAAAATTCGCTATAACCGTAAGTTCATCCTTAATATCTTTTTCCCTCAAAGTAAAATTAGCGCATTCCGCAAAGTTGTGCTGGATTACCGATTTGAATAGCTCGATATTGGGGCAATAACAAATTACATCCAGATCGCTGCCAGGCACTTGAATATCTAACGGAAAAGTACCTACCAGAACGGGCGTAAACCCGGCTAATATATCCAGGAGTTGGTAATTGGTTAAAATGCGGTAGGCTTGCTGTTGTGCCGGCGAACCGTGTTGTAAATAGGTTATATCAGTAAAATCCATAATGCCTGGTTTACTTGCACAGGCAAAGTTACTGGTTATACCACTATTCATCACGAGATTATCTGCTACTTGCTTTTTTATCTAAATATAAGATAAAAAAATTGCCCGGAAAAACAGTTAAAACTGATTCTTCCGGGCGGATTTTTAAATTTCTTAGTTTTTATCCTTATTTCTTAGAAGCGAATACGGTATGTTCTTTATTTCCGCCGGCCATTAAATAAGCGATTAAGTCTTTTAATTCTTCTTCGTTTAAGCGGTTAATCATGCCGGGCATCATAATCGATACATTTGAAATTTTCGTGTTTACCACGTCTTTCTTCGGAATGTCGCGGAGCATATCCGGGGCAAATGGGTTCTGCGAAATCGAGTATTTATCGCCGGTTTCGTTAACCAAACGGCCCAATACCGAGCTACCATCCTTCAGGTAAAACACCGTAGAAGCGTACTGATCTGATACGTATTTGCTGGGTTCAATAATCGATTCCAGCATATCGTTTACGGAGAAACGGGTACCCAGCTGGGTTAAATCCGGACCTACCGAACCACCTTCGCCGCGCATATTATGGCACGAAGCGCACATACTGGCTGCAAACATGGCTTTGCCTTGCTCAAAGTTGCGGTTTTCTAATTTACCTTGTACGGCCGCCACGGCTTCTTCCATATTCCAGTTACGACCAGGTCCTTTTGGTTGTACCGCCGTTACGGCCATATCTAAACCGGAGCTGGTAAGTAAAGCGTTACCGGATAATTGGTTATAGTACTCCGTTTTATCTTTGGGTACGTTTTGCAAAGCAATTTTCCGGGCTCTATCCAGGAAGCCGACAAAGCTTCGGCCCCCGGCGTAATTTTTAAATGCCGAAGCAAACCAGGAGAAATATTTATCTCGCAAAGCCGGAGTCCAGCCTTTTTTAGCTTCGCTTAAGGCGGTAGCATAAAACATTTGCTGAGCCGGTGGAATTTTAGCCAGCATGTTGGCAATATCTAAACCATACTGCGGGTTCCGTAAAATTAAATCGGACGACTCAGTAAAGTTTTTCTGGCTAGAGTTATCGTCTTTGGCTTGTTCGTACAAGGCTAAAGTTTTTGGCACAACGGTTGGCGAATCAATGTACACTAAAACTTTACACAACTGGCGATTCAGCTCGTTGCTGTTTTGCGCCGGATAATGGGCACTCAGGTAAGTATTTAATTTAGCGGCCTGGGCGGCATCGGGTTTACCCATCCGGGCCAAAGTTACTTCGATGGCGCGCACTAAATCTAATTGCTGCTGCTCCGTTAACTGGCCATAATTTACTTTCATCAAATTAGCCAAAATCTGGCTTTTCACCGATTTTTCGCCGTTGCGGGCTAAAGCTAAAGCCGCTTGGGTAGCAATTACCGGATCTTTTTCGGTCAAGGCTTTTTGCTGCCATTGCGCTACTGGCTGGTGCTCTACGGCTACGCGGGCGGCGTAACGGATAAACCGGTCGTTGTCTTTTAAATACGGCCAGGCAAATTCTACGGCTCCGGCTTGGGCACCCGTATGATAGGCTTCCAACTTTTTGCGGGTTTCCTGAAGTTGTTTGGTTTCCGAGGTTAATTTGCTTGCAATGGTAGTGTTGGTGGGCTCGTTGCCAGTATAATAAACACGGTACAAATCCGAATCAATGCGGCGCCCACCGGTTAAGAAATACATGGCTCCATCCGGACCAATGGTACCATCGGTTAAAGGCAGCGGCGAACCCGAAATAAATTCTTCGGCAGTGGCAGTATATGTAGCACCTTTGGGTTCTAAATGCACGGCGTAGATAATCCCGAAGCTCCAGTCGAAGGCGTACATGGCCCGGCGGTATTTTTCCGGGAATTTCGCGTTCCGGCCGCTCATAAAGTTAGTCGGCGATCCTTGACCAATGTTTAATACGGCCGGTAAAGCATCGGCAAAACTTGGTGACCAGGAAACGTTACCCCGGCGCCAGCCAAATTCGGAGCCGCTGGTTACGTGCAAAATACGGGTTGGTTTGTACCAGGGCATACCAAAATCCCACTCCATATCCGAGTCGTAAGCAAACAATTCGCCGTCTTCGTTAAAGTCAATGTCGTAAGTGTTCCGTAAGCCAGCGCCAATCATTTCCCAGTTTTGGCCGGTTGGGTCTACTTTGGCAATCCAGCCGGCGGGGGCCATCCGGTCAGTAGCATGACCGCGTGGATCAGGAATTAAAGGTATTAAGTTGTCCTCACCCCAAACCTTCGGGATGCGGTAGGCATTCATGCCCGGGTTATCGGTAAAGTTACCGGCTACCACGTACAACGATTTGCCATCCGGGGATAATTTAATACTATGCGGACCGTGCTCGCCTTCGCCTTTCAGTTCTTTGAGTAAAGTTATTTTATCATACTGGTCGTCGTTGTTGGTGTCCTGCAGGCGGTACAAACCACTGCCTTTTTCAAATTCTTTGTTGCTGTTGTGATTAATCATCACGTACAGGCTGTTAAAGGCATATAACAAACCTTGCGCATAACCCATGCCCACTTTAGGCTTGGTGGTATCGGCGTTTACTGAATTGTCGATACCTACATTTAACCGCTCTACCTTGGGTTTACCGCCGGCCTTACCCATTGGGGTAATTTCCATGCGGTACAAAGACCCGTACTGGTCCGAAGTGATTAACCGACCTTTATCGTCGAAAGCCATGGCCACCCAGGAACCTTGCTTGTTTTCCGAAGGGCTATACAGGTGTTCGGCTTTATAGCCGGTGGGCAATTTTAATTTATCTACCTTGGGGTTAGCCACAGCCTCGGCGGTGGCGGCAGTAGGTACCGCGGTTGCCGCTGCAACTGACTGTGCTTTGGTCTCGGCTTCTTTGGCATTCCGGCACGAAGTACCAATAAATAACGAAACCGATACGGTGAGTAATAATTTTAAACCGGATTTACTTTTATTCATAAGGCTAGTTTATATAACAATATCTGTTTGTTTTAGGTGATTGTTCAATGTTATAATTTAAAAAGTAAGTATTGGCATTTTCTGGAACCTGCGTGGTTAATTTTTTAAAAAATTTCAATTTAGGTTACCTGTCAAAATGGTTTTGGTGAGCAGCCGGCTTAGGCTCCAATCCGTTGGCTTTCTACTTTTGGGTAGTTGGCGTCGGGCCTCCTCTTACCTTTTAATATTCATCTAATGTAAGTAATTCCGGGTATAAATGCCATCCTGCCCTATCCTGTTAATCCGGCATTTTGAGGTTTAAATCAATTAAGCATTTAAGTATTTCATTACAATTTACAAAGCTAAAAATGGATAAGTACTTAAAATTTTCAATAAACAACCAACTCTGTTTTTATTCTGAAAAACTTTGCCTGTTTGATTTTAAGCCGCATATTTTCTGGTTTCTGGCCGCACAGGATAGCGCAGGATAGCCCTGATTTTTAAAAAAATTAAATTTAACTCTTACCTAAAGCCTGCTTCCGGGCTATGGGCTAGCATTAAAATTCAGTTTTATTGATTTACGTTTTGCCTTTTACCAGAAAAACCAGCCTATGCAGCGATTTGCTTTTAAGATGAGGCTAAAGCCCGGTTATGTTACCGAATACCAAAAACGGCACCAGGCCATTTGGCCGGAATTAGTGCAACTTTTAAAAGAAGCCGGCATCAGCGATTATTCTATTTTTCTGGATGAAGAAACCAACACCTTGTTTGCGGTACAAAAACAAGCGGGCCAATCGTCGCAGGATTTAGGAACGCACCCGGTGGTGCAAAAGTGGTGGGCCTACATGGCCGATCTGATGGATACCAATCCGGATAATTCCCCGGTATCAGTGCCGTTGCGGGAAGTATTTTGGTTAGCGTAATTTTTTAAAATTTATCTTTTTAGCCAGAACAAAGGCAAATAGCCGTACCCAGCAAGCATGGGAAAACAGCACGCCGCTCGTACTTTTCTGCTGCCGCGCAAAAATTAAAAAAATTGATGTTGCTCGTATAGCGAATTTTTCCCGGCGTGCTAACTGGTTGGTGCAGACACCAACCAGGGCGAGAGTTGTTTATTATAGTTAAAGTCTAATATCTAACATCTAATAGCCAACTACAAAGAATTGCGGCGGATTAAAGTAAACGGATTAATGACTTTGCCTTTGCGTTTGTGCAGCATCATGTAAGCGGCGGTTTCGCCCATTTTGGCGTGATCCGTAGAGATTACTGTAATGCCGTTAGCCAGTATTTCTTTCAATGGGGTTTCGTTGTACGAGATAATGCCAATGTCCTTGCCTAATTCCCAATTTTCCATCCGGCTTTGTTTAATTAAATCCACCAGGTCCGATTCTTCCAGCACAATAAAAGCGGTTTTGGTGGTAACGCACTCATCGTCAATACCATCAATCACCGAATACTCGAAAGAAGTTTCCTGACAAAAACGTTGAAAGCCTTTTACAATTTCGGGCGGGTAGTTTAAATCTTTCGGGAAAACCAAAACCAAGCGCTGGTACTTATATAATAAATCAATGCCGGAGTGCAGGGCGCTGTAAATATCGCGTTCAAAATCTTGGTAAACGGCGGCGCACTCGCCGGTGTATTGGGCTAAATTTTTATCCAACAACACCAATTTATGCGGCGGAATTTTATGCAGGGTTTGCATAATGGTGTCGGTGTGCTCGAAAAAGTGCGGCATTACCACAAAGTAATGGTATTTGCCCAAGTTCTCCAGAATCAGGTTTTCGCAGATTTTACCGTTGTAGTGGTGAATGTGCAAATCCACGATGGCATCTTCGCCGAAAGATTTTAAGAGCGAGTAATACACAGTTTTTTTGTAAGCGCTGAGTTTATTAAAAAGCAGCAGCACCCTAATTTTATCCGTAGAAAAATACTGGCAAATGTAATTGCCTTTACCCCGCACGCTGGTAATAATGCCTTTTTCGCGTAATTCTTTGTAGGCTTTTTCTACGGTATCGCGCGAAAGGTAATACATTTCGCTGGTTTCGTTAATGGAGGGAATGCGCTGGCCATGCTTTAAAATACCGGATTCAATATCCGCAATTACTGCATTTACCACCTGAATGTATTTCGGAACGGTAGAGTGTTCTACAATGCGATCCAGTAATTCCATAAAGACGCTATAATTTTAAAATTTACAATTAAAAAGGGCTCTTACTAGGGTAATTTAGAAATTTTATCCGGCAATCCCTATTTGGGCTTGTTATTTATTAACAAATTTTAAAACTAGAGGCAGCTTATTTCAAACTGTTTCAGCTGATTTTTCTAGAGTGAAATGAGAAATTTTTTAAAATTTTACAGTTTTGCGTGCAAATAATTTAGCCAAATAATGCCGCTTCATAAAATTTTTTAAATATTAGATTAGGTACTTAGCTTTTTAATCCGGTAAAATTCTGGTTAAGTAAAATTATTTATTGGTTTAAAGAATTTCGGAAGACCTAATAGCGAAACGTGTATTTTGGTTTTAACAGCTTATTAACTAACGGCGGGTACTCGAAGCCTAGTTGGTAGGCAATTTCGCTCACCGATAGCGGGGCTATGGTTAAAATCTATTTGGCATTTTTTTGTACTTAATTTTTAGATAAGCTGCTGGGTGCTTTGTCCGGAATTTTAAAAATATAACCTAGCTTAAAGTAATTAACTTATTCCGGTCTTTAAATAGGCAATCTTATAATCTTGGTAGTAGAGCAGATAAGTCAGCAAAATTTTTAAAAATTTACTGCGCCGAGAAAAGTTTAACGGTATAATCCAGCAATTCCGGACCACCGTTTTTGCCGTGGCCGGGCACGATTAGTTTTACATCGGGATATTTAGTTTTGAGTTGGTTGACCGTAGTGGGCCAAGCGGTTACATTGGCGTCTTCCAGGTTGCCTTTGCCGGCTCCTACTTCTTTAATTAAGCAGCCCCCAAACATGATTTTTTCTTCCGGAAAATAACCAATCACATTATCCGGGGTGTGGCCTTCACCGATAAACTCCGTGAGTACTTTTTTATGGCCTACTTGCAAATGTAGTAAACCGGTAAAGCCGTTTTTCGGCACAGTTATATTTTTTGCTTCTGCTAACTGAATAGTGGTGTTATTGGCGTAAGAAGGTATGCTTTGCCGATGAAACTCTGCTAAACCACCAAGACAATCTGCGTGAAAGTGCGTGGGAATGACTGCTTTAATCTGGCAGCCTAATGTATTTTTTACCCAATTTATAAGCTCCGCCGAAGTAGCATCGCTGGTGGTTGTGTTGAAAATTACGGCTTCTTTCCCCGAAAAAACTATCATACCGTTGCAATCTACTTTACCGAAACTCTCGGTATTCAGGTACGAGGTGTGTTGGTAAACTTGGTCCCCAATTTTTAAAATTTTTAAATTTTCGGAAGTAAAGCTTTTGTCGCTCTCGTGGTTTTTAGCGGATTGGCAACTAAGCAAAATACAACTGAATACTAGAACGGAAAGATACTTCAACATAATTTTTTTATTCTGATGCAGGATGAACACAGACAAGGATATCACCATTTTATATTTTTTCTTTATGATCCGGTTCAAAAACTTAAATCTTATAGATGAATTAATTGCTGGAAGTTACTTATAAGTTTAAAAAGCCAGTTGCAGTAAACAAAAAAAGGTGCCCCGCGGAGCACCTTTTTTGTTTCCCAAATAATCAATCTTTAGTCATCCACCCGCAAAAAATTACTATCCTTGTCAAACTTCAATTCTACATTACTGCCCAGGTCTACGTCCTGCTCGGCTCCGTCTTTTTCCCAGCTCACAATATAATCCGTAGGATAAGTAGTTTGCACGTATTGTAAAATTTTAGCTGGAACCACTGTGTCCGGGATTTTTTTGTTGTGGCCATCTACTTCGGTGCAATCACCGTCTTTGGTAAAATCTAAACTGGTACCGTCTTGCAAAACTACATCGTAGGTGGTTTTGTTAATTTCTTTATCTTTTATTACCGACGTAATACCAGTATTAGGAAAGTGGGTAGTGATATAGGTTTTGGCGGCAGCGGGTAATGCGGTTTCTTTTACGGCTTCTTCTTTATCGCAACTAAAGAACAAGAAAGAGGCAATTACGGTGCTGAATAAAAATGAATTAGCTTGCATAGTTTTAAAAAAATTTAAAATTTAAAAAATTAACAAATAAAAACTTTACTGAATTTTCACCTGCAGAATATTTCCGCTGGCTTTTTTACCTTCGTTAGATATATATAATTCGCCGGTGGGGCTAAATGTTATGCCTTCGGGCTGATTAAAATCTTGTTTACTTAGTTTGTAGCGCGTTTGGATGGCGCCATCGGGTTTTAAAATAAAGAGCTGCGGGTTGCTGGCTTCGGTCACGTAAATGGCGCCGGTTACCGGGTGCACTGCAATCTCGGAGGGCTGAATGGCCTTGTTTAACTTTTTGCCTTCGTAAGCAGCTAGTTGGGGATCGGTAAGGCTGATTTTGGCAATGGGTTCCGGGTTAAACTTTTTGGCTTTTAAATCAAAAGCGTAAATGCCTTTGTAGTCTTTTTCGCCGGCTTCTTCGCCCTTAATAATTAATAACAAGCGATTGCCCCGGGCATCGTAGGTAAGGCCTTCTACGTTATTTTCGGCGGTTAACGATGTAACGTACTGTTGCACTTTAGCGGGTTGATTGCCCGTAATAGCCACCTCGTAAATTTTACCATCGCTGCGCCCCACGTAAGCCGTGTTACCCACTACCGCAATACCTTCGTAGTCGCCGGCCGCCCCAAAAGTAATTTGTTTATCGATGCGGTTGGTTTGGGTATTATACACGAAAATAATTCCAGATTCGTCCTGCACGCAGGCAAACTGATTATTACCCAGGTAAGCTATGCCCGATACTTCGCGTAAAATGGCCGGCAATTCGTATTTTTTTAAAATTTTTACTTCTGCCGATGCCGCTTCCTTTTCCGAAGCTTTCTTTTTCTTTTCTTTCTTTGGTTTATCGGTTTGGGTATTATTTTTCTGCTGGCTTTCGGCTTGGGTGGCATCGCAAGCCAGCACCGATAAGGCTATCAGCATACTCCAACCCCAGGTTTTTAGCTGCTTATAATAATTGGCGATTTTCATAGTTTTGGTGTTTATCTTGGTTTTTACCTTTTGTTTGAATTAAATGCTTAATCCCAATAAGTGACTTTATTATTGGGCTGGCCTTCGGCAGAGAAAACCTGTTTTACTTCCTGACTCTCTTTTTCCAGTTGCACCTGGTAAAATACCTGACCGGCTTTGTTTACTTTTTCCAGATCTTCGATGCGGTAAGTAGCGAAATCGCTTTGTAGCACTTCGGCAATACTCTTGGGTAAATCGGTGCCGTTTACAAATTTTTTGTACATTACCAACTTACCTGTACCATCGATTAAGGCAGCGTAATCGGTAAAGGCTAAGCGGAAATCAGCTTCATAGGCGTTTTGTTTTTTTACCCAGTGCAAATCAATGGCATCGGGAAATCTGGCCATTAAGGTATTGTTTACAATGGCGGGCACTTGGCCGGCCTCTAATTCCTTATTGAGGTCTTTGCTGCAGGCGAACAATCCGCTGCTCATAAATAGTACGGCGAACAAGAATACTTTCATGACTTAATATTTAAGGTTTTACTTAATTTTAAGTCAAAGTTCCGGGGCAAAACCGGAAAGAATTGGGAACAATCAGCCCGAAATAAAATTTTTTAAAAATTTTTATTTTTACCAATGCCCGATGCGATGAAACCAAATCGGATAAATGACTCGCCAGAAACTACGCTGTAAAAGCAGGTGGCTAAAATAGAATGGTCCAGGTGTGGAATTGCTCGTAGCTATAATTTATTTTAAACCGGTACAGGTCCGAGATGGCTTTAACAATGGCTAAACCTAAACCCGTGGAATTGGGCGAATCGGAATCTTTTTGGAAACGGGCAAACACTTTGTCGGGGTTTAGCGCCACTGCTTTACCGGAATTTTGAATCTGAATAGAATTGCTTTTTACCGTAATCCGCACGATGCCACCGCGGTGATTATGTACAATGGCATTCTTCATTAAATTTAAAAAAAGAATGTGGGCTAAGTCGGCGTTCAGGTTTTGCTCGCAGGTTTCTTCTTCCAGCAAAGTAATGGTAATTTCCCGGTATTCGGCCTGGTCGGCAAAATCCGCGATTATCTGCTTAATAGTAGCGTTTAATTCTACTTGCTGCACCTCCGGAAATTGATTATTTTCTATTTTAGACAACAGCAAAAGTGATTTATTCAGGCGGGTAAGTCGCTCCAAGTGATCCATAACGCCGGCCACTTGCTCTAATTGTTCCGGGGTAAGTTGGTTACCTTCTACTAATAATTCTAGTTTGTTTAAACTAATCGCCAAAGGCGTTTGCAGCTCATGGGCGGCATTCTCAATTAAATTTTTCTGGCTTAAATAGCTGTTTACGTTGCTTTGCAATAACCGCTCGACGGTAATATTTAGCTGCTGGAACTCCTCGATTCTGGTGGGAACCGGATTAATTAATTTTAAATTTTCGAGCCGAAACTGTTGTAAGTGCTGGAGCAAAAAGTAAAAAGGCTGCCACGTTTTTTTCAGCAACACATTGTTCAACAGCAAAATACTGCTGATTAAACCCACATACAACCACAGTAAGGCAAAAAACAAATCCTCAATTAAATCATCTTCTTCCACCATAGAGGTGATTACCCGCATTTCGTAGAACTTATCGTGGTGCCGGAAATACGTTTTTAGCATGCGCACCGGCTCATAATCTTCTTCGTTGAGCATGTACATGAGCGTATCCTGGTACACGTCTTTTTGGTTTATAGCCTGTTGCAAAGGAACTTCTTTGAGGCGATAATAACCGGCTTCAAAATCTTTTTGCTGCAAAACGGTGCTGTCCTGCTCGGCCTTGCGAATGACCAGCAGTTTTTGATTTTCCAGACCATCGTCCAGACTATCTTGTATTTCGTCGAGCATGTTCCAGTAAAACAAACCTGCCCAAACCGTAATCACGGCCAGCAATATAGCTGCAAAGTAAGAAGTGGTGTAATTGAGTAATTTCATGCGCTTACCAATTTGTACCCAATGCCGTAAATGGCTTGAATTTCAATTTCGGCCTGGTAATCGCGGAGTTTTTTGCGTAAGTTTTTGATTTGCGAATAAATAAATTCAAAGCTATCAGCCTCGTCGATGTGGTCGCCCCACACGTGTTCGGCCAAAGCGGTTTTGGTTACCAGCCGTTGTTTGTTGGTTACCAGGTACAATAAAATATCAAATTCTTTGCGATTTAAGACCAGCTCTACCCCGCTTACCCAAACCTGGTGTTTATCCGGGTCAATCTGCACGTTATCCAGTACAACTAAATTACTGCCGGCAAATTTCCGGCGTCGCAACACCGATTTTACCCGCGCATGCAACTCAGCCAGATGAAAAGGCTTGGCTAAATAATCATCAGCGCCTAATTCCAGACCCGCCACTTTATCATCTAAAGAGTTTTTAGCTGAAATTATAATCACTCCTTCGGCTTTTTGCTGTTTTTTGAGTTCTTCCAGAATGGCTAAGCCGTTGCCGTCGGGTAAAGTAATATCCAGCAAAATGCAATCGTAGTCGTATACGCCCACTTTCTCCAGAGCCGAAAAGTACGTAGCAGCGGTTTCTACCAGGTATTTTTCTTTTTCCAACGACTTTTGAATCGTATCCAGCAAGTCCGGCTCATCTTCAATAACCAGTATTTTCATGGTAATGTATTTCGGCCCAAGTACGGCGTAATTTCCGGAAAGATTTGGGAATAACCGATTTTTTAAAAAATGCAGCTTAATTACCTAAGCAGGTACGACGAATATGTCCGCGGATTTTCGAAGTGCCTATTAGGTACTTGATTTTAGATGTTTGACTCTATACAACCCCTAATCTGGCTATGACTTAACAAAGTATTGATACTCTTGTATGAAGATGCATTTAATAGAAGCACTTTTTTATACAAATAGCCAGTAGTGGCACAAGTAGCAACATTAAAATAATTATGCGACGATTTTTACTATTTATTTAAGTTCTTCCGGAAGAAACTATTCTGCTCCGTAGGCAAATAGTTTCCGCCGGAAGAACCGGATGAGAGACATTCTATTCCTACTTAAAAATCAATTTGTTATGAAGCAAAAATCTATGACAAAATAAGCCCCCAGCCGCCGTTTGTGTCTTCACAAACGGCGTTGGATGATCTTTCAGTTTACATCAAATAAGCTTTTATCAGCCGCGTAGAAAGTTAAATTTTTAAAAATTTACGCTTTTAACTCCACCTTCTTACCGGTTTTAGCGGCCAGGAAAATAGCGTCGATGATTTTTAAGTCGCGCAAACCTTCTTCCCCATCCACGGGCACCTCGGGTTGTTTGTTATCAAAAATAATAGCGGCCATTTCGTCCATTTGAACGGTTTGGTGGGTATTGTGCGGTTGTTCCAGTTCGCCTTTGTGCGTGCGCCCTTTAATAGGACCGTAACCCGTAGAAGGCTGCATTTCGGCAAAACCTTTTTCGCCGTTCAGGAAGAATTTATCCAGGTTGTTCATGCTGTACGTGGATAAGCAAGAAGCCACCGCCCCGCTCGGGAAGCCCATCTGAAACTGAATGGTTTCGTCGACGCCTTCTTTAAATTTAACCGGGTCGGTTTTGGTTTCCTGGGCCGTTACCCACACCGGCTCCTCACCTACCATGTAGCGGGCTCCGTTTATCGAGTAAATGCCAATATCCATCATAGAACCGCCGCCGGCCAATTCTTTGTTTAAGCGCCACTGGGTCGGGTCGCCAATAGTAAAGCCCGATAACCCCTGGAAAAACTTAATTTTTCCAAATTCGCCGGCTTTGCGCATCCGGACAACCTCTAACGTTTTCGGTTCGAAGTGCATGCGGTACCCCACCAGTAATTTTACGTTCGCGGCTTTGCAGGCATCAATCATTTGTTGGCCTTCCTGGGCGTTTAGGGCCATGGGCTTCTCGCAGATGGCGTGTTTGCCGGCTTTAGCTACCCGGATTACCTGTTCGCGGTGCAAGGAGTTCGGGGTAATCACGTACACCGCATCAATGTCTTTGTTGTTCTTAATTTTGTCTAAATCGGCGTAGCTGTAGCAGTTTTTCGCCGGAATGTTGTATTTGGTTTGCCATTCTTTCAATTTCGACGGCGTACCGCTAATGGCACCCACCAATTTAGCTCTTTTGCAGGATTGCATGGCATCGGCTACCCGGGTACCATAACTGCCCAAACCACAAATAGCTACCCGCAACACTTTGCCCTGGTAAGGCTCCGGATCTGCTTCGGATAAGTTAATGGGCTGCAGATTGCCAGGTATTAAAGGTAAGGTAAAAGCTGATAGCGTTAGTTTTTGCAAGAAATCACGACGAGAATTCATAGTGTCTGTTTTAGGTTTAAAAGAAAGCAGTGCTAAATATAGACAAAGAATAAACAAAAGGCAGTGTAAAAATCAAGGAAGCTATGGTAGAATAACGTAACAGGCTAGATTAATCCACTACAAGGTTGTTCTGCAAATGCTGCTAAATACAGTAAGAAACTAGTACCAATACGGCTCATCATGAAAGACTTAAATAGGTACCCGGATTTATAATCCTATTTTAAGGTTTACCCAAGTTCTCTCTTTTGCTTGCAATGGAACAAAAAGCAACGGCTTTTAAGTAATTTTTAAAATTTCTTACATTGTTGGTCTTCCATTTGCAAGGCACCAAACTAAAACTATCTTTACACTCCAGCCTTTTTACTTTTCTAAATGCTAAACAAAAGTCTCTTTCGGAAAGGGATATCTGCACCAAATTCATTACTCCGGCTCTGGCAAAAGCAGGTTGGGACCTTCAACGGCAAATCTAGGAAGAATACATTCGTGTTACTTATTGTTTGGCTTCTAACCGGTTGGAATTATGATAAATTAAAAAAATGCGTGTTTATTCGCGCAGTAAAATTTTAAAAAATTAAATTTCAGGTTGCATTCGCCAGCTTCTATCAAGTATTTTTTAAATCTCAGCGTAATACAAGTTATCAAACCGCCAAAGCTGGAATTCCTTAGCTGGCCCTACTTCAAATACGCCGAAATTTAAAAAATTACTTACGGTAAATTATTCGGCCAGCATTAGTGCTTCGGATTGGGCTACTTCCTCCAGAATCTGGTAAACTTCTTCCGGCGACTCAGTTTGCACCAGCCGCATCCGGAACGGTTTAAAGTTAGGTAAGCCTTTAAAATAGTTAGCGTAGTGACGGCGCATTTCAAAAATACCTTGCCGGTCGCCTTTCCATTCTAAAGAGCGGGTAAAGTGCAGCTTGCAGTTCTCTATTCGTTCTTCTAAAATGGGCGGGGCCAGCATTTCGCCGGTTTTCAGGTAATGTTTAATTTCCCTAAAAATCCAAGGGTAACCAATGGCAGCTCGGCCAATCATCACACCATCTACGCCAAAGCGGTTTTTATACTCTAAAGCTTTTTGCGGCGTATCAATGTCGCCGTTGCCAAAAATCGGAATTGTAATGCGGGGATTATTTTTCACTTCGGCAATTAAGCGCCAATCAGCTTCGCCTTTGTACATCTGCACGCGGGTGCGGCCATGGATGGACAAAGCCTGAATGCCAATATCTTGTAACCGCTCAGCCACTTCGGTAACGTTTTTCGTGGATTCGTCCCAGCCCAAACGGGTTTTAACGGTTACGGGCAAAGTGGTGGCTTTTACGATAGCTTCGGTCATTTGCACCATTTTGGGAACATCGCGCAGTAAGGCGGCTCCGGCACCCCGGCAAGCTACGTTTTTAACCGGACAACCGTAATTAATATCAATTAAATCCGGACCCGCTGCCGCCGAAATTACCGCCGATTCGCGCATGGACTCAATGTCGCTGCCAAAAATTTGAATGCCGATGGGGCGTTCGTAATCAAACACATCCAGTTTTTGCCGGCTCTTGGCAGCCGCCCGAATCAAGCCTTCCGACGAGATAAATTCCGTGTACATCAGGTCGGCACCGTTGGCTTTGCAAACTGCCCGGAACGGTGGGTCACTCACATCCTCCATAGGCGCGAGTAATAAGGGAAAATCCGGGAGCGTAATGTTTCCTATCTTTACCAAAGAATCAGATTATTTAAAATTTCGCGTAAATTTACCATTTCTAAACCTAATTTCCGCTATGAAAGGTTTCATTTCGAAAGACCTCCACCCAATTACCGCTATTCTCCTTTCCTTATTCTTTATGGTCGGAGGTTTTTTCGTCGGCATGTTTGTAGCCTTTGTGGTGATCAACCTTTTTTTAAATTTTGGCGTGACGGAGGTTTTGCGCTTAATGCAGAACCCCGGATTAGAACCCAACGGTAAAATTGCCATTAATTTGTTTCAGGGCATTACCCATTTATGCGCCTTTACGTTGGGTCCATTATATTTTTTACTCAGCAGCGGCCAATCTGCCGGCACTTATTTGTCGCCGCAGAAGTACGTACCCCTGGGCTTAGGCATTTTAAGCGCCTTGCTGATTTTGTTTATCATGCCCGCTAACTCCTGGATTATTAACTGGAACGCCAACCTGCAATTTCCGGAAGCCTTAAAAGCTTTTGAAACCTGGGCCAAGACCAAAGAAGATACTTTAAAAGTATTAACGCAGGAATTAACCGTTTTCGATAATATGGGTCAGTTTTGGTTGGGCATGTTTGTGTTTGGTTTAATACCGGCCATCGGCGAAGAAATTGTTTTTCGGGGTATTCTGCAGCGCAACTTAGTAATAAGCTTACGGAATGCGCACGTGGCCATTTGGTTGGCGGCATTTATTTTTGGGGCCATTCACATGCAATTTTATGGCTTTGTACCGCGTATGTTGCTGGGCGTTATTCTGGGGTACTTGTATTTCTGGTCGGGCAATATTTGGGTACCAATAGCGGGGCATTTCATGAACAACGGGTTTATTGTATTAACCTTGTACCTGCAACAACAAAAAATGATTAACTACGAGGTAGACTCTACGGCCGTGATGCCCTGGACCAGTATCTTATTTTCGGTAGTTATCAGTGTTTTAACTTTGCTTTATTTGCAACGTGGTTTTAAAAACAGTGCTCCTGCTGCTTCCAAGATCACTTCTGTTTAATTTTTTGAGGGCTAAGGTTCTATCTTTTTTTGTTGACTTTCCTCAGAAATTAAATTTTTAAAAAATTTATTACTCCTTCTTCTTTTGGCTAAAGTAAAAACCTGCAGCAACAATTTTCTACAATAATTTAACCGTTCGGCTACTTTATTGTCGTTAACTTCTTTTTATCTTGCCACCTGCAACTTAAAATGGGTACCTGGCTGTATAATGCGGGTACCACTTGGATCTTGAACATGCCCGAAGAAACCTCTGGTAAAAAGCAGTTAAATAATTTTCAGCAACGCGTATTGGTGGGTATTGCCGGTGGCGCCCTGTTTATTGGTGGCATTTACTGGAGCCAATGGACTTTTGCCGTCTTGTTTTTGGCTTTAACCTTATTGGGCATCCGGGAATTTTACCAACTTTTAAGTTTACGCGGGTTTTCGCCGAATTACAATGCCGGCATTGTGCTGGGCTGCGCCTTGTTTATTTTGGTGTTTCTATTACAATTAAACCTGGTTTCGCTAAGCGCTTTGTATGCCTTGCCGCCCATCTTGTTTTTTGTTTTTATCTCGGAACTGTTCCGTAAAAAAGAACAGCCTTTCGTAAACATTGCGCTTACGTTGCTGGGTATGCTCTACGTGGGCGGTTCGTTTAGTATGCTGCCGATCCTGGGTTTTTTAAATGGCCAGTATAGTTGGCAGGTAATTATGGGCACCCTGCTCCTTATCTGGACTTCCGATTCCGGGGCTTATTTTGCCGGTAAAACTTTTGGCCGGCACAAACTTTTTCCGCGTATTTCGCCGGGCAAAACCTGGGAAGGCTGGATAGGTGGCGCCGTATTTTCGCTGGCAGTGGGTTACGTTTTATCTATGTACCTGCTAGATTTAGCTTTACCTTACTGGTTGGGTATTGCTTTAATCGTATCGATTTTTGGCGTTTTGGGCGATTTAATTGAGTCGCTGTTAAAGCGCAGTTTACAGGTAAAAGACTCCGGCACCATTATTCCAGGGCACGGGGGCATTCTGGACCGTTTTGATAGTTTGTTGCTGGTAGTACCGTTTATTGTGGCTTTTTTAAAGCTTTTTTAAATTTTACAATTTTAACTTTACTATAAATTTATAAAATCGTAAGGCTACGCGGCGTTTTGCTGCGTATAATCACCTCAACGGTAAAGCAGTAGGGTAGCAAACCTAACAAAATTACATTTACCGTTACGCAATTGCTGGTTTTGGCTCCGGCTCTTTTATGCCCTAACAGGTAAACGGATCAGCAATTATTTACTATTATTGCAGCTTAAACTATTTTTACATGAAGATTCACAAAGAAGGACGTAAAATTTTACTTTTTACCTTTCTCGGATTACTTATAGTGAACCTGCTTTTATTCCGGTTTAATGCCCCTTACGAAACTTTCAATAAAATTTTCCTGGTAATCTCGGTTATTGCATTTTTGCTTTTGCTGCAGTTTTTTCGGAGCCCTTTTCGTAATTTAATTACCCACGAAGATTTAATTATTGCGCCCGCCGATGGCAAGGTAGTGGTGATTGAAGACGTGCACGAACCCGAATTTTTTAAAGATACCCGTAAGCAGATTTCTATTTTTATGTCACCGATTAACGTGCACATCACTCGTAATCCGGTGTCGGGGGTTGTAAAATATTTTAAATACCATCCGGGCAATTACCTGGTGGCCTGGCACCCTAAATCGAGTACCAAAAACGAGCGCACTACGGTAGTAGTAACCGCCGATGCTGGCCCCGATATTTTATTCCGGCAAATTGCCGGCGCCATGGCCCGCCGCATTGTGTGGTACGTAACCGAAGGCGACGAAGTAAACCAAGGTGAAGAGTTTGGGTTTATTAAATTTGGCTCCCGCGTAGATATTTTTGTACCCACCAATGCCGATGTTAAAGTAAGCATCGGTGAAAAAACCAAAGGCGGCCAAACGGTAATCGCCCAATTAAAAACCGAAGGTTCGTTTTTTGGGTAACAATGTTTTAAGTAGTTTCTTTAACGAAATAACCCTGATAAATTTTAAAAATTTACCAGGGTTATTTTTTGCTAATGCTATTACTTCGCCCTGGGTGGTTTCCGCAGTAACAAGCACCAATCCAGGAAAAAGCTTCTCTTATAATTTTTATTCAGGCGTTTACAACAGGTATCTACAAATTAGATTTCTTAAAAAAACCGGGCAAATTTAAAACCAGGTACTCATCAAAACCGCCAATCGCTCTAAGTAAACTTGGTCTGTTTCGTCAAAATCATTCAACTGATCGCTGTCTACGTCGAGTACCATAACTACTTCGTTGTTTTTAAATACGGGTACCACAATTTCGGATTTGGAATCGGAACTGCAGGCAATATGGCCCGGGAAAGCCTCTACATCGGGTACCACAATGATTTCGCGGCGGGAGTAGCAGGCACCGCAAACGCCTTTGTTAAACGCTATACGCGTACAAGCCACTGGCCCTTGGAACGGTCCCAGTACTAATTCACCATCTTTCACCAGGTAAGTGCCCACCCAGAAATGATTTAAGCCATATTTTAAGGCAGCCATTACATTAGCAAGATTGGCAATTAAATCGGTTTCGCCGGTTACTAAAGCTTCTATTTGAGGTAATAAGGTTTCGTACTTTTCTGCTTTTGTTAAGTTCTGATCAACAACTACACTTTCAGCCATTTTAAATTATTAAGTAATACGTTATAAGTTATTCGTTTTGCGTCCTACTCGGAACGCTACTGGAACTTTCGGTAAATAAACAGTTCATCGGCACCGATTGTTGCGGTTTGAAATAATCCGTTTAAAGGCAAGGAGGGCGCTTTTACTCCGGCTTGCAGTTGTTGTGGGCTCCGCAAAATGCGAATTTCGTCATAAATTTCTGCTTCCAGAAAATATTTGAGTAAAATAGTACCACCTTCTACCAGCACCGATTGTACGTTTCTCCTGGTTAAATCCGAAAGAATTTGCTCCAATAAATTAGCAGCCGGCGTTATTTTTACATACTCCAAATTCAAATTAGACTCCTGTCGTTCGTAGTTATAAATAAGCGTCGGTTGCGTTTTATCGAATACGTGTAAGGTGGGGGGCAAACGCAAATCTTTATCCATCACAATCCGGATGGGCGCATTGCCCGACCATTCCCTAACATTTAATTGCGGATTATCGGCTAAAGCGGTGCGGGTACCCACCATAATGGCTTGTTCCTGGGTGCGCCATTTATGCACTAATTTTTTGGCCAGCAAACCACTAATGGCAGTTGGCTCTCCGTTAGCCCGGGCAATATAGCCATCGTGGGTTTCAGCCCACTTTAAAACAATATATGGCCTTTTGTGCCGGTGAAAAGTAAAAAACCGTTTGTTTAACTCCAGCCCTTCTTCCTCTAATAAACCCACGTGTACTTCGCAACCAGCATCTAATAACTTGCGGATACCCCGGCCGGCCACCAACGGGTTAGGGTCGGTGTTGCAGATAAACAAACTCCGGACGCCATGTGCAATTAAAAAATCGGCGCAAGGTGGCGTTTTCCCGTAATGCGAACAAGGCTCCAGGGTAACGTATACCTTACATTGGGGCAGCAAACTTTTATCGGCTACGCTGTTAATGGCATTTACTTCGGCGTGCGGCCCGCCGTACTGTTGGTGCCAACCCTCCCCGATAATTTTACCTTTATGCGTTACCACGCAACCTACCATGGGATTAGGCCGGGTAGTGTTAGCACCCAAAGCCGCCAGTTCCAGCGCTCGCCGCATGTATAATTCATCTGCCAATCTCATTTCAGAAATTTCTATTTTTGTAAATTAGTTATCAGGCCCGAAAGTAAGGAAACACTTGCATTTACTTTTATTAATTAATCGGCAGAATTAAAACTACTGGCCAATACAATCTGTTCCTGCAACGGCTCGAACATACACCTTAAAAATTACTTTTTTTGAAAAATCTTCAGGATCTACTGCACTATTTAGCCCAGGAACTTAGCCCGGTGTACGACCTCACCGAAGCCAACAGCTTGGCCTGGTTAATGGTAGAGCACGAGTTAGGCTATACCCGCACGCAAATAAGTTTACGCAAACAAGAACTTATCCGGCCGGATGTCTGGCAGAAATTTACGCCGTATTTGCAGCGTTTGCTAAACCACGAGCCCTGGCAATATATTACCGGGTACACTTATTTCTACGATTTAAAATTAGAAGTAAGCCCGGAGGTATTAATTCCCCGCCCCGAAACCGAAGAACTGGTGCAACTTATCATTCAGGAAAATAAAGCTTTACCTGCCTTGCAAATCCTGGATATAGGTACCGGCAGTGGTTGCATTGCTATTGCGTTAAATAAAAATTTACCCCAAGCCACCGTTTCCGGACTAGATGTATCGGAGTCCGCTTTAGGTATTGCCCGCCGCAATGCCGAGCGCCTGCAGCAGCCCGTCCGGTGGGTGCAGCACGATATTTTTAAATTACCTTTGCCCTTCGCCCCCGGTAGTTTAGATGTGATTGTAAGCAACCCGCCCTACGTACAAGAAAGTGAGAAAAACCTAATGCGTAAGAATGTGCTTGATTTTGAACCGCACCTGGCCTTGTTTGTACCCGACGAAGACGCCCTGAAGTATTACCGGCAAATAACCAAAGTAGCCGAACAATTACTAAAACCGGGTGGTAAGCTTTATTTTGAAATTAACGAACAACTTGCGGCAGGTACAGAAAAGCTTTTACAAGAATTAAAATTTACCCAGGTGCACACGCATCCGGACTTGTTTGGGAAAGATCGGTTTACCGTGGGTATTAAAATATAGCAACAAGAAATAAATCAATATTATCTAAATAGCATCCCAAAGTAGTACTTATCTTATAAAATTACTTTCCTGAACAATTTTTTTTAAAAATCTATTGCTTAGCTTTGACCGGAACATCTGATTTGCTTAATAGCTTTGCATGAACGTAGCGGATTCGTACCAGGCCCACTCTACTGCCATTATCGCGGATGATTGTTACATTGGGCCGGGCACTAAAATTTGGCATTTTTCTCATATTATGTCGGGTTGCCGCATTGGGGAGCACTGCAACATCGGGCAAAATGTAGTTATCGCGCCAGAAGTAATTTTGGGTAACCGCGTTAAGGTGCAAAACAATGTTTCGGTATATACCGGGGTTATTTGCGAAGATGATGTTTTTTTAGGGCCGTCGGTGGTTTTTACTAATATTAAAAATCCGCGTAGCGCCATTAATCGCCGGGATCAGTTTTTAAAAACCCTGGTGAAAAAAGGAGCTACTTTGGGGGCCAATAGTACCATATTGTGTGGTATTACCATCGGGGAATATGCCTTTATTGGCGCTGGAGCCGTAGTAACCAAATCGGTATTGCCTTATGCGCTGGTATATGGCAATCCGGCCCGGCAGCACGGTTGGATGAGTGAATACGGCCACCAATTACATTTTAATGACCAGGGGACGGCAACTTGCCCGGAGAGTAAAGAAACTTACCATTTAATACAAAACAGCGTAATTAAAAGCAGCTAAAAATAAAGCATGTACGATAAATTAGTGAAGAAAGAAGCCACTTTGGCGGTAATTGGTTTAGGTTACGTGGGTTTACCCATCGCCCTGGAGTTTGCCCGAAAAGTAAAAGTTATTGGATTTGATATTCATGCGGGGCGTATAGAAATGATGCGAAACCATGTGGACCCTAGCGGCGAACTCGAAGCAGAGGATTTTGCCGGTTGCGATATTACTTTTACCCACGAGCTGGATGTATTGCGCGAAGCTACTTTTTTTATTGTGGCGGTGCCCACTCCCATTGATGACCATGCCTTACCGGATTTAAAACCATTGGTTGGTGCTTCAACCACGGTGGGTAAAGTATTAAAGCCCGGCGATTACGTGGTATTTGAATCTACGGTGTATCCAGGTTGTACCGAAGAAGATTGTATTCCTATTTTAGAGCGCGAATCAGGTTTAAAGTTTAAGCAGGATTTTAAAGTAGGCTATTCGCCGGAACGGATTAACCCCGGCGATAAAGAACATACCCTGGCCACTATTGTGAAAGTAGTTTCGGGCTGCGACAAAGAATCGCTGGAAAATATTGCGAAAACTTACGAATTGGTAGTAAAAGCGGGCGTACACCGGGCGTCTTCCATTAAAGTAGCCGAGGCTGCCAAAATTATCGAAAATACGCAGCGCGACGTAAACATTGCGCTCATGAACGAACTTTCTTTAATTTTCGACCGGGTAGGTATTAACACGTTTGAAGTACTCGAAGCGGCTGGTACCAAATGGAATTTTTTAAAATTTTTTCCGGGTTTGGTAGGTGGCCACTGCATTGGCGTAGATCCGTATTACTTAACGTATAAAGCTAAAGCCTTAGGATACGATGCGAAAGTTATTTTGAGTGGCCGTACCATTAATGACGGCATGGGAGCTTACATTGCTAATAAGTTGGTGAAGCTCATGATTAAGCAAGGCAAATCTATTTCTAAAGCCAAAGTGCTGGTAATGGGCGCCACTTTTAAAGAAAATGTAGAAGATATCCGGAACTCGAAAGTAGCCGATATTATCAACGAACTTAAAAGTTTTAGCGTGCAGGTAGAAGTGGTAGACCCTTACGCCGACTCGCAGGAGCTTCAGCATGAATATGGTTACGGATTGGTAGAAAAGCCAGCCAACAATTACGATGCCATAATAGTAGCCGTTGGTCACCGCGATTACCTAAACCTGGATGATGCGTATTTCAAAAATATTACCAACGAAAGCGCCGTACTGGTAGATATTAAAGGCTTGTACCGGAATAAAATAAACTCACTGGAGTATTGGAGTCTTTAAGTTGCAGGTTACAAGTTGCAGGCTGCAAGTTCGGCTATCTTAAATATTTTGAATTCATAACAGATAGCAGAAATTTAACAAGTTATAATTTCGTTCGCTTGGTTTTGCTTTTATCTTTGAAGGGGTGATTAGTTTATTTTATAACAGACTGAAATGTGAATTGTTACCAATATAAAAAGTTGTAATCTGCTGCTAAACAAGTATAATGGGGCATAGGATTTTAGTAGCATAATTATTTTTCAAAGTAAAATGGCAACCTTCCGGCAGTTTAATCCGAAAGCTTGCTGAAAGAACGTACTAATTACTTTGTCTATCTACTTAAACAAAATATAAACTTTGGAAACAAAAGGGAAAATAGTAGTAACGGGAGGTGCCGGCTACATTGGTTCGCACGCCGTAGTCGAATTATTTGCAGCGGGTTACGAGCCAATTATTATCGATAATTTTGTTAACTCTCAGGAATCGGCTTTAGCGGGTATTCAGGAAATTATTAACTCACCGGTTAAATGCCATAAAATTGATTGTACCGATAAAGAAGCCTTGCGTCAGGTATTTCAGGAAGAAGGTACTATTCTGGGGGTTATTCATTTTGCCGCTTACAAAGCCGTGGGCGAATCGGTAAAAGAACCTTTAAAATATTACCACAACAACGTAGGCTCCTTGGTGGCTCTGTTGGAGGTAATGACTGAATTTAACGTAAATAAACTGGTTTTCTCGTCGTCGTGTACCGTGTATGGCATTCCCGATCAGTTACCGGTTACCGAGGCTACTCCGGTTAAAAAAGCCAACTCGCCATATGGCAACACCAAGCAAATCTGCGAAGATATTTTATCGGATTTAGCCCATAGCGGTAGCAGCCCTATTTACTCCATAGCGTTACGATATTTTAACCCGGTTGGCGCCCATCCATCCGCCAAAATCGGGGAATTACCGTTAGGTGTACCCAATAATCTGGTGCCGTTTATTACGCAAACTGCCATGGGTATCCGCGAGAAATTAACTGTATTCGGTAACGATTACGATACGCCGGATGGCAGCAATATTCGCGATTACATTCACGTAGTAGATTTAGCTAAAGCGCACGTAGTAGCCATCGACCGCCTGGTTCAAAATAAAGGCGAGCAGATCGAGTTTTTTAATATTGGCACTGGTCAAGGCAATTCGGTATTAGAAGTAATTCATACTTTCGAGAAAGTTACCGGACAAAAACTCAACTACGTGATTGGGCCGCGGCGGGCCGGCGATGTGCCTAAAATTTATGCCGATGTAACCAAATCTACGCAGGAGCTGGGCTTTAAAACCGAACTAGGCTTAGAAGAATCTTTAAAAAGCGCCTGGGACTGGGAAGTAAATTTAAAGAATAAGCAACAAGCGGCCAGCTAAACCTGTGCTTTGCCCAATTAAAAATTAGAAATTATGAATTAGAAATGAGGGCTAAATTCTTCTTCCACTTAGTTCTAGAATAAAATTTACTCTAAAAACTAATTTGATCAAGCACTAGATTGCTGTAATCAGCCTTTATTTTAAAAATTACATGACACAAAAGTCTAACATCTAATATCCTGATACCTGTGTCTTATTAGTTATTGGTTGTAGTACTTAATTAAACCACATGAAAATATTAATTACCGGGGGAGCCGGCTTTATTGGTTCGCACGTAGTGCGGTTGTTTGTTACGAAATACCCGAATTACCAAATTGTAAACCTCGATAAGCTCACGTACGCCGGCAATCTGGAGAACCTGCGCGACATTGAAAATCAGCTGAACTACACTTTTGTAAAGGGTGATATTGTGGATGCGGATTTTATTCAACAGTTGTTCGCGGAGCAGCAATTTGATGCGGTCATTCACCTGGCGGCCGAGTCGCACGTGGACCGGTCTATTACCGACCCTTTGGCTTTTGTGTACACCAACGTTATAGGCACCGTAAATTTACTAAATGCCGCCCGCCACCATTGGCATAATAACTACGAAGGCCATGTGTTTTACCACGTTTCTACCGACGAAGTATACGGCTCTTTGGGCGAAACCGGCATGTTCACCGAAGAAACCAAGTACGATCCGCATTCGCCGTACTCGGCTTCTAAAGCCAGCTCCGACCATTTCGTCCGCGCTTACCACGATACCTATGGGCTACCGGTAAAAATATCTAACTGTTCTAATAATTACGGCCCCAATCATTTTCCGGAAAAATTAATTCCGCTGTCCATTAATAATATCCGCAACAGCAAACCAGTGCCCGTTTATGGCAAAGGCGAAAACGTGCGCGACTGGCTTTTTGTAAAAGACCATGCAACGGCTATTGATGCCGTTTTTCATAAAGGAAAAGTGGGCGATACCTATAATATTGGCGGAGTGAACGAGTGGAAAAACATTGATTTAATCCGGCTACTCTGCGATGTCATGGACGAGAAAACCGGTAAACTCCAAGGCACCTCCCAAAAGTTAATCACGTTTGTAACTGACCGGGCCGGACACGATCTGCGTTACGCCATTGATTCGTCGAAGATTATACGCGAGCTAGGTTGGAAACCTTCGGTTACGTTTGAGCAAGGCCTGGCGCAAACCGTAGACTGGTACCTCCAAAACACCGAATGGCTGGAACACGTTACTTCCGGCACTTACCAGGATTACTACGATAAGCAATACACCCGATAAACAAATTAGGAATTAGAAATTAAAAATTAGAAATGATTACTTGAAGTAACCTGCTCTAAAAACAATTTCTAATTCCTAATTTTTGATTTCTAATTTAAAAAAAGAACGTGTACGAAAATCCTTTTCACAGCCATCCCCTCGAAAATTTATCTTTTTTAGTAACCGGAGGCGGAGGCTTTATTGGTTCTAATCTGGTTGAATATTTATTAAAATATAATGCGGGCAAAGTTCGGGTGCTCGATAACTTTTCGAACGGTTTTCTAAAAAATATAAAAGCGTTTCAGGATTATACCCGTTTTGAGCTGATAGAAGGCGATATCCGCAACCCGGAAGTTTGTCAGCAGGCTTGCGCCGGAATGGATATTGTGCTGCACCAAGCTGCTTTAGGATCGGTGCCGCGTAGCATTAAAGACCCCATTACTACTAACGACGTTAATATTGGCGGTTTTGTAAATATGCTTACCGCTGCTAAAGACCAACAGGTAAAACGCTTTGTGTATGCGGCTTCGTCCTCTACTTACGGCGATAGCAAAACCTTACCGAAGGTAGAAGATATAATTGGGCGGCCTTTATCGCCGTACGCAGTAACCAAATACGCTAATGAGTTATACGCCGATGTTTTTGGCAAAACCTACGGCATGGAAATTATCGGGCTGCGGTATTTTAATATTTTCGGGCCGCGCCAGGATCCAAACGGAGCTTATGCGGCCGTTATTCCTTTATTTATCGATGCGGTATTAAAAGGTAAGTCACCCCGGATGAACGGCGATGGCAACCAAACCCGCGACTTTACCTTTGTAGAGAATTGCGTGGAAGCCAATATCCGGGCCGCTTTGGTACAAAATCCGGAAGCAATTAATCAGGTGTATAACATTGCCGTTGGTGACCGTACTTCGCTGAACGATTTATTTAACATCCTGAAAGAAGAAGCTCAATCCGAAATAAATCCAACTTACGGACCAGAACGGGCCGGCGATATCCGGGATAGTTTAGCCGATATCACAAAAGCCCGCACCTTATTGGGTTACGCCCCCCAAATTAAAATTAAAGAAGGCTTGCAAATTACCCTGGATTGGTTCCGTAATAACCAGGAGTTTATCTATAATAATTAAATTTTAAGCTAATTGAATTGCCGGATGGTTGAAGGATTGCTGCTGAGTAATAATCATGAAACCAACCACCCCTGCCCTCCTAAGCTAAGGGGGAAAGCTCTAGGATTTTGATTTAGTACGTTTAATATTTAACAATTAAAACAAAGGTCTATCGACTATGGACCGTCGACTAATGATATGAAAGGTATTATCCTGGCCGGTGGTTCCGGTACCCGACTCCATCCGCTGACTTTGGCGGTAAGCAAGCAATTAATGCCGGTTTACGACAAACCGATGATTTATTATCCGCTTTCTATTTTAATGATGGCGGGAATCCGGGATATTTTACTGATTACTACCCCGCACGATAATCCTTTATTTAAAAAATTGCTGGGCGATGGCAGCGACTTAGGTTGCAACTTTGAATATGCGATTCAGGCTGAACCAAACGGATTAGCCCAAGCCTTTGTAATTGGAGCCGATTTTATTGGTAATGATAAAGTAGCTTTAGTGCTGGGAGATAACATTTTCTACGGCGCCGGCCTCAGCGAACTACTACAAAGCAACAATGACCCGGATGGAGGCGTGGTATATGCCTATCACGTTGTTGACCCGGAGCGATACGGAGTGGTTGAATTCGACGATAATAATAAGGTAATTTCCATTGAGGAAAAACCAAAACAGCCTAAGTCGAACTACGCGGTTCCTGGCTTGTATTTCTACGACAACGACGTTATTCAAATTGCCCGCGATTTAAAACCGAGCCCCCGGGGCGAATACGAAATTACCGATGTAAACCAGGAATATTTACGGCGCGGTAAGTTAAAGGTCGGTATTTTGGGTCGCGGAACGGCCTGGCTCGACACGGGTACTTTCGACTCCTTAATGCAGGCTGCTACGTTTGTACAAGTAATAGAAGAACGCCAAGGCTTAAAAATTGGCTGCATCGAAGAAATTGCCTACCGCATGGGCTTTATTAATGCCGAACAACTTCAGAAAATTGCCGCCCCTCTGGTAAAAAGCGGTTACGGCAAGTATTTAATGAATTTACCCAACGAGAAAGTTCTGGAGCGCAGCTAATTGCGGATTACCACGGATTATTGGATTTCGCGGATTTTATTCTCCTCACATTTCCCTAACTATGGCAGGGTTACTTCTTAACTATGGCGCGGAAGTTACTTCCGTGCCTTAATCAAGTTTCCCAAGAAAATCGACGGCTCTCTTTTTATAAAACCTAAAGGCACGGAAGTAACTTCCGCGCCATACTGTCATTGTCAGCCAATAACCGACTCTCCTCCCAATTATTAAGGAAAAGCCTCTTAGCGTAGAGGTGTTACTTTTGCGCCTCGTACTTTTCTTTAAATTTCTGGTATAAAGCTTTTTGCTTATCGGTAAGGTTGATTTTACGGCCCTGGATATAGGCTGAGGTAATGTTGTTGGTGCGCATATCCAATAAATCGCCGGCCGAAATAATCAGGTTCGCATCTTTACCTGGCTCCACGGTGCCAGTTTGCTGGTCTACTCCTAAAATTTTAGCCGTATTTGCCGACACTGCCGCTAAAGCTTGTTCTTGGGTTAGTCCGTATGCAACGGCTGTACCGGCAATAAATGGCAAATTACGGTGCCCGTGCAGCGCTCCATCGTATTGCAGGCAATACAATATACCGGCTTGTTGCAGCAAATACGGCAGTTTATAAGGCAAATCTACATCGTCTACGGTGCGGGTGGGTAACGCGTGAATGCCCGAGATAATGACCGGAACGTTCTGTTCTTTTAAAAAATCCGTAATTTTCCAGCTATCGTAGCCGCCAACCAGCACAATATTCTTCACGTTGTTCTTTTTCGCGAAACGGATGCCTTCGATAATTTCTTTGGCTCCATCGGCATGGATATATAATTTTTTGCTGCCATCGAACAAACCTTTAAGAGCTGATAATTTTAAATTTTCTTTACCGGCAGCTTCCTTACTAAAAGCAACGGCTTCCGTAAATAGTTGCTGTAACTCCTGCAAAGCTTTTTCCCGGTTGTTAATGGTTTCGCTGAGGTCTGGCCGCGATTCTGGTTGGAGTGCCCGGGGGATGGTGGGCCAGTTCAGGTGTAAACCATCATCGGCTTTAATAACAGCATCTTCCCAGTTCCAGGCATCTAACTGCATTACTGACGAAGAGCCGGAAATAGTACCACCCACCGGCGTGGCTTGTACCAATAAAACCCCGTTGCCCCGGATTGTGGGTAAAATATCCGAATCGGTGTTATAGGCAATCAAAGACCGTACATTCGGGTTAAAAACACCTACTTCCTGTTCGTCGCGGGTAGACCGCACCGACGAAATATCGGTTAAACCTAACTGCGTATTGGGTTGAATGAGGCCCGGATAAATATGCTGGCCGGTAACTTCTACTACTTCGTAGCCGGTAGCAGCCGGGGCACTACTGGCCGGGCCAGCGTAGGTAATTTTACCTTTATCAAAAGCTACGGCAGCTTTCTCGATTACCGGGCCATTGCCCACGTGCAGCGTAGCGCCGGTAAGTAACACGGGTTTGGTTTGCTTCGGAGCGGGTGCCGGTACTTGCGCCCAGGTAGTAAGACTAAGAAAAAGCGTCGCCGTTAATATGGTATATTTCATTTGTTTAGTCGATAGTCCATGGTCAATAGTCCATGGATTTTTAAAATTTAAATGTTTGGGCAATAGTAAATTTGTTACCCCGAATCTTTTTTATTCTTCCACCACTATGTCTTCGCAGTGTTTTACCTCGCCTTTACGGGTTACCGGAGCCGGTTGGGTGGGTTCGCCGGATTGTTTGGCCGAAAGCATTTTTTGAATCAGTCGTTGGCGTTCCTGATCCCGTTCCTGGCGGAGTTGTTTATCATTATCCAGGTCGTAATAAAGCGTACCATCCACAAAGGTTTTTTCGGCTTTGGCATAAATAGAAAGCGGGTGGTCGGTCCAGAGTACTACATCGGCATCTTTGCCGGGTTTTAAGCTGCCCATGCGGTTATCCAAGTGCAGTAATTTAGCCGGATTGAGCGTAACTAATTTCAGGGCTTCTTCTTCGGATAAACCACCGTACTTTACGGTTTTAGCTGCTTCCTGATTTAAACGGCGAGCCATTTCGGCGTCGTCGGAGTTAATGGCGGTTACTAAACCCACATTAGTCATGAGGGCGGCGTTGTACGGAATGGCATCTTTCACTTCCATTTTATAAGCCCACCAGTCCGAAAACGTAGAAGCGCCCGAGCCGTGGTTTTTCATTTTATCGGCCACTTTGTATCCTTCCAGAATGTGCGTAAACGTATTTACCTGAAAGCCCATTTGGTCGGCCACTTTTAAAAGCATGTTAATCTCCGACTGCACGTACGAATGGCAGGTGATAAAACGCTGTTTATTTAAAATTTCGGCAAGCGCTTCCAGTTCCAGGTCGCGGCGGGGTGCTCCGGTTTTGGCCTGCGCTGATTTGGAAAGTTTGCGGTAGTTTTTCCAGGCTTGGTCGTATTCTTTGGCTCGCTGAAAAGCATCGATGTAAACCTGTTCCACACCCATGCGGGTTTGCGGGAACCGGATGGTATGCTGCGAACTCCAGTTCGATTGTTTTACGTTTTCGCCGAGAGCAAATTTAATGTAGTTATCCGCGCCTTTAATTTTTAGTTCTTCGGGTCCCAAGCCCCAGCGCAATTTAATTAAAGCTGATTGTCCGCCAATGGGATTGGCCGAGCCGTGCAGTAGTTGGGAGGCTACGACACCACCCGCTAACTGCCGGTAAATATTAATATCTTCCGGATCTACTACATCGCCGATGCGTACTTCGGAGGTAACCGATTGCGTTCCTTCGTTTACGGAGTGGCTGATAGCAATGTGCGAGTGCTCGTCGATAATACCGGGCGTAACGTGTTTGCCGGTACCATCAATGGTTTTAGCGCCGTTACTTGAGAGATTTTTGCCTACTTTTTCAATTTTACCGTTGCGCATTAAAACATCCGCATTTTCCAGGCGGCCTTCTTTTTCATTCGTCCAGACGGTAGCATTTTTAATCAGGATGGTTTCCGATTTAGGTAAAGCGGTGCGGCCAAAAGCGGTAAAGGGGAACAAATTAGCGCCCAGCGGGCCTACTTCGGGAAGTTTGGGAGCAACTACCGGAGGAGGTGGTACCGGGTAAGCTTTTTCTAAAGTTGCCACCCATTTTACCGGCGTACCAATAGGTACTTGTCCGGAACCTTCAAACCCAGGTTTGCCGGTGGTGTACCAACCACTTAAACGTACCAGGCTCTCCGGTTTTTTAGGATCAGCGTTATAAGTGAGTGTAATCAGGTCGTTGGTTAAATTTAAACCTGCTTTGATCTTGGTAGTATCTTTTTCGGCCGGATTTTTAAAAATGAGGCGACCATCGGGTTTGTCACCCATTCCGGTAATTTCCAAACGGATGGGGGCTTGGTCGCCCACCTTCAGGGAATAAGTGCCCCGCACATCAATGGGCAACTGCCGTACGGCATAACGTTCGCCCTGAACCCAATTTTCTAGTATTACATTTTCGCCCTGAAAAACAGGTTGCGAGGTAATGATAAAGTTAGCCATCATGCCTTTCCGCAACGCACCTACCTGGTTTTCGGCTTGCAGTAAGCGGGCTGGGGTTTGAGTCAGAGCTTTTAAGGCTTCCTGCTCCGAGAGGCCGTAGGTTATGGCTTTGCGAATATTAGTCAGAAATTTTTTCTTATCTTTTAAATCAGCGGCGGTAAAAGCAAAGACTACGTTGTTTTTAGTTAATAAGGCGGCGTTAGCCGGAGCCATTTCCCAATGCTTTAAATCTTCCAGGGCAATCAAATCCGCATCAAGTGGGTCTTCTACGTTATAAGCATCCGGAAAATTAACCGGCAGAATTAAAGGTGCGTTCGTTGCTTTTACCTCGCGTAACATTTGGTATTCGTCACCGCGGCCTTTAATAATGTATTGCTTCCCAAACTCATCTCCAATTTTATCAGCGCGTAACACATTTAGTTTATCCAATACTTCAAAAATGTGAGGCAGGGTGCGATTGGCATAAAAAGCTTGTAACGATAAGTTTTGTTCTTCTTGGGGGTGGTGATGCAGCCAGTCGGCATCCAGATAAGTTTGGCGCACCAAAGCGATAGCTCCCATCAAGGAGCCCGGATAATCTTGCGAAGAAGAACCCCGGTTAAAAGACATACCAACAGCGACTTTTTCTTTTAATACAACTTCATTTTCCCGTTTTTGCGCCAGGGTTACCAAAGCGGCCGTTCCCCGGGCAATGCCGTCTGGGTGCTGGGTCAATACGGTACCAAAACCTTGCTGCCGGTAATCTTCGGCGCTTTTATTATCCACTTTAAATAATTCTACGGCGTTGGCATCGGCCCGAATGGCCTGGTTCCAGTTAAAAGCGCCTTTCCGGGTACTTTCGGGTTGCGGTGGAGAAGTAAAACCCACCGACGCAGGTGCTATGGGCGGCAAACCATAAGCCGAAAACAAATCAATAAAACTGGGGTAAATAAACTTACCCTGTGCATCCACCACTACCGCACCAGCCGGAATTTTAATGTTAGCGCCCGCGGCTTCTACTTTCCCGTTTCGGATTACTAAAGTGGCTTTGTCGAGTTTGGTTTGATAATCGACGAAAATGGTTGCGTTGGTAAAAGCGACTAAGCCGGGGCGATCGTCGTACACGCCATTACGTGGGAAAGTTTGCTGCGCGTGGCTTGAGAAAGAAGTGCCGGCGGCAAAAAGAAGAGTAAAAATAATTTTACGCATGTAAATAACCGTATGGAGACCGAAATTTACAGCAGTTCTGCCGGAATTCTAATTTTTTTAAAATATTTCGAAAGAACCTAAACGAAAGCGGTTACCAGCAACCAGAAAGCTTTTGGGAATGAAAAATTTAAAATTTTTAAATATATAAAACTGCTCTTAGCTTTAAGAAACTTTCTTTTGATTTGAAGATGAGGCTGAAATGCATTGCTTATAATAATTTCTTACTCTATTATAAGTTATCGAAATAATATAACTGAAATTATACATCATCCCGGTTCTCTTCTATATTAAGTTCCAAAGTATCCAGATTTAAGGCTACGAGTTTACCTAACCCTGGGGGCCAGGTATACACGCAGCCCCCATCAATGTTTATAACGGAATGCGCGGGTGGGCCGACGCGCGCTTTAATTTCAAAATCCATGGTAGGGGTATGTCCGTGCACGATCCGGCGGCCTTGAGTAAACTTTTCTTTCACTATAAAATTCCGGATCCAGATCATGGACTCGAAATCGGCAAACGGATTAGCTACCTTAAAATTAAAGCCCGCGTGCACCAGCAAATAATCCGGTAACTCTTTGTAGTATTCTAAATTTTTTAAAAAATTCCAATATACGCTCGGGATGTCGGATACTTGTTTCGCATTAAAGCTTTGCAAAGCAGCCTGTCCGCCATTACGCAGCCAGGCAGATAAGTACTGCGCATTTTCGGGAGCCTGCAACAGCATGGCTTCGTGGTTGCCCATTAAGGTAGTTACCCGAAAGCCTTTAGAACGCAACTCCAAGATAAAATCAATCACGCCTTTCGAATCTGGTCCCCGATCAATATAATCCCCCAGAAGAAAAAGCTGATCCGTGGGTTTTATTTGCAACCGTTCTTCTACCAGGTACCGGAAAGTTTTAGCACACCCATGAATATCAGAAATAGCAAATCGACTCAAAATTTTAAAAATTTTCTTTTTAAGTAAATGTTTCAGTCCAAAGATAATATAGCTTAACCTTTTAAATCAGGTTTTGAATAAATTGCTCCATTTGGCTGCGCTGAGCTGCATTAGGTAAACGTCCGTAGCCGGCTTGCATGTTGTCGGTTAAGTGTTTAACTTTAGAAGTAGCCGGAATAACGCAGGTAATGGCCGGATGGCCCAAAATATATTTCAAGAAAAACTGTCCCCAACTCGCGCAATCAAATTCCCGAGCCCAATCGGGCAACGGTTTATTTTTTACAGCACTAAACAAACTGCCGCTTTCAAAAGGCCGGTTTACAATTACGGCAATGTTTTTATCCTGGGCTAAAGGTAACAACCGGTTGGCAGCCTGGCGGGTAGCTATGTTGTAGTTTAATTGCACAAAGTCGATGGGCTCCGATTGCATTATTTTCTCTAGCTTATCAAAGGCGCTAACCGTATAGTGCGTTATGCCAATATAACGGATACGTTTGGCCTCTTTCCAGGCACGCAGGGTTTTTAAATGCGTTTGCCAATCTACCAGGTTATGAATTTGCATTAAATCCATGGGGTTGCTGCGCATTTCCTGCATCGAAGTTTCCATTTGCGTAATGCCTGCTTCCCGGCCCTGAATCCATACTTTGGTGGCCATAAACAGCTTAGAAGCTACTTTTAATTCCGCGGCCAAGTCGCCCACCACTACTTCTGACTCCCCGTACATCGGCGACGAATCAATTAACTTGCCGCCCATTTGCACAAACTGCTGCAGCACTTCTTTTAAAGGTGCCCGTACCGTAGCCGACGGACTTACATCAAAGGTTTGCCAAGTACCCAAACCCACAACAGGCAATTCTTCGCCGGAGGCTGGTATTTTGCGCAGGAGCATGGTGGTAGGCGCGGCTGTACTCTCCAGGGCGCCGGGCAAAAAAGCCGATGCCCCGGCTGCTGCAATAAGTTTAGTGGCTTCCCGCCGCGTGTAGCTATTGTTGATCCCAGTAGCGTCTTCCATTTTTTAAAATATTCTGTTTTAAAACAACAATTCCAGTGTACGTAGTTTTTAGATAGCTGGCTAAATTGATGTACTAGGATTACTGTCGGTTAAAAATTAAAAGTCTGGTATATTTTATGCCTAATCTTACCCACAAGAGACAACTACGAACAAACAACTTTTAGATGGAAAACTTAGGTGAAAGAATATTTTGCGAAAGAAAAGATCACTTTTTGCTCTTTAAAATCAAATCTTCCCCTTTTTCAATAGTTATATATATAGTTTTAGCTTGTTTCATGTTATACGTGAAATTATATTGGTTACTTATTATAACTATACTTTTATCTTTTGTTGATTATTATTCCTATGAAAAAATTGAACTTGATGGGGTAAAAAATCAATTGAGTAAAAGTTCAAGCCTTCTTCTGGGTAAGCCCCGTAAACAACTAATCATACCTTTTGACGAAACTTCATTTGTAATTAGTTCTAAATATTCCTTTGATGGAGAAGCTGCAGTTAAAGATGTTTACGCCATTGATGTTCTCTATAAAGGTGTAAAAGCTTTTGAATTTTATAGAACCAGCGATTTAGAGTTAATAGATAAGATATCTAAAAAACTTAATACAATTCAAAGTCTTAAATGGGAGAATTGTATATAACTATAGTAAGGCATGAAATAAATCTTCAAAAGAGTACTCATGTGGCATAATGGTTTTTGCTGATTTAAATAGATATATAGAATTGCAAGTAAAATAGCTTTTTTATTCAAAAATATAGATGGATCTAAAAGCGTGCTTTGAAAATATCTAAAGAATTTTTTAATTTATTTTGCTTATAGAAAAATTACTTTATATTTGTTGCAAACGATTTAAACAAGAAACAATGTTTTACGCCGCGGTTCTGAACATGATTAACCAAAACTGGAAGCTGTGCCAACAGGTTCGGGGCGTTTGTTGATATTTTTTTCTTAGCAAAACAAAAAACCCGAACAGATAATGTTCGGGTTTTTTGTTTTATAACCGTATACCAATAAAAAAATGAGTTCGCAAGTGTATGCCCCCAGTAGTGCTCCAGTTATGGCTAACAAAAAATTATCGGGACACGACCTGCTGAAATTAGGTTTTCCCGCCGGCAGAACCATTAGTCTGGCTATTAGCCTGATGCAGAAACATTACGGCCACCTCACTCCCACGGCCCAGCTGGACGTATTGAAACAAGCCCTGGCTGCTCCGGACACATTTGTGAAAGACACCGTAATGGGCGAATTAATTGCGGCCTTAGCGAAACCGCATGCGCCTACTGGCGAGGTAAACCTGCACGAACAACCCAAACCCTACGCTGTATTCGGCGAGAATTTAATTGAAGCAGATGCCAAAGAACAAATGGATTTGGCCATGCGCTTGCCCGTAACCGTTAGTGGCGCCCTGATGCCCGATACCCATAAAGGCCACGGTTTACCTATTGGCGGGGTACTGGCTACCAGCGGCGTGGTAATTCCGTACGCCGTTGGCATGGACATTGCCTGCCGCATGCACTTCACCTTATACGAGGTACCCGCCAGTGTACTGGAACAAAAAAAACCGCAACTCAAACAAGTATTACTCGATCAAACACGCTTTGGTGTAAATACCGGATTTGAGAAACCGCAGGATCACGCCGTTTTTGACCGACCAGAGTTTAATCAAATTAAAATTTTGCAGCAGTTACAAATGCGGGCTGCCTATCAATTGGGTAGCTCCGGCACGGGCAACCATTTTGTGGAATACGGCAAAGTAACCCTCACCTCCGAAGCGAATGCTTTTAACTTACCAGCCGGCGAGTACGTGGGTATTTTATCGCATTCGGGGGCCCGTAGCTTAGGTAAAAACATTGCAGCTCATTATACCCAAATTGCCATGGATACCTGCCGCTTACCCGTTGAAGCTAAGTATTTAGCTTGGTTAGATTTGAAATCGCAAGCAGGCCAGGAGTATTGGCAAGCTATGCAAATTGCCAACGATTACGCCCGGGCTTGCCACGAGCAAATTCATGAGCGACTGAGCGCCTGGTTCGGCGAAAAACCGGTAGCCTGCGTAGATAGTCCGCATAATTTTGCCTGGCGGGAACAATATCAGGGCCAGGAAGTTATTGTGCATCGCAAAGGAGCTGCTCAAGCTACGGCTGGCACCTACAACGTTATCCCAGGATCGATGACCCAACCCGGCTACCTGGTACGCGGCTTAGGCAATACGGCTGCCCTGGATTCTTCTTCGCACGGGGCTGGCCGGGCTTTATCGGCAAAAAAAGCGGCGCAGGTGCTTTACCAAACCGAGATGAATGGCCTGGTGAAAGCATTCGGGGTAGAATTAATTGGAAGCAGCTTGCAAGAGTCGCCGTTGGCTTATAAAAACATGCACTACGTAATGGATAGCCAATTACAGCAAGTAGAAATTCTGGGAACCTTCACGCCTCGTATTGTACGGATGGATCGGTAATAACCGCATCAGATTACAAAACAGACCGGAGCAAACCTGTATTACCATTATTGAAATTAATTATTTTATAAGCTCCAACTTCTGTTTGTTTTAATTTTATGAAGCTTGCTCCGAACACTGAAAAGGATAGTTATTAATTTAATAATATTTCCATCGAAAAACGGCCTAGAATTATTAAATTTTAAATTTTTTTAGATTTAACTAAATTTTTTTCGGGCAAGTAGCAAAATAATTATTTTTTTACCTAAAATTGAGTTTCCATATATAACACGGTGGTAACGTTGCCGTTTTATAAATACAATGTAAAATAGTAATTTTAACGGGCGGTGGCATTTAGCAGCCGTTTTAAATATATGAAAATTGTTACCTTAACTATAAATCCGGCTTTAGATAAAAGCACCAACGTTGAAAAGTTTGAGCCGGAGCATAAATTACGCTGCGCTGCGCCCGTGTTTGAACCGGGCGGGGGCGGCATAAACGTAACCCGCGCCATCCGCAACTTAGGCGGCGATTCTCTGGCCTATTATTTATCAGGGGGAGCTACCGGTCAGGTGCTGCAACAACTCTTGGACGACGAAGGCATTACCCACATGCCTATTCCGTCGGTAAAATGGACACGCGAAAATTTTTCGGTTACCGAAACTAGCACCGATAAACAATACCGTTTTGGTATGCCAGGTTCTATTATTCCGGAATACGAATGGCAATACAGCTTGATTAAACTAGAAAAAACCGTTCCGAAACCCGAGTACATTGTAGCCAGCGGTTCTTTGCCGCGCGGCGTACCTAACGATTTTTACGCCCGGGTAGCTACTATTGCAAAGAAAATTGGCGCTAAGTTAATCCTGGACACTTCCGGCGACGCTTTAAAGCAAGCAGCTGGTATTGGCGTGTATTTATTAAAACCAAACCTGAACGAGCTGGCTATGTTGGCCGGGAAAGAAGAGATTCAGGATAGTGAAATTGAACAGTTCGGCAAACAACTGCTGGCTAACGGTATGTGCGAAGTGTTGGTAGTTTCGATGGGTGGCCAAGGCGCCATGCTGATAACCCGCGACCAGGTAGAACATGTTCCGGCCCCCAAGGTTAAAGCCCGCAGCACCGTAGGCGCCGGCGACAGCATGGTAGCCGGTTTGGTTTACAAATTATCGTTGGGTTGGTCTTTAAGCGATTCGGTGAAGTACGGAGTTGCCGCGGGTGCCGCTGCCGTTATGTCGCCGGGCTCCGAACTTTGCCGCCGCGACGATGTAGAAGATTTATACAAATGGATTAAAGCGCAGAACTTAGTGGATACTAACGTGTAGCTAATCTTATATATGCATGCAAAAAGGCCGGAGAACATCCGGCCTTTTTTATTTTAGAGTAAACCCATTCCAGAGAATTAGATAAACCAATATTTAAGCAACTCCAAAAGTCAAAATTTTTTAAAATTTAACTTTCTGCGCGTGCCACCAAAGGGCGTATGCGATACGCCCCAACCTAGTACGGGCGTATCGCATACGCCCTTTTCGCATCCCCCTTTATCAATTACTAACCAGCCGCGTTTACATCAATAAACTCCAATACTTCGCCAATATGCCAAATACAAATAAAAATCCATACTGGAAGCTATCGACCTGCTGCCAACTTAAAGCAAAGAACAACTTTAATCTGCCAGTATAATAGAGGTATGCCCGTAATATAATCAATTAATTATCAAATATTTAAAATTTATATTAAGCCTGAAACTTTGGTTAAACAAAATTTTTAAAATAACAGCATCTAAAAAGAACAATTTATATTTTTGCATTGTATTCGCTTAAGAAAATACCGGCTGCACGCTGTGGAATTTTAAGATTTTAAGCATCTTTAAAAAGCAGGAATGTAAATTTTAATGATGTGGCACAACTAGTTAAAGAAATAACTAAATTAGTCGGTAGTTAATTTTCTTGCCTTGTACTGTACCCGGATTAATTAAATTTTTTATATTAGAATTGTTAAAGTAGCTGTACTATTTAAAATGCACGATTTTCACTCCCATATTTTAATTCCTATTATTAGCCTGGGGTTAATAATATTTCTGACGTGCGTTAATTTGCGTTACTTTTTAGCTAACCGAAAGCAGTATAAAAATATGAAGAAGGAAAAAGACCGGTTAGCCTTGAACCTTAAAAAACTAGCTACCCTGGAATTGCCATCCGATTCATTAAAAAAACCAGATACCGCCCCAAAACAAAAGCTGCAGTTGCTGAAAAAAGAAGCTTTAACCAAAGAAATTCTGTTTCAACATTGGCCCAGCGATAATTAAAATTTCTACGCAGTACCATTACCTTTATTTCAGCTTAAAGTTAAGCGGTGTGCTGTTTTATAATGTAGGCTGGGCTATGGTTGCCCGCTCCTGGTATTAAGCAATTTTTTAAAATTTTTAATTTTAAGGCTGTTAATTTCCTGAATAATTTGCCGGCAAATAGTACGCGTTCTATTTATATTTTTTCGTAAAGATTGCTGCTATTTTTTTACTTTGTAAAGCGGTATTAGACTAAGCACTAACTGTGCAGCATTCTAAAATGCAGGTTATTTGTGGGCGATTCCAAAGTAAAAGTAACTAAACAGCTTCGGCGATCCGGCGTATTCTTTGCGTAATTTCTCAAATTTAAACCCAGCGCCCGCTACAATCTTTTCGATGTTCCGGTCCAGGTGGCAGCCATCAAAAAGGGTTTTCTGAACCGGATTTAACCGATGTTGCCATTTCTGCACTTTTACTTCCGGACTTAAACCGTGCTCTACAAACAAAAAACGTCCTTCGGGCTTCAGTATACGTTTAATTTCGCTTAATGCTTGGGCTACGTCCGGAATGCTGCACAAGGTCCAGGTACTCACAACGGTATCAAAAGTGTTATCGGCAAAAGGCAATTGTTCGGCGCTGAGGGTATGTTGCTTTACCTGGATAGCAGATTGGGCAATATTTTTCTGCGCTAAAGGCTGCATGCCAGCGTTACTATCTACTGTGTCAATCTGTTTTATGTGCTCGGGATAAAAAGGCAAATTAAGCCCCGAACCAAAGCCTATTTCCAGTACTTTACCCTGCGCGTGCTTCAGGAGCTCGGCCCGGTAAGCCGGAAATTCTTTAGCCGACATAAAAAAGTTCATTACCCGGGGTGTAATTACCTGCGCGTAAAATCCCATACCACTAAATGTTAAATCAAGTTAAATCGTTTTCCTAAAACTACGGAGCCAGTCTAAACCACTCTCCCTATCCGTAAAAAGCCGCGTGGGATTTTTAGGCTTGTTCACCATAATGTAAAAGTTGGCCATCATTTTCAGCATCGGCGACGACACAATCATGGCGCTGGCCAAAACCAATTGGTTTCCTTCGTTGGCCATGTAGTCGCGGGCTTCTTTGGTAGTATGTTTTACTTGGGTTATGTCGAATAAACAAGGATACGCTATATTTTTAAAAAAATTTAACCGATCCTGTACCGTAGCAACCGCAATGTCCAAGTCTAACGTCTCTAGTGGTTTAAAAGTAGCCTGATAAATTCCTTCCCGGACAAACATAGTTACGTAAGGCGTTTCAAGAAAGGAATCTTTATCAGAATTTGGGAAAGTGGACATGCTATTAAAAAAATACAACTATTAACCATAAATATATCAACTGGATCAACTAAGGAAGGAGCGCGAAAATTGTACAACAAAACACTAAGTAGGAAATAAAACTTTACAAAACCTTAACCTGTGATCGATTAAATTTTAGTGTACAATGCAACCCCCTTTCAATAAAATTGTTATCCGTTGATTTAAAAATTCATAAAACTATATTGAGTAAATCTAACATCATCTAAAAAAAAGAAGTCCAGTATCAGCCGTGCCAATAATGGTAAGTTCCACCATAAAATTTTTAAAAATCCGTTCGACTCCGATATATATCAATAATTCTATTTATAAATTACAGCAGCCTATTAATTACTTTTATTTTGTTGTTGTAAATTTAAAATAAACTATTGTAAAAATATTTATTAAAACGCTACAAAAGTACTTACGAAATATTTAATAATTTAGATATTTCGGCGTAAGGTTTGCTTGTTAGTTTTTTTATTATCGGCTTTGGCTGTAAAAGCCAGAAGTACCGAAAAGAACTAGTTTTTCAGGAATTGTTGTGTTTTCGGTTTGCTCCCAATACAATCGCCCCAACTTAGAGCTACAAAGCTCATATCCTCCCTTTTAACTTATGAAACCATGTTAATCAAAAATTTACATAACTAAAATTCACACAAACTGCTGCTTGAGTAATGTTATAAAATATAATAATATTCCTAAAAGTATTGAACAATTAAAAAAAAAAAAGAATTATCGCTATCTGGGGAATGTTCCTGAGCTTTAAACTGTCTAACAAAAAATTATATTGCATCACTTGGCTTAGTTGCAGCATCTAGCTTTTTATATGAAGAAATTAATACTTGCTATTTTATTACTGCCTACCTTCCTGCACGCCCAAAACAGAACCGTAGATAGCCTATTAACTTTATTAAATTCAAATCTTGGTAAAGCAGATTTAGTAAGTTTAAATTGCCAACTTAGCCGGCAGTACCAATTTTCTGATATTAAAAAAGCTAAAAATTACGCGCAAGCTGCCGTAGACTTGGCGTCTAAGTTTCGTTTAACCAACAAAGAGGCCGAAGCTTTAACGCTCCTGGGGCACGCGCATTTGGTGTTAGGCGAGTTTGATCAGGCGTTAGCCTGCCATTTTAAATCTTTGAAACTAGCTGAACAAGCTCACGATACCACCGTTATTGTGGCATCTTATAATGCTTTAGGGGGCATGTACCACAAAGTTAAAGATTCTAAAAGTGCTTTTTTGTATATCCGGAAAGCCGGAAATCTGGCCCGGCGGGTAAACGATACTTTGGGCTTGAGCAAGGTTTACAATAATCTGGGCAACCTTTACGAAGAAGAAAAAAAGTACAATCAGGCTTTTTCTTACTTCGCAAAAGCAGCTAGTATGCAACGGCTACTCGGTCGCAACCGCAACTTAGCCATAAGTTTGCACAACATGGGCCACGTGCACATTTATCTCCCGCACCCCGAAAAAGGCCTCCCCTATTTGTTTGAGTCGCTGGAAATAAATCAAACTATCCAGAACAATATGCTGCGGTCGGGCACTTTGGGCAGTATTTCTCAAGTATACGCGTTACTGGGCGATCAAAAGAAAGCCATGCAATTTGCGCATCAGAGCTACGAATGGGCAGTAAAAACTGAGTCGAGCAAAAAAATAAACGAAGCAGCTAAACTCCTGCAAAAATTATACGCCGGGCAAAAAGATTATGCCAAAGCTTACCATTACCTCGAAATAGTAAATCAACAAGAAAATAAGCTCGACCTGGAGCACCAAAAATTAAAAGCCGCCGAAATAACAGCCGAACACGAAAGAGCCTTGCACGAACTTCAGCAAAAAAGATTTGCTGCCGAGCAGGAAAATCAAGCCTTAAAAATTCGGAAGCAAAATGAATCGCTGGTTTTAAGTGCGGTGGTGGTTTGTTTGTTAACGGTACTTTTATTGGTTGTTTACCGTAGCCGCCAAGGTTTTAAGCTTACCTCCCTGCAACTAACCGCGGCCAATAACCGCATGCAAGTGCAAAACAAAGAAATAGAAAAACAACGCACCGAGTTGTACTCCCAGTCGCAAACTTTACAAAAGCAAAACCACTTATTAGAAAATCACAACGGCTTTAAAAACCGCATTTTCACGATTATTTCGCACGATTTAAAAACGCCTTTTAACTCCTTAAAAGGAGTACTGGCTCTTTTAAAAACCAAAGAAATGTCGCGCAACGACCTGGAAATGTTGTTTAATTTACTGGGCAAAGAAATGGAGCAATCCTTGGAAATGCTGCAAAGTTTATTGGTATGGTCTAAGGCGCAATTAGCTGGTTCTCATATTGTGTTAAAACCCGTTAACATTCAACAGTTGGCGACAGAAAACTTGCAACTGGTAGAATCGCGGGCAGAAGAAAAAGGCATAACCTTACGGAATGAGATTTCTGAAAGTACCGAAATTTTAACCGATCAGGAACGTTTGAATTTCACCATCCGGAACCTGGTTCAAAATGCTATCAAGTTTACTTCGGCAGGAGGCCAGATTTCTATCCGCACCGAAGAACAGGAAGACCGGATGTGCATTTTGGTGAGTGACACGGGCAAGGGAATAAAACCCGAAAATTTAAACCGCTTATTTAAAGAAGACCGTTTTACCACCGTGGGTACCCGCAACGAAAAAGGCACGGGCTTAGGTTTGATGCTTTGCAAAGAATTACTCGAAAGTATTAACGCAAGCATTACGGTCGAAAGCCAGATTGGGGCCGGAAGTACTTTCCGGGTATTTCTGCCTAAATCCAACTTAGCCGCTTTACAATGGAGAAGTATGCCCGAATTAAATTTAAATTAAGTTATCTTCTCGACTAGAAACTTAATGCTACATCCGGCTAAAAACCGGCACATATTCCACCGGTTCAGAATAAAATACTGATATAGAACGATAGCTATTAAAAGGCTACACCATAAGAAAGCATTTTTAATTCGGACAGGCTTCGCTACCCGCGAAAGTAACAAACCGGCAAAGAAAGGATACATGGTACGAGTTAACCCGATGCGCACCTGTTCCAGATTCAGGGTCCAGCCACCACTTACGTTGCCATTGGTAATAGCCAGGTGAGCCAGGCCAATAGTCGCAATGCTTACTAAGATACTTAATGCTGTATTAGACAATTTTCTGATCCCGATGGCATAAAGAATGTTGGCGATGTATTCCAAAAACAAGGACCATTCCACGCTATTCAAAGGGTGCATCTCTTCCTAGCCACGTATATCCAGTGATGATGGCACAGGCAAGATCGTATAGCCAATTAGCAATACCAGCAGCATCTTCCGGAATGGTATGAATAAGCGGCCAGATGGCAGAATCTGTAAAATTAAACCCGATTGCACCGAGGGTCTTCCCAAAACCACCATGGGTTGCAGTGGTTCGATGCGGTGTTTAAGAAAACTGCTTACGGTCATTTTGGGCCAGCAATCGTCGTAGGCATAGCCGATCACAAAGCCGGATAAAAAAAAGAAAAAGTCGACGGGCAGGTACCCATGATTAACAAGATTATCTAAATAGCTGGTAGCTAGCGGTTCAGCCAAACTGGAATGTGACAACGATAATGGCTGCAACCCCACATAAGCCATCCAGAATGGGATAATGCGGCTTAGTAGTCAGCTTTATATTGCTCATTAAAAAACAGAATATTCAAACTATAAATTAAAACTAACGCAAAATATAAAAAAATGCATTGCCGCACCTTTGGGCAAAGCTAAACCGTAAATCTATAAAAATATTTGTTTCACTAATAAAATAAGGATTGTTTGATTCTGGTTGCGTACAAAAAATAACCTGAATTTTTTCATGCTTTATTTACAGCGCAGGATAATAAATTTTTAAAAAATTTTAATTACACGTAAAAGCTTTACCAGGCTTTCAAGTAAAAAACATTTTTAACAGATTATTTAAAAGGTATTTGGATGAAGATGCTAAACTGGAACACACTATTACTGCTGCAGCTTATAAATATGAGCCAGAAGCGCTACATAGTGCTCCCCTAAACCAGAAATACAGCAGAGCACAAGATTAACCAGAAAAATTTCATAAGATTTATCAATTATTTATAGATTGTACTTTACTTACTTTAAAAACAAATATCAGATAGTAAATTTTATGAAAGCTTTTATCCATAATATCCCTGAACCACCTTCTTTTTTAAGTGATAAAATAGAATTAAGAGGCAACGTTTATGATGATGCGGGGCAATTGTATAAATCAGATGAGCTGATTGCCACTTTAACCAATAATACTGAAAATTGGCATTGGCATGTACATATCCCTAACGGTAAGCTGGGCTCCATCAATAAAGGAGAGTGCCCTACCTACCATGAAGCTTTCAATGAAGTAAATGCCTATTTAGATCAAGCTACGTTTTAAGATTAAAGATAGTACAGAAAGGTAAATTAGGGATATAGCTCTGTTTACCTTTCATTAAAAATATTCCTGACCAACCCGAAAGATAAATACCGGCCAAAAAAAAAGCGTAAGCAATCTAGTCTTGCTATTAAACTCGTCTAAAGGTTTAAATTTTAAAACAACCAGATATACTAGCGTTAATTAGGCTATATCAGAGGTAAAAGCGCCCTGGCCAGTTGTATAACTAATTCCTGTTCCGCGTACATTGCTTTCAGCCATCAATTCCTTTCTAAATATTTAAACTGTTTAAATGCGGTTGCATCCATTCCATTGCAAAGCTGTAGGTATTGTAAAAAGCAGTTTAGTAACACATACTATGCTCTCAGAAACTTAAGATCAATATCTTATTAATAAAAGCTATAAACAGTCACCAATCTTATTAAATATGCCAAGGTTATAAAGAGAAAATTAATCTTAACCTTTTTTCTTTTATTTCTAGCGAAATAGCTGGTATTTTGGCTTTTCAGGCTACTAACATCAATACTTTTTACTCTCAGACTTCTACCTAGCAACAGGCTAATGGCAGATGTAACAAGAGTATTGAGCTAGAGCCGAGCTTTACTCCTGTATTATACTAGAATTACATAACATGCAATTGATAAACGCCCCGTTTCCCGACTTTATAAAGAACTTTGAGCAAACGCTAAAACACCTATTTCATACGAAAGAAGATATCAACCAGCTCAGCCTTAATAGGGGTTTGCCCCCTGCTATTATGAGCGAGATTATGGCTCAGCTACCTTTATCTGTAGCCATTCCCCAATCGTATGGTGGCCGGGGCAGTATCGTAAAAGAATGTTTAGGAATTTTAGCTGCCGCCTCTTACGAGTCCCTGCCACTTTCACTTATATTCGGCATTAACATCGCGCTTTTTCTGGAGCCAGTTTCGAAGTACGCAGAGGAAACGGTGAAAAAAGAAATCTTTGACCGGTTTCTTCACGCACAGAATATGGGCGGGCTTATGATCACCGAACCTAATTACGGCAGTGATGCATTGAACATGAAAACGGTGAATAGACCCAGTGAAGCAGGTTATAAAATAAAAGGCCAAAAGCATTGGCAGGGCCTTACAGGTATGGCCGATTACTGGTTAATTGCCTGTCGGAAAGAAAGCAGCCCGGGAGAACTCAGCCGGGACATTGATTTTTTTATTTGTGATGCGTCGCAGGAGAAACAACGAATCATCGTAGAGGAGTACTATGATAACTTAGGGCTTTACATGATCCCTTATGGTTTAAACCAATTAGATGTAGAGGTTCCGGCCTACTTTAAGTTACAGCCTAAAACTACCGGCATCAAAATGATGTTGGATATCTTACATCGCAGCCGCATGCAATTCCCCGGCATGGGCATGGGCTTTATCCAACGCATGATGGAAGAAGCTATAGCACATTGCCAAACCCGAATTGTAGGAACGGCTAATCTATTAGCTCTGGATCAGGTGCAGTTTCAATTAACCCGTATCCAAGCTGCTTTTACTATCTGTTCGGCCATGTGCGCCCGCAGCAGTGAAATCAGCGGGGTGAATCACGACTTAGCAACCGAAGGTCTGGAAGCAAACAGTATGAAGGCGGTAGTAACCGATTTAATGCAGGAGTCATCTCAAATCTTAGTTCAATTATCTGGAGCGAATGGTTACCGCATCCGGCATATTGGCGGACGGGGAATTATAGACAGCCGGCCATTCCAGATTTTTGAAGGCTCCAACGAAATGCTTTACAGTCAGATAGCCGAGATAATTACCCGCTTAATGAAAAAGCAGAAGCAAAGGCAAGTATTTGCTTTTCTGAAAGATTTTGAGCTTACCGCGGCAGCTTGCCTGCCGGTTAAACAAGAACTTAGTTTTTCTCTTCCCGAATCTTTGCCGCAACGCAAAATGGTAGATCTAGGTAAAATTCTGGGTCGGGTTGTTGCCCTGGGCTACGTATTGCAGTTAGAGGAAAAGGGGTTCCAAAAAGATTTGATCGCTAATTGTATTATTGCGGTTAGGCAAGAAATAGCTGGTTTAGTATCTGGTTTTAACGCAGATAATACAACTACAGTAGTGACTGATTTAACAGCAAAAAGTTTCTGGTTGAATTTAGCTGATTAAAATGGCAAATTAAATTTAGTTGAACCGAGAGATTGGGAAATAACAATTAGGATCAAACTGCAGTATTGTTATGCAACCTTATAAAGCTATTTTTTAAAAAATATTGTCGAATAAAACGTGCAGCAAGTAATTATATAGTTTTACCAGGAAGCAAATAATGGCGCTACCACTATTGTAGCGCCAAAGCTTGAATTTGTACCAATTTCGAATAAATACCTCGGCTGTTGCTGTTCTTACTCCTGAATATTATCGTAGTTATACGTTAAATTATCAATCCTGAACTTGTTACCATGGCTTGGCTGCATGCGACAAATTTAATACATTGTTTCCCTATTCTCACCCAAACCTTGATTAATGAAAAATAAATTCTATTCTGCAGTAGTGCTTCTTTTGTTGGTATGGGGTTGTTCTGACAATTCCGCTTCCCAAGAAAAGGCTATTTCTGAAAGCCAGCAGCCAGTTAAGGCCAGCGAGATAGATGAAGCCAAAACTAAGCAGGTGTTGGATCACCATTGGCAAGCTTTTATCCAGAACAATATGGAGGAAGTGATGGCAGATTATACCGAAGAATCTGTTTTGATTACGCCCGATAGAACTTATAAAGAATTAGAGGAAATTCGGGAAAATTTTAAAAATGCCTACCAAACATTTGCCCAGGAACGTACTACCTTTAAATTAAACAAGTCTGTTATAGTTAGAGATATTGGCTATATTCTTTGGCAAGCAAAAACACCCACCCTTGACCTGACTTACGCCTCCGATACCTTCATTATCCAAAACGGAAAAATCATTAGCCAGACATACGCCGGCGTTGCTCATGCGCTCAAAGAGTAATAAACAACTTCCAGATAAAGAAATATATGTTAAACACATAAAACTCTTCGAAGAAGTTATTTTTCTTATAACTCGTCTCAGGAATGAAGATTAAGCTTTAATTGGAAAGAAGCTTATTTTAAATACCCATTCTGAAAAAAGACCTACTACCAGAACTTTTTCAGAATGGGTATTATCTATTCCATCTTTTCATAAGATGGCTAATCAACACCTTTTTGGACTAGACAAACTAAAACTAAGAAGCCAAATACCATCTTTATTAGTATTAAGCTTTTCTTTCTCAGCAAACGAAATCTAAGTTTACTTTCGCAGCATCACTTTCTGCGTGTTTTGCCCCGTAGGGGTTTGCAGTTGCAACAAGTACATGCCCGCTTCTTGCTCTCTAGTGTGCCATTCTACCTGATAAGTTTGCTTAGCTTGAGCTTCTGCTTGGAACAGCGTGGTTACTGGTTTGCCTAGTCCATCGAGTATTCTGATAACAACCTTTTGCATGTCTGGTAAGGAAAAGGTAATGGTTAGTTTCTCTTGGAACGGGTTTGGGTAAGCTAGGAATGTCTGGCTCACCACAATGGAAGTTTCTGCCGCTGTAGCTGTTCTGGGAGCTATTAACGAATTGAGCGAAGCATAAGTTTTTACCAGCCAATAGTCGGAACTCCCCCAAGTAGATTGGGATACGTCGCCGCTTGCCGGTGAATCTGACTTGCCACCTAAAAGCAAACCACCATCCCGGGTTTGGGTAACGGTACGCAGATCTTCCGTGCGGCTGCCGCCAAACCGTTTATCGTACACTTTGCGACCTTGCTCATCTACCTCCACGATCCAGTAATCACTGCTGCCTTGGCTGTGCTGGGTTTTATCCTCACTTGCACCCGAGTAAGAACTACCCGCTAGTACGTAATGTCCTTCCATGGTGTAAGTGCTGGCACGAAGTATATCGTCCTGGCTGCCGCCAAAGGTTTTATCCCACAGCTTTGTGCCATTCTGATCCAGCGTTACTAACCAGTAATCTTTGCCGCCTTTGCTGGCCTTGCTTTTATCAGAGCTTTTACCTGAACTGCTGGTGCCCGCTATAAATACATTTTCGCCCTGGCTAAGTCCCACTGAATAGGCTTCATCTTCACCGCTGCCGCCCAAGGTTTTCTCCCAAAGAAGGTTACCCTCTTTATCGGTTTTTCTATCCAATAATCTTTACCGCCCTTACTGGCCTGGCTTTTATCCCCTGTATTACCTGATAAGGTAGTTCCGGCTAGTAAAAAACCGTGATCTTTAGTTTCTGTAAAGCTGCCTAATACTTCGTCTTGGTTACCCCTATAGCGTTTATCCCAGAGTTTTGTACCATTTTTTGAAATTTTTACTAACCAATAATCGGTTCCTCCCCGGTTGTTCTGCGATTTGTCATCACCAGCCGGGGAGTTACTGGAACCAGCCAGCACGTACTCACCAGTAGATAATTGTACTACTTTATTAAGTTCATCGTAGCCAATGCCGCCATATACTTTATCCCAAAGCAGGTTACCATCTTTATTGGTTTTTATAATTCAATAATCGCGGTTTCCTTTACTGCCTTGCGACTTATCCTTACCTTTATCCGAAAGAGAAGAACCAGCTAATAGGTAGCCGCCATCCTTCGTTTGCAACACGCGGTTGAGGTAATCATCACCCGTTCCGCCGAAACGTTGGTACCATTGCCTCTGGCCATCTTTATCAATCTTTATAATCCAGTAGTCGTTTTTACCCCGGCTTAGTTGGTTATCATTGCCAAATAATGAATTAGTGTACCCACCAATCAGATAACCACAATCGGCTGTTTTAATGGCGGTAGTTAGGTTATCTTGCTTTTCCCCTACGTAGGATATATCCCAATCTAAAGCATGAGGCTGCCGTTCCCATTTTATTTTTGTAATCTTAAAATTTAAAAAACTGCCAGCTATGATTAGATTATTATTGGGTAAGGCAATTAAATTGGCCGCATTATAATCTCCTTCAATCGGGCTATCCCACATTTTCTTGCCGGCCTCATCTATTTCGGCCACCCAGGCGCTATTTCTCCGAGAACCCCAACCAATCAGGAAATAACCGCCATTAATCCCCGTAACCATGTCAAATAAGCCAGTAACTTCCCCTTGGTCGTTATACTTGGTTGTCCAAATTTCTTTACCCGAGGTATTTACTTTCGTAACCACAATGCCTTGATCATAATGACCAGCTACCAAATACCCGCCATCTGGAGTATTAAGTAAGGCTCCTAAATTGTTTTGAAATACAGGCCCTACCAGTTTATCCCATTGCCGTTGACCGGTAGCTGTTATTTTTACAACCCAAAAGCCGGAGCAGTTGGGGTTATCACAAGTACCATTCACCTCATCGGAATAGTTTCTACCACCGTAGCCACCCAATAAATACCCGCCATCCGGCGTTACTAGCATTTCCCTTAAATTATCTCGTGAGTCGCCTCCATAAGCCTTGTCCCAGAGTTTAGTGCCCTGTTCATCTATCTTAACTACCCAAAAATCCATGGGGCCAAATTCATCTTCTATTGTTTCGTGCAAGTCTTCGCTTTTATCGCCGCTTTTATTTGAATTAGAATCACCACCTAATATATAGCCTCCATCCGGCGCAACGGCTATTGCCGTTAAAATATCGTATTTACTGCCACCGTAGATTTTATCCCACAGCTTATTTCCTTGAGCATCTATTTTAATAATCCAGAAATCACAGGAACCTTTGCTAGCTTCACTTTTATCACCGCTCTTATCCGAACTGGAATAACCACCCAGTAAGTATCCGCCATCCGGTGTAGCTACAATGTCTGCCACGCCATCAGAACTATTGCCCCCATAAGATTTATCCCATTGTTTATTCCCCTGCCCATCGAGCTTCATAATCCAGATGTCGTAACTACCTTGGGATGCTTCGGTTTTATCACCGCCTTTGCCTGCCTCCGTATAACCACTTAGTAAAAAACCACCATCAACAGTTTTAATTGTTTTCGTTTCATTTACCTGATGAAGAGGGTTCCCGTAAGTTTTTTCCCAGATCTTTGTTTGAGCCGTTACCGGATTGAGTTTAGAATGCTAACTAGAATTAAGGACAAGCTGTATTTTTCCTTTATTCCTCGCCAGAAAAGTGATAAAATTTGTTGCATAAAGTATGGTTTATAAGCTAGTAAGTAAGAACTACAAACCTATAAATAAGTTGTATAAAACAGCTCAATGTAGCAGCTTAAAGCATTGTCCACAATACCTAAATCTAGGTATATTTATTAAAAAAGGCAGAACTCAATAGGCTAATAACATCTTGATGAGAGGTAACAAAATTAATTTTAAAGTATCTACTAATTTAAAATATGTAATTACTGCAGTAAATTTTTAAATTATTCTTATATAACCTTCCAACTTCCTCACCAATTTATGACAATACCTTTATCTGCGAAAATTACGGAGCCTCTGATTAAGACTAAAAAGCATTGGTTGATCATTCTTTGCTTTTTGATGATTGTAAATATAGGCTCATCAACTATAATGTTTGGGCAAACTATTCAGTGGCAAACAGGTATTTCAGGTAACAGTGAGCGGCCAAATACAATGATAGGAACGCAAGATGGCGGTTATCTCATTGCAAGTCTAAATAATTCAATAATTCAATTTATTAAACTTGATAAAGAGGGCAAAGTAACACTAAAAAGATCTATAGTAAGTAGTGGTTCTTTGGAAGCAATAGTAGCCACGCAAGATGGCGGCTATCTAGTTGGAGGAAATTTAAAAAGTGATTACTGGGTAATGAAAATAGATAAAAATTGGAGCAAAGTATGGGAAAAAAGTTATGGAGGGAATAGCACGGAAAATCTTGTATCTTTAATAGGAAATCAAGATGGGAGCTTTTTGTTAGGAGGTACTTCTTATTCAAATAAGGGTAAATCTAAAACTCAAGATTTAAAAGGCTTATCTGATTTTTGGTTGGTTAAAATAGATGGAAGTGGGGCAAAGATCTGGGATAAATCTTTTGGAGGTGTAAAAACCTGGGCAATCGATTATGTAGGAGGTGAATATGATGGTGATTGGTCCGCAGATACCATTCTTACAGGAAATTCCTATTTAGGGGGTATAGCCTCTACTCCAGAAGGCGGCTATATTTTGGGAGGTAGTACAAACTCCTTTGCAGGAGGAGATAATACATCTGGCGATAGTGTGAATCAAGATTTTCCACAATGGGATGCATGGGATCAATGGATCATTAAGATTGATAATGACGGGAAGCAGATTTGGGATAAAACAGAACACACCAATAGTTATATACCTCCATTTAAGTCAATAATATCGACCTTAGATGGGTGTTTTCTAATAACAAGAACGAATTATGATCTTTATGATGGCTGTGGTGGTTACCAGCGTTATAATACAATAAGTAAAGTTAATGGTTTAGGAATAAACTTATGGGAAAGTAATTTTAATGAGTATACTTCCATATTTCCAACTAAAGACGGAGGATACTTAGTGGGCTATTCACCTTATTTTAACGGCAAAGCACCTGCTGACGATTATAATTACTATGATGAATGCTACCAAGATGTAAGTGAAAATGATTTCTGGATACTAAAACTTGATGCAAATGGATTCGAGGTTTGGAAGAAAATAATTGGTGGTAATGATCAAGAATATTTAACTAATATATTCCCGACTTATGATGGCAACTACTTATTGGCAGGTTTTTCCAATTCAGGTATAAGCGGCGATAAGACCATAGACTTTGAAGGAACTGAGGATTTTTGGCTTGTAAAATTAAAAGAAGACAATCCGTTCGCCGCTAACTGGAACTTACGTTATGGTGGTTGGAACGACGAAAACTTTACTACCATTCTCAAAACCACTGATGGGGGTTACTTATCTGGAGGATATTCCAATTCTAGTTATACAGGAGATAAATGGAGTGGTAGTCAAGGTAAAAATGATTATTGGATTGTAAAGAGTGATAAAGATGGTAAGCTACAGTGGGAACAGACATATGGCGGTTCTAACGACGATTACTTAAATCGAGTCATTCAAACGCTTGATGGTGGGTACTTACTTGCGGGATCTTCCTTATCAGGATTGGGAGGAGATAAAAGACAAGGTAGCCGAGGTGACCGAGATTACTGGATTGTAAAAATAGATAGCAAAGGAAATATAGAATGGGATAAGCGTTTTGGCGGCAAAGGGTATGACGAACTCAAGAAAGTAATTCAGCTTTCCACCGGTGAATACATTTTGGCCGGGTACAGTCTTTCTCCTGCTGGAGGTGATAAAAGCCAAAGCAGTCAAGGAGGCGCTGACTTCTGGTTAGTAAAAATAAGTAAGACGGGTACTAAAATCTGGGATAAACGTTACGGCGGGAGTTTAAATGATTTATTAAGCGGCATTGTAGAAACCGCAGATGGTGGTTATTTACTCAGTGGCACCTCTTTATCAGGTAAAAGTGGCGACAAGAGTCAAGGAAGTCGGGGCGGGAGTGATTTCTGGATCGTCCGGGTAGATAAGAACGGTAAGAAGCTTTGGGATAAGACTTACGGAGGCAGTGGCCAGGATGAAGCTTTTTCTTCGGGCAGGAATGGCAATGATTTTTTTATTGCAGGCCAAAGTGATTCTCCGGCTGGCGCGGACAAAACCAGGGGCAGTCAAGGAGGGAAAGACTTTTGGTTGCTTAAACTTACCAGTACCGGAGCCAAGGTGTGGGACAAGCGTTTTGGGGGCAGTAAAGATGACGAGTTAAAAGCCAGTATTCTAACCAAAGATGGCAGCTATATTTTGGCCGGTAAATCATTCTCCGATAAAAGTGGAAATAAAAGCCAGAACAGCCAGGGAAGTAGCGATTACTGGATTGTGAAGGCCGATAAAGATGGCATGTACCAGTGGGATAAACGTTTTGGAGGAAGTGGAACCGAGGATCTGCGGGCGGTAACACAAACCGCAGACGGGGGCTTACTCTTGGCCGGAAAATCGGATTCGGGTGTGAGTGGTGATCGTACGCAGCCCAGCCAAGGCGGCACAGATTTTTGGCTGGTGAAAGTAGCTCCGGAAATTAAATCGATTGTTGCTGCCAGGGAAGCAGTAGAAGTAGAAGAGCCAGCTATAAGAACCAGCCAAGTAAATTTAATTGCCTACCCCAATCCATTCTCAGATAAAGTTACTATAACACTCACGTTACCACAAGCACAACCGGCAACCATAACAATGTACGATAGTCAAGGCAGAAAAGTAGCTAATTTATTTCAAGGGGAAGTTCAAGCCAACCAGGAGAGTAAAGTAGAATGGCAAGCAGGCAGCAATGCAGAAGGCTTGTATATTCTACAATTGCAAACACCTACCCAACGACACTCACAGAAATTAATAATATTAAAATAAAAAACAATTTACAGTTGCTAAAGCCGGTGGAACAACAACTTTCTATCGGCTTTTTTATTGGTATTTATAGTATTATAGTGCCACTTCTACCATTATTCCAAAGGTTAAACAACTAGGTCAGATAGGTCTACCATCCTCAATTAAGGATTCAGGCAAGCGTCGTTTCTAAAATGAAGAAAGATTGTATTTGTATGCACACAAAAAAGCCACTTACAATTTTTACCTTGTAAATGGCTAATTAACAAGTGATCCCGTTTGGATTCGAACCAAAGACCTACTGCTTAGAAGGCAGTTGCTCTATCCAGCTGAGCTACGAGACCGGTATAAAAAAATTACGAATTACAAATTAGAATTAACAATCTCCCAATGATGAAGCTTTATAATTCATAATCCATAATTCGTAAAATTTAAAGTCGGGGTGGCAGGATTCGAACCTACGACCTCCACATCCCAAATGTGGCGCGATACCGGGCTACGCTACACCCCGAACTAAACTTTGCTTTTGTTAGAAATACTAGCAGGTAGTGTTTCTCTCAATCGCGGTGCAAACTTAAAGCTTTTTTTGAAATTAAAAGCATTATTTCAAAAAAAATTTGCGGAGTAAGGGGGATTCGAACCCCCGGTACCCTTTAGAGGTACGGCAGTTTAGCAAACTGCTGGTTTCAGCCACTCACCCATCACTCCGGCTCTTCGTTTAAGAGAATGCAAATATACCAGAATAATTCTGACAAAAACAAAACTCATCTAAAAACTACTAAAAAAATTTTCAACAAAAATCCGGTCTTTCATACACCCGTTTTTAAATAAATCAGGCTGAATGATTTACAAAAAATTCAAGTTTAAAAAGCCGGTAACTTTAATGACTAATTTCTACATTTTTCAAAGCAATGTGTACCTTTGGCAACAATTTGCCTGTTTTTTATCCGTTATTAGGCTTTTGTAAGTAACCCTAGAACCGGTTATTTTTTAATTAACCATATACGTTAAGCAGTTTCTGATGAACCCGGCATGAATTGGTATCAATCGTTAACCACTCTGGAAATTATAACGGGCTTACTGTTTTTAATTTTATACCTGGGTTATATTTTTAAAATTCATCGTTTAGCCGCTCACTTTAAGCAAAAGGCCGATCTGGCGTGGGTAAAATTTGGCTTTCGGGCGGTCTATTTTTTATTGATTATTATTGCCATTCTGGGCCCTTCGTTTGGCGCCATGAAAAAAGAGATTAAAACGATTGGGAAAGATATCTTTATTCTGGTTGATGTAACCGCCTCTATGAACGCCCGCGATGTGCCCCCATCGCGGTTAGAAAAAGTAAAGTTTGAACTCCGGCAATTAATTCAAAAGTTTAACTCCGACCGGATTGGCTTGATTATTTTCTCCGACGAAGCATTTGTGCAATGTCCGTTAACGTACGACCAGAGCGCTTTGCTTTTATTTATTCAAACTTTAAAAACAGATATTTTGCCGCGGGCCGGCGCTAATTATGCGCCGGCCTTGCAACTGGCCCTCGAAAAATTTAAAAATAATAAAGACTCCCAATTACCAGAAAAACGGGCCGAACTCATTTTACTTATCAGCGACGGCGAAGATTTTAGTACAAATTTAATCGCGGTTTACCGGCAGTTAAATCAGGAAAATATCCGGGTGATAAGTTTGGGCGTAGGTTCAGAAAACGGCGGCCCCATTCCCCTGAATAAAGGGTTTGTTACAGATGCAAAAGGCAAACGGGTAATCAGTAAATTAAATCCCGAACGTTTAGCCGAAATAGCCGGTAATACCAATGGACAGTATTTCGAAATTGGGGCCCGTACATCTGAAATTCCCCGTCTTATTAGTGCTATTAACGCCATTGAGGGCGAAAGGCAAGAAACCCGGATTGTAGATGTGCAGGCCAATAAATACTATTATCCCTTATTTCTGGCCTTTATCTTTATTTTACTCGATATTATCGTTACATTCAACGTTATCCGGATATGAAGATAGTAGTTGCATTTGCCATTATTATAGCTTTTTTAAGCCAAACGCTTACCAAAGTTACCCGGGTTAACCAATTTTTAAAAGAAGCCCAGGCAGCCTACAAACAAAAAGACTACACCACCGCTATTTATCTTTTTAAATACCTGAGTGACTCTTTGCAGGTGCGCGAACGGGAAGTTAAAATTAATCTGGGACATGCTTATTTTCAACGGAATAATCAGGAGCAGGCTTCCAGGTTTTACCAGCCTTTGCTCGCTAAATCTACGCCAAGGGTTGCCTCGCTGCTCCATTTGCAGTTAGGCGTAATAACAGCTTCTAAAAATAAAACCCAGGCGCTGGATTATTTTAAAAAAGCATTGATTTTAAATCCGCAGAACGAAGAAGCCCGCTACAATTACGAATTTTTAAAAAAATATCTGAAACAGCACCCCGAAGCAGATGAGCCTGCCTTACCCCCACCTGCCCCAGAAAAACAAAAGCCCCAGGATATAAAACCGGAGCAAGCCAAGCAAACTGGCCAAAAAGAAGATGCCCAGGGAAAAACGCAGGCAGAAGTACCGGATTTTAATAACTCTGATCCGGAAAATTCGCCTCAACCTGGTTCCGGTAAAAACCCGGAAACGGATGCTGCTAATGGTAGCAGAAGCGACTTATCAAACAAAGCATCGGCAAACCAGCAAAAAAAAGATAGTAGCGGTAATCTACCAGGGAATCAGCGCGGGGTTTCCGGAGGAAATAACCCGGATAATAATCGAAACCAGATAAACAGCGGGCAAAATGCAGAAAACCAGGAAAACAATGCCGGCCAAACTACCTTTGATCATTTAAAAGAAGTTGGCATTACACCCGAGAAAGCCCGGATGCTTCTGGAAGCCATGCGCGAAGCCGAAGTACAATATTTGCAACAGATTCCCAGAAAACACACCCCCAAGAAAGATTCCGGGAACCCTGATTGGTAAAAAACTTTTGCATAACTCGTACTTGCTGCATTAGATTACATCGTTTATTATTAAAACGCAGGTTTATGACCTTAAAAGAAGTATACGTAGTAGCCGCCGTCCGGACACCGATTGGTTCTTTTGGTGGCAGTTTAGCCGCTTTATCGGCTACCCAGTTAGGTGCCGCTGCCATTAAAGGTGCTTTGGCCAAAGCCGGAGTCAATCCGCAAGCGGTGCAGGAAGTAATTATGGGTAACGTGCTATCGGCCAATTTGGGTCAGGCGCCAGCCCGGCAGGCTGCGTTGTACGCAGGTTTAGGTTACGAAGTTGAATGCACCACCGTAAACAAAGTATGCGCCTCGGGTTCTAAAGCCATTATGTTTGCGGCTCAGGCGATTATGCTGGGGCATAAAGAGGTAATAGTGGCCGGTGGCATGGAAAGCATGAGCAACGTACCTTATTACCTGGATAAAGTACGTTTTGGCACCAAACTGGGCCACGGCCAAATGACCGATGGTTTGCTAAAGGACGGGCTCTGGGATGTGTACAACGATTTTCATATGGGCAACGCCGCTGAGCACACCGCTCGCGAAATGGGCATAACCCGCCAGATGCAAGACGAATTTGCGATAGAATCGTATCGCCGGTCGGCCGCTGCCGCCGAAGCCGGACAGTTACAGGACGAGATAATACCTGTAGAAATTCCGCAACAGGGCAAAGATCCTTTGGTGGTAAACACAGATGAGGAATATACCAAAGTAAACTTCGATAAAATTGCCAGCTTAAAACCGGTGTTCGACAAAGAAGGCACTATTACGGCGGCTAATGCCTCTACATTAAACGACGGCGCCGCGGCAGTGGTGCTAATGAGCAAAGAAAAAGCTGAAGAATTAGGCGTAAAACCCATTGCCCGGATTTTGGGCTTTGCCGATGCCGAACAAGAACCCAAATGGTTTACTACTTCGCCGGCCCTGGCCATACCGAAAGCTTTAAAGGTAGCTGGCATTACTCCGGAAAAAGTTGACTTTTACGAGATCAACGAAGCTTTTGCCGTAGTTTCAATTGCAAATAACCAAAAGTTAAATTTAAAAAACAGCAACGTAAATGTTTTTGGGGGAGCGGTTTCGCTGGGTCACCCTTTGGGAGCTTCCGGCGCCCGGATTGTAACTACTTTATTGAATGTACTAGACAAGAAAAACGGGAAGATAGGCGTAACCGGTATTTGCAATGGCGGTGGCGGCGCGTCGGCTATTGTTCTGGAGAAACTATACCTTTAATCAGTAGCCGGGGTTAAAAATATCGCCCAGAAACAAATTTTTTTCAAAATTTACATTTTAGGTTAGGCAAGCTTTAATTCAGGCTGGGGAATTTTTCCGTTAAACAAACTTCAAAGCAAACCTGTAAACTTGCTATTAACAAAGCTTTTACCGGAAAAAGCGAACGCTGCTTTTTAAGCAATTGTTTTGTTAAAAGAACCTTAATGCATGGGTAAACCATCATTCCTTATCGGCTAATCGCCAGCTTTTACCTGGTACCCGTTATACTATTAAAATCTAAAGTATATTTTTAATTAAGGACTTACGTTTATTTATCAGACGTAAATATCCGGAGGCGCACTTATGAATTATTTTTGGCGTAATATTTTACTTATTGGCTTTATTTCTCTGGTTGTTTTTACTGCTGCTGGCCAGAACCGGCGGCAAAAAGTAGTGAGTTACCACGACTCTGTACGCACAGCCATTAAGCAAATTTACTATGTAGTACCGCCGGATACGGTACCCGAAGGCACCTACAAACGTTTTTACCGGAGCGGAAAACTCGAAGCCATTACCAGCTTTGTAAACGGCAAGCAAGACAGCGCCTACCTCGAATTTTATGAAAATGGTGCGAAGCGGGTTACGGTAAACTATAAAGATGGCTTACGGCAAGGTCTTTTTGAATCTTTTTACCCGAACGGTAAGCCGCTACAACAAGCCAATTATACCGACGATAAGCAAACCGGACCCATAAAAACGTTTTTTGAAAATGGTAATCCTAAAATGGAAGCCACCTTCGTCAATGGTTATCCGGAAGGTGAAGTAAAGGAGTATTTTCCGGAGGGTGGTTTACAATCCAGCATTACCTACGTAAAAAGCCAGCAAAGCGGCCCCGCCAAAACTTATTACCCGAATGGTAAATTAAAAACAGAAGCAAACTATAAAAATGGTGTATTGGATGGGTATTATAAAACCTATTATGATAATGGCCAGCCCGAGTCGGAGGCTACCAACGAGGGCGGTAAACGCACCGGCGTTACGCGTACTTATTACCGGTCGGGCAAGTTAAAATCCGAAACTAATTTTAAAACTGTTATTCTGGTAAAGCCTAAAGTCGTTACCCCGGATGGCCAGATAAACAAAGAACGGGTACTTACCAAATTTAAAAATACCACCAGCCAACCCGATGGCCTGGCCCGCACCTATTACGAGAGTGGGCAAAAAATGAGTGAGATAAATTATGTGAATGGTAAAATGGCGGGCACCGCGCAGTACTTTTACCCTAGCGGCAAGCTTAAACAAGAAATCCGCTACGCCAACGAAGAGAAAGACCGCAGGATTACCACGTATTACGAATCCGGCAACGTACGCGAAGAGCAATTTTTTAAAAATAACGCCAAAACCGGCACCTGGAAAACCTTTTACGATGGCAAACAGCTAAGCCTGCAGGAAACTTACGAAAATGGGAAGTTAACCAAGGAGCGGCTAGCCTATTACCCAAACGGGCAGCTAAAAGAAAAAGCCACTTACGAAAACGGAAAAATAGTGGGAAAAGCTTTTACTTACCACGACAACGGCAAAGTACAGTCCGAAACCGAATACAAAAATGGTTTGAAAAACGGTCCTTTTAAACAATTTTACAGCTCCGGCGAACCCGAACTAACGGGCAATTACCGGTACAACCGGCAGATTGGCACCTGGAAACACTTTGATGAAGAAGGCAAAATAGTTAAACATACCACCTACAAAAATGGCATTGCCGTAGCGGAATAGCCGTGGCTAATAACTTATGCTTTTGCTAAAAGGTGAAATGTAATTTTCACCTTTTTTCTTTAACGTGAGTCCGAGATAAATATAAGCCCATTTTATTTATTCGGTAACATCAGAATAAACAGTTTTTATATTTCTCTTCCAGCAAGCAGGATTAAATTTAGCTTTAGCCGATTATAGATTAAACTGGAAAAGTAGCTACGTTTAATTTTTTAAATTTTACTCTTCTTTCACTTTACGGGTACCCCGGTATAGTTCGTATTTCAGCAACCTACACTCAATGGGGCCATTGTACAACGGAATACGTCGCGAAGTTTTTAGGCCTATGTGTTTGGCGGCATCCAGGTTGCCGGTAAATACAAACGCATCGTAACCCGAAAAATTGGTTTTAAAAGTATCACCTATTAACTTATACAATTGATTTAGATCATCCGGCCTAATACGCTCACCATAAGGCGGATTAACAATTATAATTCCTTTGTCACCAACTCCTTGGGCTTCTTTAAGATCACGTACCCGTAGCCGGATGAAATCTTCTAAACCGGCTTGCGTAATATTATTGCGGGCAGCCTCGATGTAATCTTTATCAATATCCGACCCAATAATAGTAACTTCCTTATCGGGTAATTGGGCAGCTTCAGCTTCGGCTATTATTTGTTGTAATAAATCTTCGTCGTAGTCGGGCCATTGCATAAAACCAAAGTTATCGCGGCGATAAAGACCGGGGGCCATGTTGTGCGCCAACAAAGCCGCTTCGGTTAAAAAAGTACCGGAGCCGCACATCGGGTCAATTAATGGCGATTGCGTATCCCAATTGGTTAATAATATTATGCCCGCGGCCAGCACTTCGCTTAAAGGTGCTACGTTGGTTTGTTGCCGATAGCCCCGCCGGTGCAAAGAAGTACCAGAGGCGTCTAAAGCCAGCGTCACAAAATTTTCGTGCATGTGCAGGTTCAGGCGAATATCGGGCCGCTCCACATCTACGGATGGCCGCTCTCCGGTACGTTGCCGGAATTGGTCCACAATGGCGTCTTTGGTTAACTGCGATACAAACAACGAGTGCTCGAACGAAGATTGATTAACCACACTCTGGATAGCAAATGTTTGATTAGGCTGCAGGTAATCCGACCAATGAATTTTACTTACCTGGCGGTATAAATCGCGCTCATCGCGGGCGGTAAACGTACGAAAGGGTTTCAAAATCCGGATAGCCGTACGGCACCAGATATTAGCCCGGTACAGCAAACTTTTATCGCCGGTAAACTCCACAGCCCGGTTGCCCAGGTAAATATTTTCTGCCCCTAAATCGAACAACTCCTGGGCCAGGATTTCCTCTAAACCAAACAAAGTAGTTGCAATGTATTTAGATGATTCGGGTTGAGCAGAATTATTGTAAGCCATAAAGAAACGGATGTAGCGTATAAAGTCGCGAATTTAACTCTTTCTTGGTTGGTTTATCCGGAAAACTAAAAAGAGGTTCCGTTTTACTGTGTTTTACCGAAACAATAAGACCTGATTTTTAATAATCTTTTTAAATTATAAAAGCCTTACGACGGCATAACAGTATACTCCAACGAACAAATTTTAAAAAATTTATATTACACTATAACTTTAAATACTATTATTTAATTTACTGAAATTCAATAATTTTTATAAACAAGATAAATATTTTACATTAAACTTTTAGTGGATGCTATTTATTTTAGCATCAATCTTAAACCAGAGATTTAGTAAATTTTTATCGTTAATTAGAGTAATACGCTTCCGCTGCGAATACGTACTTTTGCTTTAAATTTTAAAAAATGGAATTACAACGCAACGTTTCTCTGCGGCCTTACAATACTTTTGGAATGGAAGTAAAAGCCCGGTTGTTTGCTGTTTTTAATACTGTAGCCGAGCTGCAGCAACTGCTTCGATTACCAGAAATACAGAACCTGCCCAAATTAATTTTAGGCGGCGGCAGCAATATTTTATTTACCCAGGATTTTGATGGAGTGGTTTTAAAAAACAACATCCTGGGAATTGAGATAAATGACCTGGATGCGGATTATAGTTTGGTAAAATCTGGAAGCGGGGTAATCTGGCACGACTTGGTTTTACATACTCTGGAACAAGGGCTTGGCGGATTAGAAAATTTATCTTTAATACCGGGTACCGTGGGGGCCGCTCCGCTGCAAAACATCGGCGCTTACGGGGTAGAACTAAAGGATGTATTTGAAAGCCTGGAAGCTGTTAATCTAAGCTCCGGAGAATTGCAGACGTTTAATGCAGAGCAATGCAAATTTGGCTACCGCGAAAGTATTTTTAAAAACGAGCTGAAAGGCCAGTATATCGTAGTGTCTGTTACGTTACGTTTGCGGAAAAAGCCGTTTTTTAACACGTCGTATGGCGCTATTGCCCAAACCTTGGCAGCAATGCAGGTACAAGAGCTAAATGCCCGCGCTATCAGCGAAGCCGTTTGCCAAATACGCAAAAGCAAACTCCCCGATCCGGCCCAGATTGGCAATGCCGGTAGTTTTTTTAAAAATCCAGAAATTCCGGTGGAGCAATTTACCAGTTTACAAGAACAATATCCCACCATCCCGAGTTATCCCACTACTCCCGGCAAAGTAAAGGTGCCGGCAGGTTGGTTAATTGAACAAGCTGGCTGGAAAGGCCGCCGCTTCGAATCCTACGGCGTCCACAAAGACCAAGCCCTGGTACTGGTAAATTACGGCGGAGCACGGGGCAATCAGGTGCAAGATTTAGCTCACCAGATTATCAAATCTGTTCAAGAAAAATTCAACATTACACTTCAACCAGAAGTTAATATCATTTAAATCAAATAGCTGATTTACAGAAATTTTAAAATTTTATAAAATTATAATATTCCGCAATCATCCTTATAAAAAAAGCTTCTTCCGAGTATCAGAAGAAGCTTTTATAATCTTAAAAAATCAGGTTTTTTACTTTAATACAACCAGGCTTACTCCATCACCGCCCCGCTCAATATGCTCGTCGCTGATACTGGCTACCTCGCGTTGTGAGCGCAAATAATCCCGGATAATTTGTTTTAAAATGCCGTTGCCCCGGCCATGAATAATTTTAATTTCGGGAATCCCCAACATCACGGCATCATCCAGAAAGTTCATTACGCGGGTTAAAGCATCTTCGGCCCGCTCGCCGCGTACATCCAAAGTAGTGCTAAAATCCGACATGCGCTGGGTAAGATCAAGGCCGCGGGCAAAACCAGGCGCCGCTACTTCTTTTTCTTTCTTGGCTTTTTTCACGGGTCCTTCCACCCTTTCCAGATTGGCAATCTTCACAATAGATTTTAAATCGCCGAACATTACTTCGGCGGTGCTGCCTTTTACCGCAACAATTTCACCCACCGACTCCTGACCTATTAAAGCTACTTTATCGCCGGGCTTTAACGCTTTGCTACCAACGGCGGTACGTAGTATGGTGCGGGGCTCCATTTTCAGCTCTTTTTCCACGAATACTTCCAGTTCTTGCCGCGCCTGTTTAGTCGTTTCCTTCTCGGCATTGGCATCCCGGATTTGCTTAATCGTGGATTCAATTTGCTTATTGGTATCCTTCAGTAAACCTTTGGCTTTAAGTTTAGCCTCCCGCAGAATATCGTCTTTATTTTCTTCAATGTGCTTTTTCAGCTCGGTGTATTCCTTGGCGGCGGCGCGTAGTTTGCGTTCCTGGGTCTCCAGTTCGGCGTTGCGCTTTTCAAAGGTATTTTTCTCTACTTCTAATTCTTCTAATAACCGATCGTAGCGAATTTTATCTTTACCCACCAGTTTACTCGCTTTCTGCACAATTTCTTTCGGTAAGCCAATTTTACGGGCAATTTCAATAGCAAACGACGAACCTGGCTTGCCAATATCTAACTGGTACAGCGGCTGCAGCTCTTTAGGGTCGTAGCGCATGGCTCCGTTAACAATACCTGGCGTATGTTCCGCGTAATTTTTAAGATTGGTGTAGTGCGTAGTAATAACCCCGTAGGCCTGGTTTTGATTTAGTTTCTCCAATACAGCTTCGGCAATGGCGCCGCCAAGCTGCGGTTCGGTACCGGTTCCAAATTCATCAATCAAGACCAAACTTTTCTTGTCCGCAAAAAGCACAAATTGCTTCATGTTCTGCAAATGCGAACTGTAGGTACTTAAATCGTTTTCAATGGATTGCTCGTCGCCGATATCGATGAATAAATTTTCAAAAATACCCGCTTCCGAACCTTCGTTGGCCGGAATCAGCAAACCACACTGCACCATGTACTGCAAAGTCCCCACCGTTTTTAAAGCTACCGATTTACCCCCCGCGTTCGGTCCAGAGATGACCAAAATGCGTTGATCAGGGTTTAACCGGATGGTAAGAGGCACCACTTGCCGTTGCTGAGCTGATAAGGATAAAAACAACAGCGGGTGACGGGCATCTTTAAAATTTACCCGGGGTTGCTTGTGCAAGGTGGGCAACGTAGACTCCGTGCGGTTGGCAAAAATAGCTTTGGCCCGGATAAAATCGAGCAATCCTAAGTACTGGTAGGCTTTACGTAAATCCGGAATAAAACCGCGCAACAAAGTGGTTAATTCAGTTAAAATCCGGATTAATTCGCGGTTATAGGCGTTCTCCAGTTCTTTAATGTCATTGTTTAAACCAAACACCACATCTGGCTCAATATAAACGGTTTGTCCGGTAGTTGACTCATCATGAATCAAGCCTTTTACCTTACGTTTGTATTCGGCAATTACGGGTATTACAATGCGCCCGCTCCGGATAGTTGGTTCGGCATCCCCGGGAGTCCAGCCTTCGTTTTTGGCGTGGCGCAAGATGCTTTGGATTTGCTTCCGCAGGATACCTTGCTGGGCAATTAACTCGCCTTTAATCCGACCCAATGCGGGCGAAGCCGAATCTTTAACAGCGCCGTTATCGTCCACTACCTTATCCAGGCTAATGGTTAGTTTCTTATCAATTTCAATGTTGGCGCCCAAACTTTTCAGGTAAGGATACAAGCCTTCCTCTGATTCATAGAAGAAGCCCAAAGCTTGCCGGATAGTCCGGAGTGACATTTTAATTTGAAAAAAGGAAGTAACGTCCAGAAAACTGCCCTCAATAGCGGCTCGGTTTAAGGCTTCCGTTACATCAAAGTAATACTGCGTCGGAAACTCAGCGCCGGCGGCAAGTAAACTTTTAAATTCGTGGGTTTGCTCCAGTAGTTTGTGAATCAGGTCGTGCCTGGTTAAAAACTGCATCCGGGTTACGAACTGCCGGCCCAAGGGGCTGAGGCAAGCATCGGCAAGTATTTCCCGGATTTGGTTAAACCCTATTTTTTGCTCAAAATTCTGAGGATAAATCAAAGCTTGTTTAAATTTGTTTAGTAACCCAATATAACGTTACCTTCCGGGTATTATGTTCCGGAATCTGTTTGCATTTCTGGTAAATTCCTGCAAATATGCCGAAACAATCCTGGTTCTGATAAAATATTTTAGACCGTACTTATTTTTTAAAGTTTTATGATTTTCGACCACCTACAAAATGCGGCCCGTTACACCGTTTTACATCCTGATTTTGAAGTAGCTTTTAATTTTTTAAAAAATAACAAAGTAGCCGATTTACCCACGGGGAAACATACCATTCGCGGGGAAGAAGTTTTTGCCATTATTTCGGATGATTTTGGTTTTGGTGGCAAGGAACAAGCCCGATTAGAATCGCACCGCCATTACATCGATATTCAGGTGGTACTGGCAGGTACTGACGTGATGGGTTGGCAACGCTTAGCGGCTTGCCAGAATATAACCGAACCCTACACGCCCGAGCGTGACCTGATATTTTACAGCGACCAGCCCTTGGTATGGTTTGAAGTTCCGGCCGATCATTTTGTAATTTTTTACCCGGAAGACACGCACGCGCCCTTAGCTACTGCCGATAAACTGAGAAAAATAGTTTTCAAAATAGCCATCCAGGAAAGTTAACCAAGCTAACTAAAAATCAAGTTTGCTGATAAAAGTTGGAGTTGTTTTCCCTCTAAGTTATTTTATTTAATCTATTTATTATCACCAATAAAACAAAATCATATTTAATCTTTTACTTCAATATCATAACTACGTCCCAAGCTGGTTTAGGATAGCTGCCGATGGACTTATTTGCTGTACACGGAGCGTCGTTGCTATTTCTGATTTTTAAAATTTAAAAAATGTTGGTATACTGGTTTATTAAGCCGCGCCCCGAATATAAAAATGATTACTAACTTACTTTATAGCTTGAACATTCTTAAATATTAATAATTTTAAAAATTATTCCGTATAACAGCTTTCGGCTTCTGATACGTAGTAGTACCAACAAAATTCAAAGACTTTACGAAGCATGCCCAAAATTCTGATTATAGACGACGAACGCAGTATTCGTCATACCCTGAAGGAAATTCTGGAATACGAAAGCTATTCTGTAGATGAAGCCGCCGACGGGGAAGTTGGCCTGGACCAATTGCGCAAGAACAAGTACGACGTGGTACTCTGCGACATTAAAATGCCCAAAATGGATGGCTTAGAAGTACTGCAGCGTGCCCAGGAAATTGCCCCGGACGTACCATTTATCATGATCTCGGCCCATGGCACCATTGATACCGCAGTAGATGCCACAAAAAAAGGCGCCTACGACTTCCTGCAAAAACCACCGGATTTAAATCGTTTGCTGGTTACCGTGCGCAATGCCCTGGATAAAGCCAATCTGGTAACCGAAACCAAGAAGCTGAAGAAAAAAATTTCTAAAAATTACGAGATGGTGGGTAGTTCGCCGGCGCTGGAAAAAGTTCGTCGGGCCATCGACAAAGTAGCTCAAACCGATGCCCGCGTTTTAATTACCGGACCGAATGGGGCCGGTAAGGAAATGGTAGCCCGGCAACTGCACGAGAAAAGTAATCGCTCCGATGGCCCCATGGTAGAGGTAAACTGCGCCGCCATTCCCAGCGAACTGATCGAAAGCGAATTGTTTGGCCACGAAAAAGGCTCGTTTACCTCGGCGGTGAAGCAGCGCATAGGTAAATTTGAGCAAGCCAACGGCGGCACCTTGTTTCTGGACGAAATTGGCGACATGAGCTTATCGGCGCAGGCCAAAGTATTGCGGGCCTTGCAGGAAAATAAAATTACCCGGGTAGGCGGCGAAAAAGAAATTTCGGTGGATGTACGGGTAGTAGCGGCTACCAACAAAGATTTACTCAAAGAAATAGAAGATCGTAATTTCCGCGAGGATTTGTATCACCGATTGGGTGTGATTTTAATTCACGTGCCACCGTTAAACGAACGCCGCGAAGATATACCCGAACTGGTGCAAAAGTTTTTAGCCGATATTGCCCGCGACTACGGCAGCAAGCCCAAACGCATTACGCCGGCCGCTTTAACCTTTTTGCAGCAACTAGATTGGCGGGGTAATATCCGGGAATTGCGCAACGTGGTAGAACGTTTGGTAATTATGAGCGACGACGAAATCTCGGAAGAAGATGCCCGTTCGTTTGCCCGCCCGGCAGTAGCGTAATTTTATTGTTTGTTCTATGTAACGAGCAACGGGCAAATCCGCTTATTTTAAAATTTAAGGAGAAATCAATCGGGTAAAATCGGTTTGATTTCTCCTTTTTGTTTTTGCGCCGTTAAAATTTTAAAAATTTAAAATTTACAAATCTTGTTTTTCAGGATCAGCTAAAAATCTATCCTCACCATCCCGATATTAAAAACGCAATAATAGATTAAAGTCGAAAAAACGAATAACAAACATCGAGCAACAACTTTACGGCTTTTAGCTAACCAGCAAATTACAACCCCGGATATCGGAATTATCGAACCGGCCGAGCACTTCAAAAGAATTATCCGGGTAAAGTTTACCAATGTCTTTGGTTTCAATAAAGGCGCAGGAATCTACATTGGCTAGGTCGATGATATTGATACCGCCAGTTTTTAACTCCGGATTTACATCAAAGGGATCGTTCATATCGCGTAGTAAAATTTGCATGGTACTGGGGCAGGTAAACAAACCTCTCTCGGTAGAATAAGCCTGCGACAATAACTCCGTCATGCCGTATTCCGAATGTATGGCATTTACCTCGAAGGCTGTTTGCAGTTGCGCGTGCAGTTCGGCCCGGATCATCTCCCGGCGCCGGCCTTTCATGCCCCCGGTTTCCATGATAATTACGTTTTTAAATAAATCCGTATAATTAAGAGCCTGCACAAGGTCAGCCAGGTCCAGCAACGCGTAGGTTACCCCAAACAACACCACTTTTTTACCGTTTACCTGAACCGGATCTAAAGCAGCAATCAAATCTTCGAGGTTATACAAAAAAAAGCCCGGCTTCGGCTGCCCGGATTTTTGCATAAAAAAATTTACCATTGCAACCAAAGACGAATTTCCTTGCTCTATATAAGAGGGAAGCAAAGCCAGAAAGAGGTAGTCGGTTAAAGGCCCGTATTGGTTTTCGAACAGGAGCTGCGTATTTTGCAGGTAAAACGGCAGATCGGCTAAAAAATGTTGGCTCCGTTCGTTCTGGGTAGTGCCGCTACTCAAGAAAGTGGTTTCGGGTATAAAATCGCCGGTTTTTACCGCTTGGGTCTTAAAAAACTCGATGGGTAAAAATGGAATTTTTTTAAAATTTTGAATTGTTGGCGGGTTTACACCCAATTGTTGAAGATAAATCCGGTAAACCGGATTATGGATAGCTTGGTAATGAAACAAATCTAAAGCTCTTTGCTCAAAATCAACTCCCTTGGTGGGCGCCTGAGTATGAAGCTTTTGTTTAAAATCTTGTTTAAAATTCATTAGGTAGCGGATAAAACAAATACCCCAACGGTTCGTTAAAAATTTAGTAAATTTAAATTACTTTAAGCAATAATTCAGTTACCGGTAAAATACCTGTGGCTGCTTGTTCCCGTAAAAGCAAAATTTTTAAAAATTTTAAGCCTGCATGTATAACGTACGACTACAATAGAATGAAAAACAATTTTATTATATTTTCTTTTTTGCTTTTAATTACCGGTTTGTTGGGAGCCTGCCATAATCCGCCAAAGTTTCCCATTGAACCCAACATCAGTTACAAAAACATTGTAAATTATCATAAAACCATTGGTGCAAACGGCACTACGGATGTACGGGACTCTATTGTGGTCATTATCCGGTTTGAAGATGGCGACGGCGATTTAGGTTTAACCGATGCCGATAAAGATCCGCCGTTTAATCCGACCGGGCCTTTAGTTCCCGGCGGACCCAGTGTACCGCAGGGCGAATACTTTTACAATTATTTTATCAAAATGTTCGTGAAACGCAATGGGCAGTTTGAGGAATTCCAATTCCCGAATGCGGGCGGCTTAAACGGCCGATTTTTCCCGTTAGCGCCTGATGGCCGAACCGGTCCTTTAGAGGGTGATTTGAACTACGGATTTTTGGTACGGCCTAGTAGGTTTTTTGCTCCCGGCGATGTGGTTAAGTTTGAAGTGTATATTGTAGATAAAAAATTACACCTAAGTAATAAAATAACAACGGAAGAAACCACGCTCTTTCAGTAGTAAAAACCCATGTCTGTTATTAATTAAGCCGCTCCCTTTGCCGGGCGGCTTTTTTGTTGATGTATATTTTCACAAAATCTTTTATAAATTTTTAAATTTTTTCTTTTTAGCAAAAGCTAAATAATACCCATCTATCAGCTTTTCAGACCAACCCTCTATCCAAATACTAAACTATTCATTAACCTCTATAATCTGATAATAAAGTTTTTAAATATTGCTTTAAAAAATTATGGCGGGTACAGTTAAACTATTTCTTATTTTTGTTTAATTGCACATAAATAATAAACCGCATTCGCAGCATCATCTTCTACAAACCTTTCATTTTTTTATACGTTTTAGGACATTAATCCGGGTTTAGTCAATAGCACTATACCCGAACTTTATTGTTTTTTTTAGTTTCTCAAATTCAATTCATTACAATTTTATATTGCTCGCCTTTATTTCAAGGTTTTTTATTGTAAAAAAAGTAAAAAGGCAGGTTTGCTGTTCTATTTAGTAGTCGTGGTATAAACCGGTTTTTAAATTTTTAGCTTAAACCAGCGTGCTGATGCCTGGTAGCGCAGAAATTAATTACGAAACTAGCCTAGACGAATGCAGAACAGAAAAATTCGAAATACACTTAAACTCTTTTGTAACGAAGCTATACTATTACCTATCAGAAAACTATGAAGAAAAAAGTTTTAATTACGGGCGGTGCTGGTTTTATCGGTTCGCACCTGGCCGATGAATTACTTAATTACGGATACGAAGTTAGAGCCCTGGATAACCTCTCCGAACAGGTTCACGGGAAAGACTGCCAGCGTCCGGATTATTTAAACCCGCACGTAGAACTGATTGTGGGCGATGTACGCGATAAAAAAGTAGTATTGGAAGCTTTAGAAGGAGTTAGCGCCGTATTCCACTTTGCCGCCATGGTAGGCGTTGGGCAAAGCATGTACGAAATCCGGGAATATACCGATGTAAATAATACCGGCACGGCCGTGTTGTTGGAATGCTTGTCGCAAAAACCGGTAGACAAACTGGTTGTGGCTTCCAGCATGAGTATTTACGGCGAAGGTTTGTATAAAAATGCGCAAGGCGAAATAGTAGTTGGCACCGAACGGCCTTTAGAACAATTAAAAGCCGGCAAATGGGAAGTATTGGACGAAAATGGCCAGGAACTCTCTCCTATTCCTACGGCCGAGTCTAAAACACCTTGTTTATCCTCGGTTTATGCCTTATCTAAATACGACCAGGAACGCATGAGTTTACTCGTGGGCCGGGCTTATAACATCCCTACCGTTGCTATGCGCTTTTTTAACGTGTACGGCACGCGGCAAGCTTTATCTAACCCATATACCGGTGTATTAGCTATATTCGCTTCCCGATTCCTGAACGATAACCCGCCCATGATTTTTGAAGACGGCCAGCAGCAACGCGATTTTGTGCACGTGCGCGATGTGGCATTAGCTTGCCGCTTAGCCTTAGAAACGCCAGAAGCAAATGGGCAGGTATTCAACGTGGGCAGTGGTAATAATTACACCATTTCCGAAATTGCTGATCGTTTGGCGCAAGTATTAGGTAAAGAAGATTTAAAAGCCCAGATTACCGGCAAATACCGGGTAGGCGATATCCGCCATTGTTATTCCGATATTTCGTTAGCTCAGGAAGTTTTAGGTTTTTATCCGCAGGTAGATTTTAACAGTGGTTTATTAGAATTAGCGGAGTGGCTCGAAGGGCAAATTGCCCACGACCGGGTAAATGAAGCCAGCGCTGAATTAGCAGCCCGTGGTTTAACCGTTTAATGCCGGCTGTTTCTATCATCTGTTTTTTAAAAATCTGAACAATTAAATGTTAATGGATATACATTCTAATAATAATCTTAAAAATATGAACTGGCCGGTGGTTGGGATGGTAGAATGGTTTCGACCAGGGGAGCACAAACGGGTAGAAAAAGCAATTGCTATTTTAAAAGAATTAGGAATTACTGAATTGCGCACCGGCATTTCCTGGACCGATTACCTTACTCCGGAAGGCAAAGAATGGTACAATTGGCTTATTCCTATGCTGGCTAAAGAAGTAAACGTGTTGCCGTGTTTCCAGCACACACCGCCTTCTTTAGGAATTGTCCCCCGACGGACTTCCCCTTTAACCCGCCCCGAAGATTTTGCCAATTTTTTAGACGAGGTAATTACTCAACTGGGTGCTTCTTTCGAGTGGGTAGAACTGTGGGATGAGCCCAATAACAAAGCAGAATACGATTATACGTTAGATGATAACTGGCACCGTTTTACCGAAATGATTGGCAAAGCGGCTGCCCGCGCCCAGCACCACGGCAAAAAGGTTATTTTGGGAGGCATGTACCCCGTAGACCCTAATTGGTTACAACTTTTATTCGACCGGGGTGTGATGGAAAACATCCAGGCCGTAGGTATCCATGGTTTTCCGGAAGGGAATGATCAAAATGGGGAAAGCTGGGAAGAAAACCTGAACAAAGTCCGCTTAATTTTAAAAAATAATAAATCCAACGCCCAAATCTGGATTACCGAAGCCGGTTTTTCTACCTGGCAGCACGACGAGTATCAGCAACTACAGGAATTCCGCAATGTCTTGCAGACCCAAGTTCCAAAAGTTTACTGGAGCAGCTTACTAGACCAGGATCCGGAATTAACGGCTACCAACAACTATTACCCAAATGAGCGCGCCTGCTTTTTTGGTTTACAACGCCAAGACAACAGCCCTAAGTTATTGTACCGCTTGCTTGCCCAAAATGGCTTAAACGGTTTAAATAAACTTACCTGCATTACCCGCCAATCGAACTTTAACCCCACCGAAAAATACGCTTTAATTACCGGGGGGTGGGTTTTGTGGGCACTAACCTGGCCAAACGTTTACTGCAGGAAGGCAAGCGGGTAATGGTGCTGGATAATCTTTCGCGGCCGGGCGTAGAGCGTAACCTGCAATGGTTACACGATAACTACAACGAACGTTTAGAAATTTTCGTGGGTGATATCAGGGATTTAGCTACCGTTAAAAAGGTAATGAAAAACGCCGATCAGGTATTTCATTTTGCCGCCCAGGTAGCCGTTACTACTTCTTTGGATTACCCAATCAACGATTTTGAAATTAATGCCCGTGGCATCATTAACGTTTTAGAAGCCATTAGGGCGCAGGATAATCCGCCGCCTTTGGTGTTTACTTCTACCAACAAAGTATATGGCGGCTTAGAAGATTTATTGTTTATTGCAGATGGTTCGCGGTATAACCCTTCGGATAAAACGATCTTAAAACACGGTATCGGCGAAAGCCGGTCTTTGGATTTCCATAGCCCTTACGGTTGCTCCAAAGGCGCCGCCGACCAGTACGTGGTGGATTATGCCCGCACGTATAACCTGCCAGCCGTAGTTTTCCGGATGAGCTGCATTTACGGTCCGCACCAGTACGGCAACGAGGACCAGGGTTGGGTAGCGCATTTTGCCATCCGGGCCATCGAAAACAAAGCTATCAGCATTTACGGTGATGGCAAACAAGTACGCGACGTGCTGTTTGTAGAAGATTTAGTAGATGCCTTTTTGTTAGCCCAAGAACACATGCCGCAAATCTCAGGTCAGGCTTTTAATATTGGCGGAGGTCCCGAAAATACCACCAGCTTGTTAGAATTACTAGAGTTAATCGGGGAGTTTCAGGGTTCTAAAATTCCCTTACAATTCGGCGACTGGCGGCCTGGCGATCAGCATTATTACGTGTCGGATATCCGGAAATTTAAAAAAGCTACCGGCTGGTACCCGAAAAACTCCGTGCAGGAAGGTGTTGCTAAATTATACCGGTGGTTATGCGAAACCCGGGGCATTGAGTTACCCGCCGATTTTGCGCTGCCGGAAAAAAATAAAGTTTCAAAAGTTGCGATTGCTTAATGAATTCAGAATTAATTGCCATAACCGATTTACCCACAGAAAAAACAACTACCATGCGGGCTGCTATTATAGAGGCACCGCAAAACATAAAAATAACGAACGTTACTTTACCCGAACCCGGCCCTACGCAAGTGCGGATTAAAATGGAAGGTTGCGGCCTGTGTGCCTCCAACATACCGGTTTGGCAAGGGCGCGAGTGGTTTACGTACCCGGTAGCGGCCGGAAACCCCGGTCACGAAGGCTGGGGCTTTGTGGATGCCGTTGGCGCAGAAGTTACGCAGGTAAAAGTAGGTGACCGGGTTGCCGCCATTACTTATAATGCCTACGCCGAATACGATTTAGCCGAAGCAGATTCACTGGTAAAACTACCCGAAGCTTTTAATAGCATTCCGTTTCCGGGTGAGCCTTTGGGTTGCGCTATTAATATTTTTAAGCGGTCGGATATTCAGGCGGGGCAAACGGTAGCTATTATTGGCATTGGTTTTTTAGGCGCTCTGTTAATTCAATTGGCAAAGCATGCGGGAGCCAGAGTAATTGCGCTTTCGCAACGCGATTTTTCATTAAAAATCGCCCAAGAATGCGGTGCCGATGAAATCATAAAACTGGATGATCACTGGCAAATAATCGAAAAAGTTAAAAATTTAACCAACGGTACTTTTTGCCCCCGGGTAATTGAATGCACCGGTAAAGAATGGCCTTTAAACCTGGCCGGCGAACTTACCGCCGAACGCGGGAAACTCATAATTGCGGGTTTTCACCAGGATGGTATGCGCTCCGTGAATGTGCAGTTGTGGAACTGGCGGGGATTAGATGTAATTAACGCCCACGAACGCGATCCGCAGATTTACCTGCAGGGCATGCGCGAAGCCGTAGAAGCGGTACTCAGTGGACGCATGAACCCGCAACCTTTATACACGCATACCTATCCTTTCGAAGAAATCGACCAGGCTTTCCAGGTTTTAGAAAATCGCCCGGACGGATTCATGAAAGCGCTTATCCAGTTCTAGAGACTAGCGGTGCTGCGATAAACGCTAAGTTTTTAAAATTTTGCGTTTATCGATTCCGTTTAAGCCGGAAATTCTAAAATTATCCGGTAAGTATATCTGGTTCATTGATTATTTACTACCAACTCTTTCTTCATGCAATGCCTGATAACCTTTTTATTTAGGCAAATGCTTTAGAAAGAAATAACAAGAAACATGCAACAAGATTCTCTTATAGATAAACATTCCCAAACAGATCTAACCCCGAATGTCAACCCGCCAAAACTAGGTTTTCTGGGGGTAGGCTGGATTGGACGGAACCGCATGGAAGTAATTGCCCGGCACCAAGCTGGAGAAGTTACTTTAATTTCGGACCCGGTTGCCAGCAATGTAGAAGAAGCCTTAAAATCGGCACCAGCCGCTCAAACTACTGCTTCCTTGGACGAGATGCTTACCAGCGACTTGTATGCCGTAGTTATTGCCACCCCCAGCGCATTACACGCCGAACAAGCCATAGCGGCTTTAAACGCTGGTAAAGCCGTTTTCTGCCAAAAGCCTTTGGGCCGCAATCAAACAGAAACACAAAACGTGGTAGAAGCAGCGCGTGCGGCTAATAAACTGTTGGGCGTGGATTTATCGTACCGGTTTACTCAAGCCATGCAGGAAGTTTACCGGGTAATTCAATCCGGTGAATTAGGGACTATTTACGGCGTGGAGTTAACTTTTCATAATGCCTATGGCCCGGATAAACCCTGGTTTTACGACCCAAAATTATCCGGTGGTGGTTGCGTAATCGACCTGGGTGTGCACCTGGTGGATTTGGCGCTGTGGTGTTTGAATTTCCCGGAGGTAAAAACCGTTACCAGTAGTTTGTACAGTAAAGGACAACCCTTAACCTCGCCAGAAGACCAGGTAGAAGATTACGCAACGGCTAGCATTCAATTACAAAGCGGAGCAAACGTGCAGCTTACCTGCTCCTGGAACTTACCCGCCGGTCAGGAAGCAATTATTAGCGCGGTATTTTATGGCACGCAAGGCGGGGTAGCTTTTAAAAACACCAATGGCTCGTTCTACGATTTTACCGCAGAGCGTTACTACGGTACCCGCACCGAAACCTTGTGTTTCCCACCGGATGATTGGTCGGGCCGCGCGGGAGTTGTATGGGCCAACCGGGTAGCCGCCGGCGAACAATTTAATTCCGAAGCTGAAGAATTTGTAAAAGTAGCGGAAGTATTGGATAAAATTTATGGAAGATAGTAGATGAACCAAGCCGGCAAGCCATTAAAACTTTTATTAACCGCCGATACCGTCGGCGGCGTGTGGACCTATGCCCTCGATTTAATAAAAGCTCTGGCTCCGTACGGCACCCAAATCGCGCTGGCTACTATGGGCGCTTTCCTGTCGCCGTTGCAATACGAACAAATCAAATCTTTATCCAACGTAGTTCTCTACGAAAGCAATTACAAGCTGGAGTGGATGGAGAACCCCTGGGAAGAAGTAACTGCGGCCGGCGAATGGCTCCTGAAAATCAACCAGGAATTTAAGCCCGACCTGATTCACTTAAACAATTTGGTACACGGTAATTTAAACTGGGGAAAACCGGTAATACAGGTGGTTCATTCCTGCGTGCAGTCGTGGTGGCAAGGCGTTAAAAAAGAAGCGGCCCCCGAAAGCTGGCTCACTTACCGCCACCAGGTTACACAAAGTTTACGTGCCGCGCAAGTGGTGGTGGCTCCCACCCTGACCATGCTGGAAGAAGCCGAAACTTTGTATGGCCCTTTTCATAACCATTTGGTAATTCATAATGGCCGCGATTTAGGTTTATTCCGGTATGCTTCGAAAGAGCCTTTTATTTTTAGCATGGGGCGGTTGTGGGACGAAGCCAAAAACATAACGCTTCTAACCCAGGTAGCCGCCGAATTAAGCTGGCCCGTACTGATTGCCGGGAACGCCCAACATCCCGTAACCGGCAAAATTTTAAAATTTCCGAATGTGCAGTTCCTGGGCCATTTAGGGTACGCCGCTATTGCAGATTATTTAAGTAGGGCTTCCATTTTTGCTTTGCCGGCCAAGTATGAACCATTCGGCTTATCGGCCTTAGAAGCCGGCTTATCAGGCTGCGCCTTGGTGCTGGGCAACATTCCGAGCCAAAAAGAAATCTGGCAGCATACCGCTACTTACGTTGATCCGAATAATGCGGAACAACTCAAAACCACTTTATCGAAACTAATCGAGGATGAGTTTATCCGGAATATTTTTAGCTATCGGGCATTAAACGTGGCCCAGCAGTACAGTGCCGAACAAATGGCATCGGAGTACCTGGATTTATACCAGCAACTCTTGTAAGAGAGGTAAATTTTTAAAAATTCAGCTTTAATTTAACATAATAATGAAAATAGTTCTCTTCTACCATTCCCTGCTTTCTGACTGGAACCACGGGAATGCGCATTTTTTAAGAGGCATCGTGCAGGAGTTAAAAGTGAGAGGCCACGAAGTGCAAGTTTACGAGCCCGAAAATGGCTGGAGTCTGCAGAATTTAGTGAATGAATACGGACCCGAAAAATTAAACGAACTGCACAGCTATTATCCAGGCTTGGCCACCAACTTCTATAATCTGGATACGCTTAAACTGGATTCGGTTTTATTAAACGCGGATTTGGTGCTGGTGCACGAGTGGAACGATCATGAGCTGGTAAAACGCATTGGCGAACACCGGATAGGTAAAAATTACAAATTGCTTTTCCACGATACCCACCACCGCGCTGTAACCGAAAAAAGCAGCATGGCCGCCTACGATTTATCGCACTACGATGGCGTATTGGCTTTTGGTGAAGTGATCAAGAATATTTACCTGCAGGAACAATGGACGCAAAAAGCCTGGACCTGGCACGAAGCCGCCGATGATTCGGTGTTTTACCCGCGTACGAAAACTGAACTACAAGGCGATTTGGTTTGGATCGGGAACTGGGGCGATGAAGAACGTACCGCCGAGCTGCACGAATTTTTAATAAATCCAGTGAAAGAACTAGGTTTAAAAGCGAAAATTTACGGGGTCCGTTACCCGGAGCACGCCTTAAAATCTTTAGCCGATGCGGGTATTGAATACGGCGGCTGGTTACCCAACTACAAAGCGCCCGAAGAGTTTGCCAAATACAAAGTAACCGTACACGTGCCACGTCGACCTTACGTGGAGGCTTTACCCGGCATTCCTACCATCCGGCCCTTTGAAGCTTTAAGTTGCGGTATTCCTTTAATAACAGCGCCCTGGGAAGATGCCGAAAACTTATTCACGCCCGGTCAGGATTTTCTGGTAGCGCAAAACGGCGAAGAAATGAAACAGCATTTAAGAACCGTACTTTCCGACGAAAACAAAGCCGGCGCGTTAGTGGCACAAGGCTTAAAAACCATTAACCAGCGGCATACCTGCGCGCACCGGGTAAATGAATTAGAAATTATCTGCGGAGAGCTGGGCATTGATTCTGCTAAAATATTGGGCAACAAAAAAGAACAAAACTTACATGCAAAATAAGAAAAATTTAAAAATTGCTTTTTTTGGTTCCAGCCTGGTGTCGGCTTATTGGAACGGAGCGGCCACGTATTACCGGGGCATTGTGCGGGCTTTACACCAACGTGGCCATGAGGTTACTTTTTACGAACCAGATGCCTACCAGCGTCAGGAAAACCGCGATATGCCCGACCCGGATTGGGCCAAAGTGGTGGTTTATCCCGCTACCGAAGAAGCCGTGTTACAAGCCCTGGAAGATGCCACTCACGCGGATATTGTAGTAAAAGCCAGCGGAGTTGGTGTTTTTGACGAGTTGCTGGAAGCTGAAGTTTTAAAATTACAAACGCCCGACCGGACTGTTATTTTCTGGGACGTAGATGCGCCGGCCACCCTGGACCGCGTGCAGCACAACCCGCAAGACTCTTTCCGGAACCATATTCCGCAGTACGATTTAATTTTAACGTATGGCGGCGGCGAACCGGTAATCCAAGCCTACGAAGCTTTAGGCGCCAAACAATGCGTACCTATTTATAATGCTTTAGATACCGCTACCCATTTTCCGGTAGAACCTAATCCAAAATTTGCCTGCGACTTAGCTTTTCTGGGTAACCGCTTGCCCGACCGCGAAGCCCGGGTAGAACAATTCTTTTTAGATGTGGCCGCCAAATGTCCGGAGCAAACCTTTATGATTGGCGGTAGTGGCTGGGGCGATAAGCCGATGAGCCCTAACGTAAAATACATTGGCCACGTGTTTACTCAGGATCATAATGCCTTTAACTGCACGCCCAAAGCGGTTTTAAATATCAGCCGCGAAAGCATGGCCCGTTATGGCTTCTCGCCGGCAACCCGGGTATTTGAAGCAGCCGGCGCCGCCGCTTGCATTATTACCGATTATTGGGAAGGTATTGATTTCTTTTTTGAACCCGGCACCGAAATCCTAGTAGCCCGAGATGGCGACGAAGTAGCCCAGATTATGGCCGGTTTAACAGAAGAAAAAGCAAAATCCATTGGTGAAGCCGCTTATAAAAAAGTTTTAGCTGCCCATACCTACGACCATCGTGCCGACCAGTTAGACCAACTGCTTTTCAGCAAAATAAGTAAAAAAGCCGGGGAGTTAGTATGAAGCAGGAATCCTTAAACATTGTTATTCTGGGTTTATCCATTACTTCGTCCTGGGGAAATGGTCACGCTACTACGTTCCGGGGTTTGGTGCGCGAACTGGCTAACCGCGGGCATCGGGTTTTGTTTCTGGAAAGAGATGTGCCGTGGTACGCTTCCAGCCGCGATTTACCTAACCCGGGTTATTGCGACACGCAATTGTATACCTCCCTGGATGATCTGCAAACCCGGTTTACCGAACAAGTACGCGAAGCCGATTTTGTAATGGTAGGTTCTTACGTTCCGGAAGGCGTAGCGGTCGGGCAATGGGTCATTAATACCGCGCAAGGCATTAAAGCTTTTTACGATATCGACACGCCGGTTACTTTAGCTAAACTGGAACGCCAGGATTACGAGTATTTGCATCCGCGGCTCATTCCGCAGTACGATTTATATTTATCCTTTACAGGCGGACCAACGTTAGATTTACTCGAACAAAAATATGGTTCGCCCAAAGCCCGGCCATTGTACTGTTCTTTCGATCCGGATTTGTATTTCCCGGAATTGCAGGAGTTAAAATGGGACCTGGGTTATTTAGGAACTTACAGCGACGACCGGCAACCGCCTTTAGAAAAATTAATGCTGGATGCCGCCCGCGCCTGGCCGGAAGGCAAGTTTGTAGTGGCCGGCCCGCAGTACCCCGAAACCATTCAGTGGCCCGCCAACACGCAATACATCCATCATTTGCCGCCCGCGGAGCACCGGAAGTTTTACAACAGCCAACGCTTTACCCAAAATATTACGCGGGTAGATATGATTAAAGCGGGTTATTCCCCTAGCGTTCGTTTGTTTGAAGCGGCCGCTTGCGGTACGCCCATTATCAGCGATTATTGGAATGGCCTGGACTCAATTTTTAAATTTGAATCCGAAATCCTGGTTTCTTACTCCGCCGCCGATACTTTGCGGTTTTTAAAGGAAATTTCAGAACCGGAAAGAAAAGCCATTGGCGAAAAAGCCCGGCAAAAAGTTTTAGTGCAGCATACCGCGGCGCACCGGGCTTTAGAAGTAGAACAATACATCCGGGAATACAAGATTTTAGCTTAAGCAAACCAATGTAAGTAGCTCCGAAAAGCAAATTTTTAAAAATTTCGTTTTTCGGAGCTGCTTACATTTACCATTAACTGCCTTTTACTTTATTTTTCCGGAAAACGTCTTATTGCTACCGGTGCTATAAAACAGAAGCTTTTGGCTAATGGCTAAGCTTTCCTCAAAATGCTTTTTTTTAATAATTAAAAAGAAAATTACATAACATAACCTCTTACCAAAGAGTATACCCACACAACAAAATTTAGCTTAAATATTCATGAGTACGTTGCAGCAGGAAATTGAACAACTAGGTCCGTGGTTTCATAATATTCACTTACCCGATGGTACTCAAACCGCGCCCCACCACACGCTGGGTGACTTTCCGGCTTTTAAATGGAAAGACATTGCGCCCTCCATTCCCGAAGATTTAAGCGGCTGGAACGTGCTGGATGTGGGCTGTAATGCGGGTTATTACACCTTGCAATTAGCCCAAAGAGGGGCGCAGGTTCTGGCCATTGATATAGACCCACATTACTTAAAACAAGGTACCTGGGTGGCCAAACAGTTCAACCTAAGTCATCAAATTGAGTTCCGGCAAATGCAGGTGTACGATGTGGTAAAGCTGGAACAAAGCTTTGATTTAATCTGGTACATGGGCGTGCTGTATCATTTGCGGTATCCTTTGCTTTCTTTGGACATCCTTTCCCAAAAATTAAAGCGGCTCATGGTTTTTCAAACCTTAACCATGCCGGGCGAAGAAGTGGCCGAGATACCTTACGATTTAGATTTTAATGCCCGCGAAAAAATGCAGCAAGATGGCTGGCCCAAAATGGCGTTTATCGAAAACCGGCTCGCCGGCGATGTCACCAACTGGTGGGCGCCCAACCACGCGGGCATTGAGGCCATGCTGCGCTCCTGCGGTTTAAAAGTTACCCAACGCCCCGCCCACGAAATTTACCTCTGCGAACCCGATCCCGATAACAACAAAAGTGTCCATTCCTGGAACAGCTCCGAGTATTTATCGGCAACCGGGCAAAACTGGTCCGAAGCCGTAAAAGAAAAAGTTACCCACAAAAACCGGACATTAACTTCGTAATTAAATTAAAACGGTTAACCCCGCCTTAGGCTTAAACCGAGATAAGGCTAATTTTTTAAAAATTTACATTTCTGAGTAGTACGTAATTCTGGAGTAGCAGCGTAGCCGATAGGTAATAATTTTCAAAATGTTAGATTACGAAGTAAAAGTGAAGCCCGGGGAAAAACAGGTAAGCCTGCCCTGGATTCAGGTAGCACCGAATGCCCCGTATTTTATTACCGAAACCGGCGAAAACTGGACGCCCATTGGTCAGAACGATGCGATTACCTGGCCGGATTTTGCCGGTTTATTCCGCCGGAAAGATTATGGCGCCGTAGAAAACCATTTGGCTTATTTAGTAGACCATGGCGTAAACTGCTTACGGTTTATGCTGGAATACGCCCAAACCGAGAACCGCTACCTCGAAAAACCGGTAGGCAAGTTTCAGCCGAACATGCTCAAGTTGTGGGACGATTTATTTGCACTTTGCGAAAAATACAGCTTACGCATTCTGCTCACGCCTTACGATACTTTTTGGATGTGGATCCGCTGGAAACATCATCCTTATAATAAAGCAAACGGTGGACCCTGCGCCAAACGGTCGCGGTGGTTGTTGTGCCCGGATACGCTGCATGCCATTAAAAACCGATTAACATTTGCCGCAGAGCGTTGGGGCCGCAGTGGCGCTTTGTTTGCCTGGGATTTGTGGAACGAAATTCACCCGGCACACGCCGAAAATAACACGGAAGTTTTTTACCAGTTTATTCAGGAAATAAGCACCCATTTGCGCGAAGTGGAAATGGGTTTGTACGGCCGCACGCACTTGCAAACCGTTTCCCTATTCGGGCCGGTTTTGTACGAGCATCCGGCCGTAGCCGATGTTATTTTCCGGCACCCGCAACTCGATTTTGCTACTACCCATTTTTACGATGCCAAAACCATTAATCACCCGAAAGATACCGTAAACTCGGCCATTTGCACGGGAGCTTTGGTGCGGGAAGCCCTAGAACATTTACATCAGCCCAAACCTTTTTTTGATAGTGAACACGGACCGATTCACAATTTTAAAGATTTGCGAAAAACCTTGCCCGATGATTTTGACGATGAGTACTTCCGGCACATTCAATGGTCACACCTGGCATCGGGGGCAGCTGGCGGTGGTATGCGCTGGCCCAACCGCCACCCGCACGTACTTACGCCGGGCATGCGCGTAGCTCAATCCAGCTTAGCTAAGTTTGCGCAACTTATTAACTGGTCTACCTTTAAACGCCAAAACCTGAATCAGGAAATAAAAATATCTTCTCCGGCCTTTGCCAAATTTGGCTGTGCCGACGACAAGCAAGCAATTGTGTATTTATTGCGCCAGGATAAACGCGATAAAAAGAAGATGGTAGATAGAACTGCCCCCGCTATTCCGGTTACTGTTTCGGTGCCGGACTTACAACCTGGTTCTTACCAAGTATTTTTCTGGAAAACGCAAGAAGGTTTTTTACTATCGCAGCAAGTAGTAGAAGTAAAACAAAGCCAAGAACTTACATTGGAAATTCCGCCTATTGTTACGGATATCGCCGTAGCCATTAAGCAGATTTAAGAATTGGCTACTTAATGACTACGGGATAACACCAGAATTTAAAATTTTTAAAAATTTTAGATTCTGGCAAATTCAAAACATTCTTTAGTATATCGGCGGATAGTTTTCCGGATCTGCTTCTTGCATTAACTCATAAGCCGCGTCAAAAATATCTTCTACATTCGGTTTAGAGAAATAATCGCCATCGGAAGAATAAGAAGGCCGGTGTTCCTGCGCTGAAATGGCCCGCGGTTGGGCATCCAGCCATTTATAAGCGCCTTGTTCGTCCAATACTTTCTGCATCATAAAGGCGCTTCCACCACCCGGAACATCTTCGTCGGCAAATATTATTTTGTTGGTTTTCTTTACAGATTCCAGAATCATATTCGGAATATCGAATGGCAGCAAGGTTTGCACATCAATGACTTCCACTGAAATCTTAAATTCGGCTAATTGCTGCGCCGCTTCCATTACCACCCGGCACATCGAACCATAGGTAACTACCGTTACGTGCTCTCCGGAACGCAAAATTTCCGGAACTCCAAGGGGTACCGTAATTTCGCCAATATTGGTTGGCATGCGCTCTTTTAAACGGTAACCATTTAAGCACTCTATAATTAATGCCGGATCGTCGGATTTTAACAGCGTATTGTAAAAACCTGCAGCTTGGGTCATGTTACGGGGTACCAAAACGTGCATACCGCGCAACGTATTTAAAACCATGCCCATGGGAGAGCCCGAATGCCACACTCCTTCGAGCCGGTGCCCGCGGGTCCGGATAATTACCGGGGCTTTCTGGCCGCCTTTGGTACGGTAATGCAAACAAGCTAAATCGTCGGATAAAGTTTGAATGGCGTAAATCAGATAATCCAGGTATTGAATCTCGGCGATGGGGCGCAAACCCCGCAACGCAGCGCCAATCCCCTGCCCCACAATGGTGCATTCCCGGATACCGGTATCGGTAACGCGTAGTTCCCCGAATTTATCTTGCAGGCCGGCAAAAGCTTGGTTTACATCCCCAATTTTACCTACATCTTCGCCGATAGCAAACAAACGTGGTTCGCGGGTTAAGGCAGCAGCAAAACAAGCTCTTAATACTTCGCGGGCATCTACCAGCGGGCTGTTCTCGTCGTATTCCGGTTTTACTTCGCCCACTAATAAAGGGGATTCTTCGGATTGGCTGATTAAATAAGAATTGTACCGGTCAGCATTCTCCCCGATTACTTGCTCCAACCAACTTAACAAATTACGCCGGCTTTTCAATCTTTCCTGACGTACGTAACGTAGCGCTTTTTTAACGGCTTTTACCGCGTCGTATCGATTGGGAATGGTATTTTTGCGTAGTTCTTCGGCAATACCGGCTATCTGAGTAGCGTGACTATTAGCCGTTTCGGTGGCCAGTTTATCCAGGAGCGCCAGTGCTTCGTTATGGTCGGCTTTTACACCCCCAATGTAATCGTTCCAGGCGGCTAAACGGGCTTGCCGTACCGCTTCGCGGCCTTCAGCTTCCAGGTGGTCCAGCATTTCGGTGGTCGCGTATTCGTTCGCCAGAATCCACTCGCGCATGCACTTTAAGCAATCGTGTTCTTCTTCCCAGGCCAAACGCTCTTTTGATTTATAACGCTCGTGCGAGCCGGAGGTGGAATGCCCTTGAGGTTGGGTCATTTCCTGCACATGTATTAATACGGGCACGTGTTGTTCGCGGCACAGGTCCACGGCGTAAGCGTATAAATTGCATAATGCTTCGTAATCCCAGCCTTTTACCGTAAATATTTCGTAGCCGGGCTCTTCCGGACTGTCGCGCTGAAAACCCGAAAGAATTTTAGAAATATTGCCTTTGGTCATTTGGTATTCATTCGGTACCGAAATACCGTAATCGTCGTCCCAAACCGAAAGAAGCATAGGCACTTGCAAAACTCCAGCCGCATTAAATGCTTCAAAAAACATCCCCTCGGCGGTAGAGGCATTACCAATGGTACCAAAGGCTACTTCGTTACCATTTATCGAAAAATTAGTAAATTCCTGTAAGTCCGGGTTAAGCCGGTATAGTTTAGAAGCGTAAGCTAAACCCAATAAGCGGGGCATCTGCGCGGCGGTGGGCGAAATATCAGCGCTGGAATTTTTAATTTCCATCAAATTTTTCCACTTGCCGTCTTCATCCAGAGAGCGGGTACTAAAGTGCCCATTCATGCAGCGGCCGGCGGTAGCGGGCTCGGCTTCCACATCGGCGTGGGCATACAGTTGCGCAAAATACTGCTGAAGCGTTAACTCCCCGGTAGCAAACATAAACGTTTGATCGCGGTAATAACCCGAACGAAAATCGCCGTTCCGGAAATACTTCGCCATCGCCAACTGTGCTACTTCTTTCCCATCCCCAAAAATCCCGAACTTAGCTTTACCCATAAAAACTTCCTTGCGGCCAGTAAGACTTGCTTGCCGGCTTTCGTAAGCTAATCGGTAGTCTCGTAGTATTTCCTCTCTGCTGAGAGCCTGTTTTTGTACGAGTGCAGCAGTTTGCATCATAGTCAAAGTTTAGAGGCAAATTAAGTTAATGGTTCAAAATACGGAAATTTTACCCGTAAATCAAACCCGTAAACCCAAGCGCCTCCCTTTTGGTTTAAGTTTAACGCTAAATTCCGTATTTATGTTTTTGCGGGATTAATGCTATATTTGTAACAATTCTACGGTTGCAAATATAATTTTAAAGGCTATATACATGAAATTGATACCATTACTTATTTCGGCAATTTGCCTTATATTGATATCACCCTTTACCCAGGCTCAAGGTGTATTAAAGTTTGAAAAAGAAACCCACGAATTTGGCAATATTGCCGAAGGCATGCAGGCTACTTACGCGTTTAAATTTAAAAATACCGGCGATCAGCCCATCGTTATTTCCCAAGTGCAGCCTTCCTGCGGCTGCACTACCCCCGACTGGACCAAAGAGCCCGTGTTACCGGGTAAAACGGGCATGGTAAAAGCAGTTTATAACAGCACCGGCCGGCCGGGCGCCTTTCACAAAAGCATTACCGTTACCAGCAACGCAGGTACTCCTACCCAGGCCTTGTTTATAAAAGGTACAGTAATAGATAAATCTGCGGTAAAAGTAAGTTCTACACCGGCTCAATTAGCTAATTCCCCGCGGCTTACTGTAAATAAAAAGCTGCATGATTTTGGCAAACTGGAGCTCGGGCAAAAAGCACCTGCCCAAATTATTGTGAAAAATACTGGAAAACAGCCGCTTAGAATACAAGGGTTAAAATCGCCTTGTAACTGTATTAATTATAGAATTGCGTCTGAAGAAATTGCTCCCGGAAATGAAGAAATTTTGGAACTAACTTATACCCAGCGGGTGTTAGGAGAACAAATAGAACAAGTAAAGTTCATTTCTAACGATATTGTATCCTCCGAAACTATCTTGGAATTAAAAGCTAAAGTAGTGAAGAGTTTAAATACTACCAGCATTATAAAGGAGAGCAGCGCTGCTGTTCCGTTTAAATAGTTTTTTCATAGTTTTATTTTGACTAATGGCAGTGATTTTATCACTGCCTTTTTTTATTTAAGTCAGCTCCCCGTGTTTCCTTTATTTTAAAAATAATTTTTAAACCTAATAGTTAATCTACAGCTTAATTATACGCTTACCCAGTAAGTTTCACTAACTTTGGAACTGTATTTGAGCACCTGATACCACCTAATAATTTACCCTTAAAACCAATGATCATAGGCGTTCCGAAAGAAATTAAAAATAACGAAAACCGGGTGGCCCTGACGCCAGCCGGGGTTGCAGAATTAAAAAAACACCACCACACCATTTACGTGCAAAGCACCGCCGGTAGCGGCAGTGGCTTTACGGATGCCGAATACGAGCAGGCAGGCGCGCAAATACTAGCTACTATCGAAGAAGTTTACGGTACTGCCGATATGATTATTAAGGTAAAAGAGCCAATCGCCCCAGAATATAATTTTATTAAGGAAGGCCAGCTACTTTTCACTTATTTCCATTTTGCTTCTTCCGAAGAATTAACCCAGGCCATGATTGCCCGCAAAGCTATTTGTCTGGCTTACGAAACTGTGGAGCGTAAAGACGGATCGCTGCCGTTATTAGTGCCCATGAGCGAAGTAGCCGGCCGGATGGCTCCCCAGGAAGGAGCCAAATATTTAGAAAAACCTTTAAAAGGTCGCGGTATTTTACTGGGAGGCGTACCCGGAGTAAAGCCAGCGCATGTGTTAATTTTGGGTGGCGGGGTAGTTGGTACCCAGGCTGCTAAAATTGCGGCTGGTTTGGGTGCCCAGGTAACTATTATGGATATAAACCTGAACCGCTTACGGGAACTAGCTGATTTTATGCCCGCTAACGTTATTACGCAGTACTCAAACGAGTATAACATCCGGGAAGCCATTAAAACCGCTGATTTAATTATTGGTGCGGTATTAATACCCGGTGCCAAAGCACCGCACCTGATTACCCGCGACATGTTAAAAGAAATGAAACCTGGTACCGTATTGGTAGACGTAGCCGTAGACCAGGGCGGTTGCATTGAAACCTGCCAACCTACCACCCACGAAAACCCGACTTATATTATTGATGATGTAGTGCATTACTGCGTGGCCAATATGCCGGGGGCTGTACCTTATACCTCTACTTTAGCTTTAACCAATGCCACTTTGCCTTACGCCGTGCAACTGGCCAATAAAGGCTGGCAAAAAGCGTGTTTAGATAATCCGGAGTTACGCTCGGGGTTGAACGTGGTAAACGGCGAGGTTGTATACAAAGGCGTAGCCGATGCCTGGAATTTAAAATTAAGCAACACTACCGAACTACTGGAACCGGTTCATTAATTTTTTAAATTTTTTAATTTATTGGTAAAGCCTTTCCAGCTACGTTGGAAAGGCTTTATTTTGCAGGCTAGTTTCAATTAAATGTTCGATCCTTTTTTAAAAATTATATTTAAACGGCTTGGTTTGCTGCTGCTCACGTACCAGTTGTTGCGGGTGGCATTTTTTCTGGCTAATTTGCCTACTTTTAACCAAATACCAGCCGAAAATCTTTTTTGGGCTTTTGTTTATAGTTTGCGTTTTGATTTTTCCGCCATTTTACTGATTAATATCCCTTTTCTTTTTTTCTCGCTGGCACCCACGCAAATATTGTATCGGGTAGGTTATCAGAAATTTTTAAAAATTCTTTATTTCGTTGTAAATGCGCCTTTTATTCTACTAAACTTAGTTGATACCGAGTATTTTAAATTTATCGGCCGGCGCTCTACCAACGAAGTTGCAACCATTACCCAGGATATTTTGGCGCAAGCTATTCAGTTAACGCAGCATTACTGGTATATCTTACTTCTATTTATTATTCTATTAACTGGCCTTTATTTCTTATATCCCGATAAATTCGCGTACCACCACCAAAAACCCCGGCGTAAAATCTGGCAAGTAGTGGTATTAACTTTAGCCACCATTATTTTAATCCGGGGCGGTATCCAGTATAAACCTATCCGGGTGAGCAGCGCTTTTAATTACGAACCACCGGTATTAGGCAACCTGGTGCTGAATAGCACCTTTACTTTTATGCGCAGCCTGAACAAACGAACCATCGACCGGGCACGCTACTTTACCAACCGGCAAGAACTGCTGCAAACCATTGACTTTGACCCGCAAAAAGCATCCATAACAACTGGCGAACCTGTGCGGGATAACGTGGTAATCTTGATTCTGGAAAGTTTTGGTTCGGAGTATACCGGCATTGAGAATGGCGGAAAAGGGTACACGCCTTTCTTTGATTCTTTAGCGACGCAAGGCTTGTTTTTCCGGGAGAATTACGCCAACGGCCGTCGCTCCATCGAAGCACTACCGTCTATTTTGTCGGGCCTACCTTCTTTAATGGATAATCCGTTTATGGCATCGGCCTACCAAGGCAACGAAATTTACGGCATTGGCAGTGTTTTACAACCGCTGGGTTATTATACTTCTTTTTACCACGGCGGGGCCAATGGCACCATGAGTTTTAACGCTTTTGCCAAGTTGGCGGGCTTTGCCCGTTATTACGGTTTAGATGAATACCCAGCCGCGCGGCGCGAAGCCGATTTTGATGGCAACTGGGGCATTTTTGATGAGCCTTATTTGCAGTACGTGTCCAAACAACTTACGCAGCAGCCGCAGCCTTTTATCACTGGGGTTTTTACACTCAGCGCTCATCACCCATATACCTTACCGGCTAAATACCAGGATGCTTTCCCGAAAGGAAATTTAAAAATTCACCGAACCATTGGCTACACCGATTTTGCGCTGAAGCAATTTTTTAAAGCGGCTGCCAAAGAGCCCTGGTACCCCAATACTTTATTTGTTTTAACCGCCGACCACACCCAGCAAGTGTATCGAAAAGATTATAAAAACCGCTTGGGTTATCACAAAGTGCCTTTGCTGTTCTTTCATCCGGGTAAAAAATTTGCGCACGTTAATACTCGAAAAGTAACCCAGCATGCCGACATAATGCCCACCCTGGTAGATTATTTAAATGTTCCGACGAATAAGCTATTACCCTTTGGGAAATCGGTACTGAAAGATAGTAATAAAGGCCAGGCTCTTATCTACAGCGATGGTATTTACACCCTGGTTCGTCCGGATTTTATTACCGAGTTGCCCCCCGATGGCGAAACCAAGCTTTACAAATACAAATCGCACGGGCTTGTTCATTTAAAGAATCAACCTGAACAGATTAAAAAAACTTACTCCCGCGAACTGGAAGCTTACGTGCAATACTTCCGGAATGCCTTACTGGATAATAATTTATACTTTTGGCTATATCCCGGCAAACCCGCCATTGCTCCTTAGTGGTAAAACGAAAAGCTGGAATTTAAAATTTTAAAAATTTGCCGGTTTAATGCCCTGCGGTTTTCTCGTTAACGGCAAGCTATTTATTAATTATACTTGCTGGTAAACCGGAATACTCGCCAAGGGAAAAACGGTATTATTTTTAAAATCTACTTGCCAGCAATAATGCTCCAGACCGTTGGTGAGCACCACGTATTTAGCCCGGATATTCTGATTATAGGTGGTTGCTTGCCGGATGGTAGTTTCGGTAATTTTAATCGAAGTTGCTTTACATTCCACTAACATGCTTACCTGCCCGGCTGTATCAAACACGCAGATATCGGTGCGCTTGTTCAGGGTGTTATACTTTAAGCCCCGTTCCGGCGAAATTAAACCTTTGGGGTATTGTAAATGCTGCACCAAGTAATGAATAAAATGCTGCCGGACCCACTCTTCCGGCGTTAAAACCAGGTACTTTCTGCGGATAAAATCAAAAATATAAAAATTATCATCCGCCTGTTTTACCTGAACCGCGTATGCCGGCAAGTTTAATTCCTCCATCTCTAATTACAAACCCAGATTTTTAAAAATGTACTTAAACTAACTTTCGGCCAAAGATAAAACCTTTCTACTTTTTAACTAGCCAACTTTATCGCCTTACTACCGTGTAACAAACAACCTTTTAACTTTGCAACCAGAATAACCTGTAACTTGCAACTTGTAACCATTCACTATGAAATCAAAAGAAGAAATTGTCCGGAATTGGCTTCCCCGCTACACGGGTATGGCTCTCGATGAGTTCGGCGAATATATTTTGCTTACCAATTTTATTAACTACGTGGCAATGTTCTCGGAACGTTTTAACTGCGAAATCCGGGGCATGAACAAACCCATGCAATCGGCCACGGCCAATAACATCACCATCATTAATTTTGGCATGGGCAGCCCCATGGCCGCCACGGTAATGGATTTGCTGTCGGCGGTGCAACCCAAAGCGGCTTTGTTTTTAGGCAAATGCGGCGGTATTAAAGAAAAAGTAAAACTCGGCGATTTAATATTGCCGATTGCGGCCATTCGCGGCGAAGGTACTTCCGATGATTATTTACCGCCCGAAATTCCGGCCCTACCTTCTTTCCGGTTACAACGTTCGGTTTCGTCGATGATTAAGAAACACGAAATGGATTACTGGACCGGCACCGTTTATACCACCAACCGCCGAGTGTGGGAACACGACGAAGAATTTAAAGCTTATCTGCGTTCGGTGCGGGTAATGGGCATTGATATGGAAACCGCTACTATTTTTGTAGTAGGTTTTATGAACCATATTCCACATGGGGCCCTCTTGCTGGTATCGGATAACCCAATGACCCCGGAAGGGGTTAAAACTGCCGAAAGCGATTTAAAAGTTACCACCAACTTTGTTGAAAAACATTTAAGCATTGGCATCGACGCCATGATTGAACTCCGCGACTCCGGCGAATCGGTGAAACACTTACGCTATGAATAAACAATTGATGTGGAGCTTCGGGGGTTTATTCCTGGTTGCTTTCTCAGTTTTACTAACTTTCTGCCAGTCTAAAACTAAAGTTGACCTGATTGTTTACAATGCCCGGGTTTATACCGTTAATCCAAATTTTGATGAAGCTCAGGCATTTGCGGTGCAGGATGGTAAGTTTGTAGCCATAGGTTTAACCGAAGAAATTCGTGGTAAGTATGCGGCCCAACAGGAAATGGATGCACAGGGCAAACCCGTATACCCCGGCTTTATTGATGCGCATGCCCACTTTTACGGTTACGCCTTAAACTTACAACAAGCCGACTTGGTGGGTACTAGGTCGTTTGCGGAGGTAGTACAAAAGCTGGAACAACATCGCCAGAAATACCCCAAGGCTGCGTGGTTGCTAGGTCGAGGCTGGGACCAAAACGACTGGCAGAATAAAAGTTTTCCTACCCAAGATACTTTAAACCTCTTATTCCCGGATGTTCCGGTTTTTATAGAACGCATCGATGGCCACGCAGCCCTGGTGAATAAAAAAGCGCTGGATTTAGCCGGCATCTCCACCCAAACTAAAATTACCGGCGGGGTAATCGAACAAAATAAAGATAAACTAACCGGCATTTTAGTAGATAATGCCGTAGAGTTGGTGGCCGCAAAAATTCCGGAACCTTCCGGTAAAGAAAAAGTAGCAGCTTTGCTACAGGCACAACAAAACTGCTTTGCCGTGGGCCTGACAACCGTGGTAGATGCCGGTTTAGAAAAACCCGTTATTGATTTGTACGACTCCTTGCAAAAAGCAAAAAATTTAAAAATTCGGTTATATGCCATGCTCAGCCCGTCGGCGGCTAACCAGCATTATTATTTTGAAAATGGACCGTACCATACTGATCGGTTGGATGTAAGCAGTTTTAAAGTATACGCCGATGGGGCTTTAGGCTCGCGCGGAGCGTGCTTGCTACACCCCTACCACGACCGCCCACGAGAAACCGGGTTTTTACTGCGCCAATCCACCGATTACCGGAAACTCGCCGCTGATTTATTCCAACACGGTTTTCAGATGAACACCCACGCCATTGGCGACTCGGCGAACCGCTTACTGGCCGATATTTACGGTGAAGTGTTAAAAAGTAAAAACAACCGCCGCTGGCGCATCGAGCACGCCCAGGTAGTAAATCCAACGGATGTATCCAAATTCGGGAAATACAGCATTATACCGTCGGTACAACCCACACACGCCACTTCGGATATGTACTGGGCCGGCGACCGGCTCGGCACAGAACGCTTGGCTCATGCTTATGCTTATAAAGATTTACTTAATCAGAATGGTTTTATTGCCCTAGGCAGCGACTTTCCGGTGGAGCACATCAATCCTTTGTTTGGTTTTCATGCGGCAGTGGCGCGGCAAGATGCCAAAAATTATCCCGCCGGAGGTTTTCAGATGAATAATGCTTTAGGCCGCGAACAAGCTTTGCGGGGTACTACCATCTGGGCCGCTTACGCCAACTTCGAAGAAAAAAACCGGGGTAGCCTGGAGCCCGGTAAACTGGCGGATTTTGTGATTCTGAACCAGGATATCATGACCGTACCCGCCTCCGAAATCCGAAATACCCAGGTAACAAATACCTTTGTAAACGGCGAGGAAGTTTTCCGGAGAAAGTAAACCGGCGGCAATAAATTGGAAACTCACCTGCACTAAGACTTTACCAACACTGGTGAGTTATTTAGAATTTTATTTTTAAAAATTTCAAATTTTGCATAAGCCTAGCTCTATCTTTTAATCTTTAAACTTACCGTAACTTAAACTTGCACCCCGAGGCAAATTAGCGTACAAAAAACTACCGGATGAATAAGGCAAAGCGTATTTCTTTAAGGCAAAAACTTTACACGATTGTATTTGAGGCCGAAACCAAAGCCGGAAGAACCTTTGATATTATACTTTTATTTTTAATCCTGTTCAGTGTATTTATTATTTGCCTGGAAACAGTACCCAGTATCAATCATCATTTTCGTAGTTATTTTAAAATTTTGGAATGGGTTTTCACTATTCTGTTTAGTTTAGAATACCTGCTTCGAATTTACTCCTCGCCTAGACCATTTCGGTACCTGTTTTCTTTTTTCGGGATTGTAGATTTTTTGGCAATTTTGCCCACCTACCTGAGTCTTATTTTGGGTGGTTACCAGTATTTATTAGTTATCCGGATTTTACGTTTACTTCGGGCTGCCCGTATTTTTAAACTTACCCGGTTTATTAACGAAGGTCAGGTTTTAACACGGGCTTTACGGGCCAGCTTACCTAAAATTTCGGTGTTTTTAGGGGTAGTTTTAATGGTAGTGGTAATTGTGGGTTCTATTATGTATATCGTAGAGGGATCAAAAAACGGATTTACCAGCATTCCCAAAAGTATTTATTGGGCCATTGTAACTTTAACCACCGTGGGCTACGGCGATATTGCCCCGGCAACCACTTTTGGTCAGATACTGGCCAGCTTTTTAATGATAATGGGTTATGGCATAATTGCCGTACCAACCGGCATTGTATCGGTGGAGTTAGCAAACTCCGAAAAGCAAACTTTTAATACCCGTATTTGCCCGCATTGCCACAAAGAAGGCCACGCCAAAGACGCCAACTTCTGCAGTAACTGTGGTAATAATTTAACCTCGCCGGAATCGGATACTACTTCTTAGAGTTAGCTAAAATTTAAAAATTTAAAAAATCAGGCAGCTACCTGGTTTACTTGAGTGCGTTTGCCTTTAATGGTTAATAAGAATACTAAACCAATAAAAAAGAAAATCATCAAGGCCAAAACACTATTGCGCATAGAGCCAGTTACCTGCGCAATGCCGCCGTAGGCTAAAGTACCTAGTACAATGGCCATTTTATCAGTAACATCATAAAAACTAAAAAAAGATGTAGTGTCGCGGGTATTGCTCGGTATTAACTTGCTGTACGTTGATCGGGAAAGCGATTGAATGCCGCCCATAACCACGCCTACAAAGGCTGCCAACAAGTAAAACTGATTTTCGGTGTAAGTAAAATAAGCGCCCACACAAACGCCCACCCAAATAAGTACGGCTACCGCTAAAGCACTAAAATTGCCGTAGGCTTTGGAGAGTTGGGCAAAGCCGTAGGCTCCCGGTATGGCAATTAATTGTAAAACCAAAATAGTAACAATTAAGGCATCTGATTCTAATTTTAATTCTTTATCGCCGAAAACGGTGGCCACATACATTACGGTTTGCACGCCCATGTTGTAAAAAAAGAAAGCCAGCAAAAAGCGTTTTAACAAGTACAGCTTCTTTACCTGCTGCCATACTTTTTTTAACTCCCGAAAACCATTCAACAACCACGAACCTTGGCGATTGCCGGGAGTTTGGCGCTTAGGCAATTTCCAGAAAGTATATTGCGCAAAGCCAAACCACCAGAAACCGGTCAGCAGAAATGAAATACGAGGTGGCAAGCTGGTATTCTGCGGATCGATGCCGAAAAAAGTAGGTTTTAGCACCAAGGCTAAATTAAAAATTAACAAAAGCACGCTACCAATGTAGCCCAGCGAAAACCCGCGGGCACTTAGTTTATCATACTGGTCTTCGGTGGCAATATCAGGGAGGTAGGAGTTATAAAATACAATGCTGCCGTTGTAACCCATAGCGGCCAAAACAAACAAAATAACCGAGATGGTGAAAGTTTCTTTTGTAAAGAAGAAAAGCAAAACACAGGAGATGGAACCCAGGTAGCAGAATAAGCGCATAAACAATTTCTTATGACCGCTGTAATCGGCTATGGCCGTTAAAAGCGGACTGGTACACGCCACCAGTAAATAAGAAAAAGAAATGCAATAAGAAAAAAGTACTGACGAATCCAGATGCCAGCCTAAAAAGTTAACCATGCTGCTACCATCAGGGTTTTTCGCTACAGCACCGTAATAAATCGGGAAAATAGTAGAAATAATAACTAAAGAATATACGGAATTGGCCCAGTCGTAAATGCACCAGGCACGGGTTATGGTGGGGTTGTTTTTTTCCATCAGGAGCTTTATTGTACCAGCTTACTTTTACCGGTAATATAGTACAATTACCGGCGCCTTAAATTATTTCGCTGTAAAATAAGTAACCGGAAAATAGCCGCAAAATCCATTAGGGGATAAATTTTTTAATACAGCATACCAGCCAAAAACAAAATTTTTAAAAAAATCAGCTTTTCCCTCGGCTACCAATAACTAGATTTTACCATTAAAACTATTTAACCAAACTACTTAAAAAGCCACAAACCAGGGCCATCAAAAAACATCTGTTGCTTTATCGCGTTTTAGTTTTTATTACCTGATTGATTAAATGTAATTACATGAAAATTCATCAATTAATTTTTTTGTTCGCGCTGGTGGTGTTGGCAATTTACCTGGGTTTAGGTATTAATCAGTTTAGTAGCATGGGTTACGTTACTACGGCCACCTTGGTAAGCTTTACAACTTTACTGGGTTTGCTTATTTTTTTTCAAAAATATTACGCTAATAAATAATGCCTGGTCTGGCTTACCCTACCCGCTTAGGGGCTTTACGGCTCTGTCTTTCTTTTTGCCTGTTGCTGGCCACCTGGCCTGTAATAGCGCAGCAAGCAGCGCCCAACAAGCACGGATTAAAAGTAATAAATGATCCGGCGGTATACCAAAAGCAAGTTACCCGGGATAAAAGCCTGAATTTAGTAGACCTGGCAACCTTTATTCCGGGAGTTAAATTAGATATAAGGTACGCCACCGCTAATAACTTTTTAGGTGAGCCGGTTTATCCTTCGGCTAAAGCGTATTTAAGGCTGCCGGTGGCCAAGGCTTTAAAAAAGGTGCAAACTGAGTTAAACCAACAAGGCTTGGGTTTAAAAATTTTTGATGCCTACCGCCCTTACCGCGCTACTGTTTATTTTTTCGAGAAATTGCGCGATACCGTATACCTGGCGGTTCCCTGGCAAGGCTCCCGGCACAACCGCGGCTGCACCGTAGATTTAACCCTAATTGATTTAAAAACCGGCCAGGAACTGCAAATGCCCACTTCTTTCGACGATTTTACCAAGAAAGCGCACGTAAATTACCAAGACTTACCACCCGAGGCGATTAAAAACCGCGAATTGCTCAAGCGAGTTATGACCAAACAAGGTTTTCAGGTGTACTCGGAAGAATGGTGGCACTTTGATTACCGAAATTTTAAAAAATTTGATTTGCTCGACATTTCTTTCGAAGACCTGCCCTGATTCGGCTCCCGGATTATCAAAACCATGGCAGCATTTCAAGTTGAAACCCAGGCGCGCATCCCTCTATTTAATTTCATCCGAAAATGAATAAACGCTTTCTTTTCACTCCTCTTTTTGGTTGATTTTAAAAAATGATTTTTTAAATTTTTCAAGAAAAAACAACCGGTCAGAATAATTATTTTTAAAAATAACCTGTAAAATACGCACCCAAAGCCCAATAACTACGAATTGTTTAACGCTTAAATACTTATAACAAAATAATTGGTGCTTATTACCCTGAAAATGACTTTCTTAGAAATACAATTTTAGATTCTTTTCGTATATTACCTATAAAAATTATTTAAGAAGTTATATAATATTTAAATGTATGAACAGAAAGCTTTACGGGATCATTTTAGGGTTGCTTTTGCTCCAATTATCCGCCTGCATGAATTACTATGATCATAAAGTAGAATCGGATTATAGTTATTCCGGAAATTTTAAAAAGTACCGGACTTTTAACTTTATTGGCGTAAAAAATACGGAGGGTGACTCCAGCAAGTTTAATCCTTTTGTTGAAAATGCCATTAAATCCCGCATGGAGGTGCAAGGTTACCGGTTTAATCAAAACCGGCCCGATTTACTGGTTTCGTACAAGTTATTTTACGAAGACCTGCTCCTAAAAGGCTACAACCAGGCCGACATCACCGAATTTATTGAGACCGGCCGTATTTTCGACGAAGATGAAGAATACGACCCTAATATTGAAAAGCGGGAGTACGACCCAGTAAAGTATAATCTAAAAAAAGGCACTTTGTTCATTGTATTAATTGATAAAAAGAAGAACCGGGCGGTTTGGCAGGGATACGCTTCCGGGGTATTAGAAAACACCGTTAAAAATGAAGCTTATTTAAAAAGTGCCGTTCGTTCTATCTTCGACCGCTACAAAGTATTTACCGAAGGCTATTTACAAGCCAGCCAGCAACAAAATTAATTATAGCATGTGCCTGCCTGGGTTACCAGATAAAATTTGCCCTTATCCGGTAACTCAGGCTTTTTCCATTCTCCTGCTTTTACCTTTAATCTTTATAAGGATCAAACTCCGAATCGCCAGCCATGGCTACACCTAAAGGTTTCAGGCGATGTAAAATCCGGATAGTACCTTCGTGGTAGGATAACACTTCTTCTAGTTTTTTATACACTTCCGGCGCTTCGTCAGCCGCCCCACCCCGGAGTTCAACGCCCTGCTTTTTTAAATTTTTTTGTACTTTCTCAAAATCAACTAAGCCCGGCGAAACACTTTCCTGGAACCGTCGTCCATCTCTACCTTTCACCCAGCGCCGTTTGCCCGCCGCCTGCCGCCGCGAAAGTACCCGACCTGCCCCATGCACGGTAGAGTAAAGTCCTTGCTGGGCTTTTTCGTTTTGCACGCCTTCAATAATCACCGATATATCGCTCATGTTGGAGCCAATAAATCCTAATTGTCCTGGGAAAGCGGGGGTACAGCCTTTTCGCACTACCCAATATTTAGAACCCTGGTGTTCTTCGAACCAGGCAAAATTATGATGGTTATGCACCTCAAACGTTACGGTAGCGCCTAGTATTTCTAAAACTTTGTTCACCACGGTATCGCGGCCGGCATAGGCGTATTCTCCGGCCAGGCTCATGGCTGCAATATAGTCTTGCCCGATTTCGGAACTAATATCAAATAAAATGGGTGGTCCGTCCATGGGCCCTTCTTTGGCTTTATCCTCAAAAGTTAAGCCCTGTGATAAGGCAATAAACCCGGTTGCTGTTTTATGGCCAAAACCCCGCGAGCCAAAATGAACCCCAACCCAAAGCCAGCCTTCTTCATCCGAGAACAAATCGATGTAATGGTTTCCGCCACCTACGGTACCCAATTGTTCCTGGGCTAATTTCCGCAGTTTGCGTTGTGGCGTAAATTCGGCATGCGCTATTCTGTCGAAAACCGGGTGCTGGATGGGTTTTGGATTGGGCCGCCCCACCCCAAAGCCAATGTTTTTCACAATCTCGTCCATAATCCGGGCTACTGGTACCTGGTTGGCGCGCAAATTGGTTCGTACGGCTTTGTTGCCGCAAGCAATATCAAAACCTACGCCGGAGAGCGAAATTTTATCTTTGTAAGCCACGGCTCCGCCGATGGGGTGGCCATAACCGTAATGCGCATCGGCGGTAAGTACCCCAATATCTTCCGGTGAAATGCAGTTCTTAATCTGCCGGATAGCATTTTCATCAATAATTTCCTCTCCAAAAATGGTTAAATTCTCCATAACTATTTTCTTGATTACACCCCTTACTGCAACTTGGGTAATGCATACGTATTTTAACGAAAGCGGTAACAAAAGAATTTATGGCAATTGGGTACCAACTATATGGGTACTGGGAATGGCCTATTTTTACTTTCTAAGTTCAAGAATTATAATGGAGATTGGCCATAAGTATTCGGTAAACTAAAATTTTTTAAAAATTTTAAATTTTAAGTAATCAAAGCACATATAAATCGCGTAAACTTTTAGTAATCAGATTATTTTACTACATTCAGTTCTATAAAATCTACTGCATTATTGCAGTAAAGGTAGCCCAGTTTCATATGCCGCAAAGTTATCCGCCAACTGGTTTAATCTGGAAGCTACTGAATTTCAGCCGCCCTTTTTTAACTATTCTTTTTTTTATTGGCTTATACTTTATCCTAACGCAAAATGGGTTTGCCCAGGGGGCTTTTGCCTTAGAGCCGCCCTATAAAAGGAGTGTTATAAACTTTGAAATGCACCGCAATTTAATTGTAGTGCCTGTTTACATTAACCAAAAAGGGCCCTTTAATTTTATTCTGGATACGGGGGTAGGCGTAACCATTATAACCGACCCTACTTTAAAGGATAGTTTGCAGCTAAAAAACGGCGTAAATATTTCCATTGCCGGTGTGGGTTCCGAAGCTGATTTAAAAGCTTTTATTGCCACCGGCATTAGCATGAAATTGGGTCAGACAACCGCTAATCACTTGCAGGTGGCCGTTTTATCCGAAGATGTTTTTAATTTATCGAGTTACGTGGGCGTGCCGGTTTATGGCATTTTGGGTTACCAGTTTTTCAGCAGCTTTGTAGTACAAATTAAATACTCGGAAATGCGGGTATTGGCGCAAAACTTCGCCGATTTTAAATACCGCCGGGGTTATGGTTCTTCGGTGCCCATTACCATAGAAGGGCAAAAACCGTACCTGACTACAGCCGCACAATTCGCGGATGATAAAAAAATACCGGTTAAATTAATTATTGACACGGGAGCAGGACATGCGTTGTCTTTGGAGCAAGAATCAAATGTGGCCATTAAAGTGCCTTCGCCGTCGATAAAGGCGCAGTTAGGCAAAGGCTTAAGCGGTACCATCAATGGGCAGCTAGGTCGAATTAAATCTTTTTCTTTAAACCACTACCAGTTACAAAATGTACTTACCTCTTTTCCGAACTACCAGGATGTAGGGGCCAAAGTATACCTGGTGCCGCGTAACGGTAATCTAGGAAATGAGCTGCTGAAGCGTTTTGATATAGTATTTGATTACCGCCGGCAGGTAATGTACCTGAAACCTAACCGCAACTTTCGCGATCCTTTTGAACATGATATGTGCGGGCTTGATGTTATCGCCAGCGGCAAAGATTACCAACGCTATATTGTAAACTTTGTAGAGCCCGATTCACCTGCGGAAGAAGCCGGTATTATGGCTGGCGACGAGTTAGTAAGTGTAAACATGACGGAAGCTTCCGCCATGTCCATCACGAAGCTAGACCGTCTTTTTCATTTAAAACCTGGTTATAATATTTTATTAGGTTTAAAACGGGGAGATCAACGCATTTATACCGTAATTACCCTCAAGCGCAAAATATAATAGCTTACCTGTTTTATTGAATTTTTAAAATTTTATCTCTGCAGCGTTTAGTTAATCTATTTTTATAACTTTTTCTACATTTGCCTTGCACTATAAATGCAAAAAAGCAAATTTACAACTTAACTAAAATCCAAGATTAACCTCTCCCAAGCAGAAACCCACTTAATATTACTATTTTAATCCTAAAAAACAACAGGAATATTATAATTACAGCTACCTCACCCCGAAAAATCAGGCTGTAAATGGATTAATATCAAAATAATTACATTGTTGTGTGATTTTTCAAATTAAACTTAGCTTAAAAAAACTTAGTTAGAAGATAAAATGTGTATCATATTTGTACACCGGAGTACTTGATGCACCTGGTTTTTCAAAAACAATAAAAACATAAAGTGCAGCTTTTAAACAAGCCATTTTATATAAATTTTTACAACTATGAGAAAAAGCCTTACTCCTTATTTTTGCATAATATCTTTATCTTTCTCTAAATCGGTTACTTCTACCAAAAGTAAAACTTTATATAAAGTAGCAATTTGTTTAAACTAAGCTATATATAAATTTTATAATTTCCAGGATTTTATGTGTAGTTGGAAAAAACGACTAAGTTATAGCCTACATATTACTTTACTTTATTTTTTACTCATTAACCGTTTAGCGGCCCAGGATTGTCCCGTTAAACCAGATGCTACTCTACGGGATGTAAAAACCACTGGTCAGCCTTTTGTAAACTGTACCAATTCTTCTACAGCCGGCTATACCTTACAGGTAGAGAATATCTCTCAAACAAAAGTAGCAAATACCTCCTATTCCATTGACTGGGGCGATGGCTCGCCGGTAGAAAACTTTAGCGAATTTACTGCCCGAAAAGCCCACACCTATGTGCAACGGGGCACATACAACTTAAAGTTTAGAGTAGGGATTAACGGTTGCATAGAAGAAAAAACCTATAGGGTATTTCATGGCAGTGTACCCAATGTAGGATTAAGTTACCGCGATACAGATGAATGCTCCCCAGCTAGTTTTACGTTTGAAGTAACCCAAACCGAATTGAATGAACCATCCACCAAGTACACCCTGGATTTTGGCGATGGTACTATTATTACCTTCGACCAGGATGATCCCAAAGTATTTCAACATACTTATAACAATCCCTCTAAAGGAAAATCGCTGGGCTATACCATTAAAGTAACTGCGTCCAATGCTTGTAAAACGTCCGAACGCACGGGTAGCGGCATTTACGTTTCTAACGGACCAACCCCGGATTTTAGACTAGAACCCGGCCCGGTAAGTTGTGTGAATTCGCCGGTTACGCTAACCGATATTTCGGATTATGGCTACAACGCTACCGACCCGAACTCCCGCCAATTTGAGCGCCAATGGACTATTGAACCGGCGGAGGGTTGGTCTTATGCCTCCGGCTACAATGAAAAGTCAGAAAAACCTATAATACAATTTAGTAAAGAAGGAAATTACGCTATTTCCATTAACCTGGCTCCTCTGGAAGGTACCGACCCTAAATGTAAAGGAGGCACCGTTACTAAAAGTTTAAAAGTTATCTCGGCGCCAACAGCTAGTTTTAACACTACTTTAAATCCATTATCCGGATGTGCTTCAACGGTAAGCATGAGCAATACTTCGGTAGGCGAAGCAGTTTCTTACCTGTGGACGGTAACCCCGTCTGCGGGAGTAACGGCTGTTAGTGGTTCCTTTACTTCCAAGGATCCCGTTTTTCGATTTGCGAATTCTGGTAATTATACATTTAATTTAAAGGTAACTAACAGTTGCGGCACTTCTAATGCGCCACCTAAAACTGAATCTATAAAAAATATACCTACGGTTACTTTGCCGGCAGCGGCAGCTTATTGTGGCCCGCAAACAATTAGTTTTAATGCGGCAAATGCGGCGCATAAACCCACCTATAATTTTAATAATACCACCCAAATTTCGTATGAATGGACGGTAAGTAACGGACCAGCCGGGGGAGCTAATTTTACTACCAGCGATGGCCGTACTGTGGCTAACCCCAGTATTCAGTTTAATCAGCCTGGCGTGTATACGGTTTCGGTTAAAGTTACGAGTGAATGCGGTACTTCCACCCAGGCCAACCAAACTATCACCATAAATGCCATACCAACTGCTCCCGAAGCTGAAAATGTTGCTATATGCATTAATTCAACCGCTACCTTAACTACTAATACCGCCGGAACAATCGAGTGGTTTTCTACTGCTACCGGCGGTTCCCGGTTAAATACTTTACCCAGTAAGTCATTTACTACGCCGGTGTTAAATGCGGCCGGCACTTACACGTATTATGTTCAAACTACCGTAAATAATTGTGTAAGTCCGCGTCAACCCGTTACAGTTACAGTTAATCCGGCCATAGACCCCAAGGTAATTACGGGAGCAGCGGCCATTTGCGCTAATAGCAGCCCCGGTTTATTAACCGGACCCGCCGCTACCGGCGGAGGTAGTGCCATCAGCTATTTGTGGGAAAGCAGTACCACCAGCGCGACTGCTACCGATTTTGTTGCTGCAACCGGCTTAAACAACAGCCCCAATAACCAGATAAACTTTCAACCGGGCGTTTTATCCCGCACTACTTATTTCCGACGCAAAGCTATTTCATCGCCTTGTGCTACCGCTACAAGTAATGTTATAGCCATTACGGTAAATCCAATACCACCTATGCCCATTGTACCGGCAGTAAATCCGGTTTGCGTGGGTAACACTGTTACTTTTACGGCCAATGCGGTTACCGGAGTATCCTATACCTGGTACGATGAAAATAATGCAGTACTGCCTAATAGTGCCGCTAACAGCAACCAGTTTACTACCCCTGCTTTAACCCGCGAAGGCACTTATACTTATTACGTTTCGAGTAAAAGCACCGCTAATTGCGTTAGTGCGAAAACGGCGGTTACCGTGCAGGTACTTCCGGCCATTACCAATAACCGTATTGTAAGCGAACAACCGGCTATATGCGCCGGAGAAATCCCTGGTTTAATCCGGAGTGCTTTACAACCAAGTGGCGGGAATGGTTACGGCAACTTTACTTATTTATGGCAAAGCAAAACCGACCGCGACACCGAATGGAAAACGGCGGCTAGTGGCCCCGATCCGAACTATGCGAATACTAGTGAGAATTACCAGCCTACGGCCATCACCCGCACCACTACCTTCCGGCGGGTAATTTCTTCCGGTTCCTGCGCAACGCCCAGTTTCAGTAATGAGATTGTTATTGAAGTAATTCCGTCTTCGCTGGCGCCCGAAGTAGCCACGGTGGCACCAATTTGTTCCGGCGAATCTACGCAATTGCGAGTTACTTCCACCGGCGGCATTTACGAATGGTTTACCTCCCCAACAGCAACCAACAGCGTGTTTACCGGTCCGGTATTTACCACGCCGGTTTTAACGGCCACTACCACTTTTTACGTACATAATCGCACTACTACCTGCGTAAGTCCCCGAACACCGGTGGTAGTACAGGTAAACCCCGTAATTTCGAATAACACCATAGCTCCGGTAGCGGCAGCTTGCGCCGACGGTAAACCCAATACCTTAATTGGTTCCGACCCGCTGGGTGGCGCCGGTGCCGGCACCTATACTTACCGCTGGGAAAGCCGTACTGAGTTTACCGCCTTTAGCCCGGTAAATGGCGATGCTACTTTTTCTAATACCAAGAAAGATTACGCACCTGGCATTTTAAACCAAACTACCTGGTACCGCCGGATTGTAAAATCAGGAACCTGCGAAGATGTTTCGGCGGAAGTTAAAGTAGACGTTCTGGCCCTTATCACGGGCAATACCATTGGCGTAAATGGTGGTTCTGAATTTTGCGCCGGCGAAAATACAACTACCATTACCGGTTTAGGAACTATAAGCGGAGGTACCGGCCAATACACCTACGTTTGGGAAAGCAGCACCGATGAGTTCCGTTCTAACTACGTAATTGTAGCGCAGGGAACGGGTAATTCATACGCTGAGTACTCCCCACAAAATTTAACACAAACCACCTGGTTCCGACGGGTAATTACTTCTGGCCCTTGTCTGGCAAATACCAGCAATGTGGTAAAAATTACCATTAATGCCCTACCGGCAACTCCCGTAGTTGCGCCTTTAGCAGCCATTTGCGTAGGTAGTTCCGCTACCTTAGTTGTGAATCCCGTAACCGGTACTACTTTTTCGGTTACCGATGAAAAAGGAAATTTGATTCCCAATAACACCTCTGCTGCTAATCGTTTCACCACCCCTGCATTGATTGAACCGGGAGCGTACACTTTTTTTGTAAAGGCCACCAATGTTACCAACTGTGCCAGCGCGCAAACCTTGGTAACGGTACAAGTATTACCAGCCTTAGCTAATTACAATATAACCCAACCCGAACCTATATGCAAAGGCGAAAGCCCCACCGAAATAGGCAGTGCCGCTAATCCGGTAGGGGGTAATAATACCTACACGTATGTTTGGGAAAGTAAAGCTATTGATGAAGCCGATTTTAAAGTTATAAATACTGCTGGCAATGCTTCTACTTTCAAACCTGGTCCGTTAACCAAAACTACCTTTTTCCGGCGAAAAATTACTTCTGGTCCTTGTTCGGAGTACAGCAATGTGATTGAAGTTAAGGTAAACGAATTACTGGTAAATAAATTAACTGGCACTAATCAGGAAATCTGCCAGAATGTACGGCCGTCTACAATCCTGGGGCAAGCTGCCTCCGGCGGAGATGGTGCTAATTACCAGTATGTATGGGAAACCAGCTCTGATAATGTACTCTACACCGCAGCTACTACCGCGACAGGTGAATCTAATTCCCAGGCCAACTTTCAGCCTGCTTTACTTACTCCGGGCAATTGGTGGTTCCGGCGCAAAGTAATTTCGGGTCCTTGTGTTTCTTATAGCGCGCCCGTATTAATTAAAGTAAACACTGCCCTGGCCAACAATACCATTCGGCTTAACGGAAACCTTGCTATTTGCGTGAATAGCAAACCCGATGCTATTCAAGGTTCTTTACCCACCGGGGGCAACGGAACCCCGACGTATACCTGGCAGGTAAGCCTGGATGGCCAGCAATTTACAAATGCTCCGCAGGTTAATAATTTAAAAGATTTTACGCCCGGCACCCTAACCCAAACTACCTGGTACCGCCGGATTGTAGATGCCGCTTCCTGTTTACCCGACACCAGCAATGTAATTAAAGTAGAAGTTTACCAACCTGTTACCAATAACATTATTCTTACCCGCGATCAGGAAATATGCCTGGGCAGCGAAGCTCCGGTTTTAGAAGGCTCTACCCCGGAAAAAGGAAATGGACAGTATACTTATCGTTGGGAAAGCCGGCGCGACAACCAGGCCTTTATGGTAGCCACTACTTCGGGCAGCAGCGACCCGACGGCTAAAAACTATGCGCCGGGCACCTTAGCCAAAGGAGTTTGGTATTTCCGCCGGTGGGTTTCTTCCGGGCCGTGCCAGGAAGTCGTGAGCCAGGTTGTTAAAATTACCGTGAACGATCCCCTATCGGGTCATTTTATTACGGCTAACCAAACCATCCGGGTGGGCGATAAACCAGCGCCTTTAACCGGCTCCAGACCAAAAGGCGGTGGAAGCACCATTACGTACCGTTGGGAAATTAAAACAGAAGAAACAGGATATTTTCAACCAATTGCGGGTAATACTAATTCTTTGAATTACGCTCCTCCTGTATTAAGTAAAACCACCTGGTTCCGGCGCATCGCTCTTTCGGGTGGGTGCGAATCAATCAGTAACGAAATTGAAATTACCGTAGCCCAGGCTATCGCCAATAACATTATCGCGGCGAACCAAACTGTATGTTACGGGTCAGAACCTAACTTATTAGAAGGCTCCACTCCTACGGGGGGCGATGGTACTTTTACTTACATCTGGGAATACAGCACAACCGGTTTAGCGTCTGATTTTGTAACCGCTCCCAATCCTTCTTTCGACCAAAATTACCAACCGGGCCGGTTAAAAGAAACTACCTGGTTCCGGCGAAAAGTTAGTTCGGCGGGCAATACCCATTTGTCCAATACCATTAAGATTACGGTAGCCGCCCAAATTTCAGAAAACTCCATTACCGGTAGCCAGACTATCTGTTATAATGATACGCCCACTGTTTTAACTGGTGCCCCGGTAACGGGCGGGGCTAACCAACCCGATTACTTATGGGAAAGCAGCACCGATGGCATAAACTTTATAACGGCGCCGGGTATCAGTAATCAGGCATCTTACTCGCCGGGCGCTCTTACCCGTACCACCTGGTACCGCCGGAATGTAAGCAGTGGCGGTTGCACCAACCTGGCCAGTAATTTAGTACAGGTTACAGTTGTTCCGCTACCGGTTTTAGCGCCAGTTAGCCCAGTTACTGTTTGCCCGGGTAACAGCGCTACTTTAACTGTAGATGCCAATAATTACCAGATAGAATGGTATGAAACCGCTACCAGTACAACGCCGCTGCACGTGGGCCGCAGTTTTGCTACACCGGCCCTGAACAGAGAACGCACTTATTATGCTCAACCTGTAAACCAAGGATGTGCCGGGGAACGCATAGCCATTAAAGTGTTACTGGAAGCTCCCGTGGCCAATGCCGGAACAGATGTAACCATTGAAGCCGGTAAATCAACGGAGTTACAAGGCAGCGGTGGCGTAAGCTACCAATGGTCGCCGGCCGAAGGTTTGAGTGATCCTAACATTGCCAACCCGATTGCCAGCCCCAAAGAAACCACCCGGTACACGCTTACCATTACCAATGCGCAAGGCTGCACTGCTACCGACGAAGTAGTAGTAGCATTAATGCCGGGTGTATCGGTGCCCAACGGATTTACCCCGAACGGCGACGGCCGGAATGATGTATGGGAATTGGCCAACATTGAGCAATATCCGAATTGTGAAGTTAAAATTTTTAACCGTTGGGGTACTTTGCTTTATACTTCATCCGGTTATAAGCAACCCTGGGATGGCACTTACAATCAGCAAGCTTTACCGGTAGCTACTTACTATTATACCATTATTTTAAAACCAGGCGCCAAGCCTTTATCCGGCAGCGTCACTATTATCAAATAAAGCACTTATGAAAAATTTTTATACTTTCTGGTTGCTTCTATTATTAGCGGGAAATTTGCAGGCCCAACAGCGGCCCCATTTCAGCCAATACATGATCAATAACTATATTTTAAATCCGGCGATTTCCGGCATCGAGGATTATACGGATGTGAAACTTGGTTTTCGGCGGCAATGGATGGGTTTGGAAGGAGCGCCGCTCACTTATTATACCAGCGCCCATACGCCCCTGAACAAAACCGATATAACTGTATCGGCGCTGCGCAACAAAGATCGCCGGATTAAACGGATTGGTTTACACCAAAAGGCGCGCCCGCACCATGGCGTTGGTTTTATAGCCCAGGTAGATAAAACCGGCCCTTTAAAAAGCACTTCTTTTAATGCCAGCTATGCATATCATATCCCGTTTAGCAATAAAATTAAACTGTCGACGGGCATTGCGGGAGGTATGCTGAAGTATCGTTTGAATGCCAACGAGGTTTTTCTAGCCAATCAAAACGATCCTACTTTGTATGATAATGATATCAGCCGGCTTAAATTTAATTTAAGCGTAGGCCTATGGCTATACTCCCAGCAATTTTACGTAGGTATAGCGGGTAATCAGTTACTCCGCAATAATCAGGATTTTAACAGCAACGCTAATTACAATGGACCCGGCTTATTGCAAAAACATTACATCATCACTGGTGGCGTACGGTTAGATGTTACTCCGGAAATAAGCCTGGTACCATCGGTGCAGGTAAATGTAGCCTTACCGAGCCCGCCTTCTTACGACTTTAACTTAAAAGCCATATACAGCGACCGGTTTTGGGTAGGTAGCTCGTACCGGCGCGGCGATGCTATTGCGGGTTTAGCCGGGGTAAACATTAGCTCCGTCATGGATTTAGGTTATTCTTACGATGTAACTACTTCGGGCTTAAGCGCCAGCAATGCCGGCAGCCACGAAATTGTAGTGGGTTTTAAATTACAAAACCGAGGTAAAGTAATTTGCCCGATCTGGATGTGGTAAGCGTTGTCTTTATCTAAAATTTTAAAAATAATATATAACCATCATAAAAACCACTGTACTTTAGACCGGCTATTAGTTTTGTATTTACAAAATTTTAAAAAATTAAAAATTTAAGGTAGCTAAAAAATAGCTACCTTTTTTGTGCGAGTATATCCACGGTTTCTTTGCAATCAACGGAATTAATATTTAACTCTTCCGATAGTTTTAATTTATTATCAACAAACTTGCGGAAGCTATATTTATAAAATTTAAAAATCGCGGCTTAAAACACTTCGGCTTTAACCACAATCCTCATTTTTAAGTATTATCCTGTAGCTTGCCTTTTATAAAGTAGGAAGCTTATACATCGAACTTAATTTTAGCTGGTTTGATAAAGGAATTGCAGATTTTAACGTTCGTAAATTTTAAATTTTTATTATTAAATACTTTAGAACGCTATAGAAACCAAGCTCTGGGCTCTGAGCAGACCTCAACCAACTGATTATGCGCTATAAGATTTTAATTGTTTTTATTATTTTACTGCACTTACATAACAACCCCTTAAAAGCCCAGCACCGGCTAAAAACAGAAAACGTAATTTTAATAACCCTGGATGGTTTTCGGTGGCGGGAACTGTTTACGGGTGCCGATGAAGACTTTATTTCGGAAAAAGATTTTGTAAAAGATAAAGATGCTTTAAAAGAAAAGTTCTGGCACGATGATCCGCTAATACGCCGCCAAAAATTACTCCCGTTTGTATGGACCACCTTAGCTCAAAATGGACAAATTTATGGAAACAGGAACCACAATAACAAAGTTAATCTGCACAATAAACACCGGTTCTCCTACCCGGGCTACCACGAAATTTTAACCGGTTTTACCGACGACCGCCGTGTAGACAGTAACGACAAAAAAGATAACCCCAATAAAACGGTATTGGAATTTATAAATGAGCAGAAGGGATTCCGGAAGAAAGTAGCCGCTTTTGGTTCCTGGGATTTATTCCCGTACATTTTAAATAAAAATCGCTCTGGTTTACTTATTAATGCAGGTTTTGATACCGCCAGCACGCCCCATCTGACTAACCGCGAAAAATTTTTAAATAAATTACAAGCCAGGGTTCCCAGTCCGTGGCTAAATGTGCGTTTAGATGCTTTTACCCATTACTTTGCCCTGGAACATTTAAAAAAAGCTTCGCCGCGGGTGCTCTACATAGCTTACGGCGAAACCGATGATTTTGCCCACGAAGGCAGTTACGAAGCTTACTTAAAATCGGCGCACCAAACCGATGCCTTTATCAAGGAACTTTGGGAATGGGTGCAACACACCCCGAAATACCGGAATAAAACCACTTTGCTTATAACTACCGACCATGGCCGGGGTAATAATAAAAGATCGTGGCAAAATCACGGCTCCAACATCGGCGAAGCCGACGAAACATGGTTTATGGTTCTGGGACCGGATACGCCAGCTTTAGGCGAAGTAAAAGAAGCCGGCCAATATTACACCGACCAATTAGCTCAAACGCTTACTACCTTCCTCGGTATTACTTACAAGCCAGACAAACCGGCTGGAGAGGTAATCAAAGCGGTATTTAAAAATCCGGAGATAATTAGTTCTGCGGAGTAAGTTGTACTGTATGATCAAGTTAAGCTTTTACCTTGTTAGAAGAAATTCAAAAGCGAAATAACACAATCCATACCATCAGCTCTGCCTGGCTCTTAACCAGAGCTTGTTATCAAAATAATTACATACTTATTCAGATTATTCTTCGTTAATAATCAAAAGCTTAACAAGGAATAAAACAGTTATTATCTATCCAGAACTCGTAATTTCAAACTTTTTATTCTATTTTAAGTAAAACATAAAAACAAAAATAATATGGCTTTATTCCTTTTGTGGAGTATTCCTTTTATCGGACTATTGGTTTTTCTCTATTTAGCCGCTTACTATAGTATTTATTTACGCAAACAAAAAAAGAAGAAGAATCAGCGTAAAAAGGCTATCGAAAGAAAAGAAGAGTCTTTAGGAACTCCGTCGTTCCAGATTACGGATCATAGTACACAAACCAGTTAATATTACAGTGTCTAATTGTTTTTTTTCGTATACTAGTTAAGTAAGCAATACATCAGGAGTAGTTTGCAAGAAACTACAGCATAATATTTACTTAGTTCTTCCACCTACTCCTATTTTTCCTCGCTATTATTCACTCAGCTTCCTAATTTTCTTATCAAGCTATAAGCCTCTCACCCATTTACTTCTACAAATCACCCAAACAGGTTATTGGTAAACTTTAGCTTTATGCCGGCCTGAAAATCTTTAATAATTTTAAAAATTTCGATGATCGTTACCTGTTCAATTTTGGTGAGGCTGCGTACGTCCATGTAGTTTTCGGGTTCGGCTTTGTCGCGGGTAATTTGGTTGGCTTGTTTTTTCAGGCGAACACTCATCAGGTAATAATACGATTGTATCAGTTCCAGATATTGCTTTTCAGTGAAAATGCCTTTTTCTTTTAAAGCCGCGAGCCGCTCGCCGGTATTGGTAACAAAAATACAGTTTTGCAACGCGTATACCCGCACCAAATCCACAATTGGGGTCATGGCTTTTTTAATGTTAAAAACTTCCTGACTCCCCACGGTAAACGTGCGGATATTCCGGAAAAAAGTAAGTGGCGGCTCGTATTGCAGGGCATTTTTGGCCATGTGAAAATAAAGCCGCTCCATAGGTTGCTGCAGTTCCTGATCCAGAAATTCTTGCAATTCGTCCATAATGGATTTTTCACCGTACAGGTAGCGGCAATCGAAAAAAGTAGAGAAATTCATCACCGTTTCGGGCACAATGTCTTGCATCCAACTGGTGTAATTGCGTTTCCAGTGCGATAAAGAATGCGTCCATTTCGGATTTTTCGCCATAAAACCACCGGTGCAAAAACTAAAGCCAATCTGGTCTAATCGTTCGGAAATTAAATCGGCAAATTTTAAAAAATACTCCCGCACCAGTTCGCGTTGCTCGTTGGCTTTGTCTTCGTAAATAATCGCGTTGTCCTGGTCCGTCTTTAAAGTTTGCTCTTTACGACCTTCGCTGCCCAATACCATAAAAACAAACTTGGCCGGCGGCGTACCCATTTCATCCAGCCCGCCCTGAATTACTTTTAAAGCAATCGTATCGGCTACTGTAGTAATTACCTGGTTCACAATTTCGGCGTTCACACCCCGGCTTAAGAGCTGGGTTACTATTTCGGGTACTTTTTGCCACTTGCCCTTTAACTCATCCAGCGAAAGCGCTAGTTTTACCGATTGAATAAACATAAACGGCGACTGCGCCTGCTCGCTTAATAAGCGGTTGCGGCTCAGAAAACCCCGGAATTGTCCGTTTTGCTCTACCAACAAATAACGGGTATTCGTCTGGAACATGAGCAAAATGGCTTCGTAGATATAGGCCTGCGCATTAATGGTAACAATGGGATTGTCCATGAAGTTTTTAACCGGCAGCTGCGCATCGGCTTGCCTGGCTACTACGTTATCCCGGAGGGTAATATCGGTTACAAAGCCAATAATTTTGCCGGGTTCTTCCTCCACAAACGAGCAACTTACTTTATGTTCGGCCATCATTTGCGCTACCTGGTACACGGGCGTATCCGGAGGGCAGGCTACTATTTCGCGGTACTCCAGGCTTTCAATTTTGCGGGAATATAGTTGCTCCGAGGCAATGTAACTTTCTTCGAAAGCTGCCGGGCGTTTCGCAAAATGCGCAAACTCGTCGTTGAGCATGCGCTTGCCATAATCGGTAGTGAAAAAATGAAAAAATGCGTCGTAAGCCTGACATAGTGCTCGAAAATCGCGGCGGTGCAGGAAATAAACCACGGTTCCTTTTTTGGCAATAACCGTCCGGAGGGATTTACGCCGGTTTAGCAACACCGAAATGCCGCCGTAACAATATCCGACCCGGTGATGATCCAGTAAACGTTTATTTTGGGCGCTATCGTAAAAGAAAGATTCGTATTCGCCGGCAGCAATAATATCAACTCCCCGCAGCTTACTCACTTCCTGATGGTAAACGGTTGTGTCTTTGGTATACTTTACTTCTTCCAGCAAATCGACTACTCCCATTAATACCTCGTCGGGTAACAGGTTAAAGGGAACAGCGTTTTTCAGAACTTGAAATCGATCGGTCATAGCCAATAATACAGTAAAAGAGTTAACAAAAACAAAATGAAAGCAACAATACCGTATTTAATTTTTCGGGGAGGAGGTTTTATTTCCAGTGTGGCCGGCGTTGGTTTTTGTTTTATTTCCTGCTGCAAAATAGCAGACAGGTCAATTTCGCGCCTTTTTACCAGTTCAAAAAAACAATCGGCGGTGGCCCGGACATCTACCAGCGCATTATGCTGTTGTTCTAAATTATTTTTAAAAAGAATATAATATAAATCGCCAAGCCGCAGATATTTTATCCGGGGATTCCGCACGTAGGAAGTTGTTGCCTCCATGGTGCAAAAGGTGGGCAGAAGATCCAATGGGTTTTTCCAGCCAATCCGGTAATAATCCGCCCCCAGAACCGAAGCATCAAATTTCATAAAATGGCCTACTATCAGTGGCTGATATTGCTGTAAATCATCTGCTAATAAGGTTAAAATCGATCTTCTGCTTTCGCCTTGTTTTTCTAAAAAATCGTGGGTAATGCCATGCACGTTAAAAGCCGAAGGGGTAATCTGGAAATCAGGTTCGTTGATGTAGTGATTTTCAAATTTTATTTGCTGCCCATCTCGCGTGTAAATTAACCAGGATACCTGCACCGCGTACGGCCAGTTACCGGCTAAGGAAAATGGGGCATTCCAATTTTTAGGTAGTCCGGAAGCTTCGGTATCAATAAACAACAGGTATTCTCTCACGCCGGATTTTTAAATTTTCGTTTATCCCCTTATACCCTTTATGCTGGTGCAAGTTTTTAAACTTGTACCTTCTTATAAAGTAAAGTCTGTGACTTTACTCCGGCCAAAAGCCGGAACCCTGATCTGCGTTGGCAAGCTGCTAAAAGAGAGTTTTAGTAGTTTCATCCTTTACCTGTATTAATTGGAGCCGGTTCCCGTCTCCATTTACTGGTGCTATCTTGTTTGACAAGGCTGAGTTTGCCTCCTGGCCGGCGGGCCTCGTTTGGCTCTTTCGGGCTGTCTAAGCTTCCTTTCCTCGACTCCGTCTGCGGAATTTGGCTTTGCCACACCGGAACCTTAGAAGGATCTCAATAGCCAAACTGGTGTCAGTTTCTCTTAGCTACTGCTTTTCTTTATTCAACTTGCTTGTGTTGGTATTTGCTTCGTGGTTGCAATATTGTTTACTATAAAATTTAAAAAGCGAACTTCTCAGCTCGCTTTTTAAATTTTTTGCTTTTCTCTCTTTCTACCAGAAACGCACGTACAGGACGGTGATGAGTAACATAGTTACTACAATTAAAGCCAGGGTAGGTTTAGAAACCCGGAACATGGTGGCGTCTAGTTCGAAGGCTTTCGGATTTACTTTGGGGCCGGCTAAACTTAGCGCAATCATCACAATCATGGTAAACAGGAAGGCTAAGCCCATACATATCTGGAATGGAATTTCGTAGCCGCCTTTGCCGTTCGGGTAAGCCGTATACAGGAATGTTTCGTTGCCGAACCAGGCTGGGGCGTAGTTGTTAAAGATTACCGATAAGATAAAGCCCGTCAGCAAACCGGCTACTGCGGCTGTACCGGTGGTTCGTTTCCAGAACATACCCAGTAAAAACATGGCAAATACCCCCGGACTGATAAAGCCAGTATATTTTTGAATAAAGGTAAAACCACCTTCGCCGCCAATTCCCAGTAAGTCGTCCCAAGTCAGGAAGATAGAGAATAGCATGGCCACAATTATGGTTATCTTACCAATCCGGATTAAATTTTTCTCATCGGATTTTGGGTTGATATACTTTTTATAAATATCCAAAGTAAAGATGGTGGAAATGCTGTTGGCTTTACCTGCCAGTGAGGCCACAATGGCAGCAGTTAAAGCTGCTAAAGACAATCCTTTCATACCGGTTGGTAAAAAGCCCAGAATAGCGGAGTAAGCATTGTCGGCGTTAAAGGTCCCACCTGGCGCCATTTCTTCCTGCAAAGAACCGTTTTTGTACAACACGTAAGCGGCAATACCAGGTAACATTACAATGATGGGCATCATTAATTTTAATAAACCTGCGAATAAAATACCGGTACGGGCAGTTTCCAGGTTAGCGCCCAAAGCCCGTTGGGTAATGTATTGGTTACAGCCCCAGTAGTTCAGGTTTACAATCCAGATACCGGCAAAATACATAGCAATGCCCGGTAGCATCAGGTATTTATTAATTTCAGATTGCGAGGCATTCGGTCCAGGTTTGTCGATAATCATTCGGAAATGATCCGGCGAATCGCGCAAGAGGGCGTTAAAACCGGCAATAACATCGCTGCCTAAGCCAAACTTTTCGCTTACCAGCGTTAAAGCGGTATACGTTGTAGCCAAACCACCCAGAATCAGCACCGTTACCTGAATTACATCGGTGTACCCAATCACGTTCATGCCACCCAGGGTAATAATTATGGCAAAAATGGCCAGGGCAATTACGATTAGATGGAAATTAGCGCCACCGGCCAGGTTATTGATGGCCAGTGCGCCCAGGTATAAAATTGAAGTTAAGTTTACAAACACGTACAGGAACAGCCAGAAAATAGCCATAATTAAAGCTACGGTGGTGTTGTACCGGTTTTGCAGGAATTGCGGCATCGTAAAAATCCGGTTTTTAAGGTATACCGGAATAAACCAGACGGCCACAATAATTAAAGCAATGGCGGCAATCCACTCGTAAGCAGCCACGGCAATACCTACCACAAAACCATTCCCGCTCATACCAATAAACTGCTCCGCCGAAATATTAGAAGCAATTAAGGATGCCCCGATGGCCCACCAGGTTAAGGTACCTTCGGCCAGGAAATAATCTTTACTATCGGCATTAACGTTGCGGTTGCGCCGGTAAACCCAGTAGCCATAACCGGCTACCACAATAAAGTAGACGAAAAAAATTACGTAATCAATGGTAGCGAATTTGCTCATGCCGGATTCATTAAAAGTGATAAGATTAAATTTTCATTATGATAGCTACGGGGTATACTTTGTTAAAGAACCTTAAATAAATGTTGCTTAGGTATTTTAGCAGATGGCTTTTGGCTCGGAAGCATTTTTTTTAAATATTTAGTAAAGCTGGCAATGTTTACCTACACCTAATTTTATATCAGGAAGACTTTAGCAAAAAATAGTAAGTCATTTGTGAAGACATAAACGATGACATTGAGACACTAACGACGGCACAGAAGGCGTAAACCACGACACCGCCGTAGGAAGTGTCTCACTGCCTACTTTGACGAAAGCCTTCATACTTGTAATTAGAGATCTAAAGCCTAAATTTTTAAAAATTTAAAATTTCTTATTTACCTGGTAATACACTTCGCTCCAGCGCAACTCATTGCGTAATTGATTCAGCTTGGTTTCTTTGTCAATCAGCACAAATTCGATATTGGCCATTTCGGCAAAATCTTGCAGGATTTCAGAGCTTAAGTTTTGACTGTAGCAGGTATGGTGCGCTCCGCCAGCCAGAATCCAGGCGGCACAACCGGTTTTCATGTCCGGGTACGGTTTCCAAAGCACGCGGGCTACCGGTAATTTTGGTAAGTCATGCTGCGGTTCAACGGCTTCTACTTCGTTTACAATTAACCGGAAACGGTTGCCCATATCCACTACCGAGGCATTTAAAGCAGGTCCACCGGCTACGTTAAATACTAACCGAATCGGATCAGCTTTACCTCCAATACCTAAAGGATGTACTTCGCAGGAAGGCTTGCCTGTGGCAATAGATTCATCTACCTCCAGCATGTGCGAACCTAATACTAAGGCATTATTTGGGTCGAAGTGGTAGGTATAATCTTCCATAAAGGCGTTACCGCCTGGTAAACCGCTGCCCATTACTTTCATTGCCCGGACCAAAGCCGCTGTTTTCCAGTCACCTTCGCCGGCAAAACCATATCCTTGAGCCATTAAGCGTTGGGCTGCTATACCTGGCAATTGTACCATGCCGTGCAAATCTTCAAACGTATCGGAAAAGCCTTTGTAATTACCGTTCTCTAAAAAAGTACGTAACCCGATTTCAATTTTAGCTGCTTCGTACAACGAGGAATACTGCTCCCCTCCTTTGCGTAAAGATTCAGTTAAGGTGTAACTTGCCTCGTATTCCTGAATAAGCTCTTCAATGGCGGTTTCGGGTACTTCGTTAATTACTTTTACTAAATCGCCGATGCCGTGGGTATTTACCGAAAAACCAAACTGCATTTCGGCCTCTACTTTGTCGCCTTCGGTTACGGCTACAAAGCGCATGTTATCGCCGAAACGTACGAATTTAGCGCCTTGCCAATCGTACCAACCGGCCGCGGCCCGGCTCCAGCCACCTATTTGGGTCAATACTTCCGGGTCTTGCCAGTGACCTACCACCACTTTGCGGTTAATGCGCATGCGCGATACCATAAAACCAAACTCGCGGTCGCCGTGGGCGCTTTGGTTCAGGTTCATGAAATCCATATCAATAGAGTTCCACGGAATATCGCGGTTGAATTGGGTGTGCAGATGCAGCAAAGGTTTTTGTAATATTTTTAAGCCGGTAATCCACATTTTAGCCGGCGAAAAAGTATGCATCCAGGTAATTACCCCAATACATTTTTCAGCTACATTGGCTTCCTGACAAATCCGGTATATTTCTTCGGTGGTTTTAACGGTAGGTTTAAAAACCACCTTCACCGGAATTTGCTCAGCTTCATTTAAAGCACTAGCTATTTGCTGTGAATGTTCTGCTACCTGGTTTAATGTTTCTTCGCCGTATAAATGCTGGCTACCGGTAATAAACCAGACTTCCAATTCTTTTAAGTTTATCATGTATTTTAGTCGATGGTCCATAGACCATGGTCCATGGATGAGATTAAAGATTTGCCTTATAATTTTTTGTTATCTACTTGTCTTTTGAGCCTAAGATAGTTATCAATATCAAATTCACCTGAGTTCACTTCTCCAACAAACTTCCTTAGACTAGAACTAATTAATTCTACTTCGAAAGGATCATGAAACAAACCATAAACTTTTCCAGAGCGGTCAATACATAAATAATTTCCATCCTCTAAATCTTTGATTTGGTAGAATTCTTTGTTATCTACTTCTATGTCAGATAAATCATATAGGTCTAGTTTATCCGATTTAAGATCACCAATCAGGCTTGAAAGCTCATTATTAAGAATTTTAATTTCTTCCAGCTTTGAAGTATCAATTTGATGGTCTTTTAAGTGTAAAATATTTTTTTCAAACTCAAATCCAGACCATAATCCATCAAACACAATCAAATCAAACTTCAATGGCCTTTCATTTTCTATTATTTGAATGTTATTTAGCTTAAACCGCAGTCCTTTTATTACTTCCTTATCAGACTGAGAAGGATCAAACCCAATTGCGTAATTGTTTTTGGGCATTGCATAGTTTATAAAATAACTTTTGTATAAACCTTTATGAAGTCCCTGTAAGAGAAATTCATACTTAATTGGTAGTTGACAGAAGATAGAATGAAAGAAGTTTAAAGCCGCTCCCTCAATTTTCCACCTGGATTTCTTAAATAATTCAAACATTCCTTTATTATAAATATCATAAAGCTTGACTGTAAACCATTATATTCTCCTGAAAACCCCTAGCCCAGAATCTATCGTCTATCGACCATGGACTATGGTCTAAAACTATTGCCCGTAGTAAGAATGCGGACCGTGTTTACGTTCGAAATGTTTTTTAATCAAGGAGTTCTGCAAACGGGGCACGTCCGGCCGGATTTGTTCGGTTAAGAAAGCCATACGAGCAATTTCTTCCACCACGGCACTGTTGTAAACGGCTTTGTCGGCGTTTTTGCCCCAGGTAAAGGGTGCGTGATTTCCTACCAGAATCATCTCTACTTCTTCGTAGCTCATGCCTTTATCCTGCAAGTAATTCATAATCTGGAAACCGGTTTGGTATTCGTAATCGCCCTGAATCATTTCGTCGCTCATGGGTGGGGCACACGGTATATCCACGGTATTATGGTCGGCGTGCGTGGTGCCGTAAATCGGGATATCGCGTTGCGCCTGAGCCCAAGCCGTAGCGTAAGTAGAATGCGTATGCACAATGCCACCAATTTTGTCCCAATGTTTGTACAGCACCGCGTGAGTTTTAGTATCCGAAGAAGGACGTAACTTTCCAGCTACGGTATTGCCGTCGAAATCCACAATAACCATTTTTTCAGGAGTCAGGTCTTCGTAGGGTACGCCGCTGGGTTTAATGGCAAAAACACCCTGGCTGCGGTCAGCGGCGCTTACGTTGCCAAAAGTAAATAGTACTAATCCTAATTTAGGTAATTGCATATTGGCCCGGTAGGCCTCTTCCTGAATGTGGGCGTAGGTACTCATGTTTTTTAATTGTTACTATTTTCGGCCGTTTCCAGGGCATCTTCTTTTTGCTTTTCCTCGTTGGTGTGTGGCTCCTGGGCTTTAGTACCCGTTTCGGGCAAGTCTGATATTAAAGGTGATTTTACGACGCGTAACTGACCTTCCACAAATCCGCCTAAAGCAGTATATTTTTCATAGCGTTGGGCATACACTTTAGCCCGTTCAGCATTAGGGAAGTATTCGGCATCAAAGCCTTGCCCCATGGCGGCCATAGCTTCTTCTACCCGAGGGTAAATCCCGGCCGCCGTAGCGGCAAACATAGCAGCCCCAATCGCGCAGGTTTGTTCCGATTTATGAATCCGGATAGGCATATTCATTACATCGGCCATCATTTGCATAATAAACGGCGATTTTTTAGCGACACCGCCTAAGCCAATTAAGCCTTTCACCGGCACGCCTTGTTCGTTAAAGCGGTCTACTATATTTTTAGCGCCAAAGCAAGTAGCTTCAACCAAGGCCCGGAAAATACGGGGAGCATCGCTGCCTAAACCCAGACCCGAAATAGCACCTTTTAAAAGCTGATTGGCATCGGGAGTTCGCCGGCCATTGAGCCAATCGAGGGCGTATTCCAGATTTTCGGACACCGGTATTTTGGCTGCTTCCGCGCTAAGCTCCGGAATAATGCGACCAGAAATCTCGGCTATTAAATCATTTGCGGTTTCGGCGTTAATTACTTTAGATTGAGCAAGCAGTTGTTGCAGTGGCCAGAGCAAAACTTTTTTAAACCAGGCGTAGGTATCCCCAAAAGCCGATTGACCAGCCTCCATGCCCATCATGCCCGGAATAACCGAACCCGGCACTTGGCCGCAAATGCCATTTACTAATTTATCTTTTACTTCATCCAGAGGGGCTACCAACATGTCGCAGGTAGAAGTGCCCATTACTTTGCTCAGGTGATATGGTTCTACCTGACCGCCCACAGCGCCCATGTGCGCATCGAAAGCCCCTACTCCTACTACAACGTCGGTAGATAGCCCTAATCGTTCGGCCCATTCCGAACTAAGATTACCAGCAGGTTTATCAGAAGAGTAAGCATCCGTAAATAACCGCTCGCGGAAACCAGAAAGTAAGTTGTCTAAAGAGGCAAAGAACTCTTCGGGGGGTAAACCGTTAAACTCCGTTGCCCATAACGATTTATGACCGGCCGCGCACACGCTGCGTTTCATATCCTGAACTTCGGTACCACCAGTAAGCAGAAAAGGAATCCAATCGCAGTGTTCTACCCAGGAATAGGCAGCGGCTCGCACTTGTTCGTCGGCGCGTAAAGTCCGCAGTAACTTGGCCCAGAACCACTCCGAAGAATAAATCCCGCCCACGTATTGCAGGTAGTTAATATCAAAATTTTTAGCGTGTTCGTTTATTTCGGCGGCTTCGTTTACGGCGGTATGGTCTTTCCAGAGCACAAACATGGCATGTGGGTTTTCTTCAAAACCCGGCAGTAATGCCAGCGGCGTACCCGATTTATCCACGGCCACCGGCGTAGACCCCGTAGTATCTACGGCAATACCTTTAACCGCCGCAGCTACTTCCGGTCCGGCTTGCGCCAGACAAGCTTTAACCGTGTGTTCCAAACCTTCGATATAATCCAAAGGATGTTGCCGGAACTGATTTTCGGTGGGGATGCAATATAAACCTTGTTGCCAGCGGGGGTACTGGTACACGACGGCGGCTACTTCCTGTCCGTTAAGCGCGTTCACCACTACCGACCGTACCGAATCCGTGCCGTAATCAATCCCAATTACATATGCCTCTTTTTCCATAAAACAATTTAAAATGTCAAATTAACGCTTATTATTTTCAGAAAAAAATATCCGCTTTCTTTTCGGCCATTTTTAACAAAATAATTTTATAGAAAAAGGGCTATTTCGAGGTACTATCCTGATTGGCGCTCTGGGCAGAGTCTATCGGGTTTTCGGAAGCGTTCGGAGTGCCGTATTCGGAATTAATGGGATTGGTTGTACTGGAATCCGAGTTGACCGTTGTGCCGGATTCAGTGGAGGTGTTATTAGCACCGGACTTTTCGTTTGAACAAGCAGATAACCAAACGCCTGTTGTAACACTAATTATTAAAAGTAATTTCTTCATAGCTTTACTGGATCAGTGAACGAAAATTTTTAAAATTTTTACAAACTAACGGTTATACCTGCAACCTGTTTTGGGACTACTTGTACGTTTTTGGGCTAGGCGATAAATTAAAATTTACTAAAAGAGATAAACAGAAACCTAAACTGGGTATTCTAAAAATTTTAATGTAGCGCTAACTATTATGAAGTTAAGTAACTTGCTAAAGTATAGTACTTTAATTGTTGTCGGAATTATTGAATAAAGCATTGATATTTAATTCAATAATCACAAAAAATCTAACATCTAATATCTAAATACTAGTGTCTCTTTTCTTATTATACCAGAAATTTATCCGGATTGGGGATGAATTTTAAAAATGCCTGGAAGTTTTCGGAGTATTTCCGCTTATCCAATTTATAGTAAAAGGCGCCTTTGCGGGAGTTTTCTTTGTCTTTTTCGTTTTGCTTCACCAGCAAACCAGTCGATAAAAGTTTCCGGCTGAAATTCCGTTTATCAAATTCAGCTTCGTATAGACCTTCGTACAGGGCTTGTAATTGCGGAATAGTAAATTTCTCGGGTAATAATTCAAACAACACCGGATGCAAAGCAGCTTTGTAGCGCAGTCGTTTTTTTGCTAATTCTACCATTTCGCGGTGGTCGAAAATTAACTGCGGCATGTCGTTTAGTAAAAACCATTCGGCGTGGTACTCGTGGCTGATTTGCTTTTCGTACTTGTGTATATCAATTAAAGCAAAGTAAGGTACGGCAATAGTTCTTTCCACGGGGTCGCGGTCCGGACCGCTAAATGCAGGTAACTGTTCCAAGTACACGTCTTCTAAACCGGTTAATTGTTTAAGTACCCGGTTAGCGGCTACTTCCAGGGTTTCTTCCGGTTGAATAAACCCGCCCATTAAACTCCACTTCTTTTTCTCCGGCGCAAAGCCCCGCTGAATCAATAATAATTTAAAATCGGTACCATCAAAACCGAATATAATACAGTCTACGGCGACCAATATTCGGGTTTGACCTATATACTTCATCATTTAGTTTAAAGAATAAGGAAGGATAAACCATTTATCTTCCAAGAAATATAAAATTTTAAAAATTTGCTACCTGGGCGCTACCAGATTTAAATAAAAGTAAATTCCGGATTAAACCTTGAACAGCAAGAGATATTTCTTCAATCGAACTTTCGTACAAGGCACTAAAAACTGTTTGCGACGAGTTCGTTTGTGAAGACACAAACGATGGCCGATGGCATTGGATTTCGTTTATGAAATCACAATCGATTGCACCAGCACTATAATCTAATCGCCCATGGGCAGTGTCTTCACTGCCCGCATTTGCCCATATCCTAAGTACCTGGTCAGAAATCTAATCTACTTGATTTAGGATTTAAAGAAATTATCACTTTAAAACGTTGGCTTCTAAGTGCTTTACACTAAAGTCTAACATCTAATATCTTGCTACTTGTGTCTCTTTATTTTAAAGAGAACCGGATATACGAACCATAAAGTTAAGCTCATGAAGGAGATTGTTTTAGGAACAGTATACGCCAGAAGAAAACTCTTTAGGGAGTATACCATTCCTGTAGAGCAAAACGGCAAAGCGGATCAATCAGAATCTTAAAAATTTTAAATTTTAATTAATCCGCTCCACCATTATTTACTGCTTCACCGAAAACTTATAAACCGTGGATGTTTTATAGGTTTGACCCGGCGCTAGTGTCGTGGAAGGGAAATTAGGTTGGTTCGGCGAATTAGGGAAATGCTGCGTTTCGAGGCAAAAGGCTGAGCGGTATTCGTCTTGTTTGCCGCCTTTAATTTGATTCTTACCTTCTAAAAAGTTACCACTGTAGAATTGAATACCAGGCTCTTGGGTAGATACTTCCATGTAAATACCGGTTTTATCGCCGAGTACGGCAGCCGCCGGTTTTAACGTAGCGCTTCTTTGGGTAGCTAATACGTAATTATGGTCGTAGCCTCCGCCAAATTTTATTTGCTGGTGTGTGTCGTTAATCCGGTCGCCAATGGCAGTAGCTTTTTTAAAGTCGAGCGGGGTGCCGGCTAGCGCTTCAATTTTACCCGTAGGAATTAAAGTAGAATCAACGGGTGTGTAGCGGTCGGCGTTAATTTGTAATTGGTGGCCCAGGATGGTACCACTGCCTGCGCCGTTTAAGTTAAAATATGAGTGATTGGTTAAGTTTACTACGGTTTTTTTATCGGTAGTAGCTTCGTAATCAATTTTCAATTCATTCGCGCTGCTGAGGGTGTACGTTACTTTAGAAGTTAAAGTACCCGGATAGCCTTCTTCCCCATCTTTAGATACATAGGTTAATACCAAAGTGCTATCGTTGCTTTGATTACCATCCCAGATAACCCGCGAAAAACCTACTTTACCGCCGTGTAAATGGTTCGGGCCGTTATTGGTAGCGAGGGTATACGTTTTACCATCGAGGGTAAATTTACCTTTGGCAATCCGGTTGCCGTAACGACCAATTAAGGCGCCAAAATACGTATCTCCTCCTTCGGTAAAAGGCTTTAATTTATCGAAACCCACAATTACATCGGTCATTTTGCCGGATTTGTCCGGAACCAGCAAGCTTATCAAACGTCCTCCGTAATTGGTAATAGCTGCCTGCACGTTATTTTTGTTTTTTAGCACGTACAAGTCCGTTTTCTGGTCGGAAAAAACATTCTGAAAATCAGATTTTGTGGGCAAACTTACTTCCGGCGACGAAGCTGTGGCCGTAGAATCGGCGGCCTGGCTGCTATCAGATTCGGCATTTTGATTTTTGCTGCCGCTGTTACAGGCGCCCAAGGACAATAAAAAAATTCCCAGAATAGAGAAAGGTAATTTCAGTCGAAGGTTCATTTTTTAGTTTTACGTATGTAAGTGGAAGGTTTAAAGTATAGCTTTTATTTTTAATAATTTACTAATCGGTTCTAAAAGTAGTAATTAAATCTATTTGCCCGAGGTATTTACTAAAACTAAATGCCAGCATTATAACATCGTCTGCTTAGGTTATTAATTTCTAATTTTAAATAATTTTAAAAAATTATAGCCCCTTAATACCTAGATTATTATTGATCTAAATACGAAGGGGCTACATTTTTAAGAAGTTAGTAATTGGTTAGAAGAACTAACTACTTTACTTCCAACACAACTACCGAAAACGGCGGCACTTTTACGGTTAATTTACCGGCATTTAACTTGGCATCTTTAAAGGCGGCTGGCTGAATTTTTTTAGGATTTTCGAAAGAGTTATAATCCTGCAATTTTCCGGAAGCTAATATTCTACCTGTTACGCCACCATTTTTTGTACCAGGCAAATCAATGCTTACTTCCTGGGTATTTTTACTATCAATATTTGTCAGCGAGATATGAGTCAAGCCCTTAGCATCGCGGGAAGCCGAAGCTGAAACCGCCGGCAATTTTTTATCTCCCATTACATAATCTTTACTTTTAACTTCTAATGGTAGTAAAGTGGCATCCTGGTGCACATTGTACATTTCCATCACGTGGTAGGTAGGCGTCAGTATCATTTTTTCGTCTTTCGTCAGAATAACGGCCTGCAACACGTTTATAGCCTGAGCAAGGTTTGCCATCCGAACGCGGTCGCTGTGATTATTGAAAATATTTAAAGTCATCCCGGCAATCATGGCATCGCGCATGGTGTTTTGTTGATATAAAAATCCAGGGTTAGTACCCGGCTCAACTTCGTACCAGCCGCCCCATTCATCTACCACCAAAGCTATTTTTTTCTGCGGGTCATACTTATCCATAATAGCAGAATGTTTGGTTACCAGTTCTTCCATTTGCCAGGCCCGCTGCATGGTGGTAAAATATTGCTGCTCATTAAAATCGGTAGAAGGCCCTTTTTTATTCCAGTCAATTACCGAATAATGGTGCAAAGCTACGCCTTCCAATAAACTACCCGGAATGTTTTTCATTAAGGTTTCGGTCCAGTTATAATCAGCCGAATTAGCGCCGGAGGCAATCCGGAATAAGTCGCCGGATTTGTTCCAGTCCGTAATAAAAGTAGCGTATTTGCGGTATTCGTTGGCGTAATAATCAGCGGTCATGTTACCGCCGCAACCCCAGGCTTCGTTACCAACGCCCCAGTATTTAACTTTCCAAGGTTTTTCGCGGCCGTTTTCGCGGCGCTGCTTCGACATGGGACTTTCGCCATCAAAATTGGTGTATTGTACCCAATCGGCCAGTTCTTGCACCGTGCCGCTGCCAATGTTACCGGCCAGGTAAGGTTCGGTGCCGATTAACTCGCACATATTTAAAAAATCGTGGGTACCAAAACTGTTATTTTCGGTTACGCCACCCCACCAGGTATTTACAATGGTCGGGCGTTTATCTTTGGGTCCAATGCCGTCTTTCCAATGGTAAGTATCGGCAAAACAACCACCGGGCCAGCGTAAATTCGGAATTTTTAAATTTTTTAGCGCCGTTACTACGTCGTTACGAACGCCATTGGTATTGGGTATTTTGGAGTTCTCGCCTACATAAAAACCACCGTAAATACAGGCGCCTAAATGTTCGGCAAAATGGCCGTAAATGTGTTTGCTGATTTTTACTTCGGCCTTGCCAGTTCCGGCCGGATTAATTTTAATGGTATTCTGCGCAAACGAAGAAAAACCACTTACCAGAAAAAGCAAACTTAATTTTAATTTGTTCATTATAAAGGTTGTATAAATTTAACTTATTTTCTTCTTGCCTTACTTAACCAATAGCCTAGTGCGTATTTGGTGAAGGAAAATTGTATTTTAAAAACGTCTCTAAAATTAGGAGCAACTATTAGTACCCTATTATTAATTTAAAAAAATCAACTAACCCATAAACTTTTTAGCGTTACTAACTCACCTAAAAAGGTAAAGGAAATAGTAAAGCAGGTATTTAAGTGTTAAAAATACATTTATCATTAAAGTTTCAAATGTAAGTTATGCCGGGGAAGTTTGCAATACTTTTGGTTTAAGCAGCTACTAACTTTCAAATACCTTTACAATACACAGTATAATTGATATAATACTTTAATAAATGATAGCTTCTGTTGCTATAATTTCAAATATCAGGGTTAAAAAATAGAAGCTTTACACTTTAAGTATTTGTAATATCACTCCCGGTAATTAATCAAAATTTTAAAATTTAAAAAATTGCTCCAGAACAAGCAGCCATAAAAAATAAAAAAATAGGTTATTACAATTTAAGCAGCTACCTGCAGGCTTATTTTTAAATTTTTTGACTTAGAAGCTGTTTCGCCTATTTAATTTAGAATACCGATTTCTCATTTTTTAATTTTCTATATTTTAAAAACTCCGAACCTGGTTATGCAAAGAAGAGCTTTCGTGAAATCGCTGGCAATGGGAACTGCCAGTATAACACTGGCGCCAAAATTATTAGCTACTCCCCTGCCCAAAGCCATTGGCGTGCAGCTATGGAATATCCGGGAATACTTAAAAAAAGATTTAATCGGCTCTTTAACTAAACTCGCCAAAATAGGTTATAACCAATTAGAGTTATTTGGCTACGATGGCACTTACTGGGGTAAAACCCCAAAGGAATTCAGTAAAATATGCACGGATTTGGGCTTTACCATTATTAGTGCACACTTTGAAACCGGCCGTATTGATAAAGCCAAAGGCACTTTATGGTACGGTTGGGATAAAGCCGTAGAAGATACTGCCTTGATGAATATACCCTATATGGTGTGCGCCTGGCTGTTTAAAGAAGAACGCACCAGCCTGGACCTTTATAAAGCCTTAGCCGATAAATTAAACACCGCGGGTGAAACTTGCCAAAAAGTTAAAATCCAATTAGGTTATCATAGCCACAATTTCGAGTTTCCGCCGATAGACGGCATTGTTCCCTACGACCTTTTGCTGGAACGAACCGATAAAGATTTATTAAAAATGGAAGCCGACCTTTTCTGGATAACCAAAGCCGGAGTAGATCCGGTAGCATATTTTAAAAAACACCCCGGCCGTTTTCCGTTATGGCACGTGAAAGATATGGAAAAAGGCTCGGAGCAATTTGCCGAAGTAGGCCATGGCATTATCAATTTTGATCGCCTGTTTGCCGCGCGGGAAATAGCCGGCTTAAAGCATTGGTTTGTAGAACAAGACCAAACCAGCCGGGAGCCTTTCGAAAGTTTAACTATGAGCCGCGATTATATTTTAAAGAAGAATTTTTAAAATTTTAAAAATTAAAAAAACAGAAATTTAGTTGCTTAATAACAGTTTAAAGGTGCCGTTTTCGTAAACAACCTTGGTTTGTGCTCGAAAATAAATTAAACCTGTCTGTTAATAATAGTTGCTTTCTTCTTCATCATACAAATCTATATCCAGTTCATCTTCTTCCAGCACCAGGTTTAAATACAAGTAAGTAAAGGTGCCGCACAGGGCCAAAGCAGCAATTATAAGCGCCGTCGATTTTTTCATAGTCGTAGTTTTAAAAAGTTAAAATATACTTTAAAAAGTTAGGTTCTGCAATCTTATTATAATTACGCATACATGCTACTTTTTTAACAGCTTCATTTAGGGACGTCTGCTGGTTACGGCCTGGGTGTCAGAATTCTTATTTCAATTTAGTTTAATTTCTGCCCTTCCCATTAAAAAACCAATTACTGTAGACCCGCCCCTTCAAAATACAATATTACCCTGATTCGCACGGCTACATTCCCGCACCAAAAGATATATTCCTATACTAAAAACCTTACCTAAAATTGCCCCACAACATCAATTAAATACAAAGCACTGCTTCATGCTTCATTTTAAAATACAGTTATAATCTAAGTTATAAATATAACTTTTACAGGAACAGTAAAAATTTTTAGATATACCTTTAGCTACCTAAACTTAATTAATCAAATTATACTTTACTTTGTATCATCAATATAAACGGAAGCAAAAAAGGCTTTATATTGATAAAAACAACAGTAATTAAGATAGTTGCTAACAATTAACTAAAAATTTAACAAGAACAGTGCTAAACGGAATAACTTTAAAAGCCACACTATCACAGAGCTTAAATTATAAATTAATCACTTTCAACTATCGCCTTTTACTTTAATAATCTTGAACTTTTTAACTGATTTACTCTCTAAAGTTCAATAAGCCAGCAAAACTTACCAGGTTTATCCTAAAAAATTAAAATAATACAATAAGTACACTAGTACAAACCCAATACAAACTACGCTTTAAAGTCCTTATAAATTTTAATATGAAAAAAATCTTTACCCGCGCATCCCTGATTATATTAGCAAGCTTTCATTTTGCCAATACTGGCTTCGCTCAAGATGGTTTATCTAAAGTTTGGGATAAAACCTACGGGGGAAGCAAAGCGGATATTTTGCAAATTCATTTACCAACTAAAGACGGTGGATTTATTTTGGGCGGCACCTCTGATTCGCCGGTTAGCGGCAACAAATCGGTAGATGTTAAAGGAAAACAAGATTTCTGGATTATAAAACTGGATGCCGCCGGCAACAAACAATGGGATAAAACCTTAGGTGGCAGCGGTTCTGATTATTTACAAGCCATTCAGCAAACCAATGATGGCGGTTATATTTTAGGCGGAAGCTCTGATTCGCCAGTAAGCGGCGACAGAACTGCCGCCGCCGCTGGCAAACAAGATTTTTGGGTGGTAAAATTAGATGCTACTGGCAATAAAACCTGGGATAAGGCTTACGGCGGTAATTCTAACGATTATTTAAAATCAGTGGTACAAACCAAAGAAGGCGGTTATATCTTAGGTGGTATCTCAGAATCTCCGGTTAGTGGTAAAACCGGATTTAATAAAACTGCCGCTTCTAAAGGCGAACACGATTACTGGTTAGTTAAAATAGATGTAAACGGCGCTAAAACCTGGGATAAAACCATTGGTGGCAGCAGCTTTGATTATTTACAAACCGTACAACAAACTACTGATGGCGGCTACATTTTAGGCGGTCATTCTTTCTCGCCGGCTGGTGGCAATAAATCAGCTGCATCTAAAGGTTACGGCGATTTCTGGATAGTAAAAACCGACGCTGCCGGCAATGTACAATGGGATAAAACCTTAGGCGGAAATTTAGACGAGATTTTTACCTCGATGGTACTTACCAATGATGGTGGCTACTTGGCAGGAGGCGTTTCTAAATCAGCGGTTGGCGGCGATAAATCAGCTGCTTCTAAAGGCTTCGGCGATTACTGGATTGTTAAATTAGATGCGGCCGGCGCTAAAAAATGGGATAAAACGATTGGCGGTACAAACAACGACTACTTACAAAGTGTAATCTCTACTGTTGATGGCGGTTATTTGTTAGGCGGAACCTCTAGCTCCCCGATCAGCGGCGATAAAACTACCGATACCAACGGGAATGCCGATTATTGGATTGTTAAAGTAGATGCCAATGGCGCTAAAAAATGGGACAAAACTTTCGGGGGCGCTGGCTACGATAACCTGCAATCCATTCAACAAACAAGCACTGGCGCTTACATTTTAGCCGGCACCTCCAACTCTGCCACCGGCACCCAAAAATTGGCTGTTGCCAAAGGCGAAACTGATTTTTGGATTATAAATACTGCTGTAAACGGTACAGAACAACCACCGGTAGTAGAAAAACCAGTAGTAGACCAAAAAGTAGAAAGCTTTACCTTAGTAAACGCCGACACCGACCAAGATTTATTTACTTTAACGGATGGCACCACACTGAATCTGGCTACTTTGCCAACCCGCAACCTGAACATCCGGGCAAACACCTCCACCAACACCGTAGATAGCGTTTCTTTCCGTTTAAGCGGCGCCGAAAATAAAAACTACGCCGAAGCTACTGCTCCTTTTGTTTTATTTGGAACTGTAGGTAATGATTACAACGCCTGGACTCCAACCGTAGGTACGTATCAATTGCAAGGTAATATTTATTCTGCTGCCATGGACTCAGATACCGTTGGAACCTCTTTAACAATCGCCTTTACCGTAACAGACCAGACCGATTCAACTAAAACGCAAAATCCGGTGGTGAATCAAAACCCCGTAGCTAATGCCGGCACCGATATTACCATTACCCAGCCCACCAGCACCGTAGCGTTAAACGGTAGCGCTACCGATGTGAATGGCACCATTACGGGCTATACCTGGAGCCAGGTAAGCGGTCCTACTACGGCCAGCTTTAACAGTAAAACAATTGCGCAGCCAATTGTTGGTGGCTTAACCGCCGGAACCTACGTATTCAACCTGGTTGCTACTAACAACTTAAACCTAACCAGTGCCGGTGACCAAGTAACGGTAACCGTAAATACAGCTCCTTCTTTACCAGTTGCCAATGCCGGTGCCGATATTACTATTACGCTACCAACTAACTCCGTAACTTTGACCGGCAGCGCTACCGATGCAAAAGCTACCATCTCGGGTTATACCTGGAGCCAGGTAAGCGGCCCTTCTACGGCCAGCTTCAGCAGCAAAACTACAGCAAAACCAGTTGTTAGTAATTTAACCGCCGGAACTTATGTTTTCAGTTTAGTAGCTACTAACTCTCAAAAAGCAGTAAGTTTAGCCGACCAGGTAACAATTGTGGTAAACAACAAAGTAACTACTAATTCGCAACTGGTATTTACTTTAGTTAATGCCGATACAGATAAAGATATTTTAACCCTAAAGGATGGCGCTACTTTAAACTTAGCTACCCTGCCAACTAAAAACTTAAACATTCGGGTTAACGCCGACGCTGCTACAGTAAAAAGCATTAAATTAGCTTTAAGCGGCAAATGGACTGTAAACAAAACCGAAACAGCTCCTTACACCTTATTCGGTGACGAGAAAAAAAGTGATGGCAGCATTAACTACGGTGGTGTGGTATTCTCTTTAGGCGATTACACCTTAAAAGCTTCTCCATACTCCGGTACTAATGCCAGCGGTACAGCAGGAACTTCAGCTACCATTAAATTTAAAGTAATCAACCAGGCAGCCAGCAAAGTAGCATCTGCTAACGCCACTTTACAAACTGCTACCGCCGTAAGCCTGAGTAACTACCCGAACCCGTTCCAAGGTCAAACTACCATCCAGTTTACCTCTGCGCAATCGCAAGACTACAAATTAGAAGTATATGATTTGAGCGGTAACTTAGTAAAAACTTTAAAAACTGCGAAAGCGGTAGCCGGCGAAAACGTACAAGTAACTTGGAATGCCAGCCAAAATAAAGAAGGTATCTACATCATCCGGTTAACTACTAAAAACGACGTACAACATTTACGGGTTATCCTGGGTAAATAATTAATAAAATTTAAAAACAAGAAGGCCTTTGCAGATTTGCAAAGGCCTTCTTGTTTTTAAATTTGGTAGCCATTCTAAATTTTTAAAAAATTACCTTCTAAGCAATTTAACAGATCCTTACAAAGCCCGGTCGAGATGCACGTAGCCGCCATCTACGTGAATTAACTGGCCGGTGGTATGGCTGGATTTGGGCGATAACAGAAATGCTACCGTATTGGCAATTTCTTCGGCGGTGGTCATGCGTTTTTCCAGGGGTATTTTATCGGTAATGGATTTTAGTTTTTCTTCCGGGTTCGGGAAAGTTTTAATCCAATCCTGGTACAAGGGAGTCCAGGCTTCGGCTACTATTATGGCATTTACCCGGATTTTGTAGGGCAATAATTCCACAGCCCATTCGCGGGTTAGCGCATTCCGGCCGCCGTTAGCAGCCGCGTAAGCCGAGGTATTGCCCTGGCCGGTTTTGGCCGTTTTGGAAGTAATGTTTACAATAGCTCCCTGGCTTTGCTTTAAAGCCGGTAGCGCATAATGTGCCATTAGGTAATAGTGTACTACATTCCGGTGCAGCGAAAGCATAAATTTTTCGTAATCGCCATGTTCTAAACCCACACCATCGTTTACGCCGGCATTGTTTACCAGCCCATCAATTTGGTTATAACGCGCCATTACGGTTTCTACGGCTAGTTTACTGGCCTCCGGATTGGTTAATTCCGCTACTACCTGGTCTGCTTTTCCGCCGGCATGTACAATTTCTTGCACCATGGCTTGATTATCTTGCTCGTTGCGGCCAATAATTACCGGCAGAGCGCCTTCGGCCGCCAACACCTGCGAAATGCCGGCGCCAATCCCTTTGGCTCCCCCGGTTACTAAAATTATTTTATCTTTTAACTCTAAATTCATGGTTGCTTTTTAGATACAGGGAGCCAAGTAATCAGGATTAATCTAAAAAGGCAAAACTTTTATTTTTTTCTTTTGGCCAGTACCACTCTCAACCAGATGGCCACAATTTTTGCGGATACTGCCCGGTAGCAATTAACTCGGAGAGCTGGCGTTTTACTTCTTCTTTATCTTCGGGGTAAGTTACGCCCATCCACTGATCCGCAGACGTGAGCACTTGTACTGTTGCTACATTATCCGTTAGCATCTGATTAACGGCTTCCGGGATATAAAATTCCGCTTTCTCGGTGTGGTTTTGTTTTTTTAAGAATGCTACCAGGTAGTTTTCCAATACAGGAAAAATAGCCGGCGTAAAACCCCAGAAATTCATCGATACGGTTTCCTGGCCGGTTAAATGCAATTCTTTTTGCTGGGGTAAACTGGCGACAATTTGGTCTTCTTTTTTAAAAATTTCTTTTAACTCCCGCACCGAAAGCAACTGCTTATTTTCATCTACTTTACACAAAGCCCGCGACACGCTACCGTTTTTAGACAAAGTATTCAGTAAAGGATAACCTGCCAGGCACCATTGCGGCTTAGTTGAGTTGCTACGAGAGGAATTTTTTAAAAAATCAGCTACTTGCCGGAAGGAAGAATAACCATAAAAATCGTCGGCGTTAATTACCGCAAAAGGCTCTTGTATCTGCGCCCGTGCCGACCACAAAGCATGCCCCGTGCCCCAGGGTTTTTCACGTGAAGCCGGTACGGCCAGATTGCCCGGTACCACCTGGAGCTCCTGAAAAGCCAAAACCACCGGAACCTGGGCTGGCACCCGGGACAAAATAGTAGCAGTAAATTCCTCTTCCAGAACTTTCCGGATTACAAACACTATTTTACCAAAACCGGCTTTAACAGCATCGTAAATCGAGTAATCCATAATCGTTTCACCGTTTGGCCCAAAGCTATCGAGTTGCTTGAGTTTACCGTATCGACTGCCCATACCGGCCGCCAGAACCACTAAAGTGGGCGCTTGTTCCATGCCTGTTAGTTTATTAGTAAAGAAATAAGTTAAGTATACCGTAAGTAGCATTGCCTTTGGCGGCATACTGCAACCAATTTCTTTTACTCCTAACCAGCCAGATCAGTTATGTTTTACGGGTATTTACCGGTAATAGCAAAAGTTTGCCTACCTGACAGGCGGTACGTTTTAGATTTACGGCCGTATGCGCAATGGCTTCGGTTAAAGGTACCGGCCCTGTACCAATCGGAAATACCGCATCGAAATAGTGGAAATCTTTTAAATTTAAATCAACTGGCATTTGCCCGGCCAAGGCAACCACCGGAATTTTTAAATTTTTTGCCAATTTAGCTACACCGTAGGGCCCTTTACCGGCTAAAGTTTGCTCGTCCAGGCCTCCTTCGGCGGTTATCAGTAAATCGGCATTGTTAAGTAATTCCCGGAAATTGGTTTTCTGTAGGATGTATTCTGTACCGGGCACCAGCTTAGCATTTAAAATAGCGGCTAACCCGGCGGCAGTTCCTCCGGCGGCTCCACCGTGGGGCAAATGCGCTATTTGCTTATTAAATTGCTGCTGAATGATTTGAGCTAGGTTAGTTAGGGCATTTTCGAGTAAAACCACTGCCTTTTCGTCGGCGCCTTTTTGCGGCCCAAATACGAAGGCAGCTCCCTTGGGGCCAAGCAAAGGATTATCGACATCGCACACTACGGTAATTTCACAAGTTTCTAATCGGGAATCGAGTTCTGTTAAGTCTATCCGGGCTAGTTGCCGCAAAGAGGCCGCACCAGGCGGTAGTTGCTGATCTTGTTCATCGTAAAATTGAACGCCTAAAGCTTGCAGCAAGCCGGTACCACCATCTACAGTGGCACTATTGCCTACGCCTATTAAAATTTCCTGAACTCCAGCGTCCAGAGCGGCTTTTACTAATTGCCCTGTACCATAGGTAGAAGCTTGCAAGGGATCAGGTTCTGTGCTAGTCAGGTGTTTTAACCCGGAAGCTTGCGCCAACTCTATTACGGCGGTTTTCCCTTGGTTAACTAAGCCAAATGTTGCGGTAATTGGCCGGAGTAATGGATCCAGCACGGCCACCTGCCGGTAAGTTCCCTGCCAATGGTTTACCAGAATTTCCAGCATGCCTTCTCCCCCATCGGCCACCGGAAAAATGAAGTAAGTAGCGTCTATATTACTTTCTTCCAGACCCGCTTTTATAGCGTTTGCCACTTCTAAACCCGAAAGGCTGTGCTTAAAAGCATTGGGAGAGATTACTACGTGCATTTGTTGAAGATTATTTATTCAAAAATTAAATTTTTTAAAATTAATTGGGTTGAGGTTAGATTTATGAATGAACTCCATCTATTTTAAAAAAATCCCGGATATTCTGCAGTACTTTATCCATGAGCAATATGCGGGCTTCGTGGCTGGACCAGGCAATGTGTGGGGTTAATACCAGTTTAGCCGGATTGTTAATTTTCAACAACGGGTTATCGGGTTTAATAGGCTCAGCGGCAAACACATCTAAACCGGCCCCGGCAATCAAATCATCGTTTAAAGCTTTTGCTAAGTCGTTTTCATCGACAATGCCACCCCGCCCCACATTAATGAGCAAGGCTGATTTTTTCATTTGCTGCAGTTGCGGATAAGCCATTAAGTTGCGCGTTTTTCCGGATAAGGGAGCATGAATAGAAATAATGTCGGAGGTAGCTAAAAATTCATTTAGCTCCAACCTTTCATAATCCGGGTTATGGTTTTTGCCGGACGTAGAGTAATAAACGACTTTGGCCCCGAAAGCTGCAGCAATTTTAGCTACTTGCCGGCCAATGTTGCCTAAGCCAATAATACCAAATTGTTTACCGCTAATTTCAAAGTAAGAAGGACCCAGGTGGGTAAAGATATCGGACTCCGAATAACCACCCAATTTAACATAATTATCAAAATAAGGTATATTATTTATTAATTGCAGCAGCAAAGCAAAAGTAAGTTGCGCTACGCTGTGCGTAGAATAATCAACAGCATTCTTTACGGTAATATTTAAATCCTGAGCTGCGGTTAAATCTATGTTGTTCATGCCGGTAGCCGCCACGCAAATTAATTTTAAATTCGGGCTGTTTTCCAGCGTATCCTTATCCAGAACTACTTTATTGGTAATAACTACATCCTGATCTTTTACGCGGGCCAAGGTTTCTGATGGATCTGTAGTTGCGTATAAACTTACCTCCCCGAACTCACGCAGTTTTTCCAGGTTCGGAATATCGCCCATGGTTTTGGTATCTAAAAAGGCAATCTTCATAAAATTTAAAAAATTAGCTGAGGCAACAATCTACAAATAAAAATTCTTATGGTTAATTCTAAAAATCCGAAAGCTATTGACGTATTTAAAAGAAGCGCGAACCAAGAAAATAATTTATCAAAGCCCACGCTACGCACCTTGGTTAGCGGCAATTTCTTGCAATAACTGTTCGTCGGAGTAGGCCTCGAGCCAGTTTTTAGGTAACTGCAACCGTACGGTTTGGGCGCCGCCGCTGGGGGTGCAAACAACCGGTACTTCGCCGTTTTCACTTTCACTTAAATCGTTAGCTTTTTCGGCGGCTTTACTATTAACAGCAGCATAAGCCTGCACGCAAGTCCAGGTGGTATTATCGATAGCGGTAACTTCTCTTTGTTTCATGTGAGGTTTATATTGTTAGAAACTAAGCATACTAACTTCATCGGTTTTTGTTTTCTTTCAGCCTTGCTCCTATTTGCATATTTCAGCCGGATTTTAAAAAGTATATCCAAAGTCCGGTATTGGGGATATAACCAATAGCCTCTTTCAATTGTTATAGTGGGTGAATGGCTAATTTTGGCTACGCGCTTGCGGGTATTTTCCCGATTAATTTTTCGGATTTTTTAAAAAAATCCGATTTTAAATAAGTCTTTTGTAACTCAAATTCGTAATCGGTTTAAAGAACATCATTCTTTTACCGGATGATGCATTTCTAAACTTTTATTTTTATGACTAATAACGATAAAATAAATCAAGATAATCCGGATGTTATTTTAATTGGCGCCGGTATTATGAGTGCCACCTTGGGCATGATGATTAAAGTACTGGAACCGGATGTTACCGTAGAAATTTTTGAGCGACTGGACGTAGCCGCCGCGGAAAGTTCGGATGCCTGGAATAATGCAGGAACAGGCCACTCGGCGTTTTGCGAACTAAATTACACGCCCGAAAAACCGGATGGCTCTATTGATACGTCGAAAGCGGTTAATATTGCCGAATCTTTCGAAATATCGAAGCAATTCTGGGCTTTCCTGATTCAGAATAATTTAATCGACCTTCCGGAGTCTTTTATCCGGCGTATTCCGCACATGAGTTTTGTGTGGGGCGAGAAAAACGTAGAATATTTAAAAAAACGCCACGCTGCGCTTACCAAATGCCCGCTGTTTAAAGGCATGCAGTACTCCGAAGATTTAAACCAGCTTACCCAATGGATGCCTTTGATTATGGAAGGCCGCGACCCGAACCAAAAAGTAGCGGCTACCCGCATGGAAATTGGTACCGACGTGAACTTTGGCGCTTTAACCCGCAGCATGCTGGATTATTTAAAAGAACAAGACGGCGTTAAAATCCATTTTCACCACGAAGTACGCAAACTTAAAAAAACCGAAGATGGCCGTTGGCAGATTAAAGTAAAAGACTTAGCTACCGATGCCAAAAGAAAATTAAGCGCCCGGTTTGTGTTTATTGGCGCGGGGGGCGGTTCGTTGCCTTTGCTCGAAAAATCAGAAATTCCGGAAGGAAAAGGTTTTGGTGGTTTCCCGGTAAGTGGGCAATGGCTGGTGTGCACCAACCCCAATATTATAAACCGTCACCAGGCCAAAGTTTACGGTAAAGCTGCCGTAGGTTCGCCGCCCATGTCGGTACCGCACCTGGATACCCGGGTAATTAATAACGAGAAAGCTTTGTTGTTTGGTCCGTACGCCGGCTTTAGCACCAAATTTTTAAAACAAGGCTCTTACCTGGATTTACCTTTATCCATTAAAGCCAATAATTTACGCCCCATGATTATTGCGGGCATTAAAAACATACCTTTAACCCGGTACTTAATTAACCAGGTACGGCAATCGCCTGCCGACCGGTTAGCCGCTTTGCGCGAGTTTGTGCCGGAAGCCCGCATGGAAGACTGGAAACTCGAAACGGCTGGTCAGCGGGTACAGGTAATTAAAAAAGACGCGAAAAAAGGTGGGGTTCTGGAATTTGGTACCGAGGTAGTAAGTGCCGCCGATGGCTCTATTGCCGCTCTACTCGGGGCATCACCGGGAGCTTCTACGGCCGTTTCTATTATGCTGAGCTTGTTGCAACGGTGCTTCCCGGAACGGTTTAATACCGAAAAAGCGCAAACCAAAATTAAACAAATGATTCCTTCTTTCGGCGAATCGTTGAGTAAAAACGAGGCTCTTTTGGAAGAAGTGCGCAACATGACCCACGAAGTACTCGGAATTAAAGAAACCGAACCCGTGCAAATCTAAATCACGGATTTTTCCGGATTTAGCGGATAACACAGATGCTCATTCTACTTAATCGTAAATTTTTAATTTTTAATATTTTCAGAAAAGCAGAAAGGTGAACGTAATGGTTCACCTTTCTGCTTTTGTAGAAGATGCATAAGACCTTTCTTCTAATTTGAGAAAATCAGAAATTTAAAAAATTTGATAAATTGCACATTGATACAATCCGCGTAATCCGCTAAATCCGGGAAAATCCGTGATCTAGAAATCCACTGGAATTAATTTCTGGTAGGTTTTTAAATCGATGTGGTCTTGTTTCTCGAAAGGCCGCTCCGTAGGGGTAATTTTTAAAATTCGGGAAACTTTAAAATCGCGGTATTCTTGCCGCCAATGGCACCAGGCAATTAAATGCCAGCTAAAAGCGTAAAAAAGCAAACCAATCGGTTCGATGTAGCGCTTGCTAACTTCGCTTTTATTGTTTTTATAATCGAGCTGCACAATGGTTTTGTTTGAGATGGCGTTTTGCAGCACCGATAAGTACTCGTAATCGTTTTGTATGCAAGCTGGAAATTGGTACCGGATGTTGCTGGTTAGTATTTCGAGCTTCTCTTTTTGAGAACCCCGCAGCACCGAATTTATTTTGCTTAAAGCGCTGGAGTAATGCGTCTGAATGGATTTATCGGCAAATCCGTATACTAAACTTTCCATCAGCAGTAAGGCATTGGCTTCTTCGCAGGAAAAGGAAATAGGCGGCAGAAAATAGCCTTGCACAATAAAATAGCCTTTATTTTGCTCAAAACTTACCGGTATGCCCTGCTCACCCAAAGCTTTTACGTCGCGGTAAACCGTGCGCACGCTAATGCCAAACTTATCGGCTATTTTTTCGGCGGTAACGTATTTTTTAGATTGCAACAAAGTTAATATGCCAAATAAGCGATCAATCCGGTTCATTGGAGGTTTATTAAATTTGTGAGTATCTATTTTCTTTTAAAGCCTTTTTCTACTTATAAATCTTTAGGTATTAAGATTATAAGTCTTGGTAGAAGCAGCAAATCTGGCTTAGGTCTGGAGGAATAAAGATAAATATTTTATCGCACGCAAGCACTAAATTGCTAAATTACTTAGTTAATTTTTTTAATTTAATAATCTTGACTGCGGCTGATAAGGCAAATTCAGGAACTAATATTAAATCGTTCTGCGCTCAATTATAGAAGAAAACTAGGCTATCAAATTTTTAAATTTTTTAAAATTTGATAGCCTAGTTTTCTTCTATTTAACTTAAGCAAGTTAAACCAATTAGCTAGTTGCTACCGTTATTTGCTTTAAACCTTTAGCTTGCAATATAGCCATTGCTCCTACCCATACTGCTACCGCCGCAATTAAAAAGTAACCAATTGTGCTAAAATGGAACCATTGCGGTACTAAAATAATGGCGCTTTCAACTACCCAAAGAATATCCAGGGCAATTATAAATTTTACCTAGCCTTTCTGCACGATGGGTTTACGACTCTGCACCAAAACAAAACCAGCAAACAGCAACAAGAAAATGCCGACGGCTACAAAAGGCAAGGTTTTGGGCGCACCGAATAATTCTGCAATATAACCGGGAAAAAGCAATAGCAACAAGGCAGTGGCTCCAGAACTTAAAGCATTAATTAATAATACTGATTTTAAGCTTGTTATTGTTTTCATAATTGTATTTTTTAGTGTACTCAAAACTAGCTACCCTCCTAAGCTATTAGTTGATATTTTGCGACAAAATGAAAATTGCAGCCCTGCATTTACATAATTTTTTAGAGTACGCCCAAATCCGGGGAGTTCTGGTACCCAAGTTGGCAGCCGGTAATACTGCAGCACCAGCTAATGCCACCGACGACTTGTTAATGATACCGGAACCGGATTTTTATGCTGCTTTAAAACAGGCGCACCAGCAAATACAAGATGATTTGTGGGGCATAAAAGCCGGCAATTACCTGACCTTAAAGTTACTGGGATTGATTTACCAGATATCGCTGCAAGCCACCACCTTGGAAGAAGCTTTCCATTACCTGCATTCGTATTTGCAAACTACCTTGCCCCTTTTAGCTACTTTCACCCAGGTAACCCAAGAGCAGGCTACCATTACCCTCCAGATTAACAACCACGAAGAACAACTAAACCGGGTGATCATGGAAAATGTGCTTACCATTATTTCCCGGGAAATTACCATGATGGTTAGTGGCGAGGTAGAATTTACTTTAAGCTCTCCGTTTTGGCATTCTTCTTACCCGAAAAACTGGGTATATGGTGCCACTTACAGCATTTCTTTTGCACCGATTACCTTAAAAGCGGCCATTCGTAAACGCTCGGAAGAAAAGCTGGAAATTTTAATACCGGAGTACATCAAGCTTCTGGAAGTACTAAAAGCCGCTGATTCAAATTTCCCAAATCAGGTTAAAATAACCATGCTCGCCCTGTCGGATCCGCTTTTACCTGATATTGCAGCCGTTTCGGAAACTTTATGCCTTACTCCCCGAACTTTGCAGCGCCGCCTGGAACGGGAAAACAGCAGTTATCGTTTGCTGTCGCAAGATTTAAAGAAGCAAATCTGCTCTTTTTTATTGCAACATCAAGAGTATTCCGTTACCAATCTGGCTTATGTATTGGGATATGCTGAGCCGGCCGCTTTTATTCATTCTTTTAAAAAATGGTTCGGCGATTCCCCGGACCGGATTCGCCGGAAAAAGTGGAATGCCGCTTCTTTAAAATAAATAAGCTTACTAGTTACATTACTACCTATTATTAATCTTGCAGAATAATTTAAAAACGCAGAATACTGTTCTGCTTAAATGGAGCGATTAAGTTCATTCGGCGCTACCATAGCCAACATCCGGAAGTACGCGTACTGGTTTATTTTCGAGGCCGGATCGTTCTGAATAAATTCAATTACTTCATTTTCGTCGGAAACCGCCAGAATGGCTACTCCATAAGTAGCTGCGGGGTCCAACACCGGCCCAAACACCAGCATTTTACCATTAGCCAGAAATTGCTGCCCGTATTGCACGTGTTGTTGCATAATGCTTTTTTCTTCGTCCGTCATGGTTTGGGCAAAGTCGTTGCGGCTTGGAGTTAGTTTGAGAAGAAAATATTTCTTTTCCATAGTACCAGTTGATGTTTGTGGTAGCTGTTAAATTCAAAAAATTTAAAAATACATCCTTTACTTTAATATCAGGTCAGTCGTTAATCTTCGAGATTAGCGATTAACTTTTGCAGGGTAGCGATGGTAGTTTGGTATTCGGCTTCGGTAATGTTTTGCATACTTCTTGCCCGAAAATTTGTTTGTAGCGTTAAAGCTGTCTGATGAAGTTGCTGGCCCTGAGGTGTTACATACAACTTATCTTGTTGTTGTTCTACTAGATTTTCCCGTTCGAAACGCTGTATTATCTTCTTTATAGCAAAATCGTCGCCGAAGGGCTGCATGATACTGCAAAGCTCCTGCATTGCAATTCCCTTACTTTCTTGCACCGCATGTAATACCTGCCATTCCTGGCGCGTCAACCCGGTTGTAGTTTGAATTTGATTAATGCCTTGGGTTAGCAGAGCATCGGCTTTTATCAACCAATAGCCTATAGGCAAATCTTTTGATTTCATAAGCTAACGCTTTTGTTTTACGGCCTTGATTTGTGTTAAATTTTTAAAATTTCTACAGTTAAGCGTTTAATTACCCAAACCTAATTTACTTATAAAGATTTTAATTTTTAATATCAGGCTTTTTCCAGATTTTGGGAGCAGCGTAGGCCTTGGCAACATCATCTAAAATTAAAACCCAATCGTTATCGCGGTCCTGACTAGGCGGAGTAAATGGCTGGGCACCCGAATTTTTAAATTTTCCAAATTTCGTGGATACGCCAGTTCGTGGGTCGAACCAATGGGCGTTCACTTCTTTACCCGATATTTTGCCCATGTTTACAGTAAAGGGTTTGCCGGAAGTGGAATAAATAAACGCATAATCTTTTCCCCGGGTAGCCTGTATGCGATCTCCACCCTCCAGGGCTGCAGTTATCAAACTTTGATCGGGTACCCGGTCCAGGAAAGGGCGCGATTCTATCAGGGAACGTACGTGACTCATGTGGCTGCTGCCGGGCAAATGTATGGCTTCGGACCAGGGACCTAAAGGATTGTTTAAATTTTTACCTTCGGGTTTGTTCATTTGCCAGATGGCGTGGCACCCATAGGTATGGCCGTGGGCCCCGGCAAATAAATCCAGGTAAGCGGCGCGGCGCACGTCATAAGCTTTAGAGTAGCCGTTTTCTTTCGCATTAAAACACACCGGATGATCTTCATAAATAGGTTCACCATCCATGGTGGGTTTGGTATTGGCTAAATTATAATCGTGACTGATGTGGTCGTACACGTCAGCGAAACGGCAATGGCCCGTTTGAAACATGTTAAAGTCGAGCCAGGCATCGTTGTGGAACCAGGTAGACGAGCCGCCTTTTTCTTTGGGCTGCGGATGAAAAGTCATCATGACTTTATCTTGATTGACATTACCGGCTCCTGCCACTATGCCCGCTGCCAAGGCGCGCCAAATAGCTACATCTTGTTCGTTTCGGGGATTGCGGTCGCCGCCAATTATCCAGATTATGGGCTTGTTCTTGTACCGGTTACCAATATAACGGCCATAGGTTTCGGCATTTTTGGGGTTAAAAATTTCCGGGCCTTCGCCCCATTTATCTTTAAAAACTTTATCGCCCCAGGTAGGCAGCATACCAATGTATAAACCCAAAGAAGCAGCTTTATCTACAATATAATCTACGTGTTTAAAATATTCGTCGTTGGGTTTGGTAGGATCGTCGTTTATTAAAGGCAAATGGCCGTAGGGGTTGGGATCGTGTAAACCATTCAGTTCGGCCAGCACAACTGCCTGAATAACGGTAAAACCTTTATTGGCGCGGTCTTGCAGGTAGGTAGTAGCCTCTTCCCGATTTAAGCGATGAAATAATTCCCAAGCCGTGTCGCCGAGGTAAAAAAAAGGCTGTCCGTTTTCTTTTAGAAGATACCGTTTGTTAGTACTTACTTTTAACTGATACTGCGCCCAAGCCGGTGTTGCTTGCGCAAAACACCAGATGCTACTTAAACCTATTATCCATCTTAAGTACCGGCGGCTAAACTTTTCCAGAGAACGCATTAACATCATTTATTTTGATTAAACAGAGCTACACATAAGTTAATGATAGCCTTCAAAATAAAGAATTAATTTACAGGATAAGTAAAATCAAGAATATTTTTAAAATAAAGGAATAAGCAATTCCAGAATTAAATAAAAAACGACGTTGGTAGTAGCATCCGAAAACCTACTGCGGAAAACCTGCATTGCCGCCAGCTTAAGCTGGCGGGTATAATGTTCAACTGGCGTTTGGAAAGCTACAAAAAAAGGGAAGCAGCTCCGATAATGCCCCTCGGGCGCATCCTAAAGAAGGCCCTATGACATCACCGCAAAGCTGCTTCATATCTTTACCGGTTTGCGTACTTTGGCACAGCCAACCGGCTCATTTTTTAAAAAACAGGTATTTTGATAAACCTGATTATCTCTGGCCGAAAGAGCCATCAAAGGAGTAAATAACGGCGGCTCCAATGGTAGTCTGACTCTTTTTCAACTTGCTTTCGCCCGACACAAAAAACGGATCTTTGGTGGCATCAAAACGGATTTCGGGTTTTAAATGAAAGTTACCATCGGCTAATTTTATGTCGCCGGTTAAAGTAAATTCGGTAGCTTGTATTTTATCGAAGTAGCGTACGCCGTGTTTGTCGTTAAAATGCTCGGCGCGTAAACCTAAGCCAAACTTATCCGACATTTCATAATTTAAATACACGGCTGCCCCCCCCCAGGTCGCATCTTCCATCCAGCGGGTACCAGCTACCTCGCGGTCGGCACCGGTGCGAAAAGAACCATAGGCGGCATTTACACCTACTTTAAAGGCATCGTTCACCTGAAAAGCGGTGGTAATATCAAATAAACTGGTATAAGAACCTTTAGTAGCGCCAAAAGCAGAGTTTCCACCGTATTCATCGCCGCCAATCCAGTTTGCGTACACATGAAAGCCTTCGGCCGGCATTAAATGTACCTGGGCCGTAACCGATTTTTTATCGTTAAAATCCTGCAAAGCATCCCAACCATTAACCACTCCAAACATTAAACTAAATTTATCCGAAGCCACGTAGTCCAGTTTAGCCCCGGTATGGTAAAACGGGCCATTGCCGAACAAGTAAGACAAACTGTAATTATAGTTCAAAGGGGCATCGATGAGTTCGTAGCCAATGTGCGTACCGTATTGCCCAACGGTTAAAGCAAGTTTATCGGTGAAGTTATAAGTACCGTAGGCTTGTTTTATAGCAAAAGAAGTAGAGGTTATGTCGTCTTTATTGGTGTTTAAAGTTTTATAATTTCCAAAGTTTCCTAAATCGGCGTTCGGGCCATACGTTAAATCGGCTACTACTTTTAGTTTACCTTTAGTATAGGTAAGTGCCGTTTGAACCAAACCCAGCGAAAAGTTATCGTGCATTAAATCAAAAATGCGCCCTTGGTTAATACCACCGGAAGGGTTATTGGTATTATAAAGGTAATAAGCATCCACGTAACCGCTAATACTTAAGGACCCCGCCTCTTTAGCTGCCGCCGGTACAGCAGTAGCAGTAGAATCTGATTGGGCATTTGCCCCAAAAGCCCCCATAACAAAGGCAGCCATTAAGAGTAAAGATCGTCTTTTCATAAATGTTTAAATTTTTAGGTTGGTTAATAATAGTGGTGCTTTATTAATTATTTCGATGTAAATATAATAACCAACTTTAAAATCAAAAGCATTTTTAAAAAATTTATATTATTTTTCTACTTTACACCTTAAATTATAACTTATAATTACAAATAACATCATTTTTAAACCTATCAAACCTAAAATTTAAATCTATTTACAAAACACTTACTTATATTTCTTATAAACTCAATCAATGTATACTTACCAACTTAATATTATTAAAAAATTTATCATAACACTACCTATATTTAATACCTACAAACCCTAAAGCATATCTATTTTAAAATTTCGCTCCAATATTTAACCATACCCACAACAAACCAATCATTTTACCAATTTAAAACCACGATTAAAGACTAATTACCGGAACGTAATGAAAGATTAATTAAAGAGCCTTAAAATTTTAAAGCAATGGTTTATTATTGAGGGTAGATTTTCTTTTTATACATTTTTATCTAATTTCGCTTCCTAAGAAATCCTCACGTTCCATCCTTATACTATAATAAAACAGCATGTCTGATTCAGCAGAATTAATCTTAGAAGGCAAATCCTACACTCTGCCTATAGTTGTTGGTACCGAAAATGAAAAAGCTATTGATATAAATTCCTTAAGGGCGCAAACGGGTCATATTACCATCGACTCGGGGTACAAAAACACCGGAGCAACCCAAAGTGCCATTACTTATTTAGACGGGGAATTGGGAGTTTTGCACTACCGGGGTTATTCTATTGAGCAACTAGCCGCCAAGTCGAATTTTATTGAAGTAGCTTATTTATTGATTTACGGCAAACTACCTACCCAGCACGAGCTTACTCATTTTAATGAGCAAATTGCTAAACGCACCCTGGTACACGAAAATTTCCGTACTTTATTAAGCGCTTATCCGGCCAATGCTCACCCCATGGGCATTTTGTCTTCCATGATCTGCTCGTTAACCGCATTTCATCCGGACAGCTTGGACCCAAATTTAACGGATGAGCAAGTTGACTTAAATATTGCGCGCTTAATGGGTAAAATTACTACCATTGCAGCGTGGTCGTATAAACATGCGGTAGGCCGGCCATTGGTTTACCCCAAGAAAAGTTTAGATTACTGCTCTAACTTTTTACAGATGATGTTCTCGGATCCTACCGAGAATTACCACGTAAACCCGGTAGTAGTAGATGCATTAAATAAATTGTTAATCCTGCACGCCGACCACGAGCAAAACTGCTCTACCTCTACGGTGCGGTTGGTAGGTTCTTCTAACGCCAGCTTGTTTGGTTCTATTTCGGCGGGAGTTAATGCTTTATGGGGACCGTTACACGGCGGCGCCAACCAGGAAGTAATTGAAATGCTGGAAGCTATTAAGGCCGACGGCGGCGACTCGAAAAAATACATCGAAAAGGCAAAGGATAAAAACGACCCGTTCCGGTTAATGGGCTTTGGCCACCGCGTGTACAAAAACTTTGACCCACGCGCAAAAATTATTAAAGCGGCCTGCGATAATATTTTATATAACCTGGGAGTTAAAGACCCGATTCTGGAAATTGCGAAACAGTTAGAAGAAGCAGCTTTAACGGATCCGTACTTCATCGAGCGCAAATTATACCCGAACGTAGATTTTTACTCCGGCATTATTTATAAAGCCATTGGCCTACCGAAAGAAATGTTTACGGTGATGTTTGCGATTGGCCGCTTGCCCGGCTGGATTGCCCAATGGAAAGAAATGCGGGAAAATAAAGAACCAATCGGACGGCCACGCCAGATTTATACCGGCCAAACTGCCCGCGAGTACGTTGATATTAAAAACAGATAGCTATAAAAAGGAAAAGCCCGCAAGATGCGGGCTTCTTCTTTATACATTTAAACAATTAATCAATCCGAGTACATATACGGAGAGGTTGCTTGTTTGGTTATGTGTTTTTTAAAAAAATCTGCATTTATTTCTTAAAAAATAATTAACTCATTAAAAATCAGTAAAATAATTTTCAGATAAATATTTAAATTTTTTAAAATTTCTTCTTTTCTGCCTTTTGCCGGCCTGATTTACGGAGTAAAAGTACTTTTTTATAAAACCCTTAATTCAATCCGACGGTTTAGCTGCCGGTTTTCTTCGGAAGTATTGGGTTGCAAGGGCTTGGTTTCGCCGTAACCTTTAGATATAATCCTTTCTTTTTTTACGCCCTGCGCCAGCAGATAATCGTACACCGACCGGGCCCGTTTATCCGATAATTCCTGGTTAGCGGCATCGTTGCCTATATCATCGGTATGGCCGGAGATTTCAATTTTCACCTGGGTATTATCCGCTAAAAAGCCCACAATTTTATCTAACTCGGTTTTTGACTTTTTCTCTAATTGGTACTTACCGGTAGCAAAAAACAAATTGTTGAGTACGATCGAAGCGCCTTTGGCTACCGGCTCTAAGTAAATATCCAGGGTAAGCGGGTTAAAATCTTTTTTGGAGCTATAATCAAAACTAATGCTTTTGAGTAGATAATGGTCGGCACTGGCGTACATGCCGTATTGCTTGCCTTCGTTTAACACAATGGTGTAAGTACCATTCTCCTGATCCGATAAAACCTGCTGCACGCGTTCGTTGGTATTTAAATCGTATAGTTGCACGTAGGCTCCGAGCGGCTTTTTAGTTTGCGCATCAAACACCCGGCCTTGGGTATAGGTACTGGTTTCTTTACTTTTCCAGGCAGCAGGTACGTCAAACTCAAATAAACTGGCCGTTTTTTTACTTTGATCCAATTCTAAGCGCGAGTAATAACCTTTGCTATTATCCGGGGTAATAAAGAAAGACGCTTCGTTGGAAGCCGTGTTTAACGGATAACCTAGATTTTCGGGATCTGACCAGGCCGCATTCGTTAAAGTAGTTTTAAAAATATCGGCCCCACCCAAACCGGTGTGTCCGTTACTCGAAAAATACAGGGTGCTGCCGCTGGCGTGTAAGAAAGGCGCGGTTTCGGAACCGGCAGTATTTACGGGCTCTCCCAGGTTTTCGGGCACCGACCAGGTACCATCTTCTTGAAGTTTCGTCACCCAAATATCTTCGCGGCCTTTACTTCCTTGTCCGCGGTCCGATGAAAAGTATAAAGTGCGGCCATCGGCGGATAAGCAAGGCTGCGAATCCCAGGCGGCCGAATTTACCTGCCGGCCTAAGTTTACGGGTTTGCTCCAGGTATTGCCATTGCGGGTGGATATGTATAAATCACAATCGCCTAAAGAATTAGGCCGGTTACACGACGAAAAAACCAAAGTTTTGCCATCGCCCGAAATACTGGCGGTTCCTTCGTTAAACTCCGAATTAATGCTGCTGGCAATAGAAACCGGCTCCGACCAGGCATTATTTTGAAAAACAGAAACGTACAGGTTTTCGTCGGCTTGGGGAGCATCGCTGGTGCGGGCCGTAAATACCAGGTGCGTTTTGGTGGCGGTTAAAGCCGGAAAGTATTGCAACTGAAATTTATTTAACGGCGCCTGCATGCGTACGGGTTTAAAATTTACCGGACGTTTTATGGCTTCCTGGGCAAAATCAATGTTTTTTAATTGTTGCTGCGCGTACTTTAAAGCTTTGGTATTTTTAGGATTAGATTGAACAAACAGTTCGTAATATTTTTTACCTAAAGCGTAATCGCCCCTACTTAGGGCCATATCGGCAAAATTGTAATATTCGTTGGCTAAGCCGGGCTGCACCGGTAATAACGCCAAGCCTTTTTTATACGCCTCGAAAGTAGCCGGTATGTTCCCCGACATTTTATGTAAACCAGCCGCTTTAATATACGCTTCGCCAAAACCCGGATCTTTTTTAACAGCTTCGTTTAAAGCTGTTAAAGCTTTATCAAAATCGCGGGCGGTCATGTATTTCTGCGCTTTGTAGTACAAATCGGCGGCCTTACTGGACTTAGTACTGAGCGGACTTTGCTGCGCCCAGGCAGAAGTTATCGTTGAGAAAAAACAAAAAATTAAAAAACATAAATTCTTAACCATAGCTAAGTATTACGGAATATTCAGGTACTTGTGCGTCTGCAACGACACCTGCCATTTCGGATTGTTTTTAACGTAATCTACAATAGAAGGCATCATTTCCGGCGCTTTGCTCCACTCGGGCTGCAAATACAATCTGGTTTGAGGACCTACTTGCGCGGCATGTTCTTCGGCCCATTCAAAATCGCTTTTGTTAAAAATAATAACCTTCAGCTCCCCGGCTTTTTCTAAAACCTGGGGCAGCGGTTTTTTAAATTTTTTGGGCGATACGCAAATCCAATCCCAGGAACCCGAAAGCGGGTAAGCCCCGGAAGTTTCCAGAAACGTTAAAATGCCCGCATTTTGTAAGGTTTGCGTTAGCAGGTCTAGATTGTAAATTAAGGGTTCGCCCCCGGTTATTACTACGGCCTGGCCCGGATGTTTCAAGGCCTGAGCCACAATAGTATCTACCGGAGTAAGCGGGTGAGCGGCTGCATCCCAGGATTCTTTTACATCGCACCAATGGCAACCAACGTCGCAACCACCTAAGCGGATAAAATAGGCGGCCCGGCCGGTATTATATCCTTCGCCTTGAATGGTGTAAAAAGCTTCCATTAAGGGCAACTCACGGCCATCGCGGGGTACCGTAAAAACAGATGGTTGCTTATTTTCTTTTGTAATATTCAACGGATAATTTTTTAAATTCAATATATGGTAACAACAATTGTAAATATAGCCTATCTACAATTTAATCAAACTGTTTTAACAACCAAGTAACAGCCCCAAGCGTTTTTTGATTCCGTGAATTTATTTGGCAATTACCAGAACCCACGTGCAGCCGGGATTATAAAAAAAGAGCGTAGAGTAAACCCCTACGCTTTAAATTTTTTAAAAATTTAAAATTTCAATTAATTATAAACTTCTTTCTTAGCCGCTTTTAATGTATTTAACAGTAACGAGGCAATGGTCATGGGCCCTACGCCACCGGGTACGGGAGTAATGTAGCTGCATTTGGGCGCTACTTCGTCAAACTTAACGTCTCCTTTTAGTTCAAAACCCGATTTTTTGGTGAGGCTTACTACCCGGGTGGTACCCACATCAATTACTACGGCGCCGGACTTTACCATATCGGCGGTGACAAACTCCGGAATACCAATGGCCGCAATTATAATATCAGCGGTGCGAGTAATTTCGGGTAAATTAACCGTACGGCTGTGGCATAAAGTAACGGTACAGTTACCTGGCTTCGCATTTTTCGCCATCATAATACTCATAGGCGAACCTACAATATTGCTCCGGCCAATAACCACGCAATGTTTGCCGCTGGTTTCAATGTCGTAGCGTTTTAGTAATTCTAAAATTCCGTTGGGGGTAGCCGGTAAATAAGCTGGTAAATTCAATACCATCCGACCCACGTTTACCGGATGAAAGCCATCCACATCTTTTTCCGGCAACAAAATTTCGTTTACTTTTTCCGCTGAAATATGCTTGGGCAAGGGCAACTGTACTATAAAACCATCTACGTCGGCATCGTTGTTTAACTCAGTAACTTTAGCCAGAAGTTCTTCTTCGGTAACCGAGTCTTCCAGGTGAATGAGCGTAGATTTAAAACCTACTTTTTCGCAGGCCAGCACTTTGTTGTTTACATAAGTTAAACTGCCGCCGTCGTTACCTACCAATATCGCCGCCAAATGCGGAATTTTGCCACCTTGTTCTTTGATCCGGCTTACTTCTTCGGCAATTTCTTGTTTTATCGTTTCCGACGTTTTTTTACCGTCTATTAATGTTACTTCCAAGTAGATTTAGTTTTAAAGTTTAAAGGTTGAAAAGTTGAGTATGTAAAGACTAATCCAGCTTTAATACGGCCAGGAACGCTTCCTGCGGAATTTCTACGTTACCTACCTGGCGCATGCGTTTTTTACCTTTTTTCTGTTTTTCCAAAAGTTTACGTTTCCGGGAAATATCACCGCCGTAGCATTTGGCCAATACGTTTTTGCGTAAGGCTTTTACCGTTTCGCGGGAAATAATTTTCTGACCAATAGCCGCTTGAATGGCAATTTCAAACATTTGGCGTGGCAGCAACTCGCGAAGTTTTTCGCAGAGGCGTTTGCCCCATTCATAGGCTTTGTCGCGGTGTACAATAGCACTTAGCGCATCTACTTTCTCGCCGTTCAGCATAATATCCAACTTCACCATGTTCGATTCCCGGTAGCCAATTAACTCGTAATCCAGGGAAGCGTAACCGCGTGAAATGGTTTTAAGTTTATCAAAAAAGTCGAATACAATTTCGGCCAAGGGCATTTCAAAATTCATTTCTACCCGGTCGCTGGTCAGGTAAGTCTGGCTTTTTAAAATTCCCCGCTTATCCATGCACAACGATATGATTGGACCGATGTACTCGGATTTGGAAATGATTTGCGCTTTAATAAACGGTTCCTCAATATGGTCGATGTAGTTGGGTTCCGGCATTTCGGAAGGCGCATTTACGGTAATCTCCCCATCTTTGGTTGTAAACGCTTTAAATTGCACACTAGGCACGGTGGTAATTACCGTCATGTCGAACTCCCGCTCCAGGCGTTCCTGCACAATTTCCATATGCAACATACCTAAAAAGCCGCACCGGAAACCAAAACCTAAGGCCGCCGAAGTTTCGGGCTCCCAAACCAGAGAAGCATCATTTAACTGCAATTTTTCCATAGAAGAGCGTAACTCTTCAAACTCGCTGGTTTCTACGGGGTAAATACCGGCAAAAACCATGGGTTTTACTTCTTCAAAACCTTGAATAGCTTCGGTAGTCGGGTTTTCGACGGTAGTAATGGTATCGCCTACTTTTACTTCTTTGGCATTTTTAATCCCCGAAATTAAATAACCCACGTTACCGGCGCTCATTACATCGCGCGATTCCTGGTTTAGTTTTAATACGCCAATTTCGTCGGCATTATAAGTTTTACCGGTGTTAATAAATTTTACCCGCTCGCCTTTGCGCAAGGTACCGTTCATAATCCGGAAATAAACTTCGATACCCCGGTACGAATTAAATACCGAGTCGAAGATAAGCGCTTGCAACGGAGCTTGCGGGTTGCCTTTAGGAGCCGGAATCCGGTCGCAGATGGCATTTAAAATATCCTCCACGCCAATGCCTTCTTTCCCAGAGGCATGAATAATATCTTCGCGGTCGCAGCCAATCAGATCAATAATTTGATCCGACACTTCTTCGGGCATGGCATGTGGCAAATCTATTTTATTTAAAACCGGAATAATTTCCAGGTCGTTGCCAATGGCCAGGTACAGGTTCGAAATGGTTTGCGCTTCAATCCCCTGCGACGCATCCACGATAAGCAAGGCGCCTTCACATGCCGCAATGGAACGGGAAACTTCGTAAGAAAAATCCACGTGGCCCGGCGTATCAATCAGGTTTAAAATATATTCTTCGCCTTTATATTGGTACACCATCTGGATGGCGTGACTTTTAATGGTAATGCCCCGCTCCCGCTCTAAATCCATGTTATCGAGCAGTTGGTCCTGCATTTCGCGCTCCGCTACGGTAGAGGTAAACTCCAATAAGCGGTCGGCGAGGGTACTTTTCCCGTGGTCGATGTGGGCTATAATACAAAAATTCCGGATGTTCTTCATAAATCAATTACACGAAAAGCAAAGGTAATCATTTTTTAAAATTTAATCTGTTCTACGAATAGTAAAAGTGCTTTATACCCGGCAATAATTACACAAACCTTTATTCATCTAATAATGCAATTCTAGGCACCAAAATTATGGTTTAAATAAATAAGCTTTATTTAGTACGGCTACAATCCGAAATAAAGCCAAACCTCATTCTTTAAAAATTTAAATTTTCTAAAACCATCCGTTAAGTTTATAGTATTACATGTATTAACTTATTTTATTCTTTATGTCATTGCCCGTAGATCCTACATTTATTTATTCACAGTTCATAAACCAGGTTAAAGAATACGCCATATTTGCTACGGATAATAATGGCATTATTACATTCTGGAACGAAGGAGCCGAACGGATTAAGGGTTACAAAGACGAAGAAATTATCGGTAAGTATTACGGTATTCTTTTTCCGGATGAATACCAAAAAGAAGGTAAACCCGAAAGAGAAGTAAAACTGTCCCGCGAAAATGGTTTATACGAAGCCGAAGATTGGCGAAAACACAAAGACGGCACTTTGTTCTGGGCAAAAGTTGCACTAACCCCTATTTATGGTCCTGATGGCAATCAGATTGGCTTTACCAAAGTTACCCAGGACTTAACTGAGCAAAAAAAATTAAAAGACGAATTAAACCGGCAGCACGAAGAAATTATTCAAAAAAATAATGAGCTTAAAGTAATAAACGTAGATCTGGATAATTTTATTTACACGGCTTCGCATGATTTAAAATCCCCGATTGCCAATATTGAAGGTTTAATAGATTTATTAACCCAGGAGCTCAGCGAATGTAATTGTTTAGATACCGCTACCAGTACTATTTTAGAGCATGTTACTTCGTCTATTAAACGGTTTAAAGGTACGGTAAAAGATTTAACCGAAATCTCTAAACTGCACAAAAACCTAACTCAAGGATTAGCGGAAGAAGAAATTAATATCCGGCAGATTTACGAAGAAATTATGGAGGTAAATGGCTTATCTTTTTCCAATGCAAAGTGCGAAATCGAAACAGATTTTCAAGTTGAGCACATCCGGTACTCCCGCAAAAACTTCCGGAGTATCTTGTATAACTTATTAAGTAATGCCTATCGCTATCATTCCCCGGACCGGAACTGTATAATTCAAATTAAAACGTTTGAAGATGAGTCGCATGTGGTGCTGAGTGTAAAAGATAATGGTTTGGGAATAAAAGAAACTAACCAGAAAAAATTGTTTACGATGTTTAAACGGTTTCATAACCACGTAGAAGGCACTGGCATTGGTTTGTACATGATTAAGCGAATTATTGAAAATGTAGGCGGCAAAATTGAGGTAGAAAGCGAAGAAAACAAAGGCACTGAATTTAAGGTTTTTTTTAAAAAATTGAACCCCGAAGTACTCGCAAAAAAAATTGATTATGCAGTGCATGGCACCTCAAATTAGGCCGAAACTACTAAACGTTAAATTTCTTTTACTATTCTACTAAATACCCCATCTTATTCTTTTAAGAGTAATTCCAATAAAACGCCATTAGTCCAGCCGAAACCATCTTAGTAAAGAGTATTCGCCGCCCCCGGCTTCCAGGTGAGCTATCCTGTATTAGTTGCCTTGCGTTATAAATAAGAGCGTAGGATTTTTCGCTATCTTCGTAACTCGAACTAATTCTTACGCCTATGCCGGTTGCTTCTGTAGAAATTTATAAACCCGTTAACCACCTCCGGATTGTAACTGCTGCTTCGCTTTTCGACGGGCACGATGCGGCCATTAATATCATGCGGCGGATTTTGCAGGCTTCCGGAGCCGAAGTAATTCACCTGGGGCATAACCGGTCGGTGCAGGAAATTGTGGATTGTGCCATTCAGGAAGATGCTCAGGCCATTGCTATTACTTCGTACCAGGGAGGTCACCTGGAGTACTTTAAGTACATGTATGACTTATTGCAGGAGCGCGGCTGCGGGCACATTAAAATTTTTGGCGGCGGCGGCGGCGTTATTTTGCCCCAGGAAATAGCCGAACTGCACCAATACGGCATTACCCGCATCTACTCCCCCGACGATGGCCGGGCCATGGGTTTACAAGGCATGATCAACGATTTACTGCAACGCTGCGATTTCCCGACGGGGAAAAACATAAATGGCGAAGTAAATTATGTAAAAAAGAAAGATGCCAAATCCATTGCCCGCTTAATTTCGGCCGCCGAAAATTACCCCACTGAATTCGAGAAATTCAGAGCTGATTTATCTAACTATTCTGAGAATCGAACAACGAGTAACGAACAACGAGTAACTCCCATCCTGGGAATAACCGGTACTGGCGGAGCGGGCAAATCCAGCTTGGTAGATGAATTAGTCCGGCGGTTTTTACATGATTTTCCGGAAGCGAGCGTGGCTATTATCTCAGTAGACCCCAGTAAACGCAAAACCGGGGGAGCTTTGCTTGGTGATCGCATCCGGATGAATGCCATTAACAACGACCGGGTATACATGCGTTCCCTGGCTACGCGCCAGAGTAACCTGGCTTTAAGCAAACACGTGCAGGATGCACTGGATGTAGTAAAGGCCGCCCAATTTAATCTAATTATTCTGGAAACCTCGGGCATTGGCCAGTCCGATACCGAAATTGTGGAACACTCGGATGTGAGTTTGTACGTAATGACGCCCGAATACGGCGCCGCTACCCAACTCGAAAAAATCGACATGCTGGATTTTGCCGACATAATTGCCCTGAACAAGTTTGATAAACGAGGAGCTCAGGATGCTTTGCGTGATGTAAAAAAACAATATAAACGTAACCATCAACTTTGGGATAGTAGTGACGAGGCCTTACCGGTTTTTGGCACTATTGCCTCGCAATTCAACGATCCGGGCATGAACCAACTGTACCGGGCCGTGATGCAGAAAATTTCAGAAAAAACCGGTCAACCATTCGCAACCAAAGGTGCTAGTACCCAAGAACAATCCGAGAAAATCTACATCATTCCGCCGAGCCGCACGCGCTACTTAGCCGAAATCTCCGATACCAATCGGCAATACGATAAATGGGTAAATACCCAAGCCAAAATCGCCCAAAAGTTATTTGGTTTAAGAAAATCCATCGAGGCCATCCAGGATTTACCTGTAGAAAATAAAGAAAATTTAAAAAATCAGTTAAATCAAGCTTATACCGAACTGCAAAACCAACTAGACGGCCAGAACCGCAAAGTGCTCGAAAACTGGGCAACCCGTCAGCAAGCTTACCAACAGGAATATTTTACTTTTAAGGTTCGGGACAAAGAAATTAAAATTAAAACCCATACCACCAGTTTATCGCAGTTAGAAATTCCGAAAATAGCACTGCCCCGCTACCAAGCTTGGGGCGATTTATTACGCTGGAATTTACAGGAAAATGTACCGGGTGAGTTCCCCTACACGGCTGGCGTGTTTCCGTTTAAACGCGAAGGCGAAGACCCCACCCGCATGTTTGCCGGCGAAGGCGGCCCCGAGCGGACGAACCGGCGCTTCCACTACGTAAGTCTGGATTTGCCGGCCAAACGCTTATCAACGGCTTTCGATTCCGTTACTCTTTACGGCGAAGACCCGGCGTTACGGCCCGACATTTACGGTAAAATTGGCAATTCCGGGGTAAGTATTTGCTGCCTCGACGATGCTAAAAAGCTGTATTCCGGCTTTAACCTCGCCGACCCAAAAACTTCGGTTTCCATGACCATTAACGGACCGGCTGCTATTTTAACCGCTTTTTTCCTGAATGCCGCCATCGATCAGCAATGTGAGTTGTACATTAAACAAAATGGTTTAGAAGATGAAGTAAACCTGAAGATTGAAGAAATTTTTAAAAATAAAGGTCAATCCCAGCCGCAATACCAAGGTGCACTACCTACCGGCAACGATGGTTTAGGCTTAATGCTATTGGGCGTAACCGGCGACCAGGTTTTACCGACCGAAGTCTACAAGAAAATAAAAATTCAAACCTTAGCCGCCGTGCGGGGCACCGTACAAGCTGATATTTTAAAAGAAGACCAGGCGCAGAATACCTGTATTTTCAGCACCGAGTTTTCGCTGCGGCTCATGGGCGATGTGCAGGAATATTTTATTCAAAACAACGTCCGGAATTTTTACTCGGTATCCATCTCGGGTTACCACATTGCCGAAGCCGGCGCTAACCCGATTTCGCAATTAGCTTTTACTTTGGCCAACGGCTTTACTTACGTAGAATATTACGTGAGCCGCGGCATGGATATTAACGCGTTTGCTCCCAATCTGAGCTTTTTCTTCTCCAATGGCATTGATCCGGAATACGCCGTCATTGGCCGGGTAGCCCGTCGGATTTGGGCCAAAGCCATGAAATTAAAGTACGGCGCCAATGCCCGTTCGCAAATGCTCAAGTACCACATTCAAACCTCGGGCCGGTCGCTGCACGCCCAGGAAATTGATTTTAATGATATCCGCACTACCTTACAGGCTTTGTACGCCATTTACGATAACTGCAATTCGCTGCACACCAATGCCTACGACGAAGCCATAACCACGCCCACTGAAGAAAGTGTACGCCGGGCCATGGCCATTCAGTTGATCATTAACCGCGAATTAGGTTTAGCTAAAAACGAAAACCCCTTGCAAGGTTCCTTTATCATAGAAGAATTAACGGATTTGGTGGAAGAAGCCGTACTCCTGGAATTTGACCGGATAACCGAACGGGGCGGCGTATTGGGTGCCATGGAAACCATGTACCAACGCGGAAAAATTCAGGAAGAAAGTTTGTACTACGAAACCCTGAAACACACCGGCGAATACCCGATTGTGGGGGTAAATACATTTTTAAGCAGCAAAGGTTCTCCTACTATTATTCCTTCGGAAGTTATCCGGGCCACCGAAGAAGAAAAGCAATACCAGATTAAAATGCTGGAGCTATTGCACCAACGAAACCAAGGTATGGCCGAAGAAAAATTAAAAAAAGTGCAGCAAATCGTGGTGCAACAACAAAATATTTTTGCGGAGTTGATGGAAACGGTTAAGTTTTGCTCGCTAGGCCAGATTACTAATGCACTGTTCCAGGTAGGAGGGCAATACCGACGAAACATGTAATATCATCCTATTTTAATATTTTAAAAAATTTATAAAATTAGTTTATAAAACCGGGTATTAATTATTAATAATTTAATAACCTCCCGGATAAACTAAATATACAACTATTACGTTATTAAATTAAGAAAATGTAATGTAGTAGTTCCATGAAAAAATTCGCCTTTTCCTCTTTGTTGATTATTGGTACTTTAAGTTTATTTTTAAAATCCTGGATGGATACAGAAGAAATCCAGATTAACCTCAACGAAGAGGATAGTCACCTGTATTTGTAATTATACCGGGCTTTAAGAATTTACCTTTTTACGAAGGAGGACTCTCCTATCCCAAAAGTTTACTTAGCATCTAATATTTTTAGCTGTAACAAAACTTTTGGCAAAATGGCTGTACTTCAGAGTATCGGTAATTTGCTTTAAATTATTAAATCGCTAAATCAATAGAATGGAGGTACTTGTAGGGCGTACCTCGTTTTTAATATGCTGATTTTTTCAATTTTATAGAAATAAAAAAACCTCCTTAACAGAGGTTTTTAGTTTAATAATACATTTAATTTAACTTTCTTTCTGTTCGCCGCGATTGTTTTTCAGCTTTTTTGCGGGCTTTCTCGGCTTTCTTTTCGGCTCGCTCCGATTTTTTAGCGGCGCGGGCTTCTCGTTTAATCGCTTTCTCCCGCTGTTTTGCTAGCTTTTCTTCTTTACGGGCGGCTTTTTCCCGCTGGCGGGCAGCCTTCGCATCTTTCTTAGCTTGCTTAGATATAGCTGAGGCATCGTTGGAGTAACGTTTCGCATCTTTGGCTTGGGCCTTGGTCGCGTTGCTGTAATCCCGGCTATCGCGTAACCGATCCGAATTTTGCTGGGATACAGTACGTAAAGAATCCTGACTATTTAATACGCGCCGCAGCGAATCTTCCCGCGAAAGGGTTTGACCTATAGCGGCTGAATTTACCCCCAAACAGGCGGCCACAAATAAAACTATTATTATTCTGAATTTCATATTCTACATTTAATTACATTCCCTCTAACGAATTATAAAAATTTTTGGCTGTAGAATGAGGTAGTATTTTCTATTTTGTTTGCGGTAGCATCTGCCAAATAGTAAATATTTAAAAACAGATAATTTATAATGCACATTTAACCAATGTATTATATTTTCAATCAAAATTTAAAAGTAAGACCTCCGGAACTCAGCCTGTTTATCGCTTTAGCCAAGAAGTAAATTGATAATCTAAGCAAAGGACAAAAAAAACGGCGGTAACCCGTTAATCTGATTACCGCCGCTTTTTTAATTTTTTAAAAATTTTATCCCTGAGCTTGCCAGGCTAACATGCCGCCCAGTAAGTTTCTTACTTTAGGAAAACCTTGTTGTAATAAGTAAGCTTTGGCATTTCCCGAGCGGGCGCCGGATCGGCAATGCAAAATAATTTCTTCGTCTTTGTGGCTTTCCAGTTCATCTAGGCGCTGGGGCAAGCTGCCCAACGGAATATTTAAAGCGCCAATGTTAAATTCTTCGTATTCGTGTGGCTCCCGCACATCCACAATAAAAGGTTTTTCGCCGTTAGCTAACCTTTCTTTTAATTCGTTGGTGGTTATATCTTCCATAGTGTTAATGATTTATGCTGATTTTTTTTATAATAATTCCTTTTTTGGTATAGCAATGTATAAAATATAAGCCATTGCTTACAAACGATAAATTTACTTCGTTGCGGTTGGTACGGTTGCCGGCACCTTTCAGATAAACTTTGCCTGTTACATCCGTCACTACCCAGTTCAATACATCGCCTACCAGGTTTACTTTACCCGTGCTGGGGTTCGGAAAAGCATTTACCGCCGATTGATCCGCTATAATGTTTTTATTGCCGGTAACTCGGGCCATGAGCGGCCGCATTAATAAAGCGCCGCGTTGCCCCGTGAAAGTAGTCCAGCCGCCGGTGCCGTTGTTGTATTTAATTTTGCCGGGTGCATCTTCGTTCAGGTCAAAGCCGATATTCACAAAATCTGGTATGGTATTACTTAAACTCCAGCCAATAAAAAAAGTCCCCTGCACCGGCACTGGCGTCGGAAACAGAATATCATAAAACCGGTTTAGCGTATCTACCTTGGGAATTACAAAACCTTGCTGGGCTTTTGCCGTGCTGGCCGGATTGCCTTGCTCCCCGGCATCCCACACCCGGAAAGTAATTAAGTGGCTGGGCACGTTGGTTTTGGTTAAGTACACCCGAATGCCTTTTACAAAATCCGGCACGTTTAAATCAAAGCTGTAGGCTCCCTGGCGTTGTCCGGTTTTATCTAAGCTAAAGTTGGTTTCGGCGGTACCATCGTCGTAGGCAAAATAATCTTTAAATTCGGTTAACCTACTAATGGTATCGTTTTGACGGGTAGGGGCAAAAGTTTCGCGGGAATTTAAAAAAATGCTGCTTTTCACCGAAAAGTCGTTGCCCAAGGCGGTAGAACTGCTTAGCTCCGGTTTACCTAAGACTTGATATTGGGCGGCCAGCGGTTCAATGGCAGCGTTGCCCCGCAGGAAAGTATCAATCGGCTGCGCCACGTTTAAAATTTGATTATAGCCGCGCCAGGTAATCGGGGCAAACCGGTTGTTCTGGTTGTTAATAGTAGTAAAAAGAGAATCGTTTAACTCGGCGTCGGCATTCGCCAGAAATTGCCAGGCCGGCATGGCCGTATACCGGTTTAAAAGTGAGTTTAAGCTGGTACTTATGGCTACATCTTCCAGTAAAGTTTTGGCCGGATTAATCTTTTTATTCAGGTAAATGTAATCCAGGTTCCAGGCGTCGCCGGTGCCTTTTTGCTCGCCCGAGTTACGGAAACGGAATTGAAAACCTTTGTACAAAAACAGCGGATCGGTAATGGGTACATCCACCCTGGCAAAAGCAGTAAATTTGTTTTCGCCAACTTGTCGCCACACTTCCCGCCAGGTGCCACTTGGTTCTTTAAATTCCAGAGCCAGAAATACGGGCCGCGCCGGGGTGTCCGTATCCGGCGAACCCGCCAAACCTCCGGCTTGCCAAAAAAAGCTTAAATAAAGCGAATCTCTAACCGGATTGTAATTTTTTAGATTTAATGGCTTGGAGGTAAGCGTATCGGAGTAGCCGTAGGCGGTAAAGTTATTGTATGCCAAACCATTGGCCCGGATTCCTTCTAAAGTAGCCACGCCAAACGAGGGTGGATTTACCCCAAATTGATTGTTAACATAGGCCCCCCCCCCGGCTGCCAATGCAACGTGTTGGGCGCTCCGTTAAATTGCCCTGAGAAATCGTCGAAAAAAGGCAAGTCCAGCGTGTCGCCGACGGTGCTAATGCGGGCAAGCTGGTTGCGGCCGGAAGTAACTGGTTTGGGATAGGATTCGAGCGGCGTGATAAACTGGGCATAACCGGAAATAAAGCTAAAACAGAAAAACAACGCGGCCAATAAATGTTTCATCATGCTGAATTTAAAGCTGTTCCGGTTAATGTTAAAATCAGAAAGTGCCGGTATACCGCTATTCCAGCAGCATTATTTTGCTTGCCGCCATAACCCTACCAGCACCGTTTTTTTAAATTTTTCTATTCTACGGGTTGCACCGGCTCCGGACCAGCTACCCATAAATCTACCAGCTCGCCTACCCGGATGCGGGCGCCCGAGCCAGCATTTGGCCGTTGCCGGAGCACCGTACCATCGGCTTCGCCGTTGGGGGCAGTCTGGTAGGTAATGCTACCAACCTGTAAATTTTGCCCAACTAGTAACACAGTAGCTTCATCCACGGGCATACCCACTACGCGCGGCACGTCGAACTCATCGTTGCCTAAACCATTGCCTACCACTAAATCAATTACGGAACTTTTGGTAATTGGTGCACCGGGAGCAATTTCTTTACCTTGGTGCAACTGCTTTAACACCGCATTTTCCTGTAAATCCGGCACAAAACGTACTTCGCCCACCTGTAAATCGTAACTTTTTAAAATCATCTGGGCATTTTTCACCGATCCATCTACCAGCTTGGGCATTTTTATCTGGGGCGGCGTTTTCATGTTGTACGAAATGTAAATTTTGCGGTCTTCTTTTACTTTTGAGCCAGGCACCGGATCCTGGGTTAGCACCTCAAAAGGCTTCTTGCTGGTGCTGTAGCTAGAGTCGCTTACGAAATACCGTAAATTATTGTCTTCCAAAAAGCTTTCTACCTCGTCCAAGCGCATACCCGTAATTTTAGGTACCGTTATGGTTTGCCCATGGTTGGTAGTAGACGGTAAGTACACGAAAAAGAAAACAAAAAGAATTAACGCCACAATCAGGACGATAATGATCAAATGTTTTAATACCCCCCAGGGTGAATTCACTCGAAATAGATTGCTCATGCAAAATTTATTTTTTCAATTTTCCAGAAATAACCGGTTTTGTTTTCTGGTAAGTTAAGTTACGCCTAAACGTTTCTAATTTTTCCGCCTTTAACTTTAACTCATTCCAATTTATTTGGATGAATTAATTTTTACTGTTCTACTTTATTTAGAGAGCTAGCCCCCCTATTCCTTACAAATGAGAAATCCCCATTCGTTTTAGATATGCCCAATCAAATCTGATTCAACAACGAGTAACAAAACATTAAAGCGAAGCTTCCTGCTTTTGGGTACGTTCCATGCCGTAAGTTAAAATGCGATCGATAAAGTCGTAGGGTTTGTACCCGTTTAAAGCGGTTTGATGGAAAATACAAGTAGCCGGAGTCATACCGGGTAACGAGTTTACCTCAATTACAATTGTTTCTACCTCGGCATTTTCTTTCACGCGCACAAAAGCATCAATGCGGGCATAACCTTCAATATTTAAAATTTCGGCTACTTTCTTTAAGTCGGCTTTAACCTTATCTGAAATTAACTGGCGTTGCTGCGGGTTAGCCGCGTAGCGGGCGGGCGTAATATTCTGCCCTTCGCCAGCCAAAAACTTTTCTTCCAACGACAAAACTTCGCCAACGGCCAAAGCTTCTGATGCTTCAAATACTTCGTATTCTACCTGGCCGTTGGGTAAATACCGGGTTAGCAAACCGCCTGTTACTTCCAGAAAGTGAGTGCCATCTTCTTTCGAGATTAAAGTTTCTACTAAGAACGCATCTTTCTGCGGAAATTCTTCTTTAAACCCTAAAGCCAATACCGTTGCTGGTTCCGGCGCAAGATCTTCGGTTTCCCGGAAAATGAGTTCCGAAAAAGCTTCCAGTTCTTGCCGATTTTTGATTTTTTTCACCGCCGAAGAACAACCATCATCCGCCGGTTTGGCAATGATCGGATAGCTAAAAGCGTTTTCGATGTGGCGGAAGAAAGTTTCTTTATCCAAGAGCCAATCTTTTTTATAGGCCATTAAATGGTCGGCTACTTTAATGCCGTGTTGCCGCAGAATTTCGTTAGTGTTGTATTTATTAATGGTAATCCGGGACGATTGAATGCCGGAGCCATTGTACGGAATATGATACTTTTCCAGTTCAGTTTGCAAAGCACCATCTTCGCCGGGCCGGCCATGCAGCGCTATAAACACCGCATCTACTAAATTTTTTAAATTTTCATAAGAAATCAGTTGCGGTTCGCGCACCATTTTACCGGCGTACTTTTCGGTAATAAGACTGGCCTCTTCCCGGATTTGCTCCAGCACCGGGTGCAGTAAATGCCCGGCTTCGGCCTGCGCAATTTTTTCTTTAATATCGTCGGCGTTATCTTTTAACATGATATTTACCGGCATCACGTATAATCGGTGCGCATCAGCCGAACCCGTCAGGAAAATCGGAACGGGTTGGTATTTTACTGAGGAAGCTAGCTTTTCGTAAATATTCCGGCCGCTCTCCACGGAGATATGCCGCTCCGAGGAATAACCACCCATGATTACGCCCACTCTTATTTTATCTTGTTTAGCCGATTTCTCGTTCTGAATTGCGGCATCCAGTTGGTGCAATTGCTTTAATAAATGCGCGGTGTCTTTCCCCGACTTTAATCTTTCAACTAATGAAGTGCGGATAATATACGTTAAAAACTGCGAAGGATTTAAGCCAATTTCGGCCGCCTGATGGAAGAAAAACGAGGAAGGCAACATGCCCGAAGTGGTATTGGGATCGTTCAGAAAAACCTGACCATCATCGGTTATAAACCCATCTAAACGGGCGTACACGTTAAAGCCACAAGCCTGGAACAAACGGCTGCACTCCTGCCGGATGTGCTGAATTTGCTCATGAGGTAAATCAATCGGCGTTATTTTACGGCTTAAGCCCGGCAAATATTTGCTGCGGTAATCAAACACTTCGCCGCCTTTAATAATTTCGGTGGGCGGTAAGGCCAGAGGTTTGCCATTCGGGTCCTGGATAACAATGCACGAAAACTCTTTACCCTGAATAAATGATTCTAGCAAAACGTAAGGTTCGCTCTCGATATTGGTTAAGGTAATTGCTTCGCGCGGATCATCTTTAAAAACTCCATTTAGCACTTCCAACAATTGCTCCGGATGGTGAATGATCACGCCGTTTTCGCTGCGTACCGGTAAACCAATGCCTTCCCGGATATCGGTGAGTTGTTTAATTAAGCTTAGTTTTTCTTCCGGCGTGTAGTTCTCCCAGGTGCTGCGGTAAATGGTCTTGGCAAAGAAGCTGCGCGCCATAGCTTCTTCAAAAGCTTTAAAATCAGCTTTTTTAATAATGGAAACCCCAATAGAAGAACCCTGGTGGGGCGCTTTTAACACGAGCGGCAAGCCTAAATCGCGGGTAAGTTGCTCAAATATAATTGGGCGCTGGCTAATATCGGCCCATTCTTCGGCGGGTACAATGCGGTAACGCGGCACGGCAAAACCATGACTGTGCATGTAATCTTTCTGCAAGATTTTATCAATGCCAATGGCCGAAGGTAAAATACCCGAACCAGAATACGGAATACGGTACCACTCCAGCAAACCTTGCACACTGCCATCTTCGCCGTAAGGGCCGTGTAAAGCCAAAAATGCAAAATCAAAATATTCTTTAAACTGGTGGGGCAAAATGCGTTTACCTACCCGGTTAATAATGCTGTCTTGCTCTTCGGTGCTCAGTTCGCCCAACGATTCAATGTAAATCTGCAATTGGTGGATGGATGGCGGCAAAGCTTCTACGGGTGGGTAGAAATCGCGAATAGTGCCTTTATAAATATAATGCCAGTCGAGTAAAATAAAATTGCCCAGGCTATCCACAAAAACCGGGATGGCCTCGAACAATGACTTATCTAAATTATCGTAAACCGTACGACCACCAGCAAACGAAATCTCCCGTTCGCGCGATGGTCCGCCAAATATGATTCCTACTTTCATCTCTGCAAAGATATTCTAAAATGTGGAAATTGGAGAAGCCCAAATTTTTAAAATTAGGCCTGCCTAACTCCTGCCTTAAAACTGTTCTTACAACGCCAGCCACGGGCAAAACGTTTATTCTGGTAATGTACCTTAAATGCTTTTCCGGGTAAGGCAGGCGCTTAAATTAAGCTGTGGTTTTTACCGAAGTATTTTCTTATTCCCAAAATCATTTAACTTTGCCCGGCTGTTGTGTTATAAAGTTGGAAAGTTTAAAAGTTTAAAGGTTGTTTTGTTTAAGGAATAATCTATAAATCTTTCTGCTATTTTAACAGTATAACAGCCCAACAATCCAACACAAAACAATCTAACAAGAAATCCATCGTCTATCGACCATGGATTGTGGACCAAATAAAACCACTATGAAAACAGTAGATGATTATAATTTTGCCGGCAAAAAAGCCTTAGTGCGGGTAGATTTTAACGTTCCCTTGAACGAAGAATTTCAGATTACCGATGATACCCGTATCCGGGCGGCGGTGCCCACTATTCAAAAGATTTTAAAAGATGGCGGTTCGGCTATTCTTATGTCGCACCTGGGCCGGCCCAAAGGCGGGCCCAGCGATAAGTATTCGCTGCGCCACATTGTAGATGCACTTTCTAAAGCTTTTGGCACCGAAGTTAAATTTGCCCCCGATTGCATTGGCGCCGAAGCAACCGAACTGGCCCAAAATTTAAAACCCGGCGAAATATTGCTACTGGAGAATCTACGTTTTTACCCCGAAGAAGAAAAAGGCGATGCCACTTTTGCCGAAAAGTTAAGCAAACTGGGTGATGTTTACGTGAACGATGCTTTTGGTACGGCTCACCGCGCGCACGCTTCTACGGCCATTATTGCCCAGTATTTTCCCGGCGACGCTAAAATGACCGGTTACGTAATGCAGGCAGAGTTAGAAAACGCGAAAAAAGTGCTCGAAAATCCGGAACGGCCTTTTACCGCCATTATGGGGGGCGCCAAAATCTCCGACAAAATTTTAATTATTGAGCGATTACTCGACAAAGTAGATAACCTGATTATTGGCGGCGGCATGAGCTACACTTTTGCCAAAGCGCAAGGCGGTACCGTGGGCGATTCGTTGCTGGAAGCCGATAAGTTGGATTTAGTGCTGAGCTTAATGGATAAGGCTAAAGAAAAAGGCGTGAAACTGTATTTACCTCAGGATACCGTTATTGCCGATAAATTCGCCAACGATGCTACCTCGGATACAGTAACCAGCGGCACCATTCCGGATAACTGGATGGGCCTGGACATAGGACCCGAAACCCGCGCTACTTTTGGCGAAGTAGTAAGGAAATCCCGCACGATATTATGGAATGGCCCCATGGGTGTATTTGAAATGCCGAACTTTGCAAAAGGCACCTCTGCCATTGCAGAAGCGGTAGTGGCAGCCACCCGCAACGGCGCTTTCTCTTTAATTGGCGGCGGCGACTCCGCCGCCGCTATCAACCAAGCCGGTTACGGCGATGATGTATCGTACGTTTCTACAGGTGGTGGCGCTTTGCTGGAATACATGGAAGGCAAAACATTACCAGGCGTAGCTGCTCTGGAAGAATAATTTTTTTTAATAATTATAAATGAAACACCCCGGTTAATAACAGCCGGGGTGTTTTGGTTTTTACAGTTTATTCTAAATATAATTTTTTAAATTTTTAGATTTTTGACTGCTGCTTTTTCAAATGGTTAGTTCATCTTTCATCATAAATTAGTGAATTACAACCCAGGTAAACTTATTAAAATAGTAGATTTACCTGCTACCTCCCTCATTTTAGTTAGAGCGTTTTGTAAAACATTAACTATTATTACTTTAAAACTAAAGTTGCTAAACCATGTTCTTAAGAAACCTGGCCTGTATTTGGTGTACCGGATTACTTATTTGCTGCAGTTTCATCAGCCAGGCTCAAAACAAGGCCAAATCATTTAAGGTAGTGACATTTTATACGGCTAAAAACGACCGGGCGCACATTAGTTTTGTGCACGAAGCCAATACCTGGTTTTCGAAAATGAGTACCAGCCATCCTTTTAGCTACGACACCACCTCCAACTGGAACAATTTAAATCCGCAATTTTTATCGAATTACCAGGTAGTGGTATTTCTGGATACCCGGCCCGATTCGCTGCCGCAGCGAGCAGCGTTCGAGAAATACATGCAGCAAGGCGGCGGTTGGATGGGGTTTCATTTTGCGGCTTTCGCCCTGACGCCTTCGGCTTACCCGCAAAACTGGGATTGGTACCATAACCAGTTTCTGGGCTCGGGGCAATATGGCAGCAATACCTGGCCACCAACCTCAGCTATCCTGAAAGTCGAAAATCCGAAACACCCGGTTACTAAAAACCTGCCACGCACCTGGAAATCGGCACCTAACGAATGGTACCGGTGGCAAAACGATTTGCGTAAGAACCCCCATATCCAGATTTTATTAGCTATCGATTCCACGAGTTTTCCGTTGGGCACCGGACCCAAACCCCACGAAATCTGGCACAGCGGCTACTACCCGGTAGCCTGGACCAACCGCCAATACAACATGGTTTATTTTAACATGGGCCACAACGACATTGATTACGAACACGGCACCAACCGCGAAATGTCGTTTACCTTTCAGAATGAAATCCAGAACAAACTTGTATTGCAAGCTTTATTGTGGCTGGGAAATAAGGTTAAAAGCAAGTAAACATTCCTTAAACTGCATTTTTTCAGGAATTCATCTGCCGTTATTTTTTAAAGTATTGCATTCACTAATATTAACTGCGCTCATTGTAATTCCCGGAAATGCAAAAATTTAAAAATTTTATAAGAAGATGCCCTTTTATACTACCAAAAAGGCAAGCATAGAAGTACCATAAATTCAGCAGTTACTAAAGCCAAACATGAAAGACCAATTCACTGCCCGAGAAGAAATTATAAAAAATTACCTGGCAGGCTACAATTCATTGAACATCGAACATATGGTGCAGGACCTGGATGAACAAATTGTTTTTGAAAACATCCAAAACGGAGAAGTTACTTTAACTTTAACCGGTTTACCGGCATTTACACAACAAGCCGAACAAGCAATAGCGTATTTTTCCGAAAGAACGCAAACAATAAAATCGATGAACCACGTAGGTAACACTACCGAGGTTGAAATTGATTACCGCGCCATTTTAGCCGTAGATTTACCAAACGGCATGAAGAGCGGCGAGGAATTAAAGCTAATGGGTAAATCCATTTTTCAATTTACCGGCGACCGTATTGTACAAATAACGGATATTAGTTAAGTTTCTTATTTTTACAAATGGCTGGATTGCTGCTGATTAAAATTTAAAAAATTTAAAAATTGGCGGTAATACGACGCACAATAGATGAATTTGATAGCGCCGCAATGTTATTTTTAAACTCGCCTATTGACCAGGAGTATCAACAACCATTTCATAATTTCAGAAGATTTTTAAATTTTGATAGTTTTAAACTTTTCAAGAAATCTTTTATCGCTTAATCCAAAACAATGTCCTTTCAAGCGTACCTCGACAACATTAAAACTAAAACCGGTAAAACTCCCGAAGATTTTAAAAAATTAGCCGAAGCTAAAGGTTTTATCCAAAGCGGTGAATTAGTAAAAACCGTAAAGGCCACCGAAATTACCAATTGGTTAAAACAAGATTTTGATTTAGGGCACGGGCACGCCATGGCTATTTATGCTACTTTTAAAAGTAAACCCGAGTAAAATTCGATTCCATTTACTTGAAGATTTCTGGCACACTGCCAATACTTTAACTTAGGTCTGCTACCCCGCGGCGGCATCCGTTTACTAACCTTAACCAGCTAATATTTTAAACGCAAATAGCTTAAGTACAATCTTGTTATCTCGCCGCTATGAAATACTTGTTTCTGCTTCTGTTATTGATAGGTTTACATTCTACTGAATTCCAGGATGATCCCACCCGTACCCAAAACTTTCCGAAGGCAGAAGTGCGGGTGAAAGATTTACCTAAAAAAGAAAAAGTTTGGGTTTTTATCTTAGCGGGTCAATCGAACATGGCAGGTCGCGGACAAGTAGAGCCGCAAGATACCATTCCCAATTCCCGGATATTCACGATTAATAAACAAAACCAGTTAATTCTGGCTAAAGAACCTTTGCACTTTTACGAGCCTAACTTAACCGGTCTGGATTGCGGACTTTCCTTTGGCCGAACTTTACTTCCGCAAATCCCTCCGGATGTAAGTATTCTGTTAGTTCCTACGGCGGTAGGTGGCAGCTCCATTAGCCAGTGGCTCGGCGACTCAACGCACCGGCAGGTACCCTTGTTAACTAATTTTAAAGAGAAAGTAGCCCTGGCCCAAAAGCTCGGCAAAATACAAGGTATTTTGTGGCACCAGGGTGAAAGCGACGCTAACCCCAAGGATATACCTCTTTACCAGAGCCGGTTAACCAGCCTTTTTGCGCAACTACGTACTATTACAAAAAACAAAAACTTACCCATTGTGGCAGGTGAACTGGGTCTATTTTCCCAGAACCCAGAAAGTTGGCTTAAAATAAATCAGCAATTGCGCAACTATGCTAAAATTGATAAGAACTACCGGATAGTAAGCACCGCCGATTTAAGCCACAAAGGCGATAGTATTCATTTTAACTCTACTGGGCAAAGAATATTGGGCCAACGCTTCGCGCAGGAATATCTAAAATTTAAAAAAATTAATTCTGCTAATTAGCTTTCGCTTAATTATTTACTGTTTACTTTATTTCTTAAAGCCAGGTTAAGTGCCGCTGTAGCTTTCTATTGTAAAACCAATTAACTTACAAGGCTTGGTGGTAAGAATTGCCGGTAATACTTTAGGAGCTACTTAGCTAACAAACACCCAAGCCTTTACATTTTAAAAGATGTACATTCCTAAGCTCAATGCCATGACCGATAAAGCCGAAATTATAGGCTTTATGAAACAATATAGCTTTGCTACCCTTATTACCGCCCAGGATAATGTACCCTCGGCCTCGCATTTACCTTTTATTATTGAAGAGCGGGAAGATTCAATTTTTTTAATCTCGCATTTTGCCAAAGCAAATCCTCAGTGGGAAGAAATAACCCAAAACCAGGTTTTAGTAATTTTTACCGAGCCGCACGCCTATATTTCGCCGCAGCACTACGACCACGAACTTAACGTGCCCACCTGGAATTATTTGGCAGTGCATGCGTACGGCCAAGGCCGCTTAATTACCGAACAAGTTAAAGCATTTGCGGCTCTCGAAACCATGATTAACACCTACGAGGCCGCTTACCAAACGCAATGGCAGCAATTACCTCCGGATTTTAAAACAAAATTGCTAAACCGCATTGTAGCGTTCGAAATAGAAATTACCGATTTACAAGCCAAAAAGAAATTAAGTCGAAACAAATCCTCAACTGAAAAACAACGCATCATTACGGCTTTGGAAAATAGCCCCCACGGTGTAGAGAAAGAAATTGGGCAATACATGCAAAAAGAATATTATTAAAATATGAATTAAACTGTAGCCAATCTGATATTTATAAATAACCGAATTACTGAAACTACTATGCGCCGATATTTTTTTAAAAAATTCGTTTTTTTCTGTTGCTGGTTTGCCCTGTCGACTGCCGCTTTCTCCCAAACAACTCCGTTGACCACAACCAAATCCGAAGGCAAGTATTTTACTTCGTTTGACGGCGCTAAAATTTATTACGAGGTGCAAGGTCAGGGCCAACCGGTAATTTTGCTGCACGGTTTCCGGAACACAATGCAAAACTGGAAAACCAAGCTTTTGTACCAAGATTTAATTAAAAATAATTTTAAAGTAGTGGTGCTGGATTTACGCGGAAACGGCCAATCGGAAAAACCGAAAACCGTAGCGGGTTACGAAAAAGATGCGGAAGCCCGCGATGTAATGGGTTTAGCTACGGCCCTTGGTTTTAAAAGCTACCAGATTGCCGGCTATTCGCGGGGGGCTATTGTTACTGCGAAGTTGCTTACGCTAGACAAACGCATTAGCGCGGCCGTGCTAGGCGGTATGGGCGAAGCTTTCACGAACCCCAATTGGCCCCGGCGCTTGGCTTTTGTAAATGCCTTAAGCGGGAAAGAAACCAACCCGGAATTTGAAGAATTTAAAAAATCGGCCAGGGAACAAGGCCTGGATCTGCAAACCTTACTTTTTCAGCAGCAAGCCCAACCCAGCACCTCCCCGGCAGAGTTAGCTAAAGTACAAATACCCGTGCTGGTAATTTCGGGTCAGGAAGATAACGACAATGGTTCGGCGGAAGAACTTGCCAAATTATTTAAAACTGCTACCGTTAAGCGCGTACCCGGCGTGCACAACAATGCATGGCAGAATGCTCAATTTGCAGAAGCGGTACTAACCTTTTTGCAGCAGAATAAATAAAACCTTCCTTTTGCAACAGAAATGAATGTTACGAGCTGCAAGCTCGCAGCAGCAAGTAGATTAAATCAAAAATGCCAGCTACATTGCTGGCATTTTTGATTTAGCAGAAATCTATTTTTTTAAAATAGTATGCCCTAACTTATCACGTTTGGTGGTCAGGTAACGTTGGTTGTACTCATTAGGCTCAATTTCGATGGGCACATTCTCTACCACTTCCAAACCGTAGCCAATCAAACCGGTGCGCTTTTTTGGGTTATTAGAAATTAAGCGCATTTTGGTTACACCTAAATCCCGGAGAATTTGCGCGCCAACGCCGTAATCGCGTTCGTCCATTTCAAAGCCTAACTCCAGGTTAGCTTCCACGGTGTCGCGGCCTTGCTCCTGCAGTTTGTAGGCTCGTAGTTTATTTAATAAACCAATGCCCCGGCCTTCCTGGTTCATGTACACAATTACGCCCTGCCCGGCTTGTTCAATTATTTGCATGGCTTTGTGCAACTGCGGACCGCAATCGCAACGGCACGAGCCAAAGATATCGCCGGTTACGCACGACGAATGCACCCTTACCAGCACCGGTTCATCTTCGGCCCAGGTACCTTTTACCAAGGCCAGGTGTTTAGCGCCGTTGCTGCGCTGCGTGAAAGCGTATAAATCAAACTTACCGTATTCGGTGGGCATCTCTACCGCTATTTCGCGGGTTATTAAGCTTTCCTGCTGCAGGCGGTATTTAATTAAATCTTTAATCGAAATCAGTTTTAAATTAAACCGCTCCGCTACTTTTTCTAAATCGGGCAGGCGGGCCATGGAGCCATCTTCGTTCATGATTTCGACTAAGACCCCAGCCGCTTCGAAACCGGCTAAACGGGCTAAATCAACAGCCGCTTCGGTGTGGCCCGCTCGACGGATAACACCTTCTTTCTTAGCTCTTAACGGAAAAATATGTCCCGGTTTACCTAAAGACTCGGGATCAGTTTTAGGGTCTACTAAAGCCAGAATGGTTTTGGCGCGGTCGCTGGCCGAAATACCCGTGGTACAGCCGTGGCCGATTAAATCAACCGAAACGGTAAAAGGGGTGGCGTGTAAGGCCGTGTTCCGGCCCACCATTAATTGCAGTCCCAATTCGTCGCAGCGCTCTTCAATAAGCGGTACACAAATAAGGCCCCGGCCGTGGGTGGCCATAAAATTCACAATTTCGGGGGTAATGGCGCGGGCGGCGCAAATAAAATCTCCCTCGTTTTCGCGGTCTTCGTCGTCCACCACAATCACGACTTTGCCCGCTTTTATATCCGCAATGGCTTCTTCAATGGTATTGAACATAATGAAATCCTTGTTAATAATCCGGAAATGCTCCGTATTATAAAACAAAGTTACTCAAGAATGTTCTACGTTTTCGTATTCGGGGTCAAATACTTGTTCCAGATAAGCTACAGCCTTGTTCCAGGTATAGTTTTCGTGCACGAAATCCAGGGCTCTTTTGGTTAACTGCTCCGTTAATTGCTGGTTGGTGAGCAACGAAGTAATGTGCTGCGCAAACTCGGTGGGCGAATTGGCTACCAGCAAATGGCAATTATTAGCGGCTCCTACCCCATTGTTTACTAATTGTGTGGTTACGCACGGCACTTTCATGGCCATGGCTTCCAGCACTTTATTCTGTACTCCGGACCCAATAAATAAGGGCGCCACAAAAACGCGGGAACTGGCGTAAGCTTCCCGGATGTCGGGCATCCAACCACTTACCGTTACGTTGGCCGATTCTAAGGTTTGTACCTGGTAACTGGGGTTAGCGCCGGCCAGTAATAGTTTTATTTCCGGAAACTGCTTTTTTACCAAGGGCAAAACTTTTTTTACCAGGTAGGTAGCAGCTTCAATATTGGGCGCGTAGTTCATGTTGCCGGTAAAAACCAGGTCGTATTGCTGCGGTAAATTTAAGGGGTAAAAGTAGCTGGTCTGGATGCCGTTGGGCACAATGGCAATGTCTTTATGGCGCGGGTGCGCAATTAAATCACGGTCTTGCCGCGAAATGATGGTTTTATACCGGAAATCCGCGAAAACAGCGGCTTCGTACTTTTTAAGGCGTAGCGCTTCCAGCGCAAATACGGGTTTCAGGTAAAAAGGCGCAATCTCGGCCCGACGCTGCATGCCCTTGGAAAAGGCATCCATGTAATCGAGCGTTTTCGGAATGCTTTTTACGTGGCGCACGTACTCGGCCATGCGGATTAACTGGCAGTAAATATGATCGGGTTGGTGTTCGGCAATAAGTTGGTTTATTTGCTTTTGCGCTTTAGCATCATAAAAATAATTTACCTGAATGGGCTTTTTGTTGCGGAAAGCGCCGGCCAGATTTCGAAAAATGCTGACTTTAGGCCGCAAGAACAAGTGCACCTCGCGACAATATTTTTGCAACTCCGCGGTAGCTTCTACTAAAGCATCGGTTTCCTCGGCTAAGGCAAATAAGATTATTTCGTGTTTCTCCGCTAATTTCTGCAGTTGATAAAAGGCTCGTAATTTATCTCCTTTATCCAGCAGATAAGGCACGCGCGATAACAACATCAGTATTTTCATTAATTGGGTGGTGCTTAGTTAAATAGAACTTATTAAAGTATTACAATTAACTATCCTAACGAACAATGTTTTAATTTGTTGAAATTGCTAGGGCTATATAATTACATAAAGCCGTACCCAATTCATTCATTAAAACTAACAACAACCAAATGGGAGATAAGAATTGCTACTAACTTCGCTAATATAGTTAATTTTTTAAATTTTACTAGAAGCCATAGAATTATAAAGCTTCAGGTATTTCGTAATTACTATTTTGTTGTCGTATTGTTGTTGAATAAGGTGCGCCGCATTTTGCGCGATGTTTTGAATAGGCAACTTACCGGCTAAGTAATTACGCAACACCTGCAACCACTCCGCCGCTGTTTCGGCAATTAAAATGTTATGATCTGGTGTTACCTGAATGCCTTCGGCTCCTACCGGTGTGGTTAAAATGCACTTGCCAAAACCCATGCCTTCCACAATTTTAATGCGCATGCCCCCTCCGGACAAAAGAGGAACCAACATCAACTCGTATTGTTGCATAAAAGCGGCGGCATCGGGCACAAAGCCGTGGATCGTTACCCGGGGTATCTGCAAAGCCAACATATGTGGCGGTGGCGACGAACCGGCAATGTGTAGTTCCAGCTCCGGGTCTTCCTGGCTGATGACGGACCAAACATTATCCAGAAACCAGGTAATGCCTTCCTGGTTCGGGAGCCAGTTGAGAGAGCCAATCATAAACAAAGTTTTATCCTGCGGAGCATCTGCGGGTTTACGAGCAAACCGGCTCATTTCTACTCCCGCTGGAATCACCTCAATCTGGGTAGTTACGCCTAACTCTTCAATGCGTTTTTTATCGTCGGGCGTGATGGCCGCAATAGCATCAAACTGTTGAAAATAAGTTTTCTCAAAACGGCGAACTTCCCGGGCGGTATAGTGTAAATAGATTTTTTTTAAAAAATTTTGCTCGTGGCGGGCCAAACGCTGCCAAATGGTATATTCTACGTTATGCGCCCGCAACACAATGGGAGCTTTGGAATATTGCCTAATGGTAGGAACGTACCAGGCCATCTGGCTGCCTTCTACTTGTATTATGTCAAATGTTTCGGTTTGCAGCAACTGAATCAACCGACTGGTGTAAGCCGGCGACACAAACCGTTCGAAAATATACGGAATAGTGGTAAACAGATTAAAAAAAGCCTTGACCACCGAAATATTGGTGTTTACAAAAACCGTAATTAAACGCGCCCGCTCTTGCAGCACATCGTCTGGCTGAAAATGCTTGGGCGTGTTAATGGCCAGCACGGTAACATCGGCGCCCTGCGCGGCCAAATTACTAACGATGTCGTAGATGCCAATGGCGCCACCATCGTGCGGGGGAAAAGGTACGCGGTTACAAAGATGAAGGGTTTTCAATCAAGCGAGTTTAACTGTAATGCGGCAAAAAATTTAACCTGGAATTAAAATGCCTGCAAGAAAATCAATTTTTTAAAAATTTTAAATTACCGGGCTACTACTGTACCTAATTGTTCAGAGAACTGATCTTCGTAGGCTTTCAGGGTTTTTAAAATCTCTAGTTGACTTTGAATATCCGCCATGTCGGTCAGGTTTTTAAGCAGCTCCATGTTTTCTTTAATCATTTGTTGCACGTTGCAGCGCTTCAGGCGCAGCAAGGCCGTATCGGCGGCGTATTGCAACTGGTCGGTTTCGCGGGGTACGAAAATCTGGTGCGATTGCCAGTTTTCGCTTAACTCGTATTTCTGGCTCATTAAGTTTATAGCGGCGGTCCGGACTTCGGAACGCGGATGGTTGATAAAATCATCTGAAGTAGGATATTGCCCATCCGCCATTTTTTGCCGGCTAAAATCAATTATTTCCTGAAAAACCGGCGTGTGAAAAGTAGTATCGTCAAGCTGCTCCAATAAGTATGGCAGCATAAAAACTTCGGCCTCCGAAAGCGGGTGCGTGGGATAGGTAAGCGCCAACCGGATTACTTCTTTTTCGTGGTGGTACAGTACATCCACTTCCGGGTCGGGTTCTGAAGCAGCTTCCGATTCGGCAGCGTAGGCTTCAGCTTCCGCCAGTTCTTCGTCAGTCAGGGGCCGCGATGGGGCCGCATTACTCGCTTGCTTTTGCTGTTGCTGCCGGTTCTGCTGGTAGATTTTATTAAACTCGGCTACCAAAACTTCTTCATCGATGCCGAAAATGGCACTACATTGTTTCAGGAAAACCTGGCGTTTAATGGAATCCGGAATTTTAGCAATGCTGCTCACAATTTCCCGGATCGCCTCGGCTTTTTTTACCGGATTATCTTTCGCGTCGCGGGCGTACAGGTTGGTTTTAAACGAAATAAAATCCTGGGCATGAGCCTCCACGTATTCTTTAAACGCCACATCGCCCACTTTGCGAATGTACGAATCCGGGTCGTCGCCCTGCGGAAAGGTAACCACGTTTACGTTCAGGCCGCCTTCCAGAATTAAATCTATCCCGCGCAACGATGCTTTAATCCCGGCGGCATCACCATCGTACAGCACGGTAATATTTTTAGTGTAGCGCCCAATGAGCTTAATCTGACCTTCGGTGAGCGAGGTACCCGATGAAGCCACCACGTTTTCCAGTCCACCTTGGCTTAGGGACAAAACATCTAAATAGCCTTCAACTAAATAACATACATCCTGCCCCCGGATAGCATTTTTCGCCTGAAACAAACCGTAAAGCACATCGCTTTTGTGGTAAATTTCCGATTCCGGCGAGTTTAAATATTTAGGCGTTTTATCATTCGATTTTAAAGTACGCGCCCCAAAGCCAATGACCCTGCCCGAAACGTTGTGAATAGGAAACATGACCCGGGCCCGAAAGCGGTCGTATTTTTTATCTTCTTTTACAATGGTTAAGCCGGTACTTTCCAGGAATTTTTGCTGATAGCCTTGCGCCAAAGCTTTGCTGGTAAACCCATCCCAGGCTTCGAGACTGTAACCCAGTTCAAATTTTTTAATTAAGGGTAATCCTAAGCCGCGGTGTTGTAAATACGGTAAACCAATGCTTTTGCCTTGTTCGTGGTTAAATAAAATATCCTGGTAATAGTTTTTGGCAAAATCTGATAAGATAAACTGGCTGTCGCGGTCGTTCTGCGCTTTAGTAGCTTCGGGAGTAGTTTCTTCGGCTATTTCAATGCCAAATTTTTTGGCCAGGTACTTCAGGGCTTCCACGTAACTGGTGCCCTCTACATCCATAATAAACTGCACCGAGTTGCCCGCTTTACCGCAGCCAAAGCACTTATAAATACCTTTGGCCGGAGATACCGAAAACGACGGTGACTTCTCGTTATGAAAAGGGCAAGGCGCCCACATGTTCTGCCCTTTTTTCTTTAAAGACACAAAATCACTCACCACCTCTACAATATCTGCCTGAGCTAGAATCTGATCAACGGTTTCTTTTTTTATCAGGGCCATACGTGCAATCTGCTTTACTCTACTCAACAAAGATAACTTTTTAAACTAATTTTTGAATTTTCGCGTAACAGCAACAAGCCCGAATTTTCTAAAAAAATTTCAACTGCATGCAACCAAAGTACCCGTAAGGGTATCTTTAGAGGTAAATTAAAACCATTATAGTAGCCGCAAAATATTCAGTAAACACTTTGATTATATGGGTGAATAAATTATAATTGCCTGATATTTACAACATTGAACAACTATTACCCTGGCACTCCCCTAACGCTTCTATATTCTATAAGAAAGAAAGGTACGGGTGAAAGCGTTGTTCATTCCGGTTTTTAACTCCTGATAACCGGCCCAAACCTATAGTAATTGCGGGTACGCTGTTGTTTGTTGCCATTACAAACCCAATTCATTAACAGCTCCAACTTTAGTACCTCCGGCCGACCAATTACCCCGGCCCTGCTCCCCAGCGCAGTCTAGCACGCACGATTGCCTTAGTGCCCTTTGATTTACGAAAGATACTTTAACTTCTTCGCCTAAATAATGAGATTTCATGCTATACCAGTTCTTACTTTTTCGCTAACCAAATACTTATGAAAAAAACATTTACTGTTGCTGTTGCCCTTACCAAAGTAGTAAGAGCTAAATGGGGGGTTGTTGTGGGGCTTGCTTTCCTAACCTGCCTGCAAGTTTACTTTCCGGGTTATTCTTTCCGGAGTAATATTAAAAAAAAGGTCTATAACCCATTAACTTTTGACGAGCAGGCCCAGGTTATCAGCTTTAATTTGATTAACGCCAACTCCGATCAGCCCATTCTGAACCTCACTGATGGAGCGGTGTTGAACTTAGCCACTTTACCCACACGTAAATTAAACATTCAGGCGGTAACTAATCCCGAAAACGTAGGCAGTGTGGTTCTTCAATTGTCGGGCCGGGTAAACCGGAAGAAAAAAGAAAATGCCGCTCCGTATGCTTTATACAGCGAAAATAAAGGCAATTACCTGGCCTGGACTCCTCCCGTAGGCAATTACACGCTGATCGCTACGCCCTACTCTGGCTCAAATGGCACCGGGATCTCCGGCACCCCGTTGTCCATAAATTTTAGCGTTATTAACAAAGCCCAGTACACCTTAACGATACATGCCACTGAGGCCGGTATTGTTGGTAAATCACCGGACCAGGCTACCTACAACAAAGGCGATGCGGTGTCACTTACGGCGATTCCGGCACCGGGCTATCAGTTTAATGGTTGGAGTGGCCATGCTTCCGGACGAGTAAATCCCCTGAACCTAACTATTAATGGAAACAAGTCCATTCAGGCTAACTTTGGTCCGCAACAACCCGAGGGTTCGGTTATTACGTATTTATCTACCCAGTCGGATCGCCCTTATGCTTTATCAATACTGGAAGAAGGCACCAATTTATACACCGACCGACCTTACTTAGCTACTTCGGTACCTGACTTTTTACGGGGAGCCACTTTTATTAAAACCCCCAACGATGATAAAGCTAACCGCCTCGGCGAAGTTGTTTCTTTTGAACTAACCAAAGCCGCTACTGTTTACGTAGCTTACGACCCGGTAGCCCTTATTTTACCAAAATGGTTACAAAGTTGGGAGAAAATGACAGAAGGCATTGGTATAAACGACCCGCGCATTGATCATTTGGTTTTATACCGCAAGTATTTTCCGGCTGGTCTAGTAAAAATCGGGGGTAATTTAGCCCGACCGGCTTTAGGTTCCAAAAACACGTATGTGGTAGTGGTGCAGCCACCAATTACCCTGCGGCCTTTTGTAACCGAAGTAAGACCCGCCAACGGCGCCGTCAACGTGCCTTTAGATCAATCTATCTCGGTAGATTTAAAATACCCGAGTGGCCGTTCCATTGATGGTACTACGGTAAACAGCAACACGGTAAAATTGTATACCATAGCCCCCGATAACCAACGGATTCCGGTAGAAGGAACGGCCGTTAACTCCACCGCGGGTGGCGATGCCATTACGCTTTCGGCCACTTTAAAACCCAGCACTACCTACGAGTTTTTAATAACTGACGGCGTGCAGGATGGCTATGCTAACCCTATTGTTCCGTTTACTTCGCGGTTTACCACTACAACAGTTGTTGGCGAAGTACCCACCGATTTGGCGGGCATTTCTTTTACCGAACAAACTTTAATAGATAACAGCTTTGGCCAGGATGGTTTTACTACCTTGGTCATTGGCCCGGATCACCGGCTTTACGCGGCCACTTCGGGGGGTAAAATAGAACGTTGGGATATAAACCCGGATGGTTCTATTACCAACCACGTAACCATGGCCCCCTTTGAACCTACCCGCCGCTTGCTCATTGGTTTCCGCTTTGACCCGGGAGCTACTGCTGGTAACCTGGTAGCCTGGATCAGTCATTCTTCCGGCGCTTTTAATAACGTAAACGACTGGACCGGCAAAATCTCTAAAATCAACCTGAACGATCCGGCCCAGCCGCTGGTAACGGATTACGTCATTAACTTACCGCGTTCGTACAAAGACCATTCTACCAATTCACTGGACTTTGGTCCGGACGGCGCTTTGTATTTTCCGCAAGGCAGCCACTCGGCCATGGGCTTGCCCGATGCTGCTTGGGGTTACCGGCCCGAAAGACTACTTACAGCCGCCATTTTGCGCCTGGATATTGGCTTAGCCCAGCAACAAGCTTTGCCCATTGATGTTAAAACCCAGGACGGCGGCAGTTACAATCCGTACGCGTATAATGCACCTTTAAAAATTTACGCTACTGGTGTACGCAATGCTTATGATTTGGTGTGGCATAGCAACGGGCAATTATACGTACCTACTAATGGCTCAGCAGCCGGTGGCAACACTTTACCTTTAAAATCCGGTACCATCTGGTCTAATGGCCAACCTTATACCGGCCCGGATATTGCGGCAATGTCGGATGTGCGCGACACACAGAACGATTATTTGTTCCGGGTAGTAGCCGGTGGTTATTACGGGCACCCCAACCCACTCCGCAACGAGTACATTTTAAACGGAGGCAACCCAACCGCCGGCGTTGATCCGGGCGAAATAACCTGGACGCTGAATGGCCAAACCTACGGTTATCCGGTAGGCACGCCAGTAGAGCCTAATTACCGCGGCTGGGCCTATGATTTTGGCGGCAACATTTCGCCGAACGGAATAATTGAGTTTAAGAGCAATGCGTTTTACGGCAAATTAAAAGGCAAATTACTCGTGTGCCGCTTTAGCGGCGGCGACGATATCATGGTGCTGGAACCCGGCATTTATACCGGCGATATTATTCAGGCTACTGAGGGCATTAAAATTCCGGGCTTGCGCCGGCCGTTTGCTAATCCTTTAGATATAATTGAAGACGTGCAATCCGGTAACTTATACATTTCGGAATACTACGACGGCAACGGCGACGGCAAACCCCGCATTACTTTACTTAAGGCCAATATTCCTGCTACGGCTACCGCAGCCCGCTTTAACGCTGCGCCCGCAACCACCGTTGCTCCGGAAACTTCCTTAGCGGTTTTTCCTAACCCCAACGATGGAAACCAGATAACAGTAAGTATAAAAGGTTTTGCCGCCCAGGAACAAGTAACGCTTACCCTGCACGATGCCACTGGCCTGGAAGTAGAAAAATTAAAAATTACCACGGATCAGCAAGGAAATGCCCAAACCGAAATTGCGAAAGGCAAACGCCTGAAAGCTGGTTTATACCTGGTTAATGCCACGGCCGGTTCCGATAAACAACAAGCTAAATTGCTGGTAAAGTAACCTGCTACACCTATAAATTAAAAAAAAGCAGCTGCCCCATCGGGCAGCTGCTTTTTTAATAATAGCGGTTAAAGTCAGATTTAAATGCTTTTCCTTAAAAGTTAGTGTTAATAGTATCTGACTTACTTTAAAACTACTGCGAATATTTCCTTTTGCATTTCATCTACCAATTCGGTAAACGGGCCTTCAATTAATAAGCCTAAATTAACTCCCACAAACACGGTAATATCCTTTTCGGGGAAATAATACAGCAAACAACCAGCTCCTAACCCGGATCCACTGTGCCCATAACCATAGGTATTGTTTTTAACCGTATAATCTAATCCTAACCCGTAAGCTGGTTCGCCTTTACTATCGTTTACCCAGGCAGTCATTAAAGCTAAAGTTTCTTTTTTTAAAATTTTGCCTTGGCGCAAGGCTTCCAGAAAATGAACATAATCCTGGGGAGTAGCCACCAGCCCATCGTCGCCAATCATGGATTTTACATTATTTACCTGGGCCCGGGTCACGTTTTCAATTTTATGATCGCTGCGCCGGTTTAAATAACAATTTACCAGTTCCGAATAATGGAGGTAATTGGGCTCGTTATGGTAATAGGTGTGGTTTAGGTTCAAGGGTTTAAAAATGCGCTCGGTCATCATTACGCTATGGTCCTGACCGGTAATCTGGTTTACTATTAAAGCCAGTAAAACATAGTTGGTATTGCTGTAATCGTATTTACTACCGGGGGTAAACTGCAAATCTTTCCCGTACACGTAATCTAAAAAATGGTGGTAATTAAAGGTTTTGTTTTGGTTACTGAGCAAGTCGGTGGCATAGGCGTAATCGTAGGCATAGTCAAAAATGCCGGAAGTATGGTTTAGCAACATGCGCACCGTAACCTCATCAATTCCTTTTAAATTTTTAGCAATATCAACCGGCAAATAATCCTTTATAGAATTATCCAGTTGTATTTTCCCTTCTTCGTAAAGCATCATCACCAAAACCCCGGTATAAGTTTTAGCTAAACTCTGGGCATATTGTAAATGACAAATCTGCATAGGCACTTTGCCTTCAATGCGGGCGTAACCCGAAGCCCCTGCCCACTCTTGGGTAGCGGTTTTCAAGCCCATACTTACGCCGGGTACGCCCAAAGCCGTGTACTTGTCCAGAATTGCTTGAACTTCGGCAGCTTTATCGTAAGTAAAAGTTGGATTGGGGTTGTTGCAGGTAGCAACGGGTTCTACCCAATCTACCTCATCGCAGGCGAACAAAAAACCTAAAGGAATTAATAGTAATAGTTGAAATAAACGGATCATGAAATTAGAAATTAAGATTGATTTTAGAAGTTAAGAGCAAACCGGAACTTGCCGGTTAAGGAGATGCGAATTGGAAAAATTTTAAAATTTTAAACGGCAGCCCGCGTGAATGAAAGAAGTAGGCAATAGCGGAATGGTTTTGTTGTAGCCCGCTACACCCACAATTTCGTATTGCACAAACGGCGAAACGTCCACTTGGCTCCTGGTTAAATTATGGTATTGCAAACCCAAGCTGCCGTGTACCTGAAAAGCGGTTTTACCGGTGTTAGTGGCTTGTTTCCAGTTACCTTTGCCATCGGTTTCCAGGGGTTTGGTGGGCAGGTAAATATTGGCAAAACCCGGCCCCAATTTAAACTCCGGGCCAAAACCCTTGTACAAATTAGGCCGGTAACCAAATTCACTGTTTAGGTAAATGCCATCGCCGTTTAAACGGTTGCGGTAGTATCCCACATTTACTGTTTGAAATAAGTTACCTTTTTTATTGTAAGGCAGTTCGGTACCTACGCGCAGACCCAAATTTTTTAAATTATTGCCTGGCTTATGGAAGGGAGTAGAAACAGCGTTAAAGTTTACAGAAACAACAAGCGGAAACTTGTTGGAGCGGGCTGTTTTGGGATGTGATTCCTGCGCCCAGGCAATTTGGGTGCAGCCGAGAAAAAGTAAAAAAATTAGTTTTTTCATTAGCGTGTTTATTTTGACCGGGACAAAAATAGACACGCATTATCTTACAAAAACACCCCAGAATGGCTCCAAAAGGGTGAAATGCTATAAAATGCGGGGTGAAATGTAGCTTAAACCAGAGAACTGTTACTTAACCATTGCTTAAATGCAGTAGCCCGCAAGCGGCTAATGGTGATCGTTTCGGGTTGGCCGGGTACCGGAATCAGGTTCACCAGAAGTTTACCGTCTTTTTCGCGGGTTACCTGGGCTACTAATTCCCGGGTAATAATACATTGCCGGTTAGCCCGGAAAAACTGCATTGGTTCCAGCAAAGTTTCCAGTTTTTCTAAGGTATAATCAGGAATAATCTGGGTGCCCTGGTTAGTTACCGCTCGCACGTAATCATGCTCAATACAAAAAGATTTTACATCGCGCAGATAGATTAATTTTTGCTTGTTCCCGGTTTTAGTAATGATATATGGATCAGAATTAACAAGTATCTCTGCCGGCAAATTTGTTACGGCATTAGTTGTTTCATCTTGAGGGTGCGTTACTTTTTGGTACAGATAAATGCCCAGGTACACGCCGTTCAACACCAAAGACCAGATAACAAATAAGAAAATATCGTGGGTATAAAAATCCATAGGCACGGGTTCGTCCCGGGCAATAGCATTTATTATTTCGGTACAACCAATTATTACCGCTAAAACCGCAATGGCCACTGCCGGTATTTGGAGTACCAACCGCCGCCAGCCTGTCCGCTCCCACGGGTATCTTTTATCAAATTCCAGCACCACCACCCGACCGGCGTACCAGGCCAGATAACCTTCCAAAGTATCTACGGTAAACGTTATTAAGGTATGCGCATCGGCTTGAATGTCAGGATAGGTGAGATAATAATTGATAACGTTAATTAACGGAATACCTATTAAAATTAGCCAGCGATCGCGGTACAGCATAACGGATGGAAGATCCGCCTCTTTGCTTAGCCTTAAATCAGTCATTTTTAAAATCAAGTAAAGCCACGCTAAATTAATCGGAGTAGTTTATATATAAAGCAAGCCGCTTCAAATTTAATTTTCCTCAAAATTATTTTAAAAATTACGGTTAAAATCAAGATTACACAATAGGTGAAGTATTGCCCAAATGCTAGAATAAGAGAATTATTCTAACAGCTATGTCCAACCCAATTAGGTGAATTGTTTAGTTACGTTATTAAATCTAATTTCTTATTTTCCTTTTAATTGGTACTTAAAATGGATATATACCTGCCACAAAGCTGCCCGATTTTTAATTATATTGGGGAAACTAGCATCTGTTTACGCTACAGTTGATCAGACTTTTAAAATTAAAAATTATGTTCTACATAAAAATAAGTAAACTAAATCATTAAAAATCAATTTAGTTTAAATCTTTTCCGGTACTTGCTTGTTAGATTATAAGCGGCCATACCGTAGTATTCTATTCATTTGTTTGTACCTTTGCGCCGCCTTAAAAACAGGTAAATAGATTATGGCAATTACCCAACAAGATGTATTAAAAGCATTAAGTTATGTTGAAGAACCCGATCTGGGAAAAGATTTGGTTACCTTAAACATGATTGAAGATATTCAGATTAACGGCAAACAAGTTTCTTTTACGGTTATTTTAACCACGCCAGCTTGCCCTTTAAAAGATTTAATCCGCAACGCATGCGTTAACGCCATTACTTTAATGGTAGATAAGGAAGCGCAAGTTACGGTAAATATGACCTCGCGGGTAACTTCGGGCCGAGGTAATAATTCCGCTATTTTGGGTGGTATCAAAAATATTATTGCGGTGGCTTCGGGTAAAGGCGGCGTAGGTAAATCTACGGTTACTTCTAACCTGGCCATTGCCTTAGCCGAGTCCGGCGCCAAAGTGGGCTTGATTGATGCCGATATTTCTGGCCCTTCTATTCCGGTAATGTTTGGCGTAGAAGACGAGCGTCCGCACGTGTTCCGCACCCCCGATGGTAAAAACCTGATTCAACCGGTAGAAAAATTCGGCATTAAAATGATGTCGATTGGTTTTCTGGCTCCCGCTGAAAGTGCGGTAGTTTGGCGGGGACCTATGGCGAGTTCGGCTTTAAAGCAGTTTATTACCGAAACCGATTGGGGCGAACTGGATTATTTACTGATTGATTTGCCTCCGGGAACCAGCGACATTCATTTAACGTTGGTACAAACAGTACCGGTTACTGGTGTTATAATTGTAACTACGCCGCAAAAAGTAGCTTTGGCCGATGCGCAAAAAGGCTTGCAGATGTTCCGGCAGCCGCAAATAAACGTACCGGTGTTGGGCATTATCGAAAATATGGCTTACTTTACTCCCGCCGAACTTCCGCAAAATAAATATTTTATTTTTGGCCAAGGGGGCGCCGAAAGTTTAGCGGCCCGCTGGGAAGTACCGGTGCTGGGGCACATTCCGTTGGTGCAAAGTATCCGGGAAAGTGGCGATGCCGGCACCCCGGAGATTATGAATACCGGATCAGCGGCGGCAGTCGTTTTTAAAGAGGTAGCTCAAGTGGTGGCACAAGCCATATCGGTGCGAAATGCGGGCCTGGAAAAAACCAAAATAGTACCTATTACGCGATAAATTATGGTAACAAATCAAATTAGCAGTACTTTTCTCGACCGGATTGAGTATGCCCTAAACCAAATCCGTCCGTACCTGGAAGCGGATGGGGGCAACGTAAAAGTGTTGGAACTTACCGACGAAATGGTACTGAAACTGGAATTTTTAGGTGCTTGCGGTTCGTGCACCATGTCTACCATGACCTTAAAAGCCGGGGTTGAACAAGCCGTGAAACGCGAAGTTCCGGAAATACGGGCGGTAGAGGCGGTAAATCTTACTTTGCCGGTAGCCTAAGCAAATTTTTAAATTTTTACTAGAATATAGCCGTAAACTGCTGCTATTTTGCTCCATTGGAGTAATAGCAGCAGTTTGTGTTTTAAGAAAGCTCATTTTTTAAATTTCTTAAATTAGCGGGAGTTCGAGATAAGAAAAGTATACCGTATTGTTTTTTATGGAGAAAGGCACTTAACTCGAATGTTCGTTATATTAGCTTAACCTCTTCATTTATAAGCTAATGCTGTTTAAGAATGGTGATTGGAGGGCTAAAAAGCGATGTTGCAGCCGGAGTATTTATAGCTTCGGCTTTTTTTATTTCGTATTTTAGCTTATTCCGGTACCCTTACGTCTAATTTTTAGATTTTAAGTTATGCTTAAAGCAAACGACCCGAACCTGCATTCCTGGATTCAAATTTCTCCGACCAGCGAATTTCCGATTCAGAATTTACCTTTTGGAGTTTTTAGCGTGGGCGAGCAAGATCCGCGGGTGGGCGTGGCCCTTGGCGATTATATTCTGGATTTATGTGTTCTGGGTCAGGAGGGTTTGTTTGATTTGCTAAACCTGGACCCCAATGTATTTAACCGCTCTTTTCTGAACGATTTTATTGCTCTGGGCAAACCATGTTGGCGGGCGGTCCGCGACCGGGTTTCTATTTTGCTGCGCAACGATAACGCCGAAATCCGCGATAACCCGGATTTGATGCGGCGCTGCCTGGTGAAACAAGTAGATGCCCAACTGCATTTACCCGTAAAAATCAGCAATTACACCGACTTTCATACTAGCCTGGAATCGGCTACCAACGTTGGGCTATTATTCCGCGACCCGGAAAACGCCCTTTCCCCGAACTGGAAACATTTGCCGGTGGGCTATCATGGCCGGGCTTCTTCTATCGTAGTTTCGGGTACTTCCATTCACCGGCCGAAAGGGCAGGTAAAAATTGACGGTTCGCCCTTACCCGCTTTTATGCCCACCCAACAACTCGATTTTGAATTGGAAATTGGCTTTATCACCGGTGCTAGTACTGCCTTAGGCACCAGCATTACCGCTAATCAAGCCGACGATTACCTATTTGGTTTGGTATTATTTAACGATTGGTCAGCGCGCGACATTCAGCGTTGGGAACAGCAGCCTTTAGGCCCGTTTTTGGGTAAAAGTTTTGCTTCGGCTATTTCGCCGTGGGTAGTTACCCTGGATGCCCTCGAACCATTCCGGGTAGCAGGACCTACACAATCGCCCGCGGTACTGCCTTACCTGGAAACAGCCGGTAATAAGCACTTCGACATTAGTTTAAAAGTATACCTGCAGGCACCCCAGCAACCTTCCGTGCTCATAAGCCAAACCAATCCGCGTTATCTTTACTGGAACATTAATCAACAACTGGCGCACCAAACCAGCAACGGCTGCAACCTGCAAGTCGGCGATTTATATGCTTCCGGCACCATTAGCGGTTCAGAACCCGACTCCTACGGCTCTTTGCTGGAATTAACCTGGAATGGCAGCAAGCCCATTGTACTACCCGACGAATCGACGCGTACTTATTTGCAGGATGGCGATACCATTATATTTAAAGGTTGCGCCGAACGTAACGGTGTGCGCATTGGTTTTGGCGAACTGCGCAACAAGATTTTACCGGCTGTTTAACGCAAGCTGGTTGTATTATAGCGCAAAGAAACGCTGCCAGGAAATTAAAATTTTTAAAAATTATCATTTTCAATAGTCCTTAACCTTATTCGCATTTCGCAGGAATGGTTGTACCACAACTTCCGGAACGAACTTCAGCAGACCAGAAAAAATTTTAAATTTTTACCATGAAAGCTTTACTTTTAATTGATATTCAGAATGATTTTTTGCCGGGTGGCGCTTTAGCCGTGCCAGCCGGCGACGAAATAATTCCGGTAGTAAACCAATTGCAACCGCATTTTGATCTGGTGGTAGCTACCCAGGACTGGCACCCGGCGGTACACAAAAGTTTTGCTTCGCAGCACCCCGGCCAGGCCGTATTTTCCAGCATCGATTTAAACGGTTTGCTCCAGGTACTCTGGCCCGACCACTGCGTACAAGGCACTCCGGGCGCCGAATTTGCCACAGCTTTAGATCAACCAAAAATAGAAGCTATTTTCCGGAAAGGCACCGACCCGGAGATTGACTCCTACAGTGGTTTTTACGACAATGGCCACCGCAAAAGCACCGGCCTCGCCGATTACCTGCGGGGCAAGCAAGTACGCCAGGTTTTTGTAGCGGGTTTAGCCGCTGATTACTGTGTATTTTACTCCATTAAAGATGCTTTGCAGGAAAACTTTAAAACTTTTCTGATTGAAGATGCCACCCGCGCGATTAGCGCAGAAGGCTTTGAAAAAGCTAAAACAGAAATACACGAACGTGGCGGTAAAATTATCCAAAGCGGCGCTTTATTATAAGATTTTGATTATTGAATTATCTGCTTATAAAATACAAAAAACGGGTGGCAACTACTTGCCACCCGTTTTTTGTACCTAATGAATTTAACCGTTTATAGCTTAGTTAAAAACGAAAAAATTTAAAAATTTACTTTTCCCAGCAGGGCTATTGCGGCGGGGCAGCAGCAATATCTTTGGTAATAACGGGCCATATGCCCGGTGCCGGAACGCTTACTCCTTTGTTGTTGCCGCGGGTATTGGCATCCGGCCCGAAGTAATACAAAGGCCAGCCTTTATAGGTAAGTTGCTTTTTGCCGAATACATCGGTGGTACTAAATAAGGCTTTATCCAGGGTAGATGGCACTACTACTTTATCGGTTTCGTAAATGGGCCATACCGAGTTATTCGAGAAATCGGGTTTGGTGTACGTATTCTTGTTGGCTTTATCGGGTTTAAAACCGTAGAGGGTTAAGCCTTTGCCATCGGTAAAGTAAATGGTTTTACCTTCTCCTTCGGTATAATCCGATTTGTAATTTTTCCCGTCGTTGCCCACTAACTGGGCATTTACCAGCATAATGGTGTAATCGGGTTTAGCCACAAACCACACTCCTCCTACTCCTTCGCCGGTAGTTTGGTTCGGCGCTTCCAGGGTATTGGTGCCGTTGGTAGCTGGGGCGTAGTAATACAAGGGCCATGATTTATAAGTTAATTGTTTTTTACCATTAGCGGCCGTAATGGTAGCAAAATCGGATAAATCTAAACCATCGCCTAACTTATCGGCGGTTAAATTATCTACGTTAAAGTAAGGCCAAAGCGCTTCGCAGCCGCCCGCGCAGTTATTTTGACCATTGGCATCATTAGAAAAGTAATACAAGGTTCTGCCATCTTTATCTACGAGGTAGCTGCCCAGGGAAGCACTGTTTTGTAATTTAATCTGGGTTGTATCAGCGGGTGGATCGGGCGTATTGTTGCTGTCGTCGTCGCTGCAACTAATCAAGAACAACAAGAAAAAAGGCACCAGCAAGCGTAGCCGGTTGCGGAATACATGTTTTAGCATAAGAGTAAATTAATTAGTTAAAATGTTTAGAATAGAAATTTTAAATCAGACGGATGAACCGGGCGGAATCACTAACAGGTCGGAATAAACCGGCGAATGGTTGCCTCGCTTTTAAAAAATTTTAAAAATTTCTTCGGATAGTACCTTTATTTTTATCCGCAGCAGTAAAAAACAAAAGCTCCCGGAAGGAGCTTGATTGGTGGTAGTTTTAGCTTGTGATTTTTGGGGCGGAGTTGCCCCGCCACGTAAAGTTTACACGTTCTAATTTTCGGCAGAAAAGTATCAGGTACAATTAGCCTTTCATCAAGTGTAGTTTACCTTCTTCGTCGTATTGCAGAATTCCCTGATCCAGTAGTTCGCGGATAAGGCCGGTAAGTTCGGCCTTGTATTTTGGTTCAAACCGGGTAGTAAGCGCCTGCGGATGCCAGGATTGTTGGGTAAGCTGTTGCAGCAATTGCTCGCGCAGCATTTTATCGTTTTTTTCCTGGCGTTTCAACTTTTTGCGCGCCAGGCAATAATCGCAAACCCGGCAATATTCGTCGGTAAACTCCCCGAAATACGCCAGTAATAATTGCGTGCGGCAGCGGTCGGTTGTTTGCAAATAATTAACTACCGCTTTGGCTTTCTGCAGGGCCGTTTTCCGGAACTGGGCTAATTTTTTATAATCCAGCGGTAGGTTAGCAGCATCGTAGCGGGGAGTGGTAAAAACAATTTGCGGCGCTTCCCGCTGCGGCTCGTACTCCACAATGTTTCGTTGGTGCAGGTATTCTAACGATTTGCGAACAGCTGCATCAGAAGTGCTTAAAAAACCGGCCAGTTGTTTTTCATTGATTTTCACAAAACTGGTGTACAAATTACCGCCGTATAATCTTAGTAAAGCTTTAATTAGAGGATCAAACTCGGGTTGCGCCACCTGAAATTTGTAAATTTCTTCGTGATTAACCGCGAAAAAAACTTTTGAAGGCGCAAAATAAGCTTCGTTTAACTGCAGCAAACCTTCGGTTTCCAGTTTCCGGATGGCGTGGTGTACTTCCAGGGCTTTTAACTTATATGTGCGGGTAAAATCATCAATTTCAAAATTGTGCGATACCAACTCGCCGCTGCCCACCGCCATTTGGTAGTAATTGGCTAAAGCCTGGTACACCCGTTTTAAAGTTTCTATGGGCGGATACGCTTCATCTACTTTAGCTAACAAATCCGTGGCATCGGCCGGGCCTAACAAAACGGTAGCGTACGAATACCGGCCATCGCGCCCGGCGCGGCCAGCTTCCTGGTAATAAGCTTCCAGGGTTTCGGGTAAATCCAGATGTACTACCAAACGCACATCCGGTTTATCAATCCCCATTCCAAAGGCGTTGGTAGCTACTATTATCCGGGTTTTATTTTCAATCCAGTTTTGTTGGGCCTTGTTGCGCTCGGCGTATGATAAGCCGGCGTGGTACACCCCCACCGTTATTCCCTGCCGGTGCAGCCACTTGGCCGTTTCCACGGTTTGCCGCCGGCTGCGCACGTACACAATACCGCTGCCGGGCACGTTTTTTAAAATTCCTAATAACCGGCCGTTCTTATCTTCGGTGGGTAAGCAGGAGTACGACAAATTGGCCCGCGCAAAGCTTTGCTGAAAAACTCGGGCATTGGTAAATAACAATTTTTCCTGAATGTCGCGCTTAACCTCTTCCGTAGCAGTGGCGGTCAGGGCTAAAACCGGCACGCCGGGCAGCAACTCGCGCAAAGTGGCAATTTGCAAATACGGGGGCCGAAAGTCGTAGCCCCACTGCGAAATACAATGCGCTTCGTCGATGGCCAGCAAAGCAACCCGCATGCGCTTTACACGTTCCCGAAAAATATCGGTTTGGAGCCGTTCCGGCGATAAATACAAAAACTTAATTTGCCCAAACACACAATTGTCCAACGCAATATCAATTTCGTGTTTACTCAAGCCCGAATGTATAGCTACGGCAGCAATGTTTCTTTTTTGCAGTTGCTCTACCTGGTCTTTCATGAGCGCAATTAACGGCGATATAACCAGGCAAATACCTTCGCGGGCTAAAGCCGGCACCTGAAAGCAAATCGACTTTCCCCCACCCGTGGGCAACAAAGCTAACGTATCGTGGCCCGCCAACACCGCTTGTATAATATCTTCCTGTAAAGGTCGAAAAGCGTTGTATTGCCAGTACTGTTGTAAAATCTGATGAATGGTCAACTTCACTTGCCGGTATGTTTGGAAACCAAAATTAAGAATTTAAAACCTTAGTTCTTTAGAAGTAATACAGCATAAAATTTTAAAAATTTTATTTTAAAAGCCTTTGTTGAGGCAAGCTTCGCCCGTATCTTTTTAGATCAGCTAATTTTAAAGCAGCTAAACCGCCGGAATTATAGTTCCTGTAAATTTTAAATATCAGCTAATATTTCTGAATGGGGCTCTTTCTTATTTCTGATTCCAAAAGTATCTTAAGCCAAAATAAATACCCATGAACAGACGCTACTTTTTAAAAAATACAACCCTGGCCGGTTTAGCTTTGCCCACTATTTTGGTAAGTTCCTGCCAATCGGGTGCGGGTAATCAAAAATCAACTACCCACACCGATGCCCAAGCGCCAGATGATTTTGAGTTAAACGAAATTACCATTGCGGATTTGCAAAAGAAAATGGCTGACGGCACCTATACTTCCCGTTCGATTACCGAGCTGTACCTGAACCGGATTAAAGCCATCGACCAGGCGGGTCCGCGCCTGCACTCCGTAATTGAAGTAAACCCCGATGCCTTAACCATAGCCGATGCCCTGGACCAGGAACGAAAAGCCGGAAAAACCAGAGGACCCTTGCACGGTATTCCGGTTTTAATAAAAGACAACATAGATACTGCCGATAAAATGGCAACATCGGCGGGCTCGGTGGCTTTGGCCGAAAACCATGCCACAAAAGACGCTTTTGTTACCGCCCGTTTGCGCGAAGCTGGCGCCGTTATTTTGGGTAAAACCAACCTGAGCGAATGGGCTAATTTCCGGTCTACCCGGTCGGCGAGTGGTTGGAGTAGCCGCGGTGGCCAAACCAAAAACCCGTATGTGCTGGATCGTAGCCCCTGCGGCTCCAGTTCGGGTTCGGGAGTGGCAGTGGCGGCCAACCTGTGCGCAATAGCCGTAGGCACCGAAACCGATGGTTCAATTGTTTGTCCGGCCGCTATTAACAGTGCCGTGGGCATTAAACCTACCGTGGGTTTAGTAAGCCGTTCGGGTATTATTCCTATTTCTAAAACTCAGGACACTGCCGGACCGATTGCACGCACTGTGCGCGATGCCGCTATTTTGTTGGGTGCCCTTACCGGCACTGATCCAGCCGATGTTATTACCGAAGAAAGTACCGGTAAAGCCTTAAAAGATTATACCCCTTTTCTGGATGCGAATGGGTTACAAGGTAAACGCATTGGCGTAGAAAAAGCTTTTCTGACGGGCCACGAAGATGTAACAGCCTTACTCCAAGTGGCCCTGAAAGTACTTAAAAGCAAAGGAGCTACCATTGTGGAAGTAGAAATAATTAAAAAAATGCGGGAACTCGGCGACGACGAATTTAAAGTTTTGCAATACGAGTTTAAAGATGGCTTAAATAAATACCTGGCGCAAACCCAAGGTCCGGTAAAATCATTAAAAGAGCTTATTGCCTATAACCTGCAAAATGAAGATAAAGCCATGCCGTATTTTAAACAGGAAATACTGGAAAGTTCCGAAGCCTTAGGCGACCTTACCAGCCAGGAATACCAAAAAGCTGTAAAGAAAAACCTAACCACCAGCCGCAACATTATTCAAACGGTAATGCGCGAAAACAACCTGCAAGCTATTTCGGGCCCTACTTACGGGCCATCGTGGTGCATTGATCTCATTAACGGCGACTCTTCTTCTGCTTCAGGTTACAGTTTGTCTTCCCCGGCTGCTATCTCGGGTTTCCCGCACATAACGGTGCCCATGGGCCAGGTAGATGGTTTACCCATTGGGCTATCTTTTTTTGGCACCGCCTACACCGAGCCCGAATTAATTAAGCTGGCCTACGCTTACGAACAAGCTTCGAAGAAACGTGTACCACCTACTTTTAAGAAAACGACTAATCCTGTTTAATTTTTATTTTTTTAATTACTACAAACGCAGCCACTTACCTGCATGGCCTTTTTAATTTGAGTAAAATTTTAAAAAATTTAAAAAAGAAGTTTTGAAAAATTAAACAGTTCTTCTACATTTGCACCACTTAAACGGACGGCCCGTTCGTCTAGGGGTTAGGACATCAGATTTTCATTCTGGTAACAGGGGTTCGATTCCCCTACGGGCTACTTAAAAGGAAGTGTAAAACACTTCCTTTTTTTATGCTCATCCCTCATCAAAAACCCATCTTATTTTAGCGGCGCGTATTGTCAAAGAATCTTATTAAAAATCATGTAGTATTAAGCAGGATTTTATAAGTTTCGTACATTAAAAAATGAATAGAGGTACGCAAGTCAAAGCTTGGTAAAAAAGAAAGATCAACATCTTTTTATAAATAACGATGCTAAAAAGTGCTCTTATTAAAGAATTCAGCATAAATAACCAGATCTTAAACAGCGAGTAATTATACGGCAGCATTAAAACTGATTAGTAATTAATAGAAGAGAAACCTTATCCTGATTCTTCCGAAAGAATTGGTAAAGCGTTTTAGTATTTTTTAAAATTTGCCACATGGCCCAGGACACCAAAGAGGTAATTCAACAAAAATTCAGGCACTTAGAGGAATCTTTAGTGACCGAAATAAGTCAGGAGAGCGTAATACGGCAGTTAGATGAAGGGGAAAACGTGTTGCAAACCGGACAGTTTATCCGCTCTACCATTCTGGTGGCGGACGGGCTATTGAAAGTGTACCGCGAGGATGAAGAAGGCAATGATTTTTTGATGTACTACCTGCAACCTGGTGATGCCTGTGCCCTATCGATGATGTGTACCGTACGTAACGACCAGAGTGGCATCATGGCACGGGCAGTAGTACCGACCGAAGTAATTTTAATACCAGCGCACCTGACCGAGAGTTGGTTAGGTAAATATAAAACCTGGAACCATTTTGTAATTTCTTCCTATCGGCAGCGGTTCGAAGAATTGCTCCAAACCCTGGATAGCGTGGCTTTTAAAGCCTTGGACGAACGCTTATTGTTTTACCTGAAACGCTACCAGAAAGTGCAAGGCAACGAAGTAAAATTGTCGCACCAGCAAATAGCCGAAGAGCTTAACAGTTCGCGGGAAGTAATTTCACGGTTACTCAAAAAACTAGAACAGCGGGGTGCCCTGCAATTACACCGTAACTACATCGAAATTATTAAGCTCCCGGTGACTTGAGTCACTGAACGCCTTTTTATAACCCAGTACCTTTGTACTTATAAAAAATAGTCATGGAAATACTGGGATATCTGGCCTCGGCCTTCATAGGAATTTCGTTGGGTTTAATTGGTGGTGGAGGCTCTATTCTTACCGTACCTGTAATAGTTTACCTGTTTAACACCCCACCTTTACTGGCCACCTCCTACTCCCTTTTTATTGTTGGTTCCACCAGTTTAATTGGGTCCATTACTAACTACCGTAAGGGATTGGTTAACCTGAAAGCGGCCCTTTATTTTGGCACCTCCTCCATTGTTACCGTTTTTATAACGCGTAAGTTTTTGGTGCCTGCTATTCCCAAAGAAATTGTAAAAATCGGTGGATTTACTCTTACCGAGTCTTTTTTAACCATGGTATTATTTGGGATGCTGATGCTCATGGCCTCCATGAGCATGATTAAAAAGCCCAAAGTAACCGCACCTGAGCGAGAATGCACGGATTGTGTCAGGTTTTTAAAGCTAGTAGGCTATGGAATAGCAATCGGATTGGTTACTGGCTTATTAGGTGCCGGCGGTGGTTTTCTGTTAATCCCGGCTTTGGTGCTTTTAGTAAAGCTACCGATGAAGAAAGCCGTTGGCACCTCGCTAATGATCATTGCGCTTAATTCTCTGATAGGCTTTGCCGGCGATATCGGGCATTTTCCTATTCAATGGTCTTTTCTGCTTAGCATTACCTTTATTGCCATTGTTGGTATTTTCCTGGGCGGCTTACTGAGCAAAAAGATCCCCGGTAAAAAGCTAAAGAAAGGTTTTGGCTGGTTTGTTTTGTTAATGGGAATTTATATCCTTATCAAAGAGCTTTTACCTAATTTTTAATATTTCCAGCTTGTGTGATAAACATCACTGAACAGGGGTGCAGGAGAATATAAATTTGTATTAAAATGGAAAAGGCATTAAAATTTTAAAAATTTCATTTTTATAAAGTAGTTAACGCATGAAAATACAACAGTTTGAAGATAAAGGATTAGCCCAATTCGGCTACGCCATCTTAAGTGAAAGTACTAACGAAATCGTATTAATAGATCCGGCCCGGAATCCGCAGCCTTATTATGATTTTGCTGAAAAGAACAACGCCAAAATTGTAGGGGTAATAGAAACCCACCCGCATGCCGATTTTGTAAGTTCGCACCTGGAAATACACCAGCAAACCGGAGCTATTATTTATGCCCATAGCCTGGTAGGTGCCGATTACCCGCATCAGACTTTTGACGAAGGAGCCGTACTTCCGATCGGGGAAGTTAAACTAAAATCGCTGCATACGCCCGGCCACTCTCCGGATGGCATCAGTATTATATTAGAGCACGACGGCCAAAACGTAGCGGTATTTACCGGCGATACCCTTTTTATTGGGGATGTAGGCCGGCCAGATCTCCGCGAAAGTGCGGGCAGCATTACGGCAAAAAGGGAAGAACTGGCCCGCCAGATGTACCACAGCACCCGGCAAAAATTAATGCAATTAAATGATAGCGTACTGGTGTACCCGGCGCACGGGGCTGGTACACTTTGTGGCAAAGGGCTGAAGGAAGCGAACAGTAGCACCATTGGGGCCGAGAAGCAGACTAACTATGCGCTCCAACCGATGAGTGAAGCAGAATTTGTGCGGATCATAACGGAAGATCAACCCTTCGTACCTAAATACTTTGGTTACGATGTAGGCCTTAACAAACAAGGCGCACCAGCCTATAAGCAATCTCTGCAAGAAATAAAAAGACTGGCTGTGAACGAGCTACCGGAAAACCAGAATATTTTAATAGTGGATGGGCGCCCCCAGGATGAGTTCAAAAAAGGCCACCCAAAAGGAGCGATTAATATTCAGAACGGAAACAAGTTTGAAACTTGGTTGGGCAGTATTGTGGGTCCGGAAGAGAAGTACTATTTAGTAGCTGAAACCGAAGAAAAGCTTAACGAGTTGCTGGAGAAAGCCGCTAAAATTGGGTACGAGTTGAACGTAGCAGGTGCCTTTGTTTATGATGGAGCCAAGGGGGTAAAAAGCAGCGAATTTTCTAAACAAGCTTTCCAAACTAATCAGAAAGATTACACGGTAGTGGATATCCGGAACAGCAGCGAAACTAAGAGCGGAAGGTTTTTTGACCAAGCAATCACCATCCCACTACCCGAATTAAGAGAGCGCGCCCATGTAATACCAACGGATAAACCGGTGGTGGTGCATTGTGCCGGGGGCTACCGATCAGCGGCGGGCAGTAGTATTCTGGAAAGTTTGCTACCCGTAGCGGTACTCGATATGGGTGAAGCGGTAACGGAGTTAAAGCAAATATAAACTCGGGGTAAAAGGCCTTTACTTTATCTAGTAAGTAATTTTTTGCCCTTGTAAAAAGGTTTAATTATATCAAATTTTTAAAAAATTAAAATGTTGGAATTGCTTAAACAGCCTTGGCCTTGGTATACTTCGGGGGCAGCAATTGCTTTTATTATGGTATTACTCCTGTTGTATGGCAAATCATTTGGCGTATCATCTAATCTAAGGACCCTGTGTACGCTAGCCGGCGCGGGTAAAAAAGTTAAATTTTTTGATTTTAATTGGCGCACTCAGAAATGGAACTTACTCTTTTTATTCGGCTCGGTGCTAGGGGGCATTATTGCTGCTACCGTCCTGAAAAGTGAGCATCCCTTGCAATTATCAGAAGCTACGGTAAATGACTTACAGACTTTAGGAATTAACTTTGACGGACAATTAAATCCTGCTCAACTATTTGGACCGGTCTTTTTCTCTTCGCCGAAGGGATTTCTGATCTTGCTTGTTGGGGGCATATTGGTAGGATTTGGTGCCCGGTACGCCGGTGGTTGCACTTCGGGCCATGCCATCAGTGGCTTATCTAATCTGCAAATTCCTTCTTTGGTGGCAGTGGTAGGTTTTTTCGTTGGCGGCTTAATCATGACGCACTTTTTATTACCCTTAATTTTCTAAGACATGAAAGGATTAAAATATATAACTACGGGTATCCTGTTTGGGATCATCATGGCGAAATCTGAGGCTATTTCGTGGTACCGCATTCAGGAAATGTTTCGCTTTCAGTCGTTTCATATGTACGGTATTATTGGCACGGCGGTAACCTTGGGCACCATAGCGGTTTATTTAATTAAAAAGTTTCGCATCAGAGATACCCAAGACAATCTGATAGTTTTTCACGATAAAGACCGAACCTGGTTTAGGTATATTATTGGTGGAACCATATTTGGATTAGGTTGGGCCTTAACCGGTGCCTGTCCGGGTCCGATGTTTGTGAATGTAGGCTATGGGTACGGGGCAATGTTGCTTATAATCTTCGGCTCGTTATTGGGTACCTACTTTTATGGGGTAGTAAAAGATAAAATTCCGCACTAGGTACCTCTTATTGGCGCCATAATCAAGCACAAAGACCAGAAAGGAGCTTTGGTGTAAGCCAATTTGCTTACTCCTTAGTTTAGCTTCCCTAATAAATACAACCAAAGATGAATGCTATTACGGAGAACATAAAAAAAATACCAGGGTGGATCATAACCGGGATAGTTATTGGGGCACTGTACCTCACCGGGCTGCATACCGAAGTTATTGGTCAGCTGCAAAGAATAATTTTGGCTACAGGTTTCATAAAACCTACTATAGAAGAAATAAATGAAAATACCTCTCCCTCCGGCAATACCGCCCCCACCTTGGTTGCTGATTATAATTTTAATCTGCTCTCCCTTAACGGGGAGCAGACTTCTCTAGAATCGCTTAAAGGGAAAGTAATATTTTTAAATTTCTGGGCAACCTGGTGCCCGCCGTGCATCGCCGAAATGCCCAATATTCAAAGTTTGTACGAAAAGGTCAATTCAGATAAAATAGCGTTTGTAATGGTATCCTTGGATCAAGACCCGACTAAAGCGCAGAAATTTATTCAGAAAAAAGGCTTCACCTTTCCGGTTTATACCCATAATGGCTCTTTGCCAATAAGCTACGAAACGCAAGTTATCCCAACAACCTTTATTATTTCGCCCGAAGGGCAAATCGTGACCCGCAAAGACGGCATGGCTGATTACGACAATCAGGAATTCCGGGAATTTTTGCAGCGCCTGACTCAACCAGGTAAAATTTAGGAGTAAAACATTAGGGAGCGTAAACTGTAAAGCTATTTTGGGAACTTACCTGGTATTACAATTTGTCGCAAATACCCCTGAAACTGTCGGATTCATACCTGCTAGAAATTTCGTTTATAGCTTTTCTTTGTAGAAACGAAACACTCCTAAAATTATGAGTACATCAAAAACCACTAAAATTATTTACTGGACTTCGACCAGCATCATCTTTTTATTTGAAGGTGTAATGCCAGCGCTCACCTCCCATACAGATCTGGCTGTCGAAGGAATCCGGCATTTAGGCTATCCGGATTACTTCCGGGTTATGCTTACCATTTTTAAAGTAGCCGGCGCTTTAGCTTTAATACTTCCCTTTGTAAAAGGACGGTTTAAAGAGTGGGCCTATGCTGGTTTTGGCTTTACCATAATAGCGGCTTTTATCAGCCATGGCGTAGTTGATGGGCTTAATGGGCAAACTTTTTTTCCTCTGCTCATTTTTGCTATCTTAACTACTTCTTACCTTTCTTATCACAAACTTAGCAAATTATCCCAGTCCGATTTTAAGTCTGTTGCATCCAGCAAGTATGCCCTTTCCAGCTTATCTTCATAGTAGTACAAGACTGGCAAAGCCCCGTTTAACAGAGAGCACCAGCCCGGCAAGAAAGATTTACGCTGCGTGAGCGATCGTACCCTGAACGCAGCTAGTTTTAATTAAGAAAACAGTAAATTAAGTCAAATTAAACTAAGAATTACTCAATATGGCCCTTATTAATCCGCATATTAATTTTAACGGCAATGCCGAGGAAGCATTCCAGTTTTACCAATCCGTATTTGGCGGGGAATTCGCAACAATCATACGTTTTCAAGATATATCCAGCCCAGAAAACCCTATACCTGAAAAGGAGGCGAATAAGATCATGCACATTGCTTTGCCTGTTGGTCCAAACATGTTACTGGGCAATGATGTGCCAGAAAGTTTGGGAAGAGTAAATGAGCAGGAAAACAGGTCTAAGATAGCGATAAGTGCCAAAAGCCAAGAAGAGGCCGAGAATTTATTTTATGGGCTTTCAGCCGGCGGCAATGTGGAAGTGCCCTTTGACCAGAGTCCTTGGGGTTCTTATTTTGGCATGTTTCGAGATAAATATGGGATTGAATGGATGGTAGATTTTGCCCCAAACAAAACGAATAAACCGGTCTAAACACAATGGCAATCATAGGAAAAAGTACAACAATAAGGTTGTACTTTTTCTTTAAGCCCTACTAAATCTAAGGATCCCAACCATAGCCTGATGGTCGTGCGTTATTGATGCCGTAAGAATACTTATCGCGCCACCGTTAATCGTTCCTCTTTTTTAATTACCTGCATACCAGCCCCAAACTAGAATTAAAATCATTTACTCGTATGATACAAGTCATGAAAAAAATTAATCTGGAAGCCGACTTTTGTAACTCAATTGTATCAGCAATTTAAAACTAAATACATAGCACAATGGAAGCAAACGCGCAAAAAGATTTTTCTGGTAAAGTTGCCCTGGTAACCGGAGCTTCTTCGGGCATTGGCAAAGCAACTGCCCTCCTATATGCCCGCGCAGGCGCCCAGGTAGTGGTTTCGGATATAAACGAGGCGTCCGGCAACCAGGTAGTAGCTGAAATAAAGAAAAACGGTGGTGATGCTATTTTTGTAAAAGCCGATGTAGCCAAGCCGGAAGATTGTGAAAACCTGGTAAAAGCAACCGTAAAACAGTATGGCCAGTTGCATATTGCTTTTAATAATGCCGGGATTAGTGGCGAAGCTAACCCAATTGGCGAATTAAGCCTAGAGAGTTGGAACCAGGTAATTGCCGTGAACCTAAGCAGCGTGTTTTACTGTCTGAAATACCAAATTCAACAAATGCTGCAGAATGGCGGTGGCGCTATTGTAAATAATTCTTCTATCCTGGGTCAGGTAGGATTTGCTAATTCCGCGGCGTATGTAGCGGCCAAGCATGGTGTGGTGGGGCTCACTAAAAATGCGGCTTTAGAGTACTCGGCTAAGGGTATCCGCATTAACGCCGTAGGACCAGCTTTTATAAAAACGCCCCTGCTTACCCAAGCCGGCATGAACGACGAAACTTTTCAGATGCTGGCCGGCTTACATCCGATAGGCAGATTAGGCGAATCGGAGGAAGTGGCCGAGCTGGTTATCTGGTTAAGTTCTCCAAAAGCCTCTTTTGTTACGGGCGCTTATTACCCCGTAGATGGAGCATACCTGGCACAGTAAGTTTCTTAAAATAAATAAGCTTTCCCAAAAATAACTGCTTCCTATTAAATCATGGGCATGCGTCACAGTTTGTTTTTGGGAAAGCCTACCAAATCTATATTGATTACCCCACTACATACGTCAGGCCTGTAGCTGTTGCGCTGGGCTAATGCTATATTTTTAAAATTTTAAAAAATAGCTGTTCTTATAAGCTCGCAAACTAGTTAATAAGAAGTTTTTTCCACATTTGATTTTATAACTTCATCCAGTTGCCGGCTGCTTTCCAACAGCATTTGAATAATATTTCGTAAATTTTGATCCATGTCCATTCTTTCCAAGACCATGCATAAACCTAATATGCTCGACAAAGGTCCTCGCACCAGGTGAGATTGGCTCCAGGCAATTTCTTTGAGGATACCATCTTTCTGAGCAACCTGCATTTGAGCATCTAATAATTGTTCGTGCTGCGATATGTACTTGGTAATGTCGTAACCCAGACAAAAAATACCCGCCGGTTGTTGATTATCGTCCCACAAAGCTTTGTACTCCCATTGGGTAATTACAAATCCGCCGTGCCCATCGTGCTTGCGAATAGTAGCCGGAAAAGTTTTATCGGGATGCGTAAAGCACAGCTTCGATACTTCCGCGCAAACTTTCGTATCTTCCGGATGCATGGTTATTTGGTAAGGCTGCCCCACAATAGACCCGTACATTGATCCGAAAGATTTGGCGTAATGGTTGTTTACGTAGGAGTAATGACCATCCATGTCTGTAGTAATAATATAGTAGAAGTGCGAATTCTCTAATAATCTTTTGGTTTCCTCAAAAGTATCCATTCTATTTAAAGCAAAAATAATACAATTATTAAAACACTTAATTTAATCCGTTAATAAGGCAAATTTAGCCATCTTTAAAGCATAGAATTAAATCTATTTGATGACTATACTTACCTGTTAACTTAAAAAAATTCTAATCGGCATTAATTTACAAATTTCTAGACAGCATGGCTGAACTAAAAGGTTCCACTCCCCAACTGTTAATTTTGATTTATTGTAAAGCAGAATAGGAATGAGAATTTATCTTATACAAATAGAGAAATGCAGGAGGTTTTGATTTTAAGTAGGTAAGTACGGATTGCGGATTTTTCTTAAGAAAAAATAAAAGTACAACCCGTTTTGAAAACCATAAAAGCCGAAGGGGACTCTCGATCGAATTACCGAAAGTATTTACGCCTGTTTGGGAATAAAGGATCAGGCGAGTATAGTTTAAAGGTTAACATCAAAATATTTATACCACGAGATTCAACTTTAAACCACTATAAACCAATGGTTAAAAGTTGAAATCACGCAATTTTTTAAAAATTTACTTTTAGCTCTCTCCAAAAGTTTAATTTAGATAAAAGGCAGCAGTTTTTTATTTATGAAGCCGATAACACTTTTGGTTCTTTTTCTTCGGTTAGGATAATAGGTGGTTCAATGTTGCGCACCAGGAACAGGTACGAGCAGGCTCCAATTAAACCTAAAGCTCCGATAAAAACCAGCGCGGGTTTAAAGTCGCCGTCTTTGGCCAGGTAACCAATTACGATCGGTACGATGATGGAGGCTAGATTGCCCATAAAATTAAACACGCCCCCGGTTAAGCCAATTAAATGCTTCGGCGACAAAATAGACACAAACACCCAGGAAATTAAGGCCATACCGGCTCCAAAAAATGCCAGGGCCATGAAGAAAATGATTGCAGTGGTACTGGTGCTGTAATTAGCTCCCACAATACTGGCCGAAACAACCAGCCCAATAATAATGGGGGTTTTACGGGCCATGGCAATAGATTTACCCTGCCGGATTAAGTAATCCGACACAAAGCCTGATAATAGCAAGCCGGCGCAAGCGGCCAAAAAAGGAATGGAAGCCAGGTAGCCGGATTTGATAAAATTTAAGCCCCGGTACTGCACCAGGTAAGTCGGGAACCAGGTGAGGAAGAACCAAAGCATGGCATTCATGGCGAACTGCCCGATGTACACGCCCCATAAATTGCGGCTGCCAATTACCTGCTTCAGATTAATCCATTTCCAGATAGAGGGTTGGGTTTTGTCTATTTTTTTGCCTTCGATCAAACCACCTCCTTTTTGAATGTAGTTTAATTCTTCGGCATTTACCCGCGGGTGATCCAGCGGGTCGCGGTAAAAGAAATACCAGATTAAGCCCCAAATTAAACCTACCAAACCGGTGGTCACGAATAAGCCTTTCCAGCCGGCATAATACTGAATGGTAACCAGCACCGGCGTAAAAAAAGCCAGCCCAATAAACTGCCCTGACACGTACAAGGCAATGGCCGAAGCCCGCTCGTGGTTCGGGAACCAACTGGTAACAATACGATTATTTATGGGGTACGAAGGCGCTTCGAAGGCGCCCGTGGCTAGCCGCAAACCAAACAAACTCACAAAGCCGCGGGCAAAACCCTGGCACACCGTGGCAATGGACCAGGTAATTAAACAAACTGCGTACAGCACCCGCGGACCAATCCGGTCGGCAATTAAGCCGCCCGGAATTTGCAAAATCGCATACGTCCAGCCAAAGGCCGAAAAAATTAAGCCCATCTGTACCGTAGATAAACTTAAATCTTTGCTTAATGCCGCTGCTGCCACCGACAGGTTGCTCCGGTCCAGGTAATTAATCATTACATTCACGAAAACGAGCGCCAGCATGGCGTAACGAACATTGGTTTTACGGATAAGGCCACTCTGTTTTTCCATAGGTGCCGCTTGGTTTAGTGATTAATTACACTGATTTTTAAAATTTTAAATTTTTACCTGGCCATAGAATTGGCCCCAATTAATGGGCTGTCCAGCCTCCGTCAACGGTAAGCATGGAACCCACCATGTAACTACCGGCATCGCTGGCCAGGAAAATAGCCGCTCCTTGTATTTCCCGCATTTCGGCCCAGCGGCCCAGCGCTGTAGCGCCCACCACAAACTTTTTACCTTCTTCGGTATCGGCAATGGGCAAATTCATTTCGGTTAAAAATGGCCCCGGGCATATGGCATTAACATTAATGTTAAAAGGCGCTAATTCCAAGGCCAAAGCCCGGGTCATTTGCACTACCGCCCCTTTACTGGAAGCGTAGGGCGTACGGTTAGATAAACCTACTAACCCTAAAGTACTGGCCAAATTAATGATGCTACCGCGGCCATTTTGTTTCAGATAAGGCGTTACGGCGCGACAGCACAACCAGGTACCGTTCACGTTTACTTCCATTACCTTGTTAAAATCGGCGGGTGATACTTCATCAATGGCTCCCCGAATGTTGATGCCAGCACTGTTAATTAAAATATCAATCTGGCCAAAGGTAGCCATCGCGTTGGTAGCCATGGCTTCGGTTTGGGCTTGGTCGGTAATATCGGCGCTAAACGAAACGGCTTGCACTCCAAATTCCTGATTTAACTCCCGGGCCGCCTGTGCTCCTTCGTCGGCATTGCGGTTTACCAACATAATATTGGCTCCGGCCGAGGCTAAACCGGCGGCCATGGCTAAACCTAATCCTTTAGAGCCGCCCGTAACAATGGCTACTTTACCACTTAAATCAAATTGTTTAATACCCGGAAGTAATTCTTTATTCATGCTGTTGAAAAGTACTGGTGTTTCTGTGTTTACTTTTTGAAAAATGAAAAAATTTAAAAATTTGATTGGTAACAGATGTAATTAACCTCAGGATTTTAGCGTGTTCTTGCTGTAGCTCAGGCAAGCCAAAATGTTGTTTTCTTCCGCAGCTAACCTGGCTTCCGGATTTAGCTGCGATACTCTGGGTAAACCGGCCTCATACTTGTGCTGGCGCACCAGGCGCAGGGTACGGGCCAAATCCGTAGCGGGTACGCCCTGGAAAGTAGCCCAGTAATCATCTTTTAAACAAGGAATTTCCAAGGGATCGCGGGTAATCATTTCGAGGTTAAAGGTTACCTGCGGATTGTGTTGGCGGCACAAGGCAAACATCTTGGGCAAATCCAGAATACCTTTACCCAGCGGCACTTCCGACAATAAAAACCCATCGGCATATTCATCCAGGCCCATGTCTTTTACGTGCGTGGTAAACACATAAGGCACCAAGGTTTGAATAACTTCCATGGGTTCTTCGAGCAAGGCAATGCTGTTGCCAAAATCTAAAGTTACGCCAATCCATTCGCTGTTTATTTGTTTCAGAAGGGCTACCAACTCCGGAGCACGCCAGTCCTTGTGATTTTCCACGGCCAGTTTCATTTTATGCTTGCGCAGCACCGGCTCGGCTAATTTTAAAGAAGCCAAAGCTTTGCTTTGCAAATCCTTAAATTCCTGAGCCGAATGGTAGGCTTCGTAGCGCCGGCCACTGGAACAAACGGTACGTAACACCTGCATGCCCGCTTCTTTGGCGCTTTTTACTTCCTGCTCAAACCGGGTCACCTCTTCGGGTTTATTCGGTACGCCAATGGATCCTTCTACGTACAGGCCTAATTTTTCCCGCCGGTCGCGCACTTTCTTCGTTAAATCCGCAGACCAGTCTTTTACCACCACTTGCATGCCCCCCGCCCCTATCTGGTGACAGTGCTCCAGTAAATCTACCGCATTAACAAACCCCGGATATTTATTGCTTGCTACCTTGGAGTTCCAGCGAAGGCCGTACGAATGCACCACAATTCCCATAGGCACTTCTTTTGCGAAAGCGGGAAAGTTTCCGGGAAAAGAAAGAGCCAACGCGCCCACTGTAGCTTTCTGTAAAAAATCTCGTCTGTCCATTATAATTTTTTATTTAATAAAAGACTTTTGTAAAAGCAGTAATAAAAAATTACCGCCATTCAGGAAGAGCCCATTGGGCTACGAAACAAAATAATTATCTACTGAATAACAGGGTATTTTTATTAAATTACTTATATCAAAGAGCAAAACTTGCTGCTTTTTTAATTCTAAAAAGACACTATTTAAAATTCCTTATTTCGCTTCCGGCGCTTTAGTTTCCAACACGTATTTTTTTAATTCTTCGGCTTTCCAGGGTACCACGCGGCCCTGTGAGGTTAAGCGCGTGGAGCTAACGGTACGTTTACCAATAGGTCCGGCATTGTTGCCCCACTCATTGCGGATGTAAGTTAAAATAGTAGTAATGGCGGCATCGTCCATGGTAGAATGCGCCGGCATTACGGGTAAAATTTCGGGTTTGTCGTACACTTTTCCGGCTACTTCTACTGGTCCTTCCATACCGTGCAATACAATTAAGGCCAAGCGTTTCTCATCGCCCAAAACCCAATCGGAGCCCGCCAGCGGTGGGGCAAAACGATTCATGCCGGCGCCATCGGTGCCGTGGCAGCCGGCGCAGGTGGTTAAGTAATGTTGCCGCCCCAGGGCAAATAATTGCTGTTGCTCTTCGTTCAGGACGTTCTTTTTAATCGCAGTATTGATATTGGCCGCGGCACTGTGGCCCGGCCACTGGAACAATGCCGAGAAAGCATCTAAGCGGGACGGCTCTATTTTACCTTGCGCTTTTTGCAGAATAGCGGGTGCGATGGTAAGTTTAATAGGCGCTACAATAGCCTTGCCGCCCCCCATGGATAAACCGGTGATGACGGCTTTATGCCGCCAGCTAAACGCTTGGTCTTGTTTATCCAGTAAAGCCACCAAACTGGTTAATTCGGCTAGCTCACGTTTGCGGATGATAGCGGTAGCCAGCATTTCTAAAAATATTTCTTTGGCAGGGCTGGCGGTTTGCCAATTGGGCGCTTGCCACAGATTTTTTAAAAAATCAAATTCCTGGTTACTCAAACTACTCAGCACCGCATCGCGCATTAAAGCAGATTCGGCGTACTTGTGGCTGATGGTAGTTAATAAAGAATGCGCTACTTCTGGTTTTAAAGCCGGAGCCGATAGCGCTATCTGCAAGACCTGTTCCGGGGGAGCCTCTGTTATTACCTGCAGCAATTTCTGTTCGAATTGCGCCTGTACGTTTATATCAGCTTTGGCCAGTGGTTCAAGTAACCGGACTGCTGTCGTGCTTACCAACGGGTTTTGATCAGAAACTAAAGGAAGCAACACCTCGGGCTTGCCCATTTTTAATCCTTCTAAAGTCCAGAGAGCGTGAAAGCGGCCCTGCGGATTTGTTCCGTTAGTTGCTAAGTTTTCTAGTGCCGGAACAACACTTAGATCGTTGCGCTCTACGAGTAAGCGGTGGGCTACATCGCGGTACCAGCCATTGCCGTGCGATAAATAAGGAATTAACTCGGCGGCAGATTGATTGGCTAGTTTCGGGAGTTTGCCTGGCTTCCAGTTTTCCGGCACGATGCGCCAGATGCGCCCCCGGTGCACGGGCTGCACGAGTTTCCGCATTAAGGTTTGTTCCCGCAAATAAGGTGTTATGTAAGCGCCGTGCTGCACCAAACCGCGGTACATATCGGCTACGTACAAAGCGCCATCGGGGCTATTAGCCAGGTACACCGGCCGGAAGCGTTCGTCCGTGGATGCTAAAAATTCTTTGCCCGGGTGCGGGTCGTTGGCGGTTAGCAGCAAGCCATTCTCCTCCACCACGTTGCGCTTGATTAAATTACCCGAAGGTTCACACACGAACACGTTGCTGTAAAACTCAGGCGGTAATGCATTGCCCCGGTAAACCAGCGGCGAACAGGCCGCCGTAAATTCTAACAATTTTCCTTCTTTGTCTAAAGTACCGGGAATGTAGCCCCGGTTTACGGCCGGGTTAGGCCGGATGGGGTAAATGCGCCGGTCTACGGTAAGGCCATGATCAATGCCGGTGGTGGGTTTGTGATTTTTGTTACGGTTTAGATAGTTGGGCGGCACTAAATCGGCATGTAACTGTGACCAGTTATAGTTGTAATACAAGCGGCCTTTATCGTCGTGGCTGATGCCCCATTGCCCCCGAAACTCGGTGCTGTCGCGTTCCCATTTACCATTCAGCAAGCGGTACCGGAACCTAGATTTAGCATTGTAGTACCAGTTATCCGGGTCGCGCCACAAGCCATTGCCGGAATGTTCGGGCAAAGGACTGCCCGCGTAAACCGAATCGAGTAAGGTTTTGGAGTCGGCTTTTAAGTCCTGGTTTTGATCCTGGGTCAGCCACAAAGCGCCGTTCTCGGCAATTAAAGCGCCGCCGGGCACCAGGGCCAAAGCCCGGGGCATGACTAAACTATCTAGGTAAATGGTGCTTTTGTCCATTATACCGTCTAGGTTGGTATCTTCCAGTACCGATATCCGGCCAATCGGCTCCTGTTCGCCGGCCCCGTCGATGGTGGGCATAAAACCGCGCATTTCTACTGTCCAGAGGCGGCCATCCGGGTCAAAAGTAATCACCACCGGGTCCTGTACCATCGGTTCCGAAGCAACCAGTTGAATTTTTAAACCGGGTTCCAGTTGAAACGTACGAAGTTCTTCCGCGGGCGTCAATGGCGGCGAAGGGCCTTCGTCCGGTTTGTTCTTCACGCCCGGATTGGCGCAGCCTATCAGCCCCATCAGGCCGGCCTGAAATAAAAAAATTTTAAAAAAAAGCTTCCACATAACACCTCGTCCGGCTTAACTGAACTAGTAACCAATATTGATAAATGGCAAAAAGGCGAAAGCAAAAAGAATAGCCGGATAACCGGAATTAGGTTTTATTTTAAAGCTAAGATGACGCGAAAAGCAAAACCTTAAATGCAGCTAGAAATTAAATCCGGGAAACCAGCCGGCATACATAGCAGAGCAAACCGGCTGGTTTTAGGATTTTTTAAACTTTTGGGTATAAAGCTAGTTAAACCCGCACCGGATCCGGGTGCACGTAAGGTGCCCGGTAATCACGTTTGAGCAAAGCAGTGGCCTCGGCATCTCCTACTATCTCCCGCTTTTTCGGGTCGTACACTACCGGTCGACCTATTTTCATGGAGATATTGGCCAGAATACAACTAGCCGTGGAAATATGACCTTCTTCGATGTCAGCTACGGGGCGGCTGTTTTTTTCGATAGCTTCCAGGAAGTTGCGCATGTGCAGGCGGGTAGCCGGCGCCGCGTTTAATTCTATTTTGGGTTCGGTGGGTTCGGTTAAATCTTCGGGGTACTTTTCTTTTTCGTACACCACGTCTTTGTGGATTTTTTTACTATCGGCATTTTCCCCGACGGGCACAAAATCGTACTGCATGGTAGAGGCAAACAAGGTACCTTTATCGCCGTAAATGGTTAACGACCACGGATACTCCGGATTGGCCGGTCCACCCCAAGAGCGGTGCTGCCATACGCAGTTCAGGTCATCAAACTCAAACAAGGCGGTTTGAGTATCGCTGATATTGGATTTACCTTCTTTTTGCACGTAAATGCCGCCGGTAGAAGTTACCTTTTTGGGCCAGCCTAATTTTAGCATCCAGCGGGCAGTATCGAGCATGTGCACGCACATATCGCCCACAATGCCGTTGCCGTATTCCATAAAAGTACGCCACCAGCGCACGTGCGGCAAACCATCGTAAGGCCGTAAAGGAGCCGGACCGGTCCACATATCATAATCCAGGAAAGCGGGTACGGGTTGCTCCGGCGGGTTGCCGTTGTTGCGCATATGGAAATAACAGCACATTTCTACGTGCGATATTTTACCGAGTAAGCCGGCATCTACAATATTGGTTTTGGCATCAATTAAATGGGGCGTGCTTTTGCGCTGGGTTCCTACCTGCACTACTTTGTTGTACTTGCGGGCGGCAGCCACCATGGCTTCGCCTTCCATTACATCCACGCTAATGGGTTTTTGCACGTACACGTGGGCGCCGGCTTTAATAGCATCAATGGTTTGCAAGGCGTGCCAGTGATCGGGGGTGCCAATTACCACAATATCCAGCTTGTTCTCGGCCAGCATTTTTTTATAGTCGCCGTAGAGCTTGGGTTTCTTTTTGGATTGCTGGCGTTGGCTTACCAGTTGGGCGGCGGCTTCCAGCATGTTTTTATCAACGTCACATAGCGCTACTACATTAACCGGCTCTACCTGAATCAGGCGCAGCAGATCGCTTTTACCGTACCAACCCGTGCCTATTAAAGCTACCCGTAAAGGTTTTTTGGGGGCAGCGGCAAAACTCATACCCTGCGCTCCCAAAGCCGTGAGAGCAAGCGACGCCGAAGCTCCCTTCAAAAAACGACGCCGATTTAAAGTAAAATCACTCATGTAAATAAATATATTTAAGGTTAGTTGATCCTACGGGGTAATAAAGCCAGGAAGTAAAGCACAGGCAAGAAACCTATTTTAAAAAAATTTCCATCCTTCCAATCAGCAATATACAAATAATCTTTATGGAACAAACAGAAATGGAAAGTTTATGCGCTTACGAAAAGATTATCTTGCTTAATCGTTCACCCATAACTAATTGCTCATTTTAACAGTTGGCGCCATAGACAAATTTTTAAAAATAAGCCACAACCCCAGGTACTGAACTGCCCTTAAATGTACCAGCCAGCTTCGGGTGCGAGGGTAATTTGGATAGAGTCGCCGACATTAAAATCTGCGGACTCGGCTTTTATCGTCAGATCGGTTTTCAAGGCCGTTACTTCCAGCTCGTAGTACGAACCATAGTAAGCTACTTTCTTTACTTCTGCGGCAACTCCTACGCCTTTCAGATCAGAACTAATTTTAAATTCTTCCGGCCGGAGCAAGAGCTTTTTGCGCGACCGCGATTGAAGCCCCAGGGTTTCGGCAAAAACTTGGGCTTTGGCGGCAGGTATTAAGTTGTATTTGCCGAAAAGACCGGCGGCGTAAGCGTTTACGGGTTGCTGGTAAATTTGCGCGGGAGTACCTTGCTGGATAAGCTTACCGGCTTGCATAATCATAATTTCGTCGGCCCAGGGTAGCGTATCCAGAGGGTCGTGGGAGATTAAAATGCAGGAGATTTTTAGTAATTCGGTAATATCGGCAATTACTTTTTTTAAAATATTTTTATGCATTACATCCAGGTTCGAGAACGGCTCGTCGAGCAATAACAAACGGGGCGACGAAAGCACCAATCGCGCCAGGGCAATGCGCTGCCGTTCCCCACCCGACAAATGATCGGTGCGCCGGGAAAGTAAATGCGAAATACGACATACCTCGTACAGCTTTTCGACTATTTTGGGTTCTAACTTATTGGCGTATTGCAAAATCTGCTCTACCCGCAAAAACTGAGGCAACTCAAATTGCTGCGATAAATACGCAATGCCCGGATGACCCGGAATTAAATGTTCCTGCGGGCCTTTCACTCTTTTTTGCGCAAACCGCACCTCACCGGAACTGGGCTGCACCAAACCCGCAATAGTTTGCAGCAAAGTACTTTTGCCCGAACCGGTTTCGCCCGCAATGGCTAGCTTACTAAACTCGGCCTGGGTAAAACTAATATCCTGCAGCACCTGATGCCCCGTCTCCAGCAAACTTATACGGGATACTTGTAAGAATTCAGAAGAAACAGCACTTGCTTTTTCCGGCATACGTAAATTTTTAAATTTTTAAATTTTTAAAAAAGCGGTTAATCTGCCCCGAAAGTAAACCCTGCTTTTTAGATTAGAAGCTATACCGCCGTATTTTATGCTAAAAAATTAAGAAACCATTGTTTTGGGTAGAAGTTATTGCCTGAGTAACTCCTTACAAGAAAAGCTTTAATTTGTGTTTTAAATTTAGCCCAAAAGGAGAATGCATTCTCCGCAATATTTTCCTGGGGTAAGGCTGGTATAAATCCGGATTGCTGCTCAACTTGCAAATAAAAATAACCCCAAAATTGTATGCTTTTAAAATACTTCCGGCTAGCCGTTTTATTTCTATTTTTATGCGCCAGTTGTGCTTCGCCTAAGGTTAAGAGCGAAACTTCTAATTCTTTACTGGCCACGGACTTAAAACCTTTTGGGCGGTATTTAATCAACCCATCCCAGCACCTGGAGTTAATTAGTTCGGCGGCGCATTTTGGATTTAGTTTTGAAGGTCCGGGTTGCGCCATTTTTGCTTCTATCCCTAACGCCGAAGGCCACGATTACTTACAATACGAACTGGACGGCGTTTATCAGAAAAGAATTAAAGTAAAGGGCAACGCCAAAGAACCGCTAATTATCAGCTCGCCGGGTCCAGGAAAACACACCCTTTGGATATATAAAGCTACCGAAGCGCACACGGGCCCAATCGTAATCCGGTCCATTAACGGTACCAACTTAAAGCCGCTTGCCCGGCCGACAGCTCCGATTATTGAATTTATTGGCAACAGCATTACCTGTGGGGCCGCCGCTGACCCGTCGGAGGTGCCCTGCGGCACGGGCGCGTACCACGACCAACACAATGCCTATCAAGCTTACGGCCCGCGGGTAGCCCGGGCCTTGAACGTAAATTTTGTTTTAAGCAGCGTGAGCGGTATTGGCGTGTACCGCAACTGGAACAGCGACGGCCCCACCATGCCGCAGGTTTACGAGAAAACTGATTTTCAGGCGAACAGTTCGCAGCTTTGGAATTTTAAAACGTACTCGCCCAAAGTAGTAAGTATTGCCCTGGGCACCAACGATTTCAGCAAAGGCGATGGCAAAAAAGCAAGGTTACCTTTTGATAGTGCCAATTTTGTGAACACCTACGTGCAATTTGTGCAAGTGGTAAAAAGCAAATACCCCGGCTCACAGATTGCCTTATTAAGCAGCCCCATGATTAACGGGGCTAACCGCACGCTCTTGCAAAACTGCTTAACCAGCGTAAAAACCCAAATAGATGCTTTAAACCCGACCGCTAAACCTGTGGAACTATTCTTCTTCCAGCCGATGCAGGCCCGCGGTTGCGCCGGGCACCCCAACGTAGAAGATCATGCTATGCTGGCGCAGGAATTAGAACCATTTTTTAACAAATTGCTGCAATAACCAAATCAGCAGAAGCGGAGAGTTGTTCATTATTCGCTTTTCGTAGTTCGACTCATACCTCAAAAGAAAACCCCGAAGTTAAACTCCGGGGTTTTCTTTTGAGGTAGTAGTTAATTTATTCTTTCGGGGAAGTCTGAATAGCTTCGTACAGAATGGGGCTAAAAAAACCTAAGTTTTCCAGCATACAGGCCATGCTATAAAATTTTTCGGGAGCTACCTCGGGGTGTTCGGCCATGTGCACCAACACCAAATCTATCGTTTCCTGAAAAGAATGTTCTAATTCTTCCTTGCTTAAATTCATTCATTTAAAGGTTAATCTACCTTATAACCCGCTCCGGCTAAATTTAATTTCCGGGTAGCTTCAAGAATTTGTAATGCGTAAATTTTAAATTTTTAAATTTTTCAGCAATAACTTTATCCATTCTTTTCTTCGGCTGGTTTATCGGCAGCCAGTAAATCAGCGTTTTTATTGTTAGGCTGCAAGGCCTCCATTCTTTTCACAATTTCATCCTTCATGGCCATAAAAGAATCTTTGTTTTTGCGGTTAATGGGTTCGGCCAGCGGCAATTTAACCCGCAGGGCATCTACCTGGCGGCCATCTTTCCATAAACGGTAACACAGGTGCGGCCCCGTAGAAAGACCAGTGCTGCCGACGTACCCAATGGTTTGCCCTTGCATTACCGATCTGCCGCGTCGGATACCTTTGGCAAAACGCGATAAGTGCAGGTACTGCGTGGTAAAAGTTTTATTATGTTGGATTTTAACAAAGTACCCATTGCCCCGGTTATAAGCCGCCTCCACTATAACACCTTCGCCTACGCTCCGGATGGGAGTACCCCGGGGAGCGGCAAAGTCGGTTCCCAGGTGGGCTTTAAACCGGCGTTGTACCGGGTGAAACCGTTTTAGGTTATAGCGCGAGCTAATGCGGGTATACTCCAGGGGTTCTTTTAAGAAAGCTTTTTTAAAACTCTTTCCGTCCTGATCGTAATAAGTAAGGCCTTTGCCTTGATCAAAACCTATGGCGTAAAGCGGTTGGCCATTATGTTCAAAAAAAGCAGCTTTTAGATCACCATAGTCATAAGTATTGCCATCAATCTGTTTTTCTTCAAAAATTAATTTAAACTGATCGCCGGGTTGTAAGTGGTTTAAATTTAAACGCCAGGCATAGATATCGGCTAGTTTGTTTACCAATTGCGCCGAACCACCCGCGGCTAAAATTGATTCGTACAAAGAACCTTTAATTTCGCCGGAAAGCTCCCGCTCTATGACCTGAATGTCGCGTTGGTGGCGAGTAACGGCCAAGGTATCACGTAAATCGTAAATGATGTACTCCGAGCCGTTGGGTTCATAAATAAAATACTGGGCCGTTTGGGCCGAGTCGCGGGCGTGCAGCAACACGTAATTTCGTTGCGATTGAATGCGCTTGACGTTAAAAACCGACTTAGCTTTTTGGGCCAGATTATGAACTGTAGTGGCAGAAATATTATAGGCATCCAGAATGTCCGAAATGCTCTCGCCTCTTTCTACTACGCCATTTACTACCTCCAACGAATCGGTGGCAATGCCATACAATGTAGGGGCTAGTTTTTTTAAATTTTTAACGGGATCAGGTGGAGTAATTACCTCGGGCGGCTGGGAATCGAGGGGCAAAAACCGGCTGACGTTGAATTGCAAAGATTGCGCAGCCGAAAAGAAAATTAATAAAGATAAAGCAAGAATTAGAACTAAACCTTTTTTTTGCTGAAGCATAGGCTAGGTACCGGGGTTTAATTTTTAAACAAGCTGCAAAACTAGGCTCTAAGTTTTAGAAATAAAAATCAAATTTTATACAATAAAACAGAATAATTGCGCAATATAACGCGGGTGTAAATCTAATGAGGCCCATACAGCTAAATTGTAAAATTTTAATTAAATAATAAATTTCCGGGAAAACCTTTATAATTAGATGGAATGAGGAAAGCTAATCATTAAGAGTACAGTCCTTAGGAAATACCAGCAACCATTCATTCACTATAAACCTAGCATAAAAAAAGGCCATTTCTAGTTAAGAAAATGGCCTTTAATTTTAAAATTAATTTTAATTGCCGTCGGCCCGGTTTAATTCTTCCAGGTTGGTATTGCGTTTTTTGGCTTCAAATTTTTCGCCTTTGTTAAAGTTATACCGCAGGTTTAAACGCACGCTTTGCTGGGCAAAATACTGGTTTATCTGGTTTACGTTGTTGTTTACGTTAGCCGTACCGGCAAAGCGGCGCGTCCGGAAAATATCGGTAACGTTAGCCGAAACTTCCAATTGCTTGTTCAGGAACGACCGTTTTAAACCGGCATCCATAGCCCAGTTTTGTTTAATCTTATACGCGGCATATACTCGTGGCCCTTGGTAATCCAAGTTTACTTCTAACCGGATATTCTGCGGTAACAGAATGTTGTTAGAAGAACGGGCGTAGGTAAATAGCTGTTTGTTCTGAATGGTTTGGTTTTGTTCCGGAATGGCAATTTGGTAGCTTTGGTAACCCACGGTAAAGTTATTGTTCATGTCCCATTTCGGGGTAATTTTTATGGGCGCTACTAAGGCGGCGTTTACATCTTTAAACGAATCGCCGTTACGCTGCTGAAACACCAGGGTGTTGGTTTGGTTGTTTTGCACCGGTACTTCGGCCATTACGTCGCGGGTGGTAGAATAACCTATGGTTAAAATATAAGTATCTTTCACGGATTGCGTTACCTGAAACGAATGCGTGTACTGCGGACGTAAATACGGGTTACCCTGCGCCGAGGTATACGGATCGATGTAGAAGATAAAAGGATTTAAATTGCCGTAGTACGGGCGGTTAATGCGGCGGCTGTAATTATAAGTAACTTTGTAGTTCTTATTTACCTGCTGCATCACAAACAAACTCGGAAACAAGTTAAGGTAATTACGGGTATTCACGGAATCTTTGGTAATAGATTTGCCTTCGGCCACGGTTTTCTCGGCGCGTAAACCGCCTTGTACTTTCCATTTTTCACCCAAGTTGGTGCTAAAGTTTGCGTAAGCGGCGTAAATGTTTTCGCGGTACAAAAAATGGTTGCTGCGTTTTTCGTCTAAATACCGTTGCTCATCGGCTAATCTAAAAAACTGCAATTCATTATCCGATTGAACGTAACTGGCTTTAGCTCCGGCTTCTAACTTGGTATTTTTTGTAAAGGGTTTGGTATAATCTACTTTGGCCGAATAAATACTAAAAGTGCTGGGGTTATTGCTGGCTAAATCCACGAGGCTATCGGGCCGGGCTCCGGATAAATAAGTAAAGATGTTACCGTAAGTGGCTTTATCACGGTCGTATAACCGCACGTAATCTAGGTCGGCGGCTAAGGTGGTGCCCAGGGTATCCAACTTACCTAAATAGTGCGCATTCAGGGTGGCGTTAGCAAAAGTACCATCGATTAAGTTCCGGTTACGTACTAATTTATTATTAGCCGGATTGGGATGATTTTCTACTAAATCGGAATTAAAGTTACTGTTCATATCCTGATACACCACGTTGGCCATTACCCCCACACTGTGGTTTTTATTTAAATCGTAGTCCGTACCTAACCGCACTGAGGGTGCTACCCGGATTGCTTTTTCTTTGGCTGACTGCGTAAATTTAGTGCTGCTTTCGGGCGTATTAAACTCGCGGTAAAGGTTGGCATCCCGGATAAATATGCGGCGTGCTACGTCGGCATTCACAAACGAATTCCATTTGCCCTTTTTAACGTTTACATTGCCTCCGGTAGAATACGCATGCCAGTTGTTGTACTGGTAGCCGGCGTATAAACTGCCGTTCATCCCCCGCATGATATTCTTTTTTAAATTTATGTTAATGATTCCGGCCGTACCCTCGGCATCGTACTTTGAAGAGGGGTTGGTGATTAATTCCAGATCTTTTAAATTTTCGGCAGCCATACCTTGCAACATGGTTTGTAGTTCCTTGCCCGATAAGTAGGTTAATTTACCATCGATCATGATACGTACCCCCGATTTACCGTTTAGCTGAATGTTGCCGTCCTGGTCTACGAACACACCCGGCGATTTGAGCAGTACTTCGTAAGCGGTATTACCCGAAGAAAGCGCTGTTCCTTCTACGCTCACTACCATTTTATCGGGGTGGTTTACAATGTTGGGGCGCAAAGCCTGCACATTTACTTCTTTTAACAGCTTGGTGTCTTCTTTTAAAGTTAGAACCCCCAAATTTTTCCCGGGATTAGATTCAAAAACTGGCGTTTCTAAGCTTGTGTAGCCCACAGCGCTTACCCGCAAACGGTAGTTACCGGCCGCCGATAACTTAATTTTAAAACTTCCATTTTCTTCTGAAACAGTGCCGGTAACAATGGCGCTGGTAGTAGCCGACAATACCGCTACGTTGGCAAAACCAATGGCACTGCCTTTTTCATCTTTTAAGATTCCGGTTATCTCCGCAGCGGTTTGCGCCACTACCGGCGGTTGACCTACTATGATGATGATATAGGTCAGGAGTAAAAGTTTAAATACATTTTTCATGGTTTTAAGATGTAAAGCTTTGCAATTCCAGTATTATAGAGTTTATCACTTAAATTTTCTGAAGCTCTTAAATTGATTTTGCGGCCTCAGGTAGAAGAATGAGACAAATATAATCTAAGGTACTATGCAAAGCAAGGTACCAAGCAAAAAATAGTTCTATATACTTACAAAAAGAGGCTAAAAGCTTGATTTAAGCCATTTTTAGCATAAAATTTTTTGAAAATATTTATATAGACCTTGAAACAGCAGCCATTCTGGTGAGGAGAAATACCTAAAAACAGAGATATTTTAGTTATGAAGAAAAGAAAGATAAAATAGAAGGAAGCAGGATTTTATATGGAGAATGCATCTTTACAAAGGTGCATCAGTAATCATTTGATTTAATATTTAAAGAATTTGGTATGTGGGATTTTGAATAGCTTTTATGATTTATTATTTAAATTTAAAGTTAAAATTCTAATTTAAGTATTTGCCGCAGCAGTCTTTTATTCATAAATGCTTACTTTTGCCACGTTCATTTTGATATTTAAAGCATTATTTATAAATTACTTATCTTTTTTTATTCTTTAAATTGTTCTATTTACCCGAAAGGTTGTTGTTATGAGTACTTTTTACCCCAATATGGGTGCTTCGTCTACCATTGATCCCGAAACCAAAAGATTGCAGGCCCTCGACGAATACCAAGTTCTGGATACTGAAGATGAGGAACAGTATAATAATTTAGTTGCTTTAGCTTCCTACATCTGCGGTACCCCCATTTCTTTGATTAGCTTAATTACGCATAACCGGCAGTGGTTTAAAGCCAAAGTGGGGCTCCCTATTTCAGAAACTCCCCGCTCCCACTCTTTTTGCCAGTTTGCCATTGAAAGCGATGATGTTTTAGAAATTCCAGATGCTTTAGAAGATATTCGGTTTTATAGTAATCCTTTAGTTACTGGTAATCCAAATATCCGCTTTTACGCTGGCGCTCCTTTAGTTAACTCGGAAGGACATCGCCTTGGAACTTTATGCGTGATTGATACGGAGCCACGCGAACTCTCGGAAGCGCAGAAGTTAGCCTTGGCTACCTTATCGGAACAAGTAGTGGCTCATTTTGAACTTCGAAAGAAAAAGAAAGAACTGGAACAGGAAAAACAACAGCTACACGCGGCAAATCAAAAGCTAGACGAATTAATGTTATTCGTGAATTCGCAATTACCCGAAGCCATTACTAAGTTAGAGCACGCGGAACAACATCTTTCGCAGAATGCCCAGGACCAGCATTGTTTTGAGAATAAAAGCCTCCAATTTTTGCAAGAGAACCTCGCGCATTTAAAAAATATTCACGCCACCATTAACCAAGATGCTTAAGTATCCTGCTACCCAATTACCATAATAATTCTAAAAATTTAAAAATTAAAAATTTCAGAAATTGCTACCCAGCAAAGTTGGTTTACAGGAATTTACTTATCCCAAAGAACAAAATAAAAAAAAAGAACAACCTTTCTGTTAAATTTCAGCTAAAAGCTTTCGTAGTTCTTTTAAAGCTTTTTAGCATGAATCATTTATTTAATCCGCTTACTATAAAATCCCTTACTTTTAAAAACCGGATTGTGGTGTCGCCGATGTGCCAGTATTCGGCCACGGATGGTTTTGCCAACGATTGGCACCTGGTACATTTAGGCAGTCGGGCCGTTGGGGGAGCTGCCTTAGTAATTGCCGAAGCTACGGCCGTAAACCCGGAGGGCCGCATTACGCCGCACGATCTGGGTTTGTGGCAAGACGAGCACATTACTTTTTTGCAGCGAATTACCGCATTTATTCACCAGCAAGGTTCGTTAGCGGGCGTGCAATTAGCCCACGCGGGTCGTAAGGCCAGCAAAAGTTCGCCGTGGACGGGTAACCAGCACCTTTCGACCAACGAAGGTGGCTGGGATAACGTAATGGCGCCGAGCGCTATAGCCCTTAATCCCGACACGCCGGCACCGCAGGAATTAACCACTGAGCAAATAAAACAAGTAGTTCTGGATTTTAAATCGGCGGCAGCCCGGGCCTTAAAAGCCGGGTTTAAAGTAATTGAAATTCATGGGGCGCACGGTTATTTACTGCACGAGTTTGTTTCGCCGCTTACCAATACCCGCACCGACGACTATGGCGGTTCTTTTGAAAACCGCACCCGTATTGTGCGGGAAGTAGTGCAGGCCGTGCAGGAAGTGTGGCCCACCGATTTACCCTTGTTTGTGCGTTTATCAGCCACCGACTGGGTACCCGACGAAAACTCCTGGCGCCTGGAAGACTCCGTTGAACTTGCCCGGCAGCTAAAAACTTTGGGCGTTGATTTGATTGATTGTTCTTCGGGCGGGAACGTGCCGGTGCAGCAAATTAAACCGGGACCAGGTTACCAAACCCCTTTTGCCCAAGCCATCCGGAACCAGGCTGGTATTTTAACCGGCGCCGTAGGTTTAATTTCTTCTCCTCTACAAGCTGACCATATTATTCGGACTGAACAAGCCGATATGGTATTTATTGCCCGGGAATTTTTGCGCGATCCATATTTTGGCTTAACCGCCGCCTCGGAACTGCGCCAACCTATTACCTGGCCGGTACAATACGAACGGGCAAAACCCCGGTAAGCCAAACTATCGAATCAACTATTTTTAAAATTATCTTCTCCCGGAGCATTATTTAAAAATAAAATGACAGAAGTACCTGAAAAGTGAGGGGCCTACTGCCGCAACTTTCGGGTACTTTTTTTGTATAAAGCGGATTTATTTATCGGTAAAAATGTACCACAGAAGGTAGTTTTTGTCCCACCTTTGGCTGTTTAGGTAGTGTAACTTTGTGGCACCATTAAACTCAAAGTTAACAATTATGAACAGCTATAAATATTCCTGGTTAAACAGTATAATTACCGTGAAATGCCCCCGGTGCCGGGAAGGAAAAATGTTTCCGAAAGGAACTTTGTACAGCCGGCGTTTTGCCGATATGCATAAAAATTGCGCTTGCTGCGGCCAAGATTTTGAACCGGAGCCAGGCTATTACTACGGCGCTATGTTCGTGAGTTACGCCATTAGCACGGCTATTTTCCTGGCGGTAATTCTGGGCTTAAGTTTTTTAGTGAAAGAGGTAACTACTACTATGGTATTAGTGAGTATTCTGGTTATTGTAGTGGGTTTATTGCCCATAACTTTCCGGTTATCGCGGGTACTCTGGATTAATATATTTGTACGGTATGCGGGTTCAAACAAAGTTATTGGTTAAAATTAAATCCAGGTAAATTAACCGGATAAGTTGATTTTCAGGGTATAGGATAACGAATAGTGGTATATTTGAGTTTGAATAAACAAGCTCGTATGCCGGAGAAATTGCTGCCCGTTTACCAGATTCAGGATTTTGACCAGTTAGTTACAACTAAAAACTCAGATTTTTATTTAAATACTTTTGAAAACCATTTGCGGGAGCACACCTTTATTCAGAAACCGCACAAGCACGATTTTTTTATTATATTATTAATCACACAAGGCACGGGTACGCACACCATCGATTTTGTAACGTACCCGGTAGCTCCCCAAATGGCTTTTTTTCTTAGCCCCGGCCAGGTACACGCCTGGCAACTGTCCGACGATACGCGTGGCCATATTTTATTTTTCAGCCTCGATTTTTACCGGACCCAACAGCATCTGCAAAATCCCAGACTTTTTCCTTTTTTCCATGGTTTGTTTCAAAAGCCCGTTTTACAAATTCCACTAGAGCAACTTACGCCTTTAATGGACATTGTTACCCAACTAAAACAAGAGCTTACCCACAAAGAATGGCAATGGCCCGAGGTTATTAGAGAATACCTGATGATATTACTGGTGAAGCTAAGCCGGATTTATAAAGTACAATATACAAACTTACCAGTGAGTAATTCGCTGTGGGAGCAACTCGAAATTTTAATCGAACAAAACTTTAAAAAGCACCAACCCGTTAGCTTTTACGCCGAAAATTTAAACCTCACCGAAAAACAATTAAACGAAGCCTGTAAAAACACTTTTAATAAAACTACCTCCGCCTTAATTCAGGAACGGGTATTGTTAGAAGCCCAGCGGTTGTTAACGCATTCCAATTTAACCATTACTCAGATTGCCGCCGAATTGGGGTATTTTGATAATTCGTATTTTGGCCGATTTTTTAAAAAACACACCGGCCAAACCCCGGAGCAGTTCCGGTTAAATGCTTAACGCTGTTAAATTTAGTTTTTACGCAGGTTCAGGAGAACTTAGTCTGACCTACCTTTATCGGTATACAATTTATTTAAAAAACTGGGGTAGGAATACGATTGTTGGGCTTTTAAATTTTGACCTGGTATTTCGGGGAGCAGCATATTTAATACAAAACGCAAATTCCCGGATTCCTGGTGCGATTTACTAAAAGCTTCCAGGCCAAAGGTATAATAGGTTTGCTCGTTAATTTTAACTTTCGTCAGTTCCACGCCGCATCCTTCCTCGGGCCAAGCATCGGGAGCAATGGGCTGTATATGTTTTTCGGCTAAGTTGATAGCGTATTTTTGCAGGAGCCGTTCTTTATCTACCCGCACCCATAAGTCGTTTTCCGTTTTTAAAGTTGCCGAACTGAACTGCTGCAACAGCTTTTTATTTTCTTCATCTGATTCCTGCAATCCAAAACTATACTTTACCCAGTCATTGGCCAACCCGGAATTCTCTGCTGCCAAAGGCCACTCGCCCTTATCGGCCAGCAAAACTTTTACCTCTACTTTTCCCTCCCTAATTTTTATGCCGAGCTTTTCTAAACCCGGTTGCCACAAGTAAATATCCGCCCGGTCCCAGTTACCCGCAAAAAACAAGTTTCGGGAATTAAACCATTTTTCCAGGGCATTTACTTCGGTTAAATTGTTAAAAAACCAGCGAATTTCGGCGCTATATACCATGAAAACAGTTTGATAATGGCAAATTTTTAAAAAATTAAAAAAATGCGCCGGTATTTGCCGGCGCATCGTTAGGCTATTAAGTCATCCTGAAGCTCATTATAGCCGAAAAAATCAAAATCCTGTTGGATTTATCCAGATCAAAGCAATTAATCATCGTCGCGATCGCCGCGGCGAAGTTCGTCCACGGACCGCATTACTTTTTCGCGTAACGAATTCCGGTATTTATCCAGGCGGTCGGCGATGGCCGCGTTAAATGTACCAAGAATTTGCGCCGCCAGTAAACCGGCATTTTGGGCTCCGTTTAGAGCCACCGTAGCAACGGGTATGCCACCCGGCATTTGCAGGATAGACAGGATAGAATCCCAACCATCAATAGAATTACTCGACCGAACTGGTACCCCGATTACGGGTAAAGTGGTGAGGGCAGCTACCATACCGGGCAAATGAGCTGCTCCGCCGGCACCAGCAATAATCACGCGCAAGCCGCGCTTGCGCGCATTTTCGGCGTATTCTACCATGCGGTGGGGCGTGCGGTGCGCTGACACAATGGTTAACTCAAACGGAATATTCATGGTTTCTAGCATTTCGGCCGCCGGTTCCATAACTTTTAAATCGGATTGGCTGCCCATAATAATTCCAACCAAAGGAGTAGATTGGCTGTTGGTGGGTGTTTCGGTCATGCTTTTACTTTAATTACTTCTTTAACCTGATTTGCTTTTTGCGTAGCCTCTGCTACCGTGTTGGCCGTAATGGTAACGTGACCCATTTTGCGAGCAGGCCGCGTAATTTTTTTGCCGTATAAATGAATGCTTACTCCCGGTAAGGCTAATGCTTCTTGCAAACCTTCGTACTGCGCTAATCCGGAGTAACCGGGTTCCCCGAGTAAATTTAACATAACAGCCGCACTATGGCTTTGGGTATTACCCAGAGGCAAATTTAAAATAGCTCGCAAATGCTGTTCAAACTGCGAGGTAAGATTGGCTTTATACGTATGATGCCCACTATTGTGCGGCCGCGGCGCTACCTCGTTTACTAAAATTTCCCCGTCTTTAGTCAAGAACATTTCTACGGCTAGCAAACCTACCATGTTTAAGGCTTGTATTACGCGCTTGGCTACTTTCTGGGCTTTTTGTTCCACTTCCGGCGATATGGCCGCCGGCGAAAACAGGTAATCTACCAGATTATGAACCGGATGAAAAACCAATTCTACCGCCGGAAAGCAACTTACCTCCCCATTGGGATTACGCGCCACAATAACCGACAGCTCTTTTTCGTAATCTACTAGTTTTTCTAACACCGTGGGCGCTTCAAAACTTTTCTCGAAATCGGCTGAACTGGTTAACCGGGTTACGCCGCGGCCATCGTAGCCCAAAGTGCGTAATTTTTGAAATGCCGGTAAAAAATCCGCATTTTCAATTAATTCAGCTTTATTTTGCAGTAAACGGAAGTCGGCGGTAGGAATACCATTGTGGCAGTAAAACTCTTTTTGCAAGCCTTTATCCTGAATGATTTTAATGACTTCCGGCTCTGGAAATACCTTTACTCCTTCTTGTTTTAACTTTAATAAGGCATCGGTGTTTACGTGTTCAATTTCAATGGTTACCACGTCGCACTTTTTACCGAAGTTGTAAACGGTATCGTAATCGGCGAAGCTGCCCACAAAAAATTCGTCGCACAACGATTTACAGGGGGCTTCGGCGTCCGGGTCCAGAATTAAAGTATATAAATTTAAATCAATCCCGGCCTGCAGCAGCATACGACCTAATTGGCCGCCGCCCAAAATACCGAGTCTAATTTCTCCTTGCATGTTTTATTTTTAATTTACCAGATAAAGGTCAAAAGTAAGCAATTTATTTATTTGCTCCAGTAACCACCCGTTACATTTAGATGTTAGATATTGGATATTGGATATTAGATTTTAGACTTTGGGCTAATGCGGTCGGAACAAGCCAGACTATATTATTACTAATCCAATCTGGCGTATAGTAAATAAATGTTAGCTAACAGAAAGTAATTTTTTAAATTTTCTTTATTCCACCTTTTAAGTTAAACCTTTACCCCAGAATAAAAAACACCATAATAAAACCACCGTATGTGGCATGTACATACAATGATTACCTTTGCTCAAATTTTTTAAATTTTAATCAAGCGGCGAACTATGGAAATTTTACTGGCTACTTTTTCGGCTCTGTTTTCGGTGGTTAATCCATTCGGGGCCATGCCAGTATTTTTAACCCTTACCCAGGACGATACTCCCGAACGCCGGCGTCAGCAAGCCTTAAAAGCTTGCTTTTACATGATTGGTATTTTAACGGTCTTTTTCCTGGCCGGTCAGTATATTTTAAATTTTTTCGGTTTACGTATTCACGATTTGCGCATTGCCGGCGGCATTATGATTTTAAAAGCCGGGGCCGATTTAATTACCCCCAAATCAGATCCTGGCCGAAAAGTTTCTAAAGAATCGGTGGAAGAAAGTATTGCTAAACCGGATATTTCTTTTACGCCGCTGGCTATGCCGATGCTTTCGGGGCCCGGCGCCATTGCGGTAAGTATTGGTTTATTTACCCAATCTTTATCCTACGCCGATATGGGCTTGATTATTCTGGCCATTATGTTGCTGGCCATACCTACCTATTACATTTTAATTTTTTCGCCCCGGCTTATTCAAATTATGGGTAAAGCCGGCCTGGAGGCTTTATCTAAAATCATGGGTTTTATTGTGCTCTCCCTGGGTGTAAACTTTATTACCTCCGCTTTAATTGCTTTGTTTAAATAGTTGATGGTCGATGGATTATATTAAAAGATGTACGGTTTAAAAGTTAATAACTTATTTTTTTAAAATTATTCATTTTCCAGCAGCGCTAACTCCGTGCTAGTTCTTAACTCTAAGCCTCTTTAGATTTACCTATAAATTATTTACCTGTAACACCTGAATCCATAAAGTACAAACCATATACAATGAACTATGAACTAGGGTTTATCGACTATGGACTCTGAACTAATTCTATTACCTTTGCCGCATGGAGTTAAAGAATGATTTAATTTTACGCGCCGCTCTGGGCGAACCTACCGAACGCACCCCCGTTTGGTTAATGCGGCAGGCTGGACGTATTTTACCGGAATACCGCGCGGTACGCAGCAGTGTGAGCGGCTTTAAAGAATTAGTAGAAACCCCGGAATTAGCTTCGGAAGTTACCATCCAACCGGTGGATATTCTGGGCGTAGATGCCGCCATTATTTTTTCGGATATTCTGGTTGTGCCGGAAGCCATGGGTTGCACCTACGAAATGATAGAACAACGCGGCCCCATTTTTCCTAGAACTATTCAAACCGCCGAAGATATTAACCAATTGCGCGTAGACGATGCTCATTTTCAGTTACATTACGTGTACGAGGCACTCAGAATAACTAAACGCGCCCTGAACGGCCGGGTTCCTTTAATTGGTTTTGCCGGCGCTCCCTGGACTATTCTGGCTTATATGGTAGAAGGCAGCGGCTCTAAAACGTTTAGCAAAGCCCGCAAGTTTTTGTATACCTCGCCGGAATTAGCGCACACGTTGCTCGATAAAATTACTACCGTAACCATAAACTACTTACAGGCCCAGGTAGAAGCCGGCGCCGCTATGTTGCAAATTTTTGATTCCTGGGCAGGTATATTGCCACCGGCACATTATCACGAATTTTCGACGCGCTACATTTCCCGCATTTGTGAAGTCATTACGGCTGTACCTATTACGGTATTTGCCAAAGGCGCCTTTTTTGCGTTAGCTGATTTTGCCCAGTTGGATTGCCAAACCATTGGCTTAGACTGGAACATGAACATTGCCGACTCCCGGGCCACGGTTGGATTAAATAAAACACTGCAAGGTAACCTGGATCCCTGCGCTTTATATGGTTCTTTTGATAGTATCCGGAACGAAACCATTGCCATGTTGCAGGCCTTTGGCCCTACCCGGCACATTGCCAATTTAGGCCACGGCGTTTACCCCGATACCGATCCGGATAAAGTAAAATGCTTTATTGATACCGTAAAAGAATACAGCACTAAAATAAACGCACCACAAACCATTACTTAAATCTAATTTTTTAAAATTTTAAATTTCAGAAGTTATTTGCTCCTATAAAACCAGAAAAGCCGCTTGTTACAGCGGCTTTTCTGGTTTTATAGGAGCGGTAAGTTTAATCTATTATATCATCGTCTTCTCCGGATTCAAAATCACTTTCATTTTCTTCGTTGCCCAATTCCCGGGGGATGGTCAATCCGGATTCGTCGGTAACGGCATCAATTAATTTGTTTACCTCGGTGGCTTTTTCGGCTTCGTTTAATTTTTCGAAAGAAACGGCTAAGTTCCGTAAGGCCCGTTTTACAATATCCAGGTTAGAGCAAGGTTCGTAAAAAATATCTACCGGGTGCAGGTTTAATTGCAAAATATACGAATCGATGTCGGTTTTAGATAAAATTAAACCGCGGTTATACACATTAATATAAAACTGATAATTATCCTTTTTATAAGTCAGAATAAATAAATTGGGCAGGTTAACGCCGTAAACGGGTAAGCCTAATTTTTGGGCTATGGTCAGGTATATAACGCACAAAGTTAAAGGATTACCCCGTTGCGTTTCCAAAGCCAGGTGCAACATGGAGTTGGCTGGCGAATGAAAATTTTTGGTATTGGCCGAAAATTTGTAAATCCGGAATAAAACGTGATTCAACGCCTTAATCTGGTCGTAGGGGTGCATATCTGGTTTTATATGTAACCAGGCTTCGTAGTAAATTTGGTCCAGCGTTTTGTTGATTATTGCCAAGTCGGCGTCGGGGTATTGGTAGGTATTTACCAGCCACATGCCTTCGATTAAGTTTTCGGCGCCGCTTTTCCGCCAATTAGCCAGCCGGTTGGTCAACGACTCGTATTGCAGCTTATGTATTAAATCTTCAATTTTTTTCTGTACATCGGGGTTAATGCTTTCTTCCCAGTGTTCTTCTAAAAAAGGAATTACCGGCTCACCCAACGACACCAATTTATCTTCAACGTGCACCGCAATTTCCTGGTCTTCGTCGTCTAATAAAGATATTAAAGCTTTTATTTCTTGATTTGTCACTCTTACAAATTAATTATGAATTAAAATTAGAAATCAGAAATAAATCCAAAGTTTCTTATTTCTGACTGTACTAACAAATTTATCAATGCACCGCGTTTCCTTTTGCGGCTTTACTTAAAAGAATTCTGGTTGATTTATGTTTAGGGAACAGGCGCAAATTTCTAATTTTTAAAATTTAATTTCTAATTTATTTCTCAGGTTTGAATTACGCCCACATTAAACGCTTTTTCTAGCGGAGCTTGATTGGCGGCGGCAATGCCCATGGATATTACCTGGCGCGTTTCCAGGGGATCAATTATGCCATCTACCCACAAGCGGGCTGCGGCATAATACGGCGACAGTTGCTCGTTGTACGTGGAAGTAATTTTTTCTAAAAGTTCTTTTTCGGCTTCGGGGGTAATGGTTTCGCCTTTACTTTTTAAAGAAGCAACTTGTATTTGCAATAGCGTGTTTGCCGCAGCGGCACCACTCATCACGGCCATTTGCGCGGTAGGCCAAGCGAATATTAATCTGGGATCGTAGGCCTTGCCGCACATGGCGTAATTGCCGGCCCCGTACGAATTGCCAATGATAATGGTAAGCTTTGGCACCACGGAGTTAGCCATGGCATTTACCATTTTAGCCCCGTCTTTAATAATACCGCCGTGTTCGGCTTTGCTGCCTACCATAAACCCGGAAACATCCTGCAAAAACACCAAAGGAATTTTCTTCTGGTTACAGTTCATAATAAACCGTGCTGCTTTATCCGCCGAATCGGAGTAAATAACGCCACCCATTTGCAATTCGCCTTTTTTAGTTTTTACTATTTTGCGTTGGTTCGCAACAATGCCAACGGCCCAACCATCAATCCGGGCCAACCCGCAGATTAAAGTTTGCCCGTAAAGCTCTTTGTAAGGTTCAAATTCCGAATTATCTACCAGGCGATAAATCAGCTCCATCATGTCGTAAGGTTTTACCCGGTCGGCGGGCAAATAGCCGTATATTTCCGCAGGATTTAATTTGGGTGGCAAGGGTGCAACCCGATTAAAGCCGGCTTTTGGGGGCTCCCCTATTTTATCAAAAATATTGCGAATAGCGTCCAGGCATTCCTGATCAGTTTTAAACTTATAATCCGTTACCCCAGAGATTTCGGAGTGGGTGGTAGCGCCGCCCAAAGTTTCGTTATCTACCGTTTCGCCAATGGCCGCTTTAACCAAATAAGAACCCGCCAGAAAAATAGACCCGGTTTGCTCCACAATTATGGCCTCGTCCGACATAATGGGTAAATAAGCGCCTCCCGCCACGCAGCTCCCCATAATGGCCGAAATCTGAATAATGCCGCTGGCCGACATAACCGCGTTGTTTCGGAAAATACGGCCGAAATGTTCTTTATCCGGAAATATCTCGTCTTGCAAGGGCAGGTAAACGCCGGCGCTATCTACCAAATAAATAATGGGCAATTTGTTTTCCAGGGCTATTTCCTGGGCGCGTAAGTTTTTCTTGGCCGTAATCGGAAACCAGGCACCGGCTTTAACACTGGCGTCGTTGGCCACTACTACGCATTGCCGGCCTTTTACGTACCCAATTACTACAACTACGCCTCCGCTGGGGCAACCGCCGTGCTCCGGGTACATGTTTTCGCCGGCAAAAGCGCCAATTTCCAGGTATTCCGTGGAGCTATCTAATAAGTAGGCGATGCGTTCGCGGGCGGTTAATTTCCCTTTTTCGCGCTGCGCCTGCAGCCGTTTTTCCCCGCCGCCCAGGTATACTTTTGCCAACCGGTTTTTTAGTTGATAAACCTGCTGCTTTAAAACATCTTCATTTTTAAAAAAATCGATATTTTGATCCATAGCAAAGGGTTAAAACGTAAAAAATCCGCTGGAAAGCGGATTTTAAAAAATTTAGCTGCTTAATTTAAGAATAAGAGCGAATAAAATTTTTAAATTTTTGCTTTAAGCTTTGCTGCGTTATTCCTTATTTATTTCGCACTTCGCCTACCACCCCGGTATTTTCTACGGTATTTGCGTTGCGCACTTTATCCGCTGATTTTACATTATCGGCTTGTTTTACTTTGGTGCCGCCCCCAATTAAAGAAAAATGCACATACCGTTTAGGATTCGCTTTTAAATCTTGCAGCAAAGCGTTGAGGCTTTCAGTAGAAGCGTTCATGTTGCGGTACAACGAATCGTCGTTCATAATTTTGCCCAACGTGCCGCTATCCTGGTTAAACTTCTGGATCATGGTTTGGGCTTCGGCTACCGTGGCATTTAACTGCCGTACCGTGCTGTTAATCGGCGTATTTTTTAAAGTATCGGTAATCTGGCTTAAGTTGCTGGCCAACCGGCTAAACTTTTGCTCGGTAGTTTTTAAAGAACTGGTTAAATCGGCCATGTTCGAGGTAATCTGGTTAATGTTGCGCTGGTTGGCGAGCATTAAGTTTTTTACCGCTTCGGTAGTGGCCTGGGTATTTAAAATTGTAGCTTGTATACTCCGCTTGGCATCTTCGTTAAAGAACGAATTTAATTTAACCAAAGTAGAATCCACGGTACCCAATACCGGCATAGCTTTGGCCGTCAGCATATCGGTAATGCTCTTCTCTACGAATGGTTTCAAAGTTTCGCCGCCATTGTACTTTTTAGAATTAGGCCGCAGAAACAAGGTAATAGCCTTGCCGCCCAGCAAATCGCTGTTCGATAAACTGGCTATCGTAGAATCCCCCACGGTTATATCATCATCTACCGCCAAGGTTACCCGTATTTTGTTATTCTTATCTTTCAGAATATACATGTCGGCTACGGTACCTATTTTTACCCCGTTTAAAACAATGGGAGCTGATATGTTTAAGCCGTCTACGCTATCGTACTCGACGTAATAAGTGGTGTTGGACGAGAAAAAATCGGATCCGCGAAGGAAGGTGTAACCAAAATAAAGCATTACAATGGCTACGATACCCAGTAATGCTACTTTTATTTCTTTTGCAAATTTCACGCAGTTAAGTTTAGGTTGAGTTAGTTTGAGGCTTCGAGTTCTTGCTTGTACTCTTTAAAAGCCCGGTATATGCCTGATGCAATATACGATTGTCCGGTTTTATCGTTGAGAAATTTTTCTTCTTCGGGATTTGTTAAAAATCCGGTCTCGATTAAAACGCTGGGCATCGCCGATTTCCAGAGCACAATTAAGCCCGCTTGCTTTACGCCGCGGCTTTTGCGGTTTACCTTATTTTCAAACTGGTGCTCTACTTTTTGGGCAAAACGCAGGCTGTTATCCATGTAAGCGCTTTGCCGCAGCGATAACAAAATGTGGCTTTGCGGCGAATTAGGGTCAAAGCCGTCGTAGTTTTCTTTATACCCTTCTTCTTTTAAAATAACGGAGTTTTCGCGTTTGGCTACTTTTAAATTCCCTTCGGACGTATGCAGCCCCATGGTAAAGGTTTCGGTGCCGAAAGCAGAGCTTGGCCCGGAATTACAATGAATGGAGATAAATAAATCGGCGTTATTTTTATTGGCAATACCTGCCCGGTCGATTAGCTCTACGAATACGTTGCTTTTGCGCGTATAAATAACCTTTACTTCCGGTAGGTTTTCTTCGATCAGGTTGCCTAACTGCAAGGCTACTTTTAGGGCAACATCTTTTTCTTTCGAAAATTTACCACTGCAACCGTTATCGTGGGCGCCGTGGCCTGCGTCAATTACCACAGTGCGCAAGCGGTTATCGCGACGTTTAAGGTTCGTACTAAATCCAGAAAAAACAAAAATCAGGGCCGGCAATAAAAATAAAACAATATTTCTCACGACTTTCGTTACATTAAAACTAATGATCTTACCTTTGCAAAAATATATAAAAAGCTAATTAATTCTGAACCGTTTACCACACATTTTGAGGATATACTTCACTCTGGTTTTTGCTTTATCGGGATTGATAAGTGCCTGGGCGCAGCAAACGCCTAACCGGACAACTACGTCCCAAACCCCGGAAATAACCGTAGATACGGTTACGGTAAAACAAGATTCGATCCAAGGTGATATTACTACCACAATTAAGTATACCGCTAAAGATTCTATTGTTTTAAACGTACAAAACCGCTTGGTTAATATGTACAACGATGCCAGTATTGAATATGGTACTATGTCGTTGAAGGCGCATACCACCCAACTGGATTATAAAACCAACCTGGTAAATGCCATTGGAGCCAAAGATTCTACAGGCAAAGCCATTGGTACACCCTTGTTTAAAGACGACCAGCAATCGTATGAAGCCGAGCAGATTAGCTATAATTTTAAAACCAAAAAAGGCAAGATCCGGGAGGTAGTAACCAAGCAGGGCGAAGGTTTTCTGCACGCCGAAGTTGTTAAAAAAACCGAAGGCGATGCCATGTACGGCATTCATTCAAAATATACCACCTGCGATCTACCGCATCCGCATTTTTACATAAATTCTAGTAAGATGAAGGCCATACCGGGTAAAAAGATTTTTACCGGCCCTTTTAATCTGGTATTTGGCGATATTCCTACGCCCTTGGGCTTTTTGTTTGGTTACTTTCCTACGCCCAAAAAGCGCAGCTCCGGATTGATTATACCTACTTTCGGGGAATCGAGGCAGCGGGGTTTTTACTTACGGAACGGCGGATATTATTTTGTATTAAACGAAAATATCGATATGCGATTAACCGGCGATATTTTCTCGTTGGGTAGTTACGGCGTTCAGTTGCAATCGATGTACATCAAACGTTACCGTTACCGCGGTAATATCAGCATGAGTTTTAGCTCCAACAAAAGTCCGGTTACATCGGTAAGTGAAGCCAGCATTGGTCCGGGCAACTTTCGCCGGATTGAGCCTAAGTCTTTCTGGATTAGCGCCAGCCACACGCCCACTAACTTAAGGCCAGGTGGTAAATGGTCGGCTAGTGTAAACGCGGGTACGCAGTTTTATAATCGCCAAAATAACTTTCAGGATCCCCGAAGTGCTTTAAATAACACGTTTAACTCCAGCGTGCAGTACCAGTTTGCGAAGCCAACCTCGCCTTTTACCTTAACGGCATCGGCTTTGCATAATATGAACACCACTACTGGCGTCCATAACTTTACCTTACCCGAAGCTACCTTTGCCGTAAACCGCCAAACTCCGTTTAAGTGGTTTCAGAAAAAAAGCACCGGCAACTGGTTCGAAGATATTGCTTTGAGTTATAGTGTACGGGCTAGCAATTTAGTTTCTACTCAAATTAATGGTACATCCTTAAGCGGGGTTTCTAATTTAGTGGGTGGCAGTGCGAACGATACCATTTTAAAATTAAACGGTAAAAATTTTCAAAGAATCTTAGCCAACGCCGATTACGGTATTCAGCATACCTTGCCCATTACCATGAACAGTTTGCGGTTGTTTAAGTATTTTCAACTATCGCCGGGCTTAAGCTACAACGAAACCTGGTTTTTTAAAAAATTCGATTACAACTACATCAACAACTTAAATGCCATTCAAATTGACACGACCAAAGGCTTTTACCGGGCTTATTCTTACGCCGCTTCGGCCAGTTTAAGCACCCGGGTGTATGGTACCTATATTATTAAAGGCAAAAAAATTGAGGCTATCCGTCACTTAATGACGCCCAATATTAGCTACTCATACAACCCTGATTTCTCAAACAAATACACCCGCCGTATCCAGGTGGGCCGACCCGACATCGAAAATAATATACCCATTCAATACTTACCTATTTACCGTAACTTGTACGGAGTACCCACGTCAATGGAGCAAAGCAATATGAATTTCAGCTTAACCAACAACGTGGAGATGAAGGTAAAATCAAAGTCCGATACAGCCAGTACCTTCGAGAAAGTAAGCTTAATTGATAACTTAGGTATAACATCGGGCTACAATTTTGCTGCCGATTCTTTTCAGTTGCAAAATTTTAATGTGCAGTTCCGGACCTTATTATTTAAAAAATTAAATTTATTCTCCAATGCCGTTTTCGACCCTTATAAAGTGAACAGCAACGGTCGTCGTTTAAATGAATATACCTTAAGTAGTGGCCAGTTAGCCCGCCTGGTAAATGCCAATTTAAACATGTCGATGGAGTTAAACCCCGAAGCGCTTAAAAAAGGAGCACAAAACCAGAATCAGCCACCCAGCGCTAACCGGCCATCGCTGGAAACCAACCCTAATTTAATTGCCGAATACGTAGATTTTAAAATTCCGTGGACTTTGAGTTTTAACTTTACTGCTTCTTATTTTAAAAGCACCCGTTTGAGCGCTAAAGACCAAATTTCTAAATCGTTGGGCGTAGATGGTTCGGTAAATTTAACTGATAAATGGAAAGTAACTTATAGTACCGGTTACGATTTCCAGTTTAAGCAAATGACCTACACCAGCATTAACATTTACCGCGACTTACATTGCTGGGAAATGAGCATTTCGTGGGTTCCTTTTGGGCAGTACCAATCTTATTCGATTAACATAAATGCCCGTTCTTCTATCCTGCGCGATTTAAAACTTACCCGCAACCGGGGAATTTACTGGCGCTAGTAGTTTAGAAATTATGAATTAGAAATTAAAAATTAGAAATTAAAAATTAGAAATTAACGCTTAATATTACGCTTCTTTTACTCCGGTATTAGAAGCGTTTTTTATTCTAAATATTACCACTTTGGTAGAAAAACAGTATTACCTAGTTACTAGCTACGCATATGTTGTATGATTAGAACAGCCTGTTTTTAGTTAATAAAACTAAATCTTAAACCAAGTTTTATTTTCTGGTTGAGAAACATCAGAACCTAATTTGATATAATTTCTAATTCATAATTTTTTGATTTTTAATTAATTGTTACCCTCGCATGTCAGTACACCGAAAAGATATAAAACTTATTACGACTCACCAGTTACAGGCCATGAAGGAGCGCGGAGAGAAAATATCGATGCTCACGGCTTACGATTTTTCCATGGCAACTATCCTGGATGGTGCGGGGGTTGATGTGTTATTGGTCGGAGACTCTGCTTCGAATGTAATGGCCGGGCATACCACTACCCTTCCGATTACTCTGGATCAAATGATTTACCATGCTTCGTCGGTGGTGCGCGGAGTAAAACGTGCTCTGGTTGTGGTAGACTTACCTTTTGGCTCTTACCAGGGTAATTCTTCCGAAGCCTTGCGCTCGGCCATCCGGATTATGAAAGAATCGGGCGCTCACGCAATTAAACTGGAAGGTGGCAGCGAAATTAAAGATTCCGTTATCCGGATTTTAAGCGCCGGGGTGCCCGTTATGGGTCATTTGGGTTTAACGCCGCAATCAATTTATAAATTCGGCACCTACACCGTACGGGCCCGGGAAGAACAAGAAGCTAAAAAACTCCTGGAAGACGCCTTATTGCTGGAAGAACTCGGCTGTTTTGCCCTGGTACTCGAAAAAATACCTTCAGAATTGGCGCGCCGGGTAGCCGAAGGGTTACGCATTCCGGTAATTGGCATTGGCGCCGGACCAGCCGTTGATGGGCAGGTTTTGGTGTCGCATGATTTGCTGGGCATTACTAAAGAATTTAAACCCCGGTTCCTGCGCCGGTACGCTGATTTACACGAAGTAATGACCAACGCAGTAAGCAACTATATTGCCGACGTAAAATCGCGCGACTTTCCGAGTGCTGAAGAAGCTTATTAGTTGCAGGTTATAGGTTGCAGATTACAGGTTTAAAATTGTGGCATTTATTTCTAAATAGTGCCGAGGAATTATTAGTAATGTGGGCAAATGTCGCCTTTGGGGGTGTCCTCACCACCAAAACCGAATAGCTCAACAAAAAATTATTTGTATGAGCTTTTTCTGGATACAACTCATTATTAATCTAAAAATGTTAAACAGCTTTAATATAAATCCTTCTTTTATAAAGATTTGTATTGAAGCTGTTGCTTTCCTAAAAACAGGAGAATAAATAACCCAAAATGCTAAATTTTTAAAAAATGCTGGATATTGGGCGGTTGGTTGTTTACGAAGATAATCACATAATAGTAATAAATAAGCCGGCGGGTGTTTTGGTGCAAGGTGACGAAACCGGGGATGTGCCCTTATCAGAATTAGTAAAAAACTACCTGAAAGAAAAATACCAGAAACCGGGCAACGTGTTTACCGGCGTGGTGCACCGCCTCGACCGACCTGTGAGCGGCATTGTTTTGCTGGCTAAAACCTCCAAAGCCCTGTCGCGCATGAACGAACAATTTCGCAGCAATACCATTCATAAAACGTACCTGGCAGTTACCAGTAAACCGCCAATTTCTAAAGAAGCCCATCTGATACATTGGCTCGTAAAAGACGAAAAGCGTAACGTTACCCAAGCCTTCTCCAAAGAAGTACCTAAAAGTTTACGCGCCGAATTAAGTTACCAGTTCATGAGCCAGGAACAGGAATTTTCTTTAGTTCAGGTTAAACCGGTCACTGGCCGTCCTCACCAAATACGGGTGCAACTGGCCACTCAAAAAAGTCCGATTGTGGGCGATGTAAAGTACGGTGCTCCCCAACTTTTACCGGATAAAAGCATTTGTTTGCACGCTTTCCGTTTAAACTTTGTGCATCCCGTACGGCAGGAAAAGGTGGTTGTATCGGCTTTACCTCCATCTACTTTTCCCTGGAATTTGTTTCAACAAAAAATAAATCTGCTGGTTTCGCAATAATGATTTTAATCATATTAGCTGATTTTTTTTACCAGAATTTTAAAAGTTTATGCTGGGTGTTGTAGCTTTGTGAACTTAAAAGAACAAATACTGTTTTAACTTAAACTCCAATTAAAAGTAGTTTTAACCTTCCACAATCATTTTAACCAAGATGCCCATTCTTATATTCTTCGTAGTCCACTGGTATTTATCTTTATTTGTACAAACATTTTACCTGCACCGGTACGCGGCGCACAAAATGTTTACGATGAATCCTTTCTGGGAAAAATTCTTTTTCTTATTAACTTATATTGCTCAGGGTTCTTCGTTTTTATCACCGCGGGCTTATGCCATTCTGCACCGCATGCACCACGCTTTTTCCGATACCGATAAAGATCCACATTCGCCGCATTTTTCTAATAATGCCTTTACCATGATGTGGAAAACCAAAAACATCTACAACAATGTGCTGCATAACCGGGTAGAAGCCGAAGCCCGTTTTGAAGGTAACTACCCGCTGTGGAATGCGGTAGAAAACTTTGGCGATACATATTTCTCGCGGATTGCCTGGGGAACATTTTACGTTTTATTTTATATTGCCTTTGCTACGCAGTGGTGGATGTATTTACTTTTACCGATTCACTTTTTAATGGGCCCTATTCACGGCGCTATTGTAAACTGGAGCGGCCATAAATACGGTTATCAAAATTTCGATAATAACGATAAATCACGGAACTCTTTGTTTTTTGATTTCTTAACCGGTGGCGAGTTATTTCAAAATAACCATCATAAATTACCAAACCGGGTAAATTTCGGAGTAAAATGGTGGGAAGTTGACCCTACTTATCCGGTAATCTGGGCCTTGGATAAACTACGTATCATACGCCTAAAAAAAGTACGGGCTTAATCACATAAGTAAATTTTAAAATTTTAAAAAAGTCTCCTTATTTAGATATAAGGAGACTTTTTTACTTTTAGAGCTTCGTACTGCGGATAAAGTTATACCTCTACCGTTCCAAACTAAATAATACAGGGTGCTTCAAACAAAATCGCGTTTTCTGGTTAGTTACCTGTTAGCCGGTATTCTTATCTTTCTGGTTCAAACGCACCGGCTCTGTCAATCTGGTTTTTTAGATTACGATTCTGCCAAAAACTGGCAAATTGTGCAGGAAATTGGGTCCGGCAATTTCGAGCATTTATTTCAACACGCTAGCCCCACTTTTTTCTTGTTTTATGCGGTTTTCACACCATTCCTGCCGGATTTTCATGCTTTTATCGCCCTTAACTGTATCATTAATGTTTTAGCCATTCTGTTAATAGGCCGGTTTGTAGCGCAGGTTTTTAAACTTACCGCATTCCAGACTTTTGTTCTACTTTTATTTACCGGATTCTCCGGCTACCTCACCGCTAACGGGCGTTATTTTACCATTGAGGCGCCTAGTTTATTGTTGTTTGCGTTGCTACTCCCCTTGTATTACCAACGGTTTACGGAACACAGTAGCCGGACATTTCTGCAAGTGGTTGGATTGTTGGCTTTGGGCCTTACACTTAATTACAAGTTACTTTTGCTTTTTCCGGTAGCCATTCTTCTGGAGTTTGTTTATCAAGATAAAGCCATTAAAAAAAAACACCTGCTTTACGCTGCCGCTATTTTGCTGGTACCTTTTATTATTTACGGCGTAGTGGCTTGGCTGGTAGGGTTACCTTTTTACCGTCTTCCGGCGGTTTACTACATCTTAATTCATAATTATCAGGTTCCGAACCCGGGCGCCCGAATTGGTTTCTTCCACCTTGATTTCACGTTTTACCTGCATTATTTTCTGCGTTTCGAATCGCCCTTGCTTTTTATGGGCATCCTTTTCTTTCCTGTAATTTATTGGCGGCAGATTTTTGGGCAGGTTCGCCGAGCGCCGGTAAACTGCTACGGCTTTATATTTTTTATAGTATATCCGCTTTTAACCGGCATGCATTTGCTGCAAAAAGCGCCTAGGGGCTTATTTTTGATTTACAGTTTACTGTATGCCATTGCTTTTATTTGCGGCTTAAAATTAATTAAAAACCGAGCGTTGGTAGTTGGATTAGTTTGTATCAGCATTGTTTACCAAATCCAAATAGTGCAAAAAGAATTTTACAGGTATGCTCCCACCAATTACCCCCGGGTAATTTCTGAATTAAAAGCTAATAAAATAAATAAAGTGGCTACTACGGTTGGTTTAGGAATTATGCCTTTTGCCCAAAAAGCAAACATTGCCGTTACGCCGGTTTTTAACGAAGAAGAATTAAAATTCTTAGAAAAACATGGTTACCAGTATGTGCTGCTCGATGATTATTACTTGGCCGCTAATATTTTAAAATTTAAAAATTTAGAAAAATTAGTACCGCTCGCCGCTTGGTCCGAGCCTAGTTTAATGGCGCCGTATTTATATCTCGATCAAAGTGAATTTGCCGGTTTTTCGTACCAACAAGCATTGGAAGTTCAATGCCAAGCTGTACAGGATTCTGTTCAGTTGCGCTTGCTTCGAATACCCTGATTTTTTAAATTTTACTCCATTAAAACCTGTGGTAGCGGATAGAACAAAGTAATAAGTAACGCATTAATTTAAAATATTTTAAAATTTTAGAATTAATGTTTATATTTGCACCCTCAAAAAGACGGACGGGTTCCGTCGCTTAACAAAACGTTAATTATCATATGCCTGTTAAAATCAGACTGGCCCGGAGAGGCCGTAAAAAAGCTGCCATGTACGATATCGTGGTTGCTGACTCCAAATCACCACGGGATGGTAGATTTATTGAAAAGTTAGGTACTTACAACCCCAACACCAATCCGGCTTCGATTAATTTCGACCAGGATAAAGCCTTTACTTGGGTAATGAACGGGGCGCAACCAACTGATACGGTAAAAGCAATGTTATCGTATACCGGAGTGTTGTTCCGTAAGCATTTGCAAATTGGGGTAGCTAAAGGTGCTTTAACGCAAGAACAAGCCGACTCTAAATTCCAGACCTGGAAAGACGAGAAAGAAGCGAAGATCCAGAGCAAACGCGACACTTTGAGCCAGAAAAAATCCGATGCTGCGAAAGCTACTTTAGAAAACGAGCGCAAAATTAACGAGGCTCGGGCCGAAGCGCTTCGTAAGCGGGCTGCTGATGCTGCCAAAGCTGCAGAACCAGCCGCTCCGGCTGAAGATGCCGCCGATGCGCCAGCAACCGAAGAACAAGCTTAATTCTTTTACTTACCATGAATATTGATGCCTGTTTCCAGTTAGGTTACATCGTCCGGACGCATGGTATCAAGGGCCAGGTAATCGCTTTTTTTGATGTAGATTACCCGGAAGATTACAAAGATTTGGAATCAGTTTTTCTGCTTATCAGCGGAAAACTGGTTCCTTTTTTTATTGACGCCATTGACCCGCAAGCGAAAGGCCGGTTTCTGATAAAATTCGAAGACACCGATACCATCGAACAAGCCGAAAAGTTAAAAGGCATTTCCTTGTACCTTCCTTTAACGGAGTTACCGGAGCTGGACGACGACCAGTTTTATTACCACGATTTAATTGGTTATACCATCGTGGATGAAACTTTAGGAAAGCTGGGTACCCTACGGGAACTGTTTGAACTGCCCCACCAAGATTTAATGGCGATGGATTACCAGGGAGTGGAAGTGTTAATTCCCGTACAGGATGAAATTATTCTGCGCGCCGATAAAGCCACCCAAACCTTATACGTAAACCTGCCCGAAGGCTTGGTAGATATTTACATGCAACCCGGCAGCCCCAACGAGGAGGAACGCAACGATGATGCGAATTGATATTATCAGTTGCCAACCCGATTTACTCGAAAGCCCATTTAGCCACTCTATCTTAAAACGAGCGCAACAAAAAGGCATCGTAGAAATTCACGTGCATGATTTGCGCCAATTTGCCATTAACAAATACGGCCAGATAGATGATTATGCTTTTGGGGGCGGTGCCGGAATGGTTATGATGATTGAACCCATTGCCAAATGCCTGGCTGCACTGCAAGAACAACGCTCCTATGATGCCGTGATATACATGACGCCTGATGGAGAAACTTTAACCCAAAATGCGGTAAACCGGTTTTCGCTGTTGCAGAACATTATTATCCTGTGCGGCCATTACAAAGGCGTAGATGAGCGGGTTCGGGAGCATTTTATCACGCACGAAGTCAGCATTGGCGATTATGTTTTATCCGGTGGTGAATTAGGCGCGGCTGTTTTAACAGATGCCATTATCCGGATTTTGCCTGGCGTTTTAAACGACGAATCTTCAGCCTTAACCGATTCTTTTCAGGATGGTTTACTGGCCCCACCCGTGTATACCCGACCGGCAGATTACAATGGCTGGACGGTGCCTGCAGTGTTGCTTTCGGGTGATACGCCCAAAATTGAACAATGGCGTTTTGAGCAGGCGATTGCCCGCACCGAACAACGCCGCCCGGATTTACTTAAATAATTCCAGGAAAACATATTTTTAAATTTTTAAAATTTCAAATTCAACAATCAGAGAATATTCGGCAGTTAAGTAGCATATTAAAATTTTGCAGTATTTGTGCATTAATGTAAAATATTTTATATCTTTGCAGTCCGAATTTCGAAGATACGTTATAATCCATTATAAGAGCCATGAGCCAATTATTAGATCTCATTCAACAAGAATACAATGAAAAACGCGCGAGTATTCCTGATTTCGCGGCTGGTGATACCGTAAACATTCACGTAAAAATACGCGAAGGTAACAAAGAGCGTATTCAGCAATTTCAGGGAGTTGTTATTCAGCGTAAAAACCCGAACAGCAATGGCGAAACTTTCACCGTTCGTAAAGTATCTAACCAAATTGGCTTAGAGCGTATTTTCCCTCTTTTATCGCCTAACATCGAAAAAATTGAGGTTATTCGTCGGGGTAAAGTAAGAAGAGCTCGTTTGTATTACCTGCGTGGCTTATCTGGTAAAGCTTCCAGAATTAAAGAGCGCCGCATGAAAACGGCTTAATTAAGTCTATTCAGATAAACGTTGATAATCAAACAAAAAGCCCTGGTCATTAATTGGCTAGGGCTTTTTGTTTTTAGTAATTGTACGTTAATTATAAACAGAATAATCAAGTGATGTGCGAAGATTGTTTTCAAGAATTGATTTACAAGTTTCCGACCCAACAAAACTTTGAGGACTTTGAAAATATACTTCAAGAAAAATGTACCGAAGGCAAAATATCAGTTCTTGACATGCACAAGACCGATTATTTATCTGCATTTGACTCAAATCTGTATTTTGAATGCAGGACTTGTAAAGAAGTTTGGATTTTGAACACCCCTGATTATGCTTGGCGCGGCTTCTTTCTTCCAGTAGATAAAGCAATAGAATATAAAAAAGAATCTAATAAACTTGATGAGAAAAGAAGTATTGGTTGTTTAATTGTACTCATAATAATTGCAATAGCTATCATCTGGAATTATCTAAAATAGAGAAATAATCGATCTCAAATTATATAAAAGCAAAATCATAGCTGACGACCTTGCATGCTTTATGCACGAAGCAAATTTTTAAAAATTTTCATTTGTGTATCGCTCCTAACCACAACACTTGCCAGTACCTGCATCAATCAGAATAGATAACCCATTTTGGTTGAAATCGGTATATTAGTATTGCAACGAAAAGCTAAGCTATGTCTAACGAAACTGAAATGCTGGAAGCCGTAAAAGCGGGTAATGTGGCGCAGGTTAAATCTTTATTATCCGCTGATCCCAATTTAATTCACGCAAAAACCGAAAATCAGATTTCGGTCGTATTATTAGCCGCTTACCAACGTAATCCGCGGTTGATAGAAGCGATGTTGAATAGCGCTGATTATGAGCTTGATGTATTTGAAGCCGCGGCTTTAGGTTTGAACGAACGGGTGCAGGAACTACTTACGGAGCAGCCTGATTTGTTAAATCAATTTTCCCCGGATGGTTATAGCCTGCTTGGTTTAGCCAGCTTTTTCGGCCACACAGATACCGTTAAGTTATTACTGGACCAAGGCGCCGATGTAAATCAACCTTCTCAGAATGACTGGCAGGTGCCAGCTTTGCATTCGGCGGTGGCTTCGCGGAACCCGGAAATTGTTACTTTATTATTAGAGCATGGCGCCGATGTAAACGCTACGCAACAACACGGTTTTACGCCTTTGCATACGGCGGCCCAACACGGCGATGCCGAAATGATTAAACTACTTTTGGAACACCAGGCTGATATAAACGCCACCACGCAAGCCGGCGAAACCGCCATGGATATTGCTTTAAAATGCAAACATACCGATGCCGCGCACATGTTTGTTGCCGGTTGAAATTAAAATTTTTAAAAAATTTCGTTTTTGGATTTACTATATTACCCCGGTAATACTTTTGCCCATGAACAAAATGAAAGCGGCTACTAAACTTTGGTTTATTAATTAAAAGAATAGCGCATCTGCAACCGAACATCTTCCCGTTGGTTGCCCTGGATTTCTTCTAACCCGGAGCCAATAGTTTTTTGCCGGCGGTACTGGGTGGCTGCGTATTTCACCCAAAAATCCAAGTGCGCGCCCGCCTTAAACTGCGTTAAAAAGTAGTAATGCGTACCGATGCCGCTTAGCGCCGGTACCGAAAAGGCATAAAGTACATCGCGTTCTATGCTGTATTGCCGGTTATCATAGTCGTCGGTATCGAATAACCCGTACCGGGTACTAAATTGCCACTTTCTTAAATCCAGGTTGAGGTCCTGAGCCATAAAATAACCTTGCGTGGCTTTTCCTTCCAGCGTAAAAGTGCTTTTTTGTACCCGCGAGCGCAGGTTCAGTTTAGGCATGGGCGTATAATCCAGGTAAAGTAAAAAACTGTGCCGGATGGCCGGACTAACAAAATCTATTTGTTGCGTTATAACCGGCGCATTGCGCCCTTTATTTTCGGTGCGGAATTGCGCGTAAAGCACCGCGGTTTTCGTGGGTTTGTATTGCAACCGCACCAGGCTTTCGTGCCCCGAAGAAGGCGCATCTACCCGGTATTTTAACCACGGAAAAGTAAAAATATCGTGGTAGGCGGTAAGTTCCCATTGGGCTAATGGCTTTACTTTTAAGCCAAAGTACCAACCCCGCTCGTTGTTGTTGCGGGTATTTTCGCCAAAAGCATTGCCATAGAACGAGTGAAAGTTGCGGCCATAATTCCGGTACAGTATGGATGTTTCTACCTGGGCCGACAAACTGGCTAAAAGGCCGTTTATAGTTCCCCATCCGCCGGATGCGGACCGGGCAGTTTCACCGAAAAAATTTAAATTTTGCCAATTATAGGAATAATGCGTACCTACATTGGTTAGCTGCTGACCGGTAAAATCGAACTGATTATATTGTCTTTGGAGCGGTTGCCGGGCAGCACTGTATTGTGTGCGCAAGGCAGTTACCCCAATCGTCAAAGGCGTTTTTTGATCCCGGAAAATTACGTTGCCGCCAATTACCTGTTCGGCTATCCGGTGTTTAGAGTTAATTTCAGTTAAGGTGCGGTGAAAGCCCGTGGCCTGGATAGAAGAAAAAGAATCATCGATTTCCTCTGTTTGCGTTATAATAGTATCATTGCCAGTTTGCACATTGCCATCCAGGTTTTTACGCGAGTAAAAGGTTGTTACTTCCCAGGCACCTAATTTATACGTGAAAGCGCCACCCCGGAAAAAAGTGGACTCCAGCACCGACGTATAAGGCCGGATACCCAAATTACTTCGGCGTAAGGCAGTAATGGTTTCGGCTCCTTTGCCCACAGCAAACCCGCCGGCCAATAACAATCCCTGGCCAAACTGCACCTGGTAATCGCCTAAGGCTAGAGTTTTAAATTTTCCTTGATTATACAATTGCAAGTGGGCCGAGTAAAAATCCAGGCCGTAGCGCCGGGTGTTCTTGTCCCAGATCAATTGCTCGCCCGCATCTTTTTCGGCGGTAAACCCCACGCTATAATCACGGGCGTGGCTGTTACGGTAACGAACCAGGTACTTATTAGGTGAACCCTGGTACCGGGAAGCTATTTTTCCGGTGCTGCTGGTATCGGGTACAGTGTAGCCTTTGCGTTGTTGTAAAGTGCGGTCGTACCGAACCAGTAAATATTGATTTTCTTCCTGCCGCATCCGCGACCATAAAGGTTTTATTTGGGTGAGCAAGTTACCTTCCGGCACAACCACAAAGGGCAATAATTTATAAATAGTTGGCAAATCAAACCCCGGAATAACCTGCAGTTCATAAAGCGTTAAAATTGGGCTATTCTGCTTCCGGTACTCCAAAAAACCATTCACCTGCATGGGCGTTAGAATAAACAAAGACTCCAGCTCTTCCCGGCTTGTTTTATTTAAATTAATGGGTTGCTGGTAATACTGAATCAAACTTTCGTACACATCTTCGTACTCTTGGTTGGTATTATCGGGCTGGGTTAAAAGCTCCTGAGCCAGCAACTCCAGGTTTATGGTGGGGCGCGGCATTTCCTGGGCAAAGGAAAAATGACCAGCAAAAATAAGAAAAACCACCAGACAACGAACCAGCCATTTATTGCGGCTTATTACTTCCATTTAAAAGAAACCGCTAACTGGTGAATACTTCCTAATACTAATTGCTGCCCAAAACCATAATCGAACTGCAGCTGTTTTGCCTGAAATCCGGTACCAAAGGAAAACTGCTCGGTAGCGGTAGCTAAGCCGGTGCGCAAGGTAAGTTTTTCGATAATTTTGTACTCCAAACCTACTTTTATATTCGCCGGATACTCCAGTTGCTTTTCGGCTTCGGTTACTAAAAGCACTTGTTTGATGGGCCGGTACGAAAGCCCTGCCCGCATCACGGTAGGTAAGCGTTCGTCCATAAAATCAGAGAGTTTCGCTTGATTTAAGTTAAAAATAGACGCGCCAAAAACTAAGTGCGGGATAACTTCGGATTGGCCGCCAAAAGATAGGACAACTACCTTTTTACTACCCAATTCGGCAACGCGGGTTTGCAATATATCTGCCTTTATACCCAGGTTTACCGTACCCAACCGGTGACCAAACCCCAAGCCAATTTGTTGTTCGTTATACCATTCGTCGCCAAACCGCGAAGCATCTACGCCCCATACACCCAGCTTTTTAGTGGGAAAAACTGCTTGCAAACCCGCCGTAGAAAAAGCCGCAATATTAAACCGGTTTTCGGCAAACACTCCAATTTCGGCCTTTTTTAAAGCTGCAATTCCGGCCACATTGTTCCGGATAGCCCAAACATCCGATAAAGTTACCGCCGCACCCGATAAACCGGTAGCTCTGGCTCCAATCGGAAAAGGGTCATGCGCAGCAAACGTTTCGGAAAATTTAAAAATTAAAAAGAAACAAAAAGTTAATCGGGTAAAAACAACCATACTGTACTTTTAAAATCGAACCTGAAGTATGATAGCTTTCTAAAACTAAATGCCTAACGGAAGAAATTTGCCGTTAGGCGTTTAACTTCTATTTTGATTCTTAAAAATCAAATGTTTAAAAAAGTAAAAAGCCGGAAGTACCTGGACAATATTGATTTAACCGGATGAACACCTTATTTTTAAAACTGATGATCATAATATTAAACCAATAATAATCCAGTAATTAATGTCTAAATACAGGTGTCTTTTTACTTATCAAAATAGAAATAAGTAGTTTTACAACAGCTAAAAAGGCACGCCGCCGCTTGATTTTTGGTTGTAGAAGAAGGAGTTAGATTGGTAAACGATGAAGATCTTACAATACTTTTTATTAAGTTTAGTTTGGGTGTATCAGCGGGTGCTCTCGCCTTTAAAACCGCCTAGTTGCCGGTTTACTCCCACTTGCTCCGAATACGCCGCGCAAGCCTTGCACAAGCACGGCCCTATTACCGGTACTAAATTGGCCATCCGGCGATTAGCCAAATGCCACCCTTGGGGTGACAGCGGCTACGACCCGGTGCCGTAACTAACCTAAAATATTAAAAATTTAAAAAATTGCGTTAACCAACCTTGCGTAGATTTATCTCATAATAACTTTATACTCCAACTTATTTTCCAAAAGTTAAACTAGCACTATGCTTGGTACCGCAACAAACGTGGCTTTACCAGAAGTTTAACCTTTTTAGCCGGAAAATTTTCTTTTTGCAGGTTTTCAGATAAGGCAATTTATCGTACCATAACAAGCTTAAAAATGTTCTATTTCGGAGATAGCTCCTGGCTATAACTACATGGAACCCAATAAACTTACAGTACTAAAATGCTTACTTTACCGAATTGGTTAAGGGATTGACGTAAGTAGGTTTTGTGATAGCCCGGACCAAAATAAATAAGCCAATTATGATTAATGGGATACTTAATAGTTGGCCGATGTTCATGCCAATGGTATTTAGCAAATAGTCTTCTTTATCTACCTGGTTTTCTTTCAAAAACTCGTAAACAAAGCGGAGGGAAAACAAGATTACCACAAACAAGCCAAATAATAAACCGCGCGGGGTAAGTGATTTACGACGGTTCCAGAGAAAATACAAGAAAAGGAAAAGTAAGAAACTGGATATGGATTCGTATAACTGAGCAGGATGGCGCGGCTGCAAAGAAGCTTGAACTCCGTTTATAATTTCGTGATTTCTTTCGAATTTAAATGCCCAGGGCAAAGTGGTAGGTTTGCCAATAATTTCGGAATTAAATAAATTACCTAATCGAATAAGCGCTCCGCCCAAAGCCACCACAATCACAATCCGGTCCAAAACCCATAGATAATCAAATTTATATTTGCGGCTGAATAAAAATAGCGAAAGCAAAATACCAATAGTGGCACCGTGACTGGCCAAGCCGCCTTCCCAAATTTTTAATATCCGGATGGGGTCACTTAAATAAACTTCGGGCTCGTAGAATAAACAATGGCCCAAACGGGCACCCAGTACGGTACCCACAATCATATATAAAGTAATTACATCAACGTCTTGCTCTGTGCGGCCTTCGGCTTTATAAATGCGGGTTAAAATACGTTGCCCAAAAACAAAACCCAGGGCAAATAACAAACCGTACCAGCGCAAAGCAAAAAATCCAAAATCAAATATTTCCGGCGAAACATTCCAGACAATAGGGTTCCAGAGTAAAACGTTGGTTGAGATCATAGTAAATAAGTAAGCGCCAAAATTACACAATTTAAGGTAATCTTGGCGCTATCTTTTAAATAAACCAAAAGGCTAGTTTTGCATTAAAAATCAAGTTCTTCCTGAAAACTGCCGCTTAATATCGGGAAACGCAGCCAGCTACGTGGGTCTAAGTTATAATCATCGAGGTGGAAAGAAGGCGCATAGCGTTCGCGTTTCCATTGATTACGCGTCCAGAGGGTAAAAAACCGTTTAATGTGCATTTTTAGCAAATCATCTGGTTCTACGCCGCGCATTTTTTCAAAAACCTGTTTGGGCGACAATCGTTCGTAAAAACCGAGCCGCTCTATTTGATTTAATATTTTGTAAGGCATCAAATCTTTTTCGTCGGTTTGGGTTTGTTCTGCGGGCCGTAACTCAGCGGTGGGTTGCAAGGCATTTACAAACCGCAAACCCGAGTAGCCTAGCTCCCGTTCGGCCCACACCAGCCATTGTCTTAAAAAATCCTTGTCAATACCAGCTAGCGGCGAAATACTGCCGGCGGTGTCACCATCCATGGTGGCATAACCTACGGCCGCTTCGCTGCGGTTAGAAGTAGCCATTAAAAGCGAGTTATTGATGTTTGCCAACATCCAGATAACGGGAGCCCGCACCCGGGCCTGAATATTTTGTAGGGTAATATCGTCGGTTTCCCAGGTAAGTTTGCGGCCAATTGAGTTTTCTATTTTCTCGGTATATCCGGCCACTTCATCATCGATAAACCAATGGTAAAAAGTTGCCCCAATGGAATCAGCCAATCCTTTAGCCGAATTAAAAGTATCTTCGGAAGAGTTGCGGGAAGCCTGATAAGCCGTAATAAGTAATCGCTTAGTTACCGCTTTAACCTGTTCCGATTCGGATAAGGTCTTATAGTGACTAATTTCTTCGGCGGTAAATACATTGAGCTTGGCGGCAAATTCGTCTAGTCCGATTTCACAAACCGCCCGACGAATCATTTCGGCAACGGCAATGGCACAGGCGCAGGAATCGGCACCGCCGCTTAATGATAATACAAAACCTTTGCTCCGGCTTTTGCGCAAGTAGTCGAATAAGGCTAAAGTTATAGCCGAAATAAATTCTTTAATTTCGTCGATGGGTCCGAGTTCCGTTATGGTTTCGGCGGTTGGTAGTGGTTGCGCGAAGTTTACCTCCGCCGACTCTACATCCACATTTTTAAAGCTGAGTAATACGTTCCGGGTTATTAAGTTACCATTTTGGGCAATTAAAATTTCGCCATCGTAAATCATGCGGCCGGCTTCGTTACCCAGTAAGTTTACGTACAAGTAAGCGCATTTAAACTTTTTGGAGGCATTTAAAACTAATTTGTAACGCAAATCGGTTTTGCTCATGGCAAAATGGCTTGCACTCGGGTTTATAATTAAGTGTACCCCCTTGGTTAAATGCCGACCAGCAGGCCGGTCTTCGTCCGAACGCCAGGCATCTTCGCAGATTTCAAAAGCAAACTTAACTCCTTGTTCTTCATAAATAATATCCCCTACCTCATACTGTTGGCCGTTCTTTTCAAAAGTATGGATGATGTTAGCGGGCCACGAGGTAAACCAACGCGGCTCATAATGCACGCCATCGTTGGCCAGAAATTGCTTCGCCGTAAAGCCAACTATTTCCCGGTTTTTAATAACGCAGGTGGTATTATAAATATGATTATTTAACCGGAGGGGTAAACCAACGCATACTACAATGTTAGCGCACCATTCCTTTACTTCCAGTAACTTTTCAAAAGCTACTTCTGGCAACCACGAACTCAGGAACATATCTTCGCAACCGTAGCCGGTTATGGCTAATTCGGGTAAGCATAGTATTTCTACGTTCTGCGCTTGCGCCTCGGTTATGGCTCTTTTTATATTGGTTAAGTTATTCTTCCAATCCAGGGGAGTTTGGTTTAGTGCCGCTCCCGCAATTTTAAGACTTGTCTTCATGGGTTCTTTCAACGAAAAATATACTCGCCAAGTTAAGATAAGTTTTAAAGAAGTCTTTTATGCTAATGCATTATTGGGCTATCCTGATGAAAGAAGTAGGATTTTTTTAAATTTTAAAAATTTATGATAAATAAATTGAACGCAACCTTCCCGTGAATCACGCCATGCTTCCGGCTTGTACTACAGAACTAAAGAAATGATTATTGAAAAAATTTAAAAAAGAAATACCAGAAACGGCTCAAGATACCTGTAGCGCAATTAAGCCTTTTTCTGCGGCAGCTTGTTCAGCCTTTTTCTTGGAATAGCCCGTACCGGAAGCAATGGGTTGCCCATCAATGGTTACCTCGGAGGTAAACTCTGTAGTACTACCAGATTGCTTTTGGTTAATAATATCAAACCGGACTACTTTATTCTGCGATTGCGCCCACTCGATGAGTTTAGATTTAAAATTTTTAGTAGTGGATACTAATTCATTTAAATCAAAATGCGGCTTAATGAGTTTATCCAGGATAAACCGCTTGGTTTCGTTGTAGCCTTTATCGAGGTAAATAGCCCCTACCAAAGCTTCTAAAGCATTCCCATTAATAGATTTATACCGCGCTAACTGGCTGGCCTGATCTACTTTAACTAAGGTGTTAATGCCAATCCGGATGGCAATGTGATTTAAAGATTCGCGGTTAACTATGCGCGAACGGATCTCTGTAAGAAAACCCTCGTCTTTATACGGGAATTTTTTGTAAAGAAAATCAGCAATTACCGCCCCCAGAATAGAATCGCCTAAAAACTCCAGCCGCTCATTGGTTTGGTGCCGTTCGCTCCCTTGGGGTTTGCCAAAAGATGTATGCGTTAGGGCCAAATGGTACAGGCGCATATTACCCGGCGTAATGCCGGTTACGCTGTAAATGGCCTTATCCAGGCCCTTGTTAAAACCAAGTATATTGCGGAATAATCGTAACACCTAATTCAACCAAGCACTAACCACTTACTGTACCTTCCGGAAAATAACCGACGTGTTGTGCCCACCAAAACCAAAAGTATTGCTAATGGCTACGTTCACTGCCCGAGTTTGTGCTTTATTAAAGGTAAAATTTAATCCGGGATCAATGGTTTCGTCGTTGGTAAAATGGTTGATGGTAGGCGGAACAATACCGTTCTGAATGGCCAGAATAGCAGCTACTGCCTCAATACCACCGGCTCCGCCAAGCAAATGCCCGGTCATACTTTTTGTGGAGCTGATATTTAATCGATACGCATGATCTCCAAATACTTTTTGGATAGCGGTAACTTCTGCCCCATCGCCGAGCGGCGTACTGGTGCCGTGAGTATTAATGTAATCCACATCTTCCGGGCGAATATTGGCATCGCGTAGAGCATTTTGCATTACTATTACTACGCCCTCGCCGTTCGGGTCGGGAGCAGTAATGTGGTAGGCATCCGAAGATAAACCACCTCCAATAACTTCGGCGTATATTTTAGCACCTCGGGCCACGGCATGCTCGTAACTTTCCAGCACTAGAGCTCCAGAACCTTCGCCCAGTACAAAACCATCCCGGTCTTTGTCGTACGGACGCGAAGCCGTTAAAGGATCATCATTCCGTTCACTCATGGCTTTTAACGCGTTAAAACCGCCAATGCCCGACTCGGTAATGGCCGCTTCGGAACCACCGGTTACTATTACATCCGCCATCCCTAAACGAAGGTAATTTAGTGCGGTAACAATAGAATCGGAAGATGAAGCACAAGCCGAAGTAGTAACAAAATTTGGCCCCCGAAAACCATTCTTTATCGAAATATTGCCCGATGAACTATCGGCAATCATTTTGGGAATAAAGAAAGGATTGTACCGGGGAGTACCATCGCCACGACCAAACTGAATAGATTCTTCTTGAAAGGTTTTTAAACCACCAATGCCCGAGCCCCAGATAACTCCTACCCGGTCGCGGTTTACATTGTCCAGAATGCCGGAATCAGCAATTGCCTCGTTACTGGCAATAATGGCAAACTGGGTAAACATATCCATTTTTCGTCCTTCTTTCCGATCGAAGTAGTCATCTGGATTGTAGCCTTTTACCTCACAAGCAAACTGCGTTTTAAACTTGCTGGCATCAAAGCGGGTAATAGGCGCAGCGCCACTCACGCCATTAGATAAGCCATTCCAATATTCCGAAACAGTATTTCCAATTGGGGTGAGTGCACCGAGTCCTGTTACTACAACTCTCTTAAGCTCCATAAGCGAATGTAGAGGGAGGTAAAAATAGAATAATTTTAAAAATAGTACTTAATAAAAAAGAAAGGAATTATTTGGCATGCTCTTCCAGGTAGCTGATAGCCTGGCCTACAGTAGCAATGTTTTCAGCCTGATCGTCGGGAATTGAAACGTTAAATTCTTTTTCAAACTCCATAATTAATTCTACAGTGTCTAAAGAGTCAGCACCTAAATCATTGGTGAAACTTGCTTCGGGGGTAACTTCCGACTCTTCTACTCCTAATTTATCAATGATTATTGCTTTTACTTTTTCTGCGATTTCTGACATTTTCTTAGCTTTTTTTGAAATACTGTGCAAATTAATAGATTTAAATAGACAATTTCAAAAAAAAATATCTGAATAACTTGTGGAAAAAAGTTTTTCCAATTTTACAGCGAACTATGATTCTGAGTTTTTAATTTTAGCCCCCCAAATATTTGTTTACCTTGCAGCAAAATTAAACATGAAAACAATCTGCCTCGACTTAGATTATGATTACGATTTTGAGCTGTTTGGCCTTGTTTCTTCCAGCAGAGAACACAAATTAGCCTGGGCGCTCAATAATTATCTAAGAATCAGATTAGTTAAGCAAAAAGACATTTATTTTGATTTTTTAAATAAAGGCCGTTTGGTAATTTCTAACTACCTACATTGCACTGAGTGCAGCACTTTCCGGCTTTTACGCAATAAATCTGCGGATTTAAGTACTTTAAAAAAACCTTTTTTGGCTCCCGACATAAAAGAGTATGATTACTTGCTGCAAATAAACGGCGAGGTAAATGATAAATGGCGGCAGGAGTTAAACTCCCTTTTTAAATTTGTGCCTCTCGTTCAATACGTTAAAAAATTTGACCCGAATACTCTTAAGTTCAAGGAAAACCTGATGTTCTAATATGGAAATAACTTTTAATAAGACCAGAATTATTGCCACTGTTGGTCCGGCCAGTAACCAGTACAGCATGTTAAAAGCACTTGTTATGGAAGGGGTTGACGTGTTTCGTTTAAATTTTTCGCATGGCAAACACAGCGACCACCAACAAGTAGTAAATACGGTCCGTCAGATAAATCAGGAACTCGGCACGAATGTTTGTCTGATGCAGGACTTGCAAGGTCCTAAAATCCGCTTAGGCGATGTAGAAAACGGCATGGTAACCATTCATGCCGGCGATAAAATAAAATTAGTTTGCGATCATTCGGTAAGTACGGCCACCCGCCTTTCTACTATTTACCTGGACCTGGCCAAGGACGTGAAGCCCGGCGATGCTATTTTAATTGACGATGGTAAAATCGAGTTAAAAGTTTTAGCTACGGATGGTGACAAAGAAGTTGATGTAGAAGTAAAATACGGCGGACCTGTAAAACCACGCAAAGGCATCAATTTGCCGGATACCGCAGTTTCGGCTCCGTCCCTTACGGAAAAAGACGTGGAGGATCTGCATTTTGGTTTAGATAACGATGTGGAATGGGTAGCTTTATCTTTTGTGCGCCGGGCCGAAGACATTCACGAAATTAAGCGGATTATTGCGGAGCGCGGTAAAAAAACCATGGTCATCGCGAAAATTGAAAAACCGGAAGCGATCCGGAATATCGATGAAATTATTGCGGTAACCGATGGTATTATGGTTGCCCGGGGCGACTTAGGTGTAGAAATTGCGGCAGAAGAAGTACCGATGCTGCAAAAAATGATGATTGATAAGTGTAACAAAGCGGGCAAACCCGTAATTGTAGCTACCCAAATGATGGAAAGCATGATTACCAATGCCCGGCCAACCCGCGCCGAAACCAATGACGTGGCGAATGCCGTTCTGGATGGTGCTGATGCCGTTATGTTAAGTGCCGAAACTGCCGCGGGATCTTACCCCATAGAGACCGTACGGAGCATGAGCCGCACCTTATCTTCGGTGGAGTCGCAGCCCGGTGTATTTAACAAGGTAATTAACCTGGCACCTAATGTGCAATCGTTTTACAGCAAAATGGTGGTAGCTAACGCTTGCGCCCTGGCCCGCGATACCAACGCCAAAGCCATTATTTGCATGACTCGCTCGGGTTACACTGCTTTTCACATTGCCAAGCACCGCCCTAAAGCCAATATTTTTATTTTTACGGATAACCGGCAATTGCTGCATCAATTAAATTTAGTTTGGGGTATCCGGGGTTTCTACTACGAAGGCGATCCAAATTCTACCGACGAATTAATTACTGATTTCCGGACCGCATTAATTCAGAACAATTACTTGCAAAGCGGAGATATTTATATCAATGTAACCAGCATCCCGGTGCGGGAGCGTCGTAGCGCTAACACCATTAAATTAAGTATAGCTTAACTATTTTTAAAATTTTTATAATCCAGCCCGGACATCAGGAGTGTCTGGGCTTTCTTTTTTATGATCTTTTTCCGATAAGTCATTAAAGTACACTATGGCGTGGATTTACTTCCGTGACTTACAATTATAGTAGTAGATTCTCGTTCGCATAGCTGCGACTTCAGCTTTGATGGCTTAATAGAGTTGTTTCATTTAAAACAAAAAACTCGCTGAACAACAGAACAGTTTAGCATCTATACTTGCACTTGGCTGAAGCTGTTTGTTACATAGTAGGCTGGCAAAATTTAAATTTTTAAAAATTCTGTTTATTGAATAGCAATCCAACCAATATAACTCTAGTGTTAAATGGTGAGCTTTATTTTGTGTTGGTATATATTTTAAAAATTCAGGCACAAAAAAAAGCCTTACTAAAAGTAAGGCTTACAAAATTATAGCTAATAAGATCGCTAATAAATTAAGCAGCAGCTAAGGCATTAATGTGTTTAGCCAACTTAGATTTGTTATTAGCAGCTTTATTTTTATGAATAATATTACGCTTAGCTAATTTGTCCAGCATAGAAGAAACTTTTTTAAACAGTTCCTGAGCTTCAGCTTGGTCCGTGGTACCTTTTAACTTCTTAATAAAAGTACGGGTAGTTTTTGCCTGATATCTGTTTAATAAACGTTTAGTCTCGTTTGCTCTAATTCTTTTTAATGCCGACTTATGGTTAGCCATGATTTATTAATATTATTTTTAAATATTTATGTCTATTTACAAATTGAGTGTGCAAAGTTAATATGATTTTACTACGATTCCAAACTTAGTTTATAATTTTCTTGTAAGTTTAAGTTAGTAATCTGTTAACCCAGATAGCACCCGCCTTGTTTTTCCGCTTTTGATTTGGGATGTAATGTAACCAATTTTAGAACGTAAAGGTTTCCTGTTATAATTGTAGCCCGAAAGCAAGGCCCAAAACAACGTTCTCTGGACAAAAAATTAAAAAAACTCAGCATAGTATCTTCATGCCAGTAATTGAAAGCTCTTACCGGGCACCCCTTTATTTTTTTAACGGCCATTTACAAACTATTATTCCCAGTTTATTCCGCGAAGTACCCCAAGTGCACTACCAACGCCAGCGCCTGGATACGCCGGATGGCGATTTCCTGGATTTAGATTGGAGTAAAATTAAAACCGCTACCAACACATTAGTTATTCTATCGCATGGTTTAGAAGGAGATGCCAACCGGCCCTATATAAAAGGTATGGTTAAGGCCATGAACCAGATCGGCTTTGATGCCTTAGCCTGGAATTTTAGAAGTTGCAGTGGCGAACCTAACAAGCTGCTCCGTTCGTACCACATGGGCGCAACCGATGATTTAGATTTAGTAGTAAAGCACGTTTTAACGCTTCATCAATACCACGAAATATACCTGACTGGTTTTAGCATGGGTGGCAACATTACGCTCAACTACCTGGGGCAACAGCCGGAGCAACTACCTGAACAAATTAAAAAAGCTGCGGTATTTTCGGTGCCTTGCCATATTAGCAGCGCTTCCCGCAAAATGGCGCAATTTGAAAACCGGATTTACATGCAGCGGTTTTTAAAAAGCTTACGCAAAAAACTAATCGATAAAACTTCTTTAATGCCAGCTACCATGAACCTGGACGGCTACCACCGGTTACGTACGTTTCCGGAGTTCGACGAACGTTATACCGCGCCTATTCATGGGTTTAAAGACGCGCACGATTATTATACCAAGTGCAGCTCCAAACAATATTTAGCCAACATCCGCGTACCAACGCTGCTCGTAAACGCAAAGAATGATCCTTTTTTATCGCCGGAATGCTTTCCGGTAGCAGAGGCACAGGCAAACCCGTACTTTTATCTGGAAATACCTCCAGATGGCGGGCACGTTGGCTTTGTCGAGAATTACCGGCAGAATAAATATTACTCCGAACGCCGGGCAATCGAATTTTTTAAAAAAGGCTTTAGTTAAACTATACTGCCATTGGATCTTTGCTATCGCGCACGTACAAAACCGAAAGGGCAGCACAAAACATAAAAATACCCGCCAATACGATGGTATAAATGGCCTGACCATGGAATAGCTGCTTCACCATAATGCCACTGAAAAGGCCGTTTACAATTTGCGGGAAGGTGATAAAAAAATTAAAAATCCCCATGTAAACGCCCATCTTTTTAGCCGGGATGGAGCCGGACAAAATAGCGTAAGGCATAGCTAAAATACTGCCCCAGGCCAGCCCTACTCCTACCATGGCGAGTATAAGTAACTTAGGATCTTGAATAAAATAGATAGATAACAAGCCTAATCCGCCGGCAGTTAACGAAAGGGCGTGGGCCGTTTTGCGACTGGTTGCCCGCACGACCGTAGGAAGAAACAAAGCGTAAATGGCGGAAACACCGTTATAAATACCAAATAAAATGCCTACCCAATTACCGGCATCGGCATATTGGGTGGAGGCAGTATCGTTGGGTAAAATGTGGTAAACGTGCTGGGCTACTGCCGGAGTAGCATAAACCCACATCGAAAATAAAGCAAACCAGCTAAAAAATTGCACCAGACCTAACTGCCGCATGGTAACGGGCATTTTTGAAAAATCGGTAAAAATAGCGGATAAACCTTTGGGTTCTTCGGTAGCCTCGTGGGGATGAAATTGCGCGTGTTCTGCTGGCGCGTATTCCTTGGTAGAAATTACCGTCCAGAGAATAGAACCGATTAAAATAATAGCTCCGGTATAAAAAGAATAAACCACATTATCGGGTACCTGGCCGGGCAACGCAGTTTTGGATATACCTAACCATTCGGCTAAAATATACGGCAACGACGAACCTAATACCGCCCCTACTCCAATTAAAAAGGTTTGCACCGAAAAACCATCACTTCGTTGATCATCCGGTAAGTTATCAGCTACTAACGCCCGGAATGGCTCCATCGCCACATTAAAAGATGCGTCCATAATCATCAGCATACCGGCACCAATAATGATGGGTGGTATCATAGCGGCCAGCACGGCCGAGTTAGGCATAATGATTAATGCCAGGGCTGATAACAGAGCACCCGTTAAAAAGTACGGCCGCCGGCGCCCCAAACGGTTCCAGGTACGGTCGGAGTAATGACCAACAATGGGCTGCACCACCATACCGGTAATGGGAGCCGCCAGCCAGAATAACGATAAATGCTCTACATCGGCCCCAAAGGTTTGCAGAATGCGGGAAGCATTGCCATTTTGCAGGGCAAACCCGAACTGAATTCCTAAGAAGCCAAAACTCATATTAAATATTTGCCAAAAATTTAAGCGCGGCTTCGCTAAAGCGGTTCTGGAAGTAGAAGCGGGTGGAGACAGGGATGCCATTTGTTTGGTTTGAGTAATTGAAACTACATCTTAGATAAGATTAAACCGGTTAAATTAAGACAGTTAGGTCTTTCGGTCAGAACCAGGTTAATCTTTCTATAAGATATTGATAAATTTTCATCTTCCGATGCAATGGCCCTAATTTTACTTTCAGGATACTACTCTACCAACCCCAGTTTTTTAAAATTCCAGTATCCAGGCATCGGTTGGGGCAATGTTGATAGGTATGCCGGCTTGAATATCTGTTATAAAAATAGATCCACCCGTTAGCAGATTTTTTAAATTTACTTCCTTCTTCACTGCAATTTGTAACTCGTTAAATAACTCCGCTGGCAAATGCAGGATAGTGGCTAAGGGGTGATAGCGGTCGAAGTTGGCAACAATTAAAATGCGTTGGTTAGTAGTATACCGCAGATAAGCGTACTGCTTGTGCGAGAAACCAGGCAGATTGGCTAACTCGTAAAACTGACCAGCGCGAATTGCTTCGTTCTGCCGGGTAACTGTTAAAAGTTGCTGGTAAAAAGCCCGTAAATTTCTTTGCTCCTCGTTTAGATGTCCGCCGTCGAAAAGGCCATGGTTCATCCATTTTTGGTGCTCCGGAACGCCCCAGTAATCGAATATAGTGGTGCGGTTATCTTCGCCGCTAAACCCTTCGTTGCCTGCTCCGGGTTCGCCTACTTCCTGACCAAAATAGATCATAACGGGACCCGAAGACAAAGTAGCCGAGATAAGCATGGCCGGTTTCACCAACCAAGGATTACCCGCAAAGCCTGCCGAAGCAATGCGTTCTTCATCGTGGTTTTCCAGAAAACGTACCATGCGCGAAGAAAAGCCGCGGCTTTCCTGGCTCCACACATGCGTAATATCTTTCACGTTCCCGTTCCACTCGTCCCGGATTAACCTTTTTAAACCATCGTATAAACCTACTTTATCGTACAAAAAATCAAACTTACCGGTGGTAAAATACCTGTGATATTCCTGTGGATTATAAGCTTCGGCAATAAAAATAAGATCGGGATTAATTTTCTTTATTGCCGGAATAACCCAGTTCCAGAACTCCACCGGCACCATTTCGGCCATATCGCAACGGAAACCATCTACTTCTTTATGAGCCCAAAACTCCAGAATATCCCGCATCTTAAGCCAAACCGGCGGCACCGGGTCGAAGTAAGTTTTGCGATGATCCAGATAATCTACTCCGTAATTTAATTTAATGGTTTCGTACCAATCGTGGATGCCGGGCGTAGCCGAAAATACATCGTTGCCGGTAGCTTTAGCCGGAAACTCATCGAAATGCCCATCTTTTAACGGATTTTTATATTCCGGCCCGCCCGCATTAACGCCTGCTGGCACCACAAACTGTTGATGCGGTATGTAATAAAAATCATTATGGGGGCTAAAAGCCAAGTTGGTATTATCGTGCGCGCCAAAATCCATTACTCCGGTTGGTTTTGCATCGGAGTTATAAGTACGGGCTACGTGGTTGGGCACAAAATCAATAATCACTTTTAACTGGTGCTGGTGGGTGCGACGAACCAGGGCTTCGAACTCGGCCATGCGGTTTTCAACATCCACGGCTAAGTCCGGGGCTACATCGTAATAATCTTTAATGGCATACGGCGAACCGGCAATGCCTTTTACAATATCCGGGTCGTCGGGTTTAATGCCGTAGGCGGAGTAGTCCGTCATAGTGGCGTGCTCCAATACGCCGGTGTACCAGATGTGAGTAGCACCTAATTTTTTAATTTCACTTAAAGCTATGTCAGTAATGTCGTTAAACTTACCCACGCCGTTTTCATCGCGCGAGCCGTAGTGTTTGTTGGTGGTTTTGGTATTGCCGAACAAGCGCACCAAAAGCTGGTAAATAATAAATTTATTGTCAACGATCGTTTCTTCGGTGGTATTATAATTCATAGTTTATCAGGTGCCATTAGCAATACGCGCCAGCAAAAGCAAAATGCCTTTTATATAACTGGTACCGGGGCTTTTGATTAGATTTTTTAATTTTTTTAATTTGGCGCAGCCTCGTTGGGGTTTATTAAAACGGAAGCATTTGCCTGAATGTCATAAGATTTATCGTAAACCCGGAGCGCAATAGCTCTACCGGAAAAATTAGTTAATAAAACCCCTTCCTGGCTGATTTCAACATTTAGTATAGCTCCCCGGAACCGGATTTTAAAAGAAAAAGATTGCCACTTGGCCGGTAGAAAAGGATTAAAATGTAGCTGATTATTTCGGACCCGCATGCCGCCAAAACCTTCTACCACGCTCATCCAGGTGCCCGCCATGGAGGTAGTATGGCAACCATCTTCGGTGTCGTTGTTGTAATCATCCAGGTCCAGGCGAGAGGTACGCAGGTAAAACTGGTAAGCCCGTTCTTCGTCGCCGAGTTTGGCCGCCAGAATGGCGTGCACGCAGGGCGATAAAGAACTTTCGTGCACGGTGCGGGGCTCGTAAAAATCAAAATTCCGGCGAATAGTTTCTAAATCAAACCGGTCTTCCAGAAAATACATGCCTTGCAATACATCGGCTTGCTTAATAAACGGCGACCGCAAAATTCGGTCCCAGCTCCATTTCTGATTAAGTGGCCGGTTGGCGGGTTTTAAATCTTTTACCAGAATATTTTCCTTGTCTAAATAACCGTCTTGCTGCAGAAAAATTCCTTGCTCTTTATCCTCGGGCAAATACATATTTTTTAAAATATGCTGCCATTTTGTGGTTTCTGGTTCTTCCTGAAAGTTAGTACGCTGCACCAGCCCAGCGTAATCATCCGGAGAATTAGCTTTTACCTGCGTAATTACCTCTAACGCATATTCTAAACACCACAAAGCCATGGTGTTGGTGTACCAGTTGTTGTTTACGTTGTTTTCGTACTCATTCGGGCCGGTTACGCCCAACATCACGTACTGTTGTTTGGCTTTGCTCCAGTTTACCCGCTGTGCCCAAAACCGGGCAATGCCAATCAGTACTTCCAGGCCGTACTCCTTTAAATAGGCGCTATCTTGGGTATATTGTACGTATCTATAAATAGCAAAAGCAATAGCGGCATTCCGGTGAATTTCTTCGAAGGTAATTTCCCATTCGTTGTGGCATTCCTCGCCGTTGATGGTAACCATAGGATAAAGCGCTGCGCCGTTGGTAAAGCCTAGCTTTTCGGCATTTTCAATGGCTTTTTGCAGGTGTTTGTAGCGGTAAATAAGCAAGTTACGCGTAACCTGCGGATCGGCTGTGGCCAGGTAAAAAGGTACACAATACGCTTCGGTGTCCCAGTAAGTGGTACCGCCGTATTTTTCGCCGGTAAAGCCTTTTGGTCCAATGTTCAGGCGGGCATCTTCGCCGGTATAAGTTTGGTTTAGTTGAAATATATTAAACCGGATGCCTTGCTGCGCCGCCGCATCGCCGGTAATGACAATATCACTTTCTTCCCACTTAGCGGCCCAGGCCTGGGCTTGCTCTTGCAGCATTTGGTTATAACCTTTGCGGGTTATTTTTTGAATCAATGCCCGGCAATGCTCCAGTAGTTTGTCTTTTGGGTAATTTTCGGAAGATAAGTTAGCGGCAAATTTAAAAATAGTAGTTTCCTGGTTTTGCTCTACGGGCACGGTAACCCGGCTAGCCACGTACTTTTCGCGTTGGATTGGTTCTGCAGACAGCGCCAAAGGTTGGTCGTTTTGGTACACCTGAAACTGCATACCGGTGCATACTTCAAAAGCCGTTTTCTTTGTCCGGAGGGTAATATAAGCGCTATCCTGATATACTTTTTTCGTTACTTCATCCCAGAACTTTTCGTCGTAGTTGGCATCCTGGTTTTTTATGTCGCCATCAATCGCCAGGGTTAAGGTAAGCTCCCCGGAAAAGTTGAGCGGAGTAATTTGGTAGCAAATAGCGCCGGCTTCATCGTCGGAGATGCTGCAAAAACGTTGGGCGTTTACTTTTACTTGTTTGCCGCTGGGGAGCTCGGCAGTAAAAGTACGTTGCAAATAGCCTTCCCGCATATTCAGCATCCGCCGGAAATCGGTTACTTGGGCGGTGTGTAAATTTAAAGTTTCGCCGGCAATATTTACGTCGATGCTGATCCAGTTGGCGGCATTCAGTACTTTGGCAAAGTATTCGGGGTAGCCGTTTTTCCACCAGCCCACCCGGGTTTTATCGGGGTAATAAACGCCGGCCACGTAGTTGCCCAACAGCGTTTCACCAGAATAAGCCTCTTCGAAGTTGGCCCGCTGACCCATTCGGCCGTTTCCCAAACTAAAAATGCTTTCGGATATTTTATTCAGGTGCGGGTCAAAACCTTCCTCAATAATATTCCACTCATCGGTTTTAATATAATTTTTCATGCTGTTTTGCTGATAGGTTTACCGGAACTTAGATTGATTGAACCGAAATTTTTAAATTTTTTAATTTCCGGAGTGCTATTACTGATTTATGCCGAAGCTTTTGATTTGAGTGCGGCCGTTCAGCCAGGATAAATTTTAAAAAATTGCTTTCGCCGCTGCGTTTTTGTAAGTTAAATTACACTTATCCTGGTATTATATATTGTCAGCTCCCGTATCCAGCGCTTGTAATTGCGCCAAAGTCATTTCGTGTAAACCACGTATTACCAGGTCAGCTTCGGATAACACTTCCGGCGAGCCAATGCCTACTACTTTCATGTTACCGGCTTTAGCAGCCTGCACCCCGGCAATGGCATCTTCAAATACTACACAATCGGCGGGGTTTACCTGTAAAGCTTCGGCACCTTTCAAAAATACTTCCGGATCGGGTTTAGATGCTGTAACGTGATTGCCATCTACCACGGCATCAAAAAGCGGCAAAAGGCCCAAACGCTCCAGAATAATGGAAGAATTTTTACTCGCCGAACCCAAGGCGGTTTTAATACCGGCTTGCCGGATAATTTTTAAAAATTCCTGCGCGCCCGGCAATATCTCAGAAGGCTCCATGCGGTTGATCATGTCCACGTACCACTGGTTTTTGCGGGTAGCTAATTCTGTTTGTTCTGCCGGTGATTTGGTAACGCCGCCCCAACCCAAAATCAGCTCCAGCGACCTAACCCGGCTCACGCCTTTAAGTTGTTCGTTTTGCTGCTCGGTAAAACCGAAGCCTAATTCGTGGGCGAGTTGTTTCCAGGCGCGGTAATGGTACACGGCGGTATCTACTATTACGCCGTCTAAATCAAAAATACAGGCTTTAATCATTTTGTACGAATGGTTTTTTTTAAGTACTGCACCCTAAAATTTTTAAATACGGTAAGCGGCTGGCAATATATTAAATAATTTTAATATTTATGTATCACTTCATAGGGCTTCGGGCAAACTGGTATTTAGGGTAAGGGAAGAACTTGTATTCCTGAAAGCTGACAAGCACTGATTTACTTAACTTTCACGTACTTTTCAATGTTTTCCCGGTTAATGCCGGAGCTTTCTATTTTTTCGATACCGCGTTGGGTAAGCGTGTCGTTTTTAATGGTGATGGTAAAGGGAAAATCGTGCCCTTCCCAGGCGCGGTCGGAGCAATATTCCAGGTGTTCGGTATACGTGCTATCGGTTAAGGAATAACTTCCCCCACCGGCCGAAAACACCGCCGCCGAGTCTTTGCCTTTATTTACGTCGTGTAACAGAAAAGCAAAGTGCGTATTATTTATCACTTTAATAAAGGAGTTGTTTCGGGTATAATCGGTAACGGTAGTGTCGCCTTTTTCGATTAAAGTGCCGGTAACTAAGCGCCAGGTACCCACTATGGGTTTGGTTTCGGCTACTGCGTTTTGTTTTGGCAATTCTTTTCCGCAAGCCACAAACAAAGGGCAGGCCAGTAAAATTAAAGTTCTTAAGCGCATGGGTCAATTCTGGTTTAAGTTTTAGTAAGATGGCGGGGTAAGCTATTGAAAATGGCAGGTTTATTTTCCGTTTTCTATGTGGTAAAGTAAACTATTTGCCGCCGGATTACCAGCTATCCGCCCCGGATTAATCCAGAAGTATTTTGCCTGAATTTTTAAATTTTTAGTTTTTTCACCAGAATAAATTTTGGTAAAATTTACGGGTATTGCTAAAATCAATTAGAAATTAACCGGGCAATTTAAATACATGCAGCAAGCGTACTTTTTCCTGGCGCTGGTACCAATCATTATAAACCAACTCTAAGGACTCGACCGGGAAGGTACCAAAATTATAATGGCGGTATTGCTCTAACAGGTCGGCAAATGCTTCGGAATGGCTGAGTTTTTTTCGAAAACGTACTACGGTAGCGTGGGCTGTTTGGATGGAATACCGCTTATCAATAGTTTGCTCTAATGTAGAATTTTTAAAATTTTGTCTGAGCTGATCACGTAAATCGTTTAAAGTAGGCTCGTGTAAAAAGCCTTGAATTAAGACACTCGCGGGTGTAGCCATAATACCTTTAAAATTAATCTCGAATTGCCGGGTATTAGCCAGACTTTTCTGAATTATTGCCACATAATCGGCTATTGCAATTTTATCTAAGCTAAAACCCGGGTAACACGAAATAAGCGACATTACCGTAACGTGCATATCCGATTGGCGGTAGTAATATTGCTCTGGCGCCACAGCTCGCAAAATGTGCAAGAAATCCTGAATCTTGCTTTTGATATAATCAGGCGGTCGGATTAACAGCGTAATACCCCGGCGGTTATCATCCGGAGAATCTATCGATTCATCTACCTCTACCTGGCCAGCTTGAATTTTAGAAATAGAACGATTATATAACTGTTGGTAATGCTCCTTTAAATGGGTTGGTGCCTCCATGCTCATTTTTTCATGCTCTTGCCTTATTCTGCAAGCTTTTTAAAACAATAACCCAGCCCGTGAAAACATTAAAACCAGGTCTAACTGTACGTGCCGGCAGTTGAGTGATTTTTAAAATTTTAAAATTTAGGCGAATGTTTTTTGCGCAGTACCAGCCTGGTTCTTCTGATTTGCCGGGTAGCCAGGTAGTGAATGCGTTCGTTAAACAAAACCCAACCGCCCACGGCTCCTACCAGGCTGCCAATAGTAATGTCGATAAACCGGGCCAGAAATAATTTATTCGGATCTGCGATCAGCACACTATTAAACTCCGCCAGAAAAATGGTAAGAATTGTGATAAATACCACGGCAACGGCGTAGTTCCGGACTACCAGAAACTCCACGATTATTTGCAAAGCCACCATACTACAGCAAATTACCAGCAACGGCGGCTTTAGAAAAATAATAAGCCAGGTAACACCCAGCCCCAGCAACGTGCCCACAATCCGCTGGCTACTTCTTAACCAAATATGTTTGGTGGTTACCCCTTGCATAACGGCCACGCACGACGTAGGTACCCAATACGGATTATCTAATTTAAATAAAAGCGCAATGGCTAAAGAAAGCCCCACGAATACCCCGAAGGTAATAGATTCCAGCGTGTTGACGTATTGGTTTTTTGGGGTCCAGGTTATATCGTCGGTTTGGTTCTTTTTAAGAGTAAACAGGCTGTACAGCAAACCCAGCACGCACGAAATCATAGTACCCATGCCCACGTAGCCAATTCTTTCCGGAATTTTATCGGGGTTAAATGGCAAACTAATAGCCATAGCCGCTACCATAATAAAAAAGAAGTTGCCGGGCGGGCGCGTAAACCGCAACTGGTACAAACAAAAATGCACCCCAAACGAAAAAACGCTTAATATCAAGGGCGCTACCATCGGATGAAAAGAAAAAAGCAAGCCCACCGAAAACGACAGCATGATGCCAAAACCACAAGTCATTAAGGTGATCATGCGGTTTACCAGGTTATTGGATTGAATGTACAAAATAACCAACCCTGCCAGTGAAGCCAACTTACCCCCCTCGATGTGATTGGTATAATAGCCCACTAATAAAGGAATGCCCACGCACAGTCCGGCCAGAATAGGCAAGTGCCAGGGCCGTTTGGTCGAATTAAAAGTTAAAAACTGCTGCCAGTTCACGGTAAGGTTTATCCGCTGTGTTTTTGTTTAAGCTACCTAGTACGTTTTTAGAACAAATAAAAACAGAATAATTTCGGATTTTTTAATTTTTTGCATTTTTCAGAAGAAAATAGTGGCCGGTTTAAAAATTACTTTTAGGGTAGCAACAGCACGCGTGTAAATTTTTACTTTGCTTGCACGGAGCCCGCACAGCCCTCCCCTTCTTTTGGGTTGGTTAGCCACTCCCGCAGTTTATCGATTCGTTGACAGGTTAATTCTTCCAGGTAATTTGCCCGGCATACCGGGTGCAGGGAGCCGTAATAATTACCTTCGCGATCCGGAAACTTCATTCTCAGTTCGGCATCCCGGAACGTAACCCAGATTCTCTGGGAAGCTTTTAAATTGGTAATAAACGGCTTATCGGCTTTGTACTGACCTAAAATCTTTTTATACACCTCATTCAGTTCCTGGTCGGCTTTCTGGTATTTGGCGTAAGCTTGCTTGTTCATATCGACCTGGGTTTGCCCGTAGCACACGGTACCCGTTAAGAGCAAGAGAATGGTGAGTAGTTGGTTCATGTAGCTCTACTTTCTGTTTTAGAAGTAGCATACGTAAAAAGCTGGTGGGTATTTTCGCCTTACCCCACAACTTTTTAAAGCTTGGCGCACAGGCGGCAAATCAGAGAACAGCCTTTTCATTTTGTATTGCAGCCTATCCGATGCAAAACTCTGGCTAGCCGCATTGTTTTTAAACAGGCAGTTATTTATCTGCTAGCTCCAGTTTTGCAATTCAATTATATTTCCGTCTCGGTCGGAGATATAAATAAAAGTAAGCTGACCTACCCCGTCTACATAGTTCCGGGATAATTCCCCAATTTTACTAGCCCCGTTTTTTATGGCTAAATCCAATAATTGATGAATGTTATCGGTTTGGAAAGCAATATGCCCAAATTCCTTTTTGTTAGGCTGGGGTTTTTCAGTATCAATTATTTCGTCGTATTGGTATATCTCTAACGTAGGCCCCGTATCGCCATAACCGGGTAAGCGCAAATGCATGCCTTGCAAATGGGCATTATGTACTCCGGTACCTTTATCAAGCCACAGTCCTTTTTGATCCCGCTGCGGTGGAACAGGCACACAATTAAACACGGTCTGATAAAAACTACACAAAGCTTTCCAGTTAGTGGTAATGATGTTGGTATGTCCGTATTTTACATTCATCTATTTTTTTTTCGTAATATGTTTCCGCTGGGTCAGATTTTGCCTTACGGTTGATATAAACCCCGCACCTACTCACCCCAAATTTAAAAATTTTAAAAATTAAGCTTTCGCGGTCTTTTCCTTTTTTAAAGTAATCAGCAAAATGCCGCTGAGTACAATGGCGGTACCCATTAGTTGCACCACCGAAACCGTTTCGCCCAGAAAAATATAGGCCAGCAAAATTGTAGAAATCGGGCCAATGCTGCCGATAATGGCGGCGTTACCCGCTCCTACCAACCGAATGCCTTCGGCAATTAAGTAAGACGGAACCACCGTAGCTACTACTGCCATTAATACACTGTAGCCATAAACTGCCGGCTCGTAGCGCATCAACTGATAGCCGCCGTGGTTAATTAAATAATGCAGAAAAACCCCACCCGCCGCCACCGACATGGCGTAAGAATTAAACCGGACAGCACCAAACCTAGGAATTAAAACGCCGCTACCCATCAGGTAAAGCGCGTAAGTAACGGCGCTGGCAAAAACCAAAAGTCCGCCTTTTACTAAATGTTTACTGGTTTGCACTTCTACGTCGCCGAGCAAGACCAGCAACACGCCCGAATACGTTAAACCCAAAGCTACGTACTGAATTTTTGTAATTTTTTTACCCAGAAAAATCCAAGAAAATACCACAACCAAGGTGGGATAAATAAACAAAATTAAGCGTTCTAAGCCGGCCGTAATGTATTGCAAACCCATAAAATCGAACAAACTGGCCAGGTAATAACCCATTAAGCCGTAAAAGGCCAACAAGAAATAATCTTTAGCGGTAACTGGCTCCACCGGCACGTCTTTTTTGCGCGAAAAAAAAGCTATTACCAGAAAAAACGGCAAAGAAAAAGCCATGCGTAAGGCGAGTAAAGAAACCGAGTCAATGTGGTACTGGTAGGCCAGTTTCACGATAACGGCTTTTGACGAAAAGCATACGGCTCCCAAAAACACCACCAGCGTTCCGGCCACTTGTTTCGGATCCAATTTAACTTTAGCGGACGGGTTTAACGTGGGAGATGTTTTCATCGTAAGTAATAATATAAGCCAGAAATACCTGGCCAGTAAATGTAAGCAGGTGGCCGGTAATGTCCAACGAAGCAGCTTAGTCCTTCCTGATTTAAAAATTTTGCGCTGCACCTGCTTCGGCAGACCTCATCCGGAAAAGAATTAAAGCAAGAAAGATAGCTTCTGGCGCAAATACTAAACTTATAAGCTAGCCCTACGTAGCCGAACTAGTAGCTTTTACTAGTTTCCGGTTTTTTATGGTATAAATCCTTTAATTTAAAATACATGAAAAAAATAAATAAACTAATACTCCTGAGTTTGCTGCTGCTATTTGGGGCTTTTCTTATTTTACAAGCTCGCCAAAATAAACAAATGGTAAACCCTAGGTTGTTAAACCAACCCGCTAATAATAAAGATAAAGCGGCAGCCGGGGTGCAATTAAAAGTGGCTTTCCCGAACCTGACTTTTGAGATGCCCGTGGAATTTGTAAGCTCCCCGGATGGCACCAACCGCAATTTTGTGATTTCCCAGGAAGGCGTAATTCACGTGTTTCCGAACAACCCGGGCGTAAAAACTACTCAGAAATTTTTAGATATAACCAGTAAAGTAGTTAGTGGCGGCGAGCGGGGATTATTGGGTTTGGCTTTTCATCCAGATTTTAAGAATAACGGTTATTTCTACGTGAACTATACCCGGGGCAAAGATTTGGAAACGGCTATTTCGCGGTTTCAGGTGAGCAAAAGCAACCCCAACCAGGCCGACCCAGCCACGGAAGTAGTACTGCTTACTTACGAACAACCTTTTAGCAACCACAATGGCGGCAAAGTAGCTTTCGGGCCCGATGGTTATTTATATATTGCAGCCGGCGACGGCGGCAGCGGCGGTGACCCACACAACAACGGCCAGAACAAAGCCAGCCTACTCGGTAAAATTTTGCGCATCGACGTTAACAAACCTTCCGGAAATTTAAAATATTCCATTCCGGCCGATAACCCGTTTAAAGGCAACAAAGAAGGTTACCGCGAAGAAATTTACGCCTATGGCTTGCGCAATCCCTGGCGGTTTAGTTTTGATAAAACCACCGGTAATTTGTGGGTGGGAGACGTAGGCCAGAATAAAATTGAGGAAGTAGATATTGTTAAAAACGGTCAAAACTATGGCTGGCGGGTGATGGAAGCCAACGAATGCTTTAAACCCGAAGACTGCGACAAAAAAGGTTATGCCTTACCGGTGCATTCGTACCAGCAAGGCATGGACACGGGTAAATCCATTACCGGCGGGCACGTATACCGCGGCAAAAAGCTGGCGGCCCTCCAAGGCAAGTACATTTACGGCGATTACGTAACTGGCAACATCTGGACTTTAACGCCCCAAAGCGGAGGCAAATACCAGAATGCCGCCCTTTTAAAATTAGACGGCAATATTTCGTCGTTCGGCGAAGATGCCAACCAGGAATTATACGTTTGCTCTTACGGAGACGGCAAGATTTACACCTTTACCTCGGCCAACGCGCAAGCTGCTAAGTAGTTTATTAAATTTTTAGTATTTACAAAAAAGAAGACCTTATTATGAGGTCTCCTTTTTTGTAAAATATTGCTAAGCTAAATAAAAAGCTTTTCGGCGAGCTCTGCCGCTAGAATTTGGATAATGATTTTTTCTCCATATTCGATGGAACGAGCAACAAGGAATGATTATTCTGTTTAGCGTACTTTTAATATTATTCATAACAGCCAAACTCCCTGCATCATTTTCTCAATCTTACGTGTTCCAAATTCTTGGTCTGGTTCGTTGCATCAGAATTTAAATTTTTAAAAATTAGCTAAGGGCCCGTTGTTTCCTGCTCTTATTTCCCGGTCATTAACTTAAATTTATCCAGATCCAAAAACATGATCGCCCAAAGATGTCCGTCTAAATCTTCTATATTTCTTACTTGCATAAAGCCTTCATCTCTGGTTGAAGCTAACTCAGTGCCACCTGCTTTTAAACCATTCTCCATCATTTCATGAAGTTTATCCAGGCTTTCTACAGGAAGGGTAAATGTGGCGATTGTATTCTTTTTTGGGTCAGCAAGATTTTTCGTGTTTCCGAATTGAAACATTTCGAGAGTCTGTAGCATCACGTAAATCTGGTCGCTCCAAACCATACATTTTTGATCGTCAAATGTAAATAATGGATTAACGGTAAACCCTAATGCGGAGTAAAAGCCCATTGATGCTTCTACAATTTTTACTGGCAGATTGATAAAAATTTGTTTCACGTTGCTAAATTTCCAGTATTATACTGCTCTCGCATATTGATAATTAAGAATTGAAATAGTTGACAGCAAGGATCCTCCTTGGTTAAAACGTATTTAATTTAAAAGTACTTTCGTAGTTTTTAGGTATGGTTAAGTAATATTATTTATTCAAGCATTATTTTTTCCAAATCACTTTTTTGTCCGCTGTAAAGTTTTAAAAAGTCAACTGGTTTATCTGCTATTTTTCGTATTTGTTCGGTGTGATCATGATTCAGACGGTAAATTCTCCCATTTTCGTCAACAGCGATATAATTACCATCTTCCATGTCCAATATTGTATAGTATGATTTCCCTTTAATCTCTATTTCGAAAGTGTCTTCTAGTTCCATTAAATCTTTCTGCTCTTTTGTTAAGGACTTAAGTGCCTTTTCAGCGATTTCTATATCTGGGTTCACAAGTGGCAAATGTTCTAATTGTATTTTGCCAATCTTAATGCTGTCCAAATCATATAACCTGTGAAAACTATATGGGTTTTCAACTTCTATCCTGGTAAGACTGTCATAGAGGTAATTTAGTTGGAGCGGATAGTATTCTTTTGTTTTTTGGTTAAGTATAAGTATTCCTTTTAAATTGAAGTGTGTTCTATGATGCCGCATTATTTCGTTATATGCATCAGGTTTGTAACCTCTAGCAACATATATCCCGGCTGGCTTATGCATAAAGTCAATACCATAAACCTTTGACATTCCAATTACTTTCTTAAGTTGAGGCAAATCTTCTTGCAATAAGTTAGCAATCTTAAACTCCAGTTGCTCTATGTGTTTCTGTTTTGTTTTCCTATTGAAAATATACATAGAAAATTTCCGTCAACTCATGGATATAACCAATGACATACACTTATGGGTAATATAACAATAGCATAATACGAATCACCTAAGATTACCCAAAGCATTAAAAATTTAAATTATTTTAATTTTACCCGCATTAAATACATGTGGGCGGTAATGTACAATTCTGTTTGGTCGGGGTTAAAGGCGCAGTTGGCGGTGGCTTGGCCGGTTTTAATGGTGCCCAGGTGCTTGCCTTCCGGCGAAAAAATAAGAACGCCGCCGGGACCAGTGGCAAACAAAATGCCGTCTTTGTTTATTTTAAGCCCATCAGGATTGCCTGGTTCTTTTTTCAACATGTCGGTAGCGTCGAAAAACACTTTGCCGTTGGTGATACTGCCATCGGGTTGCACATCGTACACCATCCAGATGGCCCGGTCCGGATCGGAGTTGGCTACGTACAATTTCTTCTCGTCTGGCGAAAATGCCAGGCCGTTAGGCCGGCTCAGTTCCTTCGTAAGTAAATGCACGGTACCATCTTTAGCAACCCGGTACACGCCCTGATAAGGCAATTCTTTAGCCGGATCATCCATGTTTTTTTCGAGACCGTAAGGCGGGTCGGTAAAGTATAAATCGCCGTTGCTTTTGTACACGGCATCGTTCGGACTGTTAAGCTTTTTACCTTCGTAGCTATCGGCCAGGGTTACGTATTTAGGTGTGGGCGCATTTAAGGGAGCATCCATGCGGGCCATGCGCCGGTCGCCGTGCTGGCAAAGCACCAAACGCCCATCTGGGTCTAAAGCTAAGCCATTCGCGCCTATTTCGCCACCCCGGGGCGTCGTACCAGTATAACCCGCTGGCTTTAAATAAACCTGCAAACCGCTTTTTTCGGACCATTGGTACATGGTATTGGGCGGAATATCGTTAAAAATAAGTTTATTTTCCTGGGGCAACCACAACGGCCCCTCCGACCAGGTAAATCCCCGGGCCAGTATTTCAATCTTGGCGCCCAGTTTAATAATATCATCCAGCGATTCGTCTAATTTTTCGATGGAGCCGGTAGTGGTAATGGGAGATTGTGTCATAGGCGAAGTAACCGCAGTATTGGTAGTGGCAGTGGTGGCTTTTTCTTGTTGCTGGCAAGCGCCAACTACCAGGCTAACTAAAAGCAGAAAATGAAAATTTTTAAAAATGCGCACGTTTGTAACAGTTTCTTAAGTGAAAGATTAATCCAAATGTACCATGTATTAAAACTATTCTACGCGTGGGCTGCCCCGCTGAAAGGAGTAGCGCCCGTTATTTGTCTGGCAATAATACACGCCGGCAGTACCAAGCCAAAGCCAACATCTTCTTTTAAAACCGTCCCCAAAATAATTGCCAATGGTAAGTATACATATTATTAACAAATATTAAAAGCCGCCAAAAGCCCGGTAAAATTTTTAAATTAACCTTTATTTTAGTTAGCGTCGCCGCTTTATTGCGCTCAGCTAAAATTAACCAGCCACCAGATACCCCAAAAATCAAGGCCTTCTTAATGGATGATAAAAATTTAAATTTTTAAGAAATTAAGAACTACTACGTATTTAACCCTTGCTGCCAGAATTTTAATTTTACACAGATTTTAGAAGTAAAGCATAAAATTTTTATACTAACCAGCTAAACTTAATGGCTGAAGCAAAATTAAAATTTTATTTAAATTATTATATTCTATAAAATTTAATTTATATTATACAATCTAGAGTTATAGCGAGGATTTAAGCCTTATGCCGCTTGCTTGTAAAATCAAAATTTTTAAAAATTTAAAATCCTGGATTAAACCACAAGATTATGAACATCTTGCAAAAACAGGTTTAAATTTAAATTCCTGATAGGCTTTGTAAAAATTGGTTGTTGCGGCAGTTGTACTTATTACCGGCGCTTTTTTCAAAAAACAGTGTTAGTAAAGAACAATTTCAAAACTATGCTTTCATATAAAATAGGAATATCCTGCTAAAGGGATTAACCAAACCTTTTTGGCTGGCCGAAGAATTTTATTGTTTTTTTAATTTTTACTCTTACCCATCTAACCTCAACTAATCTATGGATTTACCTTTAATCAAACCAACCTTGTTTTATTTACGCCAAAAGTATCCTTCTATCTTGGGGCTACTTACCGGTAAAATGTACCGCCTGCAGCTTGTCCGGGTATCGGCTTGTCTAGCATTAATTCTGGGAATAATGGGCTTTAGTTTTTCTCCGGCGCTGGCCCAGGAAGAACTGGTGGGCTTTACCTCCAACGGCGGTCCCGAAGGAAAAGGCACTTTGTTCTCGGTTAAAACCAATGGCTCTAATTATTCCATTATTAAAGGCTTTGCCGATTGGGGAAAAACGCCTTACGGCGGTTTGGTTAAAGGAGACGATGGCAACTTTTACGGCCTTACTTACGAGGGCGGCACCTACGATTTTTACGGCACTATTTTCCGGGTTACGCCTAAGGGCGAGGTAACTACTTTGCATCATTTTAATTATGGCACCGATGGAGCCTATCCGCGGGGCAGTCTGGTAAAAGGGCCCGATGGCAATTTTTACGGTCAAACCAGCGCCGGCGGATTAAACACTTACGGTACTATCTTTAAAATTACGCCAACTGGTACTTTTAGCGTTATTCATAATTTTAGTTACAATACCGGAGCTAAACCCAATGGTACTTTAGCCTTAGGTATAGACGGCAACTTTTACGGCATTACCTATAATGGCGGGACTTATAGCTACGGCGCTATTTTTAAAATTACTCCGGCGGGCAAATACACTGTCCTCCGGTCGTTAAACTCCACTACTGATGGCGGCAATTCTTATGGTAGCTTAACCCAAGGCAAAGACGGCGCACTATATGGCATGACTTACAGTGGCGGTACTTATAGCCAAGGCACTATTTTTAAAATTAGCACCAACGGCACTAACTTTAAAGTGCTTCGCCATTTGCAGGGTACCGATGGCGCTTACCCGGACCGTAATAGCTTAATGGCCGCCGCTGATGGTAACCTGTACGGGGTTATCCGCGGTGGCGGCACAAATGGCGTGGGCGTTATTTACAAACTAAGTACTGCCGGCAATTTTACCATTATTAAACACCTGGATTACCGCGCCGATGGCGGTCGGCCTTATGGTCATTTGATTCAGGGTCCGGATGGCATGCTTTACGGTAGCACCAGCCAAGGCGGTACGTTTGGCTACGGTACTGTTTTTAAAATGACGACTGCCGGTAAACTAACTGTACTTTATTCGCTGGATAACACGAAAGATGGCGGCTCTCCAACGGGTGCGCTTTACCGGAACACCGACGGCAACTTATACGGCTTAGCTTCTGATGGCGGAAAAAACTTTTTCGGTACTATTTTTAAAGTTACCCCTACGGGCACTTTTTCTGTATTAAATAGCTTTAACGGCGCAACGCAGGGCAACACCCTCAGCGGCAATATTGTGCGGGCGAAAGACAATGCTTATTACGGCACTACTTACATTGGGGGCACCACTAATCACGGCACCATTTTTAAAGTTTGCGGGGGAGTAACCACGGTGCTGCATCATTTTAATAAAAATACCGAAGGTGGTTGGCCTTTGGGCGGCTTGGTACAAGGAGCTGATGGTAACCTCTACGGCATGACATCAGAAGGAGGAAATTACAACGGGGGTACCATTTACCGCATTACCACCAACGGTTCATTTAAAGTACTATATCATTTTAATAGCGCTGTAGATGGATCAAACCCACATGGCGGTTTAATTCAGGGGAAAGATGGTAGCTTTTATGGCACGGCCAGATTAGGCGGACCTAACCGGGGAGGTACAATATTTAAAGTTACTTCCGCGGGAGCTTACAAGGTACTCTATAGTTTAAGCTACAGCCCCGATGGCAGATACCCCGAAGGAGATTTGGTACAAGGCCCCGACGGCAACTTATACGGTACGGCATCTGATGGCGGTACTTACGCTTACGGCACCATTTTTAAAATTTCGACTACCGGCACCAATTTCAAAGTTTTAAAACATTTAAACACCCTGGCCGATGGCAGTGCTCCTTTGGGCGGATTAACCCTGGGGAAAGATGGTAATTTTTACGGTACTACCAGCTCTGGCGGCAGCACCGCCTACGATGGCGCTATTTTCCGGATAACAGCGGCCGGGGATTATAAAGTTTTAAAACGCTTATCCGGCCCTATTGATGGAGAAACCCCGAAAGATAATTTAGTGCAAGCCAGCGACGGCAACTTCTACGGCATGACCAGCAAAGGCGGTAAAAACAATGCCGGTACTTTGTTCCGGATTACGCCGGCTGGATCTTACAGCGTAGTGCGGCATTTTAATATGGCTACCGATGGCGGTACTCCTTTCGGCAGCTTAATTGTACAGCAACCTAATCCGTTAGTAGCCAAAGCGCAAAGCATTACTACCGTAGAAGATAACGCTAAAGCAATTACCTTGGTGGGCACCGGCGGTTCGCCGCTCACCTACACCATTCGTTCTAACCCTAAAAACGGAACTTTAAGCGGCACCGGAGCTAACCGCACCTACACACCTAAAGCAAATTTTACCGGTAAAGATAGCTTTACTTTTACCGTAAGTGTAGGCTGTTTAGTTTCGGCGCCAGCTACCGTAACCATTACCGTTAGCCCCGTAAACGATGCCCCGGTATTGGCTACCATTGGTAATAAAACCGTAAGCAAAGGCGCTACTTTAACCTTTACCGCCACGGCCACCGATCCGGATGCCGGCCAAACTAAAACTTTTTCGCTGGTAGGGGCTCCAAGTGGCGCTACCATTCATGCTACTAGCGGGGTATTTACCTGGAAACCTACCGTTAGCGGCAGTTTTAAATTTAAAGTTAAAGTAACCGATAATGGCAGCCCGGCGCTTTCGGCAGAACAGGCAGTGACCGTAACGGTTACCAACCCGGTTAATCTGGTACGGATAAATACCGGGGGCGAGGCCGTAACTACCCCACTGGGCAACTTTGCGGCCGATGGGTATTTTACCGGCGCTACCAGTATTTCCACCACCACTGCCGATATAGCTGGCACTACCAACGACGCCTTGTACCAGGATAACCGGCGGGCTACTTCTAACGGCGGCAGCTTTAGCTACAACATTCCGGTTACCAACGGCACCTATCAGGTAAAACTGCACTTTGCCGAAACGTTCCACCCATTGCCTGGCTTGCGCAAATTTAACGTAACTGCCGAAGGAGCGACCTGGTTAACGAACTACGATATTGTGGCTGCTGCGGGTGGTACAAAAACAGCCGTTGTGGTTAGTAAAAACGTAACGGTGTCGGATGGAGTAGTAAATTTAAATTTTGTTTCTGTAGTGGATAAGGCTTGCGTTTCGGCGATAGAAATTTTACCAACAGGAACCTTAATAGCTTCTGAAATTAATAATGCGGCAAACCAAACAGTAGTTAGCAACCTGTATCCAAACCCGGCGGTAAATCAAATAACCGTTTCTTTAAACGAAAACACCACTACGTTTAGCGGTGTTATTACCGATAGCCAGGGAAATACCGTTAAAACTTTGAATGAACCGGTTACTAACAACCAGGTAGTACTGAATGTAGCCAATTTACAACCAGGCTTGTACCAATTACAGGTACCCTCAGAAACTGGTCTGCAGACTTACCGCTTCATTAAAAAATAACGAGATAGATTAAAATAAAAGAGAGCACCTGTAATTACAGGTGCTCTCTTTTATTTTTTAAATTTTTAAATAATTAAAATTTTTAAAAATTCATGCAGCCTGCTTTTTTAAGAAGCAGTAACAGCGTCAAATTTTTCGGTTAATAGATTATTAACTTTATCTACGGTTAAGGGTTTTATAATGTAAGGCGCAGAATAATCGTTGGCGCGCAGCGTATCCTGGGGGTGGGCCGACGTAGAAAGAATAGCAACAACCGTGTTTCGCTTTATCTTGTCGCCCAGTTTCTGGTTAAAAATTTCCAAAAATTCAAAGCCATCCATTACCGGCATATTTACGTCCAGTAAAATTAAATCAGGTTCAAAAAAATTAGGGTCGGCCGGATTGTAATCGCCATTATCTAATTTCTGAAGATAATCCAGAGCACTTTGTCCGGTCGAAAAAACCCGGATATTCTCAGTTACTTGCATCCGGTTTAATAATCGATGATTTAAAAAGTTGCTGGTTTCATTATCATCGATTAGCAATACTCCTTTTAACTTTCGCATAATTTAAAAACTAAAACACTTATTCGGAAAACCGGCTCGTAAACGTGAGCTTTTACCAAAAAAACCAGCAACCTCCGTTATAAATTTTTCTATATTTTATATTTAATTTATTTAAACAACCAAGTGCATTTATTGTATAGCCGAATCCTGTCCTGCATTTTAAGAAATATACTTATTACTAAATCTACTTGCCATACTTTTTTTGCAGTACTTTTTAGAAACCAAATAAAATAAGAATGTACAATCCTATAAAACAGCTCCTTCCGACTCCGTATTTACACCCGGTTTCTTAATGAGACTAATACGGAAAAATAAGGTAATTAGATTTGCCGTAAAAAAGTTTTTTTCAAATTAAGACGAGATAGAAAATGGCTGAACCAGAAAATAAAAAAGCACTTCCGGAATTAAACCCAAAAGTGCTTTTTTTAAAATTTTAATATTTTACTCGATGTAACCTTGCTCGCGCATCCAATCGTCGTTGTAAATTTTGGCCAGATAGCGGGTACCGTGGTCCGGTAAAATCACGACCAATACATCGTCCTCCGTCAGGTGTTCGCGGGCATATTCCAATGCGCCGTGTACCGCCGAGCCGCAAGACCAACCCACAAACAAACCTTCTTCTTTAGCCAAACGGCGGGTCATCAGGGCGCCGTCTTTGTCGGTAACTTTTATAAACTGATCAATTAAGCTAAAATCTACGTTTTTGGGCAGAATATCTTCGCCGATGCCTTCGGTTTTGTAAGGGTAAATTTCGTTCTCGTCGAAAAAACCGGTTTCCTTGTATTTTTTAAAAACCGAACCGTAGGTATCAATGCCAATGGCTTTTACAGCGGAGCTTTGTTCTTTTAAATATTTAGAAATACCGCAAATAGTGCCGCCAGTACCTACCCCGGTAGCCAGGCAAGTAACTTTGCCTTCGGTTTGCTCCCAAATTTCGGGACCAGTGGTTTCGTAATGGGCAGCGGTGTTCGATAAATTATCGTACTGGTTCGGGTAAAAGGAGTTCGGTATTTCGCGGTTCAGGCGTTTGGCTACGGAGTAATAAGAACGTTCGTCTTCGGGAGCCACGTTGGTAGGGCATACAATAACTTCGGCACCCACCGCCCGCAGAATATCCATTTTTTCTTTGCTCTGCTTATCGGTAAGGGTAAAAATACATTTATACCCCCGGGCAGTTGCCGCCAAGGCCAGCCCCATGCCGGTATTGCCCGAAGTACCTTCTATAATGGTACCGCCGGGTTGCAGAATACCAGCTTTTTCGGCGTCTTCAATCATTTTAAGGGCCATACGGTCTTTCACCGAATTGCCCGGGTTAAAATATTCTACTTTGGCAAGCACCGTGGCTTTTATACCTTCGGTTACTTTATTAAGCTTAACCAGCGGGGTGCGGCCAATTGCTTCCGTAATATGATTTAAGTACATGAATTGCGTATTTATCAGAATAAAAATCAGGCAACACCAGACTGATACCGGTTTACTGCCGTACAAAAGTAATTTATTTATTTTAATATAATAAACCACAAGCCGGGTTAGTTCAATTACTTTCTGGTGTTCCGGAATTAAAAAATTTTAAAATTTTCTAAAAAAAGAGGCAAGCCAAAAAGGGAACCTGGGGTTTAACTTTTTATTTAATTAAAAACCGGCGTAGGTCAAGGGTGGGTAAAATAATCAGGTAAATCCGGATTTCTGTTTGGAGCGGACTTAAAAAAAACTATTTTTGCAGCACCTATTGCATCCAACCCCATACCTTTTAATTAAACTTACTAACATGAGTGTTTTAGTAAATAAAGATTCAAGAGTGATTGTTCAGGGCTTTACCGGCTCCGAAGGTTCGTTTCATGCCCAACAAATGATTGAATACGGCACCAACGTAGTAGGCGGGGTAACTCCGGGTAAAGGCGGCAGCACCCACCTGGACCGGCCGGTTTTTAATACCGTTGCCGATGCTGTACGCGAAACCGGCGCCAACGTAACTATTATTTTTGTGCCACCGGCTTTTGCCGCCGACGCTATTATGGAAGCCGCCGATGCCGGTATTGGCGTTATAGTTACTATTACCGAAGGTATTCCTACCAAAGATATGATTTACGTGAAGGAGTATATCCGGGATAAACCGTTAACCTTAATCGGACCTAACTGCCCTGGCGTAATTACTCCCGGCGAAGCGAAAGTAGGCATTATGCCGGGCTTCGTGTTTGCTCCCGGCCGCATTGGCATTGTGTCTAAATCCGGTACCTTAACCTACGAAGCAGCCGACCAGATTGTAAAAGCAGGTTTAGGCATTTCTACGGCTATTGGTATTGGCGGCGACCCAATTATTGGTACCCCTACTAAAAACGCGGTAGAATTATTAATGAACGACCCCGACACCGACGCTATTGTAATGATTGGCGAAATTGGTGGTAACTACGAAGCTATGGCCTCGCAGTACATTAAAGAAACCGGCAACAAAAAACCGGTAGTAGGCTTTATTGCGGGACAAACGGCCCCGAAAGGCCGCCGGATGGGTCACGCGGGTGCTATTATTGGTGGCGCCGATGATACTGCCGAAGCTAAAATGCGTATTATGGCCGAATGCGGCATCCACGTAGTAAAATCGCCGGCCGATATTGGCGAAACTATGGCCAAAGTTTTAAAAGGCGAATCGATCGAAGCCTAAACCTGGATGTTAGATGCTAGATTTTAGATATTAGACTAAATTTTAATTTTTTTTTAAAAGAGATGCTCAAAAGGCATCTCTTTTTTTATGCCTTAGGCGCGAAAGAAACTAACCAGATTACTTTAGCTAAACCTTACAGCCGGTTTAGGGGTTTATATGGTAATTATAAAGAAATTGCAGAATTAAATAACGAATAAAACTATGCAAGATTTAACTGTAACCGGACTCGAAAAAAAGAGCAATCAGGAGTTAGCTACCAAGCTTAACGAACTCTTAGCAAACTACCATATTTATTACCAAAACGTACGTGGCTTCCACTGGAACATTAAAGGCAGCAACTTTTTTCAGTTGCACGCCAAATTTGAAGAACTGTATACCAATGCTTTAACCCGCATCGACGAAATTGCCGAGCGCATTTTAACTTTAGGTTATACCCCGCTTCATAGTTTTTCTGAGTTCATTAATAAATCGTCTATTAAAGAAAGCCAGAACCTTACCACCGACCGCGATACCGTAGGCACCACCATCGAAAACCTTACTTTACTCATTAAGTTAGAACGGGAAATTTTAAAACTAGCCGACGAAGGCGATGATGAAGGCACCGAAGGTTTAATCAGCGAAGACCTGAATGATAACGAAAAAAACTTGTGGATGCTAAACGCTTTCCTGAATGGCTAAGCATAATTTTAAAATTAAAAAAGCGGGAGATTGCTCTGCCGCTTTTTTGTTTTTACCTATCAGGGTTGCCTAATTAGCACCTTCATAAAAGATTAAATTTTAAAATCTTATAAATTCCAGCCCTACACTTTAAATTCAAAGTTCCGGTAATTATTGCACCACTACTTTCTTACTAAAAAAATGCCCGTTACCCGACACGGAAAGTAAGAATACCCCCGCCGGGAAATGCGGCCCCTTTAGTAATTGCAAAGTATGCTGGGCTTTTTCGGCTACTACTTTACCCAGATAATAACGTTGGCCTACCATGTCCGTTAACTGCACTTCGTAGGTTGTGCCGGGATTACCGGAAATGGAAATATTTAAAAATTCTTCCGTGGGGTTCGGATATACCGACACGGCAAAAACGGTATTCTCGTTTAAATTAACCGCCACTACTTCGGAGTAGGTAGTTTGCCCGGCAGCATTGGTTACTTTTAGCCGGTAGTACGATAATCCCGGATACGGTTGTTTATCCTGGGTCTGATACGTATTTACCTGCTGGTTAGCACCAGTTCCGTTAAGAGTTGCTACAGCTTCGTAGTGCCTTAAATCCCGGGATTTTTTGATGGTAAACGTGGTTCCGGCGGTTTCGTGCGAGGTTTTCCAGTGTAAATCTACCCTGCTTTGGTTTACCGTAGCCGAAAATTGTAAAACCCCGATGGGTAACGGAGAATTATTTCCGGACAATGTCCAGGGTGAAAAATTGGTAACATCGGGCACCGTAGCTGAATACAAGGTACTGCTTTGGCCGGGCAGTGGTATATCCCAGATTTGGCGGGCGGCATTCCAGCGTTGGGCTTGCAGGAGCGTTACCTCGCCTACTTCCTCGGGGCTAGCGGTAAAAGTAAGCGTGGCCGTACCATCGGCACCATCCTTATCGATTTGCCAGAAACGGTCTACGGTGTTAGCGCTGTTGTCTTTGCCATCCCAGCCGTTTACATTGGTTACCCGATCGGGAGTAGTAGGATAAGGCTGGTTCGCCGGGTTTGTAGCGTAGGTAGCTACGGTTACATTGCCCACATTGCCCGCCGTTAAGTTAAAAGTAAACGGAATATAAGCCCCCGAACCATTACCAAACGGAAAAACGTGCGCACCCCGAGTATCAGCTATATTCCAGATTACTTTACCGGCATTATTGGTTTGTTCGCTTACCAAATACCCATTGGTGCGCGTAATGGCGGCAGTGGCGCTGTTGTTAATGGTTAAAGACCAGCCGTTTAAATACAAAGGCCCTTGGCTTAAGGTTAGTGTACCCGTTGTGGCATGTTGTTGCAAAGACAATCCGGCGGCATTGTTCAGAGTAATATTTTCAAAAATGGTTGGCGCAGAACCCGCTATAGCTTGCCCGGTAACACCGTTAAAAATAACCTGTCCCAGGCCGTTGCGGTTAATAAATACATTGTTGGCGGCATTATTAATTAAATTACCCGACAAAGTAATGGTACCATCGTTATTTATGGTGCCGCTAGTGTTATTGGCGGTGGCGTTGGTTATATGCCCGTTATTGCCCGTAACGTTAAAAAAAGCGCCGGTTCCTACCACAATCCTACCGCCGTTATTAACAATGCCTTGCGCCTGCGCAACAACCGGGAATAAAAACGAAAGAAGTAATTGGATAATTTTCATAAATCTGTACTTTGGTAAAATCTTAAAATTTAAAATTTTTAAGTACAGACTTAGTCGTCCATTCTTCGCCAGTTGGTACCATCCGATATGATCTCGACAGCCGCGCCCATTGCTAGGGAATTGGCTGTTGAGCCACCGTACCCGATAATAACACCCGGAGAAATGGTAAGCGCTCCATTACCGTGGTTAATTATACGATAGATTCTTCCGGTACACGTGTTTGCTGCTGGTAAATTCCAGGTGGCCGTTCCATTTGTTGTATTTATTACAACATGGTCGTTAGCAGCTAATGTTACAGAACCAGCGGCAGTTCTTACAGCCATAGTTAAGGAACCATTAACTGATAGCGTAGAATTAGGAGTAGTAGTTCCAATAGCTACGTTACCAGCTGTTGTAATTCGCATTTTTTCGGTGCCCGATGTAATTAAAGGTAAATCAAAAGCGGAGGTGGTACCCAAATTACTTACTGCACCTACGGAGTTTCCTCCTAATGCCCAGGTAGTGGACGCATTGGGTGCAACCCACACAGGCGAATTATTAGCCCCCGCTGATTGTAAAACCTGGCCTGCAGTACCCGCATTGTTACCAGGCATAAAGGCACCAGTAAGCCGCATATTACCTGTAACTTCTAATTTCTGGGAAGGAGCTATCACACCAATACCCACATTGCCTGCCGGTGTAATAATCATTCGCGTAACTGCACCACCTGATGTTGATTCGGCATTAACGAGTGAACTAAGGCTGGCATCATTAAAAGATTGAAAACGGATTTCCTCAGCTACCATTCGAATCCGATCCGGGCCATATGTAGTCGTATTATCATTACCCACATAAAAAAGCATTTCCTGCTGTTCGCTGTTATTTACGGGCCTTACTTCTATAATCCCATCCGGGTCACCTGCACCACCACTCAAAGTAGTACCATCAAAAGCCAGGCGTCTGGTCCCGCCATTGGGACCTGTTATTCTGATATTTCCGTTAACTTCTAATTTTTCCGATGGTGCTGTTAATCCAATACCTACATTACCATCTGATTGAATCCGCATTTTCTCTGTATTGTTGGTGATAAATGGCAAATCAAATGCAGTGGTGGTACCTAAAGTATTTAAGGCCGCTACGCTGTTACCGCCTAAAGCCCAACTGGAAGACGCTCCCGCCGTTACCCAAACTGGCGAAGCATTTTCACCCGCCGATTGCAATACTTGTCCGGCAGTGCCGGCAGTGCCGTTGGGCATAAAAGCACCGGTTAATTTAAAATTTCCTAATACATCTAATTTTTGTGCTGGCGTAGTAACGCCTAATCCCAAATTACGATTAGCCGTAATCCGCATGGCTTCATTAGCCGGGGCCGTTCCCCCAGTCAGGAAGATCATATCTTTCGTGGCATTGTTATTTACTAGTAAAAAGTCTTGCCCGGCCGAAAGTAAATACCCATCGTTTGCCTTACCAGTAATAATGGGATTACCTGTTTGATATACGTAATTAGAGCCATTAATCCCCATGTTTATAAAGTTTGTGGTTTCAGTTCCATTGTTGGCGGTAGCTACCACATCGGAGCTGGCTTGATTACCCGTTGATGTATTTTGAATATTAGTTTGAAAGTAAGAGTTTATACTTCCACGTGCCACAATGGCATTTACTGAAGTGGTTGTACCCGCATTTACCAGTAATTTTTCGGGGTTGGCTCCATTAAAAGTATTAACGCCAATTCCTACATTACCTGCAGCCGATATCCGCATTTTTTCTATATTGTTGGTAATAAAAGGCAAGTCAAAATTGCTGATTGTACCCAAAGTTCGGATACCCGTTAGGTTATTTCCTCCGAGTGCCCAATTAACAGAACTACTGGTGGTATTAGGATCGACCCACACTGGTGGGGCATTAACACCAGCCGATTGTAATACAAAGCCAGCTGTACCAGGTTGGTTATTAGGCATAAAGGCACCCGTTAATTTCAAATTACCAGTTACATCTACTCTTTCGGTGGGCGTATCGGTGTTTATACCCACATTGCCTTCCGGAGTTATAATCATGCGGGTATTTACCCCTGTTTGGGTTTCGGCATTAGCAATACTGCTGGCCCCGGCATCATTAAAATTCTGAAAACGTATTTCTTCTGCCACCATCCGGATGCGGTCAGGGCCATAAGTGGTAGTATTATCGTTGCCCACGTAAAAGAGCATTTCTTGCTGCTCATTTGTATTTACCGGTCTTAATTCGATAATTCCGTCGGGGTCGCCGCCGCCGCCCCCTAAAGTTGTGCCGGCAAAAGCAATGCGCCTGGTTCCCGAACTTACCCCGGTTAACCGCATATTGCCATTTATTTCTAATCGTTCGGTAGGTGTTGTTAACCCTATACCCACATTACCACCAGCCTGAATCCGCATTTTTTCGGAATTATTGGTGATAAACGGAAGATCATGGTTTGAAATAGTACCTAAGTTCCGGATGCCTGGCGTAGCCGGCAACGTGTTTCCTCCCAAAGCCCAGTTCAAAGAGCTGGTAGCGGTACTCAGATCGGCCCAAACCGGGGCAGTAGCATTGCCCGTTGATTGCAGCACTTGTCCGGAAGTGCCGGCATTGCCCCCCGGCAGTAAAGTACCTGAAAATCTTAAATTACCGGCTACATCTAATTTCTGAGTTGGCGTCGTAACACCAATACCGAAATTACCCGCACTATTTACCACATTAATTGCTGTGCCAGATGCGTTTAGCCATTCGGTTAGGTTAGCAGTTTGATTAACAGAGTTTCCCTGAATAGATAATGGAATACTAGCATCCCGGGCTCCTTTTACTAAAACCCCCCTGTTAGCGTTGGTACCAGTTCCGCCTGTTGAAAAATTTGGAAAAACTGCTGATTGGCGATCTCCTGTTAAAATAGTTGTCCAGAAAGAACCCATTTGTAAAGCTTGACCTCCACCACCTTGCCAGAAAATATCTCCCCCATCACCACCAATCCGGAAGTTACCTTGGTTAGCAGTATTTGAAAATATTAGTTGCGCGAGGTCGGTAGCAGCAGTACCGGTGCGGCGGATTTCCAAGTTGTTGCTTACAACCATTTGGTTTCTCGGGTTAGTTACACCTACGCCCACAAAACCTGAATTATAGTATATATTGTTTGTTCCAGTTTCCAATGACCAGCGACTGCCACTACCTGAAACAATAGGCGTCCAAGTGGTACCGGTATAATAATAAAAGCCCGGTGCCGTGCCATTAGTTTGGTAAACAAGTAATCCCTGAGCCGGATTAACAATGTTAGTTCGTTGTAATTCCGTTACCCGGGGTACCAGCATCCCTTTAGAAGTAGAATAAACATCTAAAACTGCCGAAGCATCGGGGGTACGCGCCTCATCACTTATTCCTGTATTTTGCGCTAACAGCATTTTGCCACTTATTAGCAGCGGTAACAATAAACCAAGTTTAAGTTTAATAAAATTCATAATAACCAATGCGTAAGTATAAGGAGTATGTATAAGTTTGATTTAGATACAAAACTTAAGAGCGGAGTTGATAAAAGGGAAATTAATACCTTAAGTTGATTAACCTACTATCATTATTTTAAAAGTATAGTAATCGGGCAAAGTATAATCATCAAAATTAAATCATCGACTAATAAGAGCAATTAAATAATTATTGTTGTTTTGCCCACCTGGGTATTGCTTTAATTTAAAGATTGGCTTCAAATAATTACTAATGTTTTTAAAGAATGTAATTAGTTTAAGTTTATAATATTTAAAACTTCAAATACACTATTTACAAGTGCAGAAGATTTACTTCGGCTAAATTGTTATACCAATTATGGGCATGCCTTATTGATTTTTAACAAGAATGATTTTTAATTTAGAATTATACGAATAACTAGAGTAAAAGTGGTTTAAGTTAGCGTTAAGCAAATAAAATTTTTATTTATACATCAGGTAAATCTAAATATTTAATCTTAAATTTATATTACATTCCTCCAAGCAAAGCCATTTGCTAGTTCTTATCCTATGTTCCTGAAAATTTTAGCAGGTTCTACGTTTATTTAAGATTGTACTTCAAATTTAAAAAATTATTGGGGTCGCCTTCTTCTTCGTAAATCAACACGATTGATTTTTTAAAATAAGGTCTTTTTATGAAAACTAAGTTTAATATAGCCCAACTTAGGCGTGTTATACATAGTAAGACTATGTAGCTTTGTAGGTACACAAATGCTTTTAGTTGTTGTTAAACTCTTATTATTAGGATTACCATGTCAGAACTTTACTTTTTTAAAAACCGGAATTTTAAAACTAGATTTCCGCTTATTGGCCGCTTTGTTTTTTTAATGCTGCTACTTGGCCAGGGGCAGTACTCCTGGGCACAATGGACCCGCCAGCAAAAAGCCAATCATACGCGTGCCGAAATGGTGAATGTATTGTACCAAGATAAAATGTATTCTTTTGGAGGTATTGGCACCTGGCCCATCGTAGAACCAATTCCGGAAGTATACGATCCGGCCCGGAATAAGTGGAAATCCTTAGCGTCCATGCCTGCCGGCAAAACGGTAACACACCAAGGCATTGTGGTAGTAGATAATAAAATATGGCACATTGGTGGCCGTCTAGATAATACCCTAGGCCCGCTCACCAGTGAAGTCTGGATCTATGATGTTAATCGTAACAGTTGGGCAAAAGGACCAGAGCTGAAAGACCCAGCCACCGGTAAACCCATTCCCTGGGGGGGGGGCGGCGCGGCGCTCATCGGGCGTACCATTCACTTGGTTGGCGGGTTTATTTATACATCCTGTAAAAGCGACCAGGACCAATATCACTTTACCCTTAACGTAGATAAATGGTTAGCCAACCCGCGACAGACTACCTGGGAAAACAAGCTTACGCCTATGCCCATCAAACGCAATCATTTCAGTACGATTGTATTTAATGGCAAAATGTATGTACTCGGCGGGCAGTTTGGGCACGATTGCGGAGGCGGTCAGGACCAAAAATATTCGCACGTGTATAACCCCTTAACCGATAAATGGACCCGCTTAACCGATTTACCAATGGTTCGCTCGCACTGCGAAGCTAGTACTTTTGTGGCCGACGGAAAAATTTACATGGTGGGCGGCGATGGTGGTCCTAATAAAGTTACCCGGTTTAATCCGGAAACAAACAGCGGCCGGGGTTCCTGGACCGAGCTACCGGCCTTAACTTTACCGCGGGCTTTAACTGCTACTTCGGCCAAAGTAATTGGTAATAAATTAATACTGGCCGGTGGTCGGCCATATAACAAACACTTGCCACTTCTGGATACTTATAGTGCACCATTCCCCCGCCGCACAACTTACAAATTAGACTTTCTGGAAAATTGCTTTAGCCGCACGGTAGCCGCTGATGAGCCGGTAAAAATTAAAAATTTATTATTTACCATGGAGGGAGAAAAAAATTACCGCTTAACTTCCAATGCTGCCTGGCTTAAAATTACTTCCCGCACTACTGGTCGGGCTTTACCTACTGGCACTTACGTAGAAGCCACCATTCAGGCAACTGGTTTAGCGGCTGGCTCTTACCAGGCCACCATTACTGCCGAGGGAGTTAAAGAAGGGAGAACTTTTACCAAAGCTAGTTTTTGCGTTAACTTAAAAGTAACAAAAGGTTCTTCGGTATTAACTATCAAGCAAACGGGCAATGGGTCGGTTACTAAATCGCCGGATAAAGCAACTTATAAAAATGGCGAAAAAGTGAAATTAACGGCTAAAGCGGCCAGCGGCTACACTTTTGCGAATTGGTCCGGCGATGCTTCTGGTACTAAAAACCCGGTGTATATAACCATTAAAGGAAACCAAAAGATTACGGCTAATTTCCGCCGCAAAGCCCCTGAATTAGCTACCGTACGCATTAACGCCGGCGGTGCCACACAAACCGTTAACAACATTACATGGCGCGGTTGCCCTACGGGCAAAAATTGTAAAAACTACGTAGAGGGGGGTTATGCCCGAAAAGTAAATCCGGGAAATACCATAATGGGCGCGGATTATAACAGCTTAAACCAAGCAATGTATCAAACCGAATGGACCAGTACCCGAACCGGGCCAGGCCGGAATAATTATTTTATTTACCGCGTACCAGTAAAAAATGGCAAATACCTGGTGCAGCTTTTCTTTGTTGAATCAGATAAAAACGGCTCGAACCAACGCGAATTTGATGTGCGCATCGAAGGCGACGTAGTACTACCTAATTTTGATATTTATGCGGCAGCCAGCGGTAAAAACCGGGCCATTGTTCGTAGTTTTCCGGTAACAGTTACCGATGGCTCCGTGCGCATTGATTTTATTAATCGGATTGACAAAGCCAAAGTAAATGCCATTGCCATTGTGCCTTACAAAAATGCCGAGTTAAATAAAGAACCCGTAGCTAAAGCCGGGAATAGCCGAACCGTAACAGCCAACGCATCGGGCTATGCCCCCGTAACGTTAAACGGCTCAGAATCTTATGATAAAGATGGTTACCTGGTTTTACACCAATGGTATTTGAACGATAAATTCTTGGGCAATGGCGTTACTTACCCGGTAAACTTAAAGGTAGGCACCCACCAGGTTAAACTTTTGGTAAAAGATAATGCCCGGGCTATTCACACCGTTACCACTACCATCCGGGTAAAAGCGGCTGCCCAATCCATTAAACCCGATACAATCACCACGATTGTTTACCAGGAACTTAGAACAGCAGAACCTACAACCCACGACTCTACTGCCCGGCAATTGCCTGGCCAGGAAACAGGTTTAGCTGTTCACGTTTATCCTAATCCGGGTACATTCGGCGATAAAACTACATTGGAATTAAGCCATGCTGCTCCGCAGGAAGAAATTACGGTAAGCCTGTACGATATAACCGGCAAGCTTATTCAAACTGATATTTTAAAACCAGATGATTATGGTGTGGCGCGTTTGGATTATCTGCTTACCGATAAGTTTAGTGCAGGCACTTACTTAATCCGGGCTGTGAGTAAAAGTGGTGCAACGCAAACCAGACTGTTAGTCCGGTAAGTCATCCGTTTTCTTTTTAGAATTTAAAAATGACCCTTGTCGCTGCTCTGGTCAGAGGACAAGGGTCATTTTTTAAAATTTTGTATTTTAGGAATTTAGCTTTGCGGGAGATTTCATAAAAAATCCGGCAATAAACTTCTTCAACAAGTATTAACTTTAAAACAAGTACATCTACTATGGCGCGGATTTACTTCCGTGCCTTACTGGTTAATGCACAACAGTTAAAATTCTCGTTCGCACAGTTAGCTGTGTTGCTTTGATTTCTAAGAAGCTGTTTAGCATTTTGAAATCTACTAATTAAAAGAACCAATTAGAAGCTTTTAGGAGCAGTATTTTGTGGAGCTATCCCGTTTTGGTGATGGAGACACCCCCTAAGGCGAAGGTTGCCTCTTTTTTATAAATACGAAACAGGTTCTAAGTAAAGTTGTTTGATTGCTGAGGTTGTGTTCTTTTTATCTTGCCCCAAAGTAACAGGGCCCCACCCCAGAATCAACGAAAAGCAAGGCGCTTAAAACTCGCGGAACAACAGAACAGGTTAGCGTCAACACATGCACCTGGCTCAGGCTATCAGTTGCATAGTTGGTTGATAATTATTTTCTACAGCAGGAACGAGTGCTTGTTGCATAGTAGGCCGGGGTTTATTTTCCTACAGTAAATTTTAAATTTCCTTTCGTTTTAGTGCTTATATTATGCTCCAATTAAGTTCAAAATAAGATACTTATGAAACCAACCAGCTTAACTTTATTAATAAGTGGATTATTCCTTTCAATTTTAGGCAATGGTTGTGTTCGTCAGAAAACTGCTGCTTCCGGAAATACGGGTAGTGCGCCGGTTACTGCGGTAGCCGTTAACAGCCCACCCGAAGAACACGCCCAATTGAGCGGCACCTGGGAGTACACCATGACCAACGACCAACAAGAACCGGTTAGCGGACTATTAACCATTCAGCGGGGAGGGGCGGCGGGTTATACCGGATCGATTACGTTAAACGGGTTTCGGTCTGAGAACGAAATGGCCATTAAGAAAGCCCAACTCAACGGCGCTAATTTTATCTACGAAGGCGAAGTTATCACCCCGGAAGGCAACATTCCTTTCACCTTAATCGGCACCATTCACGGCCGCAACATGACCGGCCAAAATACCGTGGTTTACCGCAGCCAACCCGTTTTATGGCAAGTAAAAGCTACCCGTAAATAGGTGGATTTTAGATTTTAGATTTTAGATGTTAGATATTGGATGTTAGACTAAAATAAAAGATATATATATTTTGACGGATCTCAATGAACTATATTATTGAAGTTAGTAAGCATCTTTTTTATAATCTAAGATCCAACATCCAAATTAAAGCCACTTTTTGCGTTTAAAATACCATAAGAAGGTTAGCGATGAAATAACCATTAAGGCCAGCGCAAAGGGGTAACCAGCTTGCCAGGCTAGTTCGGGCATAAATTTAAAATTCATACCGTAAATGCTCGCGATAAGAGTGGGCGGCATAAACACCACAGTAACTACCGTAAAAATTTTAATTACCTGGTTTTGCTCAATATTCACCAAACCCAGAAACGTATTCTGCAAGTATTCCAGTCGTTCGAAGCTAAACTGGGTGTGTTGCAGCAGTGAGTTAATATCTTTAATTACAATGCGTAAACGTTCTTTTTCCGGCTCCTCCACCTGAAAACTCTTCAGCATCGACGAAACCAGGCGTTGCTTATCCACGATACTTTCCCGGATTAAAATGGTATTTTCCTGTAACTCGGTAATGCGCAACAGGTTTTCTTCCTGAATAGATTTTTCCTTAACTAACTTTCTACTAACGGTATTGGTGGTGCGGGTCAGGTATTCGATAAAGTCGGCGTCGTGGTCAATTTGGGTTTCCAGGATCAGTAGCCAGATTTGAATGGCTTTGGTAGTGGTGCCTTTTTTAAAAGTTTTTATTTTTCTTACGGTTTCGGCAAAAGATTTTAAATCGGCCCGGCGCAAGGTAAACAGTAAATCATCTTTTAAAATAAAGGAAACTTGCCGGGTAGTATACGACGCTCCTTCGTACACCACAAAAGCGCTATTGGCCTCAAAACCACTGCTATCTTCAAAGTAACGCGAACTACTTTCAATTTCGGCGGCTTCCTGGGCGGTAAAAAACTCAATACCAAAATGTTTTTCTACCTGTTTCATTTCTTCCGCCGAAGGCGATTGCAAGTCCACCCAAACAATTTCTTTCTCGCCATCGGGCAAAAAATTTGTTGGATTTTTCTCCCAATGCAATTCGTTGTCCTGAATGTAAAAGCTTCTGATCATAACCCGCGTGTGCTCGTAAAAAGGCAATTTTAAAGGCAGATTGTCCGTTTATTGCCTCTCGTAAAATTTACATTAAAATTCTGGTGGGCCGAAAGTCTTATGGCCCCGGTAACCGCCAGAAATCTGCCGCAAACTTATTTAATTTTAAGCTAACATTGCCATGTAACCGCTAAAATTACCCGGATTTAACTACAAATAAAGTAAAATTACTATTTACCGCTGCACAAATAGAATGAATTGGCACGGTACTGATAAATGTAAATAAGCGCTCAGTACCGGATATAAGTTTTTAGCTATTTTAAATTACGCAACAACAGTTTTTTTAAAAATTCCGGATTTATGAATTTACCTGTTTTCTGATGGTGCGTAAGGCGGCTATTTTGTGCGTGTTTAACTATTCCTGCAGGTTAATTTTTTAAATTTTTTCTATTCTAGGGGCCGCCTTTGGTTTGGCTTATTTCCTTCCCGAAAAATTACTGTATCTTTCCTTTACAATTTAGCCCTGTTTGGGGGCACGTACTTATGGCAGAAAATTCAACGGGTTTTAAACGAGAAATTAAATTATTCGACGCAGTAATGATTGTAACCGGCGGCATGATTGGCTCCGGTATTTTTATTGTAAGCGCTGATATTGCCCGCCTGGTAGGGTCGGCGGGTTGGCTGCTGGCCGTGTGGCTGTTGGCTGGTTTTATTACCATTATTGCGGCCCTGAGTTACGGAGAGCTTTCGGCGATGTTCCCGAACGTGGGCGGGCAGTACGTGTATTTGCGCGAAGCTTACAACAAAATGGTGGCTTTTCTGTACGGCTGGACACTTTTTCTGGTCATTCAGACCGGCGTTATTGCGGCCGTAGCGATGGCTTTTGCCCGATTTACCGGCGTGTTTTTGCCCTGGTTTTCCGAAGCGAATGTGTTGTTCACCGTAGGCGGCTTTCCGTTTACCACGGTGCAATTATTAGCCGTGGGCGTTTTGCTGTTATTAAATTTTATAAACGCCAGCGGCGTAAAAAGCGGTAAATGGATTGCCAATATCTTCAGTAGTACTAAAATTCTGGCTTTGCTGGCTTTAATCGTGTTGGGCATTGCTTTTGGGATGGATGCCAACGTGGTACAAACCAATTTTGCCAATTTGTGGCAAGCCAACCAGGTAACAGCTGCCGCCCCCAATCCTTTGCCGCTGGGCGGTTCGGGTTTATTAATTGCCATAGGTTTAGCCATGATTGGTTCTATGTTTTCGAGCGATTGCTGGAACGTTATTGGTTTTTCGGGCGACGAAATTGTGAACCCCAAGCGCACCATTGTGCTGAGCATGGTTATCGGAACTATTATTGTAACGGTGCTTTACGTGTTAGTAAACGTGGTTTATCTATTGGTGCTGCCCCTGCAAGGTTCGCCCGAAGGTACCAGCGTATTAAGCCGCGGCATTCAGTTTGCTGCCGACGACCGGGTGGGTACTGCCGTAGCCGAAGCCGTTGGTGGCCCGAAAGCTACTTTGTTTATTGCTTTTTTAATTATGGTATCCACTTTTGGCTGTATTAATACGGTAATGCTCTCCGGGGCGCGCGTGTATTACACCATTGCCCGTGACGGTTTGTTTTTTCCGCAGTTGGCCCGTTTAAATAAAAACGGCGTACCGGCAGTAGCCTTGTATTGCCAAACGGCCTGGGCGTGTTTGCTCTGCGTTTCGGGTAAGTACGGCGATATGTTAAACTACGTGATGTTTGCGGTACTGCTGTTTTATATTATTACCATAATTGGCATTTTTGTTTTGCGCCGCACCCAACCTGAGCGGCCACGGCCATACCGGGCATTGGGTTACCCCATTCTGCCGGCGCTCTACGTAATTCTTACTTCGGGTATTTGTTTGGTTTTACTGCTTTTTCAACCGGCTTACGCGGGTGCGGGCCTTATTCTGGTAGCGCTGGGAATTCCGGTGTATTATGTTTTCCGGAAACAGTTTAAAGAAGTACCGGTTGCCAACTAAATTACATTTAAAGTTCAATAAAACAGAAGAGCCCGCTACAAGTAAGTAACGGGCTCTTCTGTTTTATAAAAATTTTAAAAAATTTACTTTTAAGGAATTATACAACCAAACTCCGTTTAGGTAAACCAGGGAAATAAATAAGTGCCGATTAATCTGCTTAATTAATTTAAAGAGCTAACGGGCGTTAACTTATTGTCGGCAGCTACTATTTCGGAAAAATATAAAAATTTATTAGCCGGTTGATAATCCTCATTCCAACCCGATCCGGAAGCAGGGACTGCATTAATTTCCTGCACAAATAACCAATTTTTTTTAACTGATTTAACCAGGTTTTTCGCGTCGGTAGCTGAAAGATCAATCATAAGTTATATAAGTTTTTAGTAGAATTTCTATACTGGTTTATACTTTATTTTTAGATCTTGGTTGTGCAAATATATAACTTATTCCGAATAAATTTATAATATATTCAACCTTTGAGCATTAAACTGAAAATATTTTTAATTAATTCCCTCAACCCAAAAATAATTTAAAATATTTTGGCCAAATACATCAAAATTTAAAAATCAGAATTTACCCACCTTCTGCTTTCCACAAAATAATTAATTATTTTTGCGTCAAATTCACGAAAGCCACTGGGGATGATTCTATTTTTTAAATTTTTATTAGTTCTGTTTTTTATTTCTGGTTTTACGGCTTCGGCCCAAACCATAACGCAACTCGAAAAGAAAAATGGTTTCCGGGATGCCCGGCTGGGAGCTTCCATTAAAACTTTCCGGAACCTGGTGTTAACCGAAAAAGAAGGCAACACCAAATACTACCGCCGCAAAACCGATGTAATGACCATGAAAGGCGTAAAATTCGCAGATATTACCTACGCTTTTTACAAAGACCGCTTAAGCCATGTGTTTATCACCTTGAATGGCGTAGAAAACAGCCGCAAATTTGTGGCCTTACTCGAAAGTTTATACGGCGAAGGCGAGCGCCTTTACCCTTGGGTAGAATCGTTTGATAATGTGCTGGAATGGAACGGCGAAAACATTACGCTTACTTACGGCGAAATTGCGAACACCAAAGAAGGCATTGTTCATTATTACAGCAATACCACTAATTTTTAAATTACCGGTAATGCCAACACCAAGCGCCACATTATTTTAAAACATTCGTCTTGGCAAAGGTAAAATTTATTTAAATTGCCAACTTTCTAAAAAGTAGCTGCCGTCTTATGTTCTAACCCATAAGAATGTAAATCAGACTATTTTTTAAATTTTAAGCAATTTATATAAAGCAAATAGCTCGTAATTTTAATTTCCAGCGCAAATTATATGTCTTCAGAAGAAAAAACGGGAAAAGACGAAGTTTTTAAAGACGAAATCAACAAAGTTTCGGATTTTAAATTTAGCGCCAAAGTGGCCGGCGTATTCGACGATATGGTAAACCGGTCGGTACCTTTTTACGGCGAAATGCAACGCATGACCGCCGAACTAGCCGCCGATTTTGTGCAACCGGGTACCAACGTGTACGACCTGGGCTGCTCTACGGGCACCACCATGTTGGGCATGAACACCCTGATACCACCCGACATTAAATTTATTGGCGTTGACGATGCCGTAGAAATGTTGGAAAAATGCGATTCTAAATTAAAAGAAGCCGGTTTCGAAAGACCTTACGATTTGCAGGTAGCCGATTTAAACGTAAACGTCGATATTCAGAATGCCTCGGTGGTAGTGCTTTGCTTAACCCTGCAATTTGTGCGGCCTATTTTCCGCGAGAAATTAGTAAAAACTATTCTGAATGGCTTAGTGCCCGGTGGCGCTTTAATTCTGGTGGAGAAAATTCTGGCCGAAGACAGCGTATTTAATCGGGAGTTTATTAAATACTATTACAACCACAAACGGCGCAACCAATACAGCGAGTTAGAAATATCGCAAAAACGCGAAGCATTGGAAAATGTGTTGATTCCTTATAAATTATCCGAAAACATTCACATGCTGCGCGATGCGGGCTTTGCGCACTGCGAGGTATTTTTTAAATGGTATAATTTTTCGGGCCTGATTGCGGTAAAAAAATAAACTGGTTAGATAGTAAGGTGGTAAGTTTTAGGTTATAAGTGGTAAGTATATTAATGCGTGTATGCAGCTAATCTCTTTCTATACTTAACGAACTTGCATTTTGCAGCATAGCCGAAGACTTAAATTACTATTGCAAATATTAGCCGTTTTTACCAACCTAAAACGTAATACTTAAAACATACAACCTCCTACATCCTTCTAATGGTAACCATAGGTAATTTCTTTTTTAAATACCGCAATTTATTATTTATCTTTTTGTATCTGGCCTTGTTTATTCCCTCGCCGGATATTTTTACACCCCAAATGTTCGGGGATAATTATTACTGGTGGCCGATTATTCTGGGATTAACTATAACCATTGCGGGCCAGGTCATCCGGGGCGCTACTATTGGTTTAGCATATATTATCCGGGGCGGGAAAGACAAAAAAGTATACGCCGAAGAATTGGTTACGCAAGGTATTTTTAATCATTGCCGCAACCCGTTGTACGTGGGTAATATTCTCATGCTCTTGGGAGTAGGTATTTTATCAAACTCGCTTATTTACGTGGGTATCCTGATTCCGCTGTTTTTATTTATTTACCAGGCTATTGTGCTGGCCGAAGAAAATTTTTTACGGAACAAATTCGGTACGCAATTCGATGCTTATTGTAGCCGGGTAAACCGCTGGATTCCGAATCTAAAAGGAATAAGTAAAACTTTTGAAGGCATGTACTTTAACGCTAACCGCTGGATTTTAAAAGAATACAATACCCAATTTGTGTGGCTGGTAGGTATTACATTAATCTTACTTTTTAATTACCCGCAGCTTACCAATTTTAACGAAGAAACCCGCAATAGTATATTGTACATTATTCTGCCGGTATTATTAGTGGTTTACCTTTTTGTTAAATATTTAAAAAAAACCGGTAAAATGGTAGCCTAGTCTCACCGTGTTTACGCTATAATCTTTTTTTTTAAAATTTAGCTGCTAGCCTACTTTCCCAGGCAACAGCCCGGTAAAAGCCGAAACAAAATGCCAAAGGCAGAAATTGTTTCGGCTTTTTTGTGTATTACCGGTAATGCTTTTGTGCGTGCTTCATGGTTACTTTATGCCTGGCTCTGCTATTTCCCCAACAACCTTTCAGTTAGCTCTCATCTTAATTTTTAAATAAGCCTGATTTTGCTTTTAAGTAAAGGAGCAAAATTAATTTTATCTAATTGCTGTCGGAGTTTCAGTGTAATATTATTTTAAAACAACCACTTATTCTTACAAAAGTCTAGCATCTAATATCTTGATACTTGTGTCGCTTTACTTACCTTTCAAGAATTGTATAGCAGTATACTAATTTTTAAATTCCGTATTTTCCCCTATTGTATTTCCGTAGATAACCCACCTTCCCCAATTTTATATCAGCGTATACCCACCTATTTAATTTTATTTTCTTCGGTAATCGTAGCGGGAATTTAAAACAACACCGGGTGATTTTATAACGAATGAAAAGATTTGGGCAGTTTATTGGTATCGTACTTATTTTGGTTGTTGTGGCCAGTTTAGGAATCTATGCCTTTACGCCTCAAGAGAAACTACTGCGTTACGTTGCCCCCCAAATAAAAGTGGTTCGCATCAGCAACCTGCAAATAAAAAAAGAGCAAGCCACCATGCAGTTGCATTTACAAGCTACTTCGCCTTGGTTGCCGGTTTATATCAGTAAGCTGCAATATTATTTTAAAATTTTCGACCAAAGTGTGGCCCGAGGTAGTCAGTCTTTTACCAACGCGCAGAACGGCAAAGTGCAACCTATCAACTTATCTATCCGGGCTAACTATCCTCAGATATTACCATTGCTCCAGCGCCAATTAGCCGATAGTACCCCGGTAAATGCCAGCTTTAATTTAACCTGCCGCGTACCCTTAGCCGGTATCCAAACTATTGCAACCCAGGCAACACTGCCTATTGAAATTCCGATAATAATAGTGCCCGAAATAACTAGCCTGGCCACCGAAGAAATAGGTTTTCAGCACATGCAGGTAGTACTTACCCTACAAGTAAGTAACCCTAATAAATATGACTATTACCTGCGCAACTTGTCCGTGAGCGCCCAGTTTCCGGGGTATAAAGCGGTGGCAGATAACATACCGGCTAATTACCTAATCAAAACCAATCAGGTAACCCCGATCAAAATTACATCGGCTAAAGCCATTGAAAAATTAGATAAAAATAACCTATTCCGGGCCAATAATACCTTAGCGTATCAGCTAAATACCACCCTGATTCTGGAACCCGTAGGTGTACCCATTGATAAAATAAATTTTCAAGCAACGCGATCTGGTTCGGTTACGGTACCGCCCGGAATTTAAAAATTTTACCTGAATAATTTTCTCACTACTAAACCCAGTTAACTATGTTTTACCACGATAAACGATTGCAGTACAAAGTAAAAGTAGACAAACCAAATCCGGCATTTGCCCGCATGTTACAACAAGCTATTGGCGGCATCGAAGGCGAAATCCGGGTGTGTTTGCAGTATTTGTTTCAAGCCTGGGGCACCCGCGGACCGGTAAAATACCGCGATATGTTGCTGGAAACCGGCACCGAAGAAATTGGCCACATTGAAATGCTCGCCACGGCCGTAGCCCTGAATTTAGAAGGGGCGCCCATGAGTTTAAAAGACGAGATGGCCAAAGACAGCATGATTGGAGCGATATTAGGCGGTATGGACCCGCGCCACATTTTATCGAGTGGTTTAGCGGCTTTAGCAACCGATGCTAACGGCGTACCATTTAATGGTTCGTGGGTTGTAGGTTCGGGTAATATTGCCGCCAATATGCTAGCCAACGTAAATGCCGAAGCCAGTGGCCGGGTATTGGCTACCCGCCTCTGGGAAATGACTGATGACCTAGGCATGAAAGACATGCTTTCGTTTTTAATTGCCCGCGACACCATGCACCAAAACCAATGGATGGCCGTGATTGAAGAATTAGGCGGACTAAATGGGGCATTCCCGGTACCTAACAGCTTTCCGCAAAGCTCCGAAAACCAGGATTTCAACTATACTTTTGTTTCTACCAACATTGCCGACGGCACTACGCCCGAAGGCCGCTGGACATCCGGACCTTCTATTGATGGTAAAGGTCAGTTTACTGTTCAACCCATCCAGCCGCTGGGCGATGAGCCGCAATTAGCACCACCTGACCCGCGTGGCCACGCTCAAACCGAAGAGATGATGGGGCCCTTGGGCACTGTAATGGGCAAAATAAAAGATGCGATTGATTAGTTTCTTCCAGGCTGATTAGCCCAGCTACTGCTGCTCGGGTATGCAGTACACAAAAACTGATTTTTTTAAAATTTTCATAAACCCGAACTTTCGAAAACACCTTCTGCAGAACTGCAGAAGGTGTTTTTATTTTATAATATTTAATAATTAAATAGCCGTTTTATAAAATTATAAACTTGGCTAAAATTTAAAAAATACCTAAAGCAAGAAGCATTTAGTAACTCCTCCGTTCAGGAACTTTACTAAACTTTTATGCTAGCTTCACCAAAAAAGCACCTTTCTTTAAATTTTTGCGTAGAAAGCTTGAATTAATCCAGCTAATTTAAACAGTTAAACCTATTTCACCTCTAAGTAAAACTCCGCGTCGGCTTTTAAAAGCCCTACTATGGGTAATCAGTGTGCCATTGGTACTGGTTATTCTGTTGGTTATTGCCCTTCAAATTCCGGGTGTGCAACGGTTTGCCGCCCAAAAGGGCGCTAGTTATCTGGCTAAAACGCTAAACACCAAAGTTACCATCGGCGGCTTTACCACCGATTGGCGTAATAGCCTGGTTTTAAAAGAATTTTACCTCGAAGATCAAAAACGCGACACCCTGGTGTACGCCGGCCGTTTAGGCGTGGACATTAACATCTTCGGCTTGCTAAAAAACCAAATTAATGTGAGTTCGGTAAAGCTCGATGATGCCACCGTGCACATTAGTTCTACCATGCCGGATAGCGTAAACAACTACGACTTTATTATTGCGGCTTTTGCTGGCGACACTACCGCGGCTCCGGTGGATACCACGGCCAGTAAGCCTTTCGATTATAAAATAGGCACCATTCAGCTAAAGAATATTTTCTTTACCATGGCCGATCAGGTGGGAGGTAATGATATTCGCACCCGCATTGGTTTTGTGTCGGCTAATATGGATGAATTTAATCCGGAAAAATCGTTGTACCACATCGGGGAAGTTACGCTTCAAAACAGTTACGCTAACATTACCCAAAGCAAAGTAGTACCCGATACTACCACCACCGACTCTACCACTTTAGATCTGGGCCTGCGCCGGGTTAACCTGGAAAACATAAAAGTTAATTTTAACAACAAGGTAGCCGCGCAACGCATTATTCTGGATGTTAAAAAATCTGAACTGGGTGCGAATAAAATCGATTTAAAAAATGCCCGGATCGACCTGAAAAACTTTGATTTAAACAATGCCTATTTTGCTTATTTCCAGGATAAAAACACGTCCCCGGATTCTTTAGCCATTAATCCGGCCGAAACCGCCGCTAAAATTGATAGCGCCGCCGAAGCTCAAGCTGGCGAACCGGTTAACTGGGTAGTAACACTCGGCGATTTAAACGTGGGCAATTTAAACGTGGACTTTGGTAACTATAACACCCCGGAACAAAAAACCGGCATGGACTTTAACCACCTGTCCTTTAAAAACATTAACCTGGATTTAAACGACCTGTATTATAGCACTGACCGCATTACCGCCGATTTAAACCAGTTAACCTTACAAGAAAAAAGCGGTTTCCGGATAAATAATTTTGCCGCCAACATTAACGTAGATTCTACCCGCGCGGCTTTAACCAACCTGGATTTACAAACCAACGAAAGCCACTTGCGGCCAAGTTTTGCCTTGGGTTACCCTTCGTTAGCCACCATTGGCGAAGATATTAACCAGTTACGGCTTGACGCCGACTTAGAAAACTCGAAAATCGGCTTACAAGATATTTTATACTTTGTTCCTACCCTCGCGGAAAATCCATCTTTCCGGAAAATTACCAATCGTTTTATTACCCTGGATGGTCGCTTGTTTGGCCGCATGGATAATTTAAACGCCGAAAGCTTGCGCTTGCGCGGTTTAACCGGCACCTCCATAAACCTGACCGGTAATTTAAAGCAAATGTTGGATTTCGTGGACAAAGGCGCTTTGGACCTGCACGTGAACGAATTTACCACTACCCGCACCGATATTTTGGCTTTAGTACCGGCCGGTACCATCCCCAACACCATTTCGCTCCCAACGCGCATTTCGTTGGCGGGTGGCGTACGGGGAACCATGAAAAATTTAATGCTGAATAATTTCCGGGCCAATGCTACGGGCGGTACTGCTCTGGCTTTAAGTGGCTCCATTCTAAATGCCACCGACCCCGACCGGCTGCGTATGAATTTACACATTCAAAATTTTGCCACCACCCGCAGTGCTTTAATGGCTTTATTACCCAAGGGCACTATTCCTACGTCTATTCAAATTCCCCAAAATTTAAAATTAGCCGGCAGTTTTAACGGTTCCCTGGAAAACTTTATTACCAACGCCAACATTACCACTTCTTTTGGCAATGGCCGGGTAGAAGCGCAGTTGCAACCTGGCGAGCGGTTTAATGCTACGGCTCGTTTAATCCGGTTTAACGTGGGTCGCTTATTAAAACAAGAGCCTACTTTGGGTACAGTATCGGCTACGGCCACAGCTACAGGTAGCGGGTTTAGCCCCGATAAGATGCAAGCTGATTTTACGGCCACCGTGCAGGAAGCATTTTATAATAAGTACCGCTACGCCAACGTAAACCTGAAAGGCAACATCGACCGCAACGTGTACGCCGTAACTGGTAACATGCAGGATTCTAACCTTTCGTTTAACCTGGATGGTAATTTTAATTTGCGCAACGAGAAAGTACCGGTATACCGGGCCAACTTAAACATTGCCAACGCCAACTTAAAAGCCTTACACTTTTACCCTACCGATTTTCAACTACGGGGCATCATCAGCGCCGATTTAAGCGGTGCCTCGCCCGACGAAATGAAAGGTACTTTGGGCATTAGCGATTTATTGATGCGCCAGAACAAACGTAATTACCCCATCGATACTTTACAATTACAGTTAAATAATGCCATTGGCCGAACCGACATCCGTTTGCAGTCTAATATTTTGTCGGGCTTTTTCCGGGGCAATAACAGCGTATCGGATTTACCGGTGGCCTTACAGAAATTTATTGACGGCTATTTTGATATTCAGGAAGCGCCTTTTGCCTCAACGGTGAACCTGCAGGATTTTGAGTTTGCTTTTAAGTTGCAGCGCTCCCGCGTGATCCGGGCTTTTGTACCCGATTTAAAACGCCTGCGCCCCAGTACTTTTAACGGTTCGTACAGCAGCGCCAACCAAAATTTGCGTGTAAACGCCAATGTTCCCGGCATGAAATACATGACCTATAACATCGACACGGCCCGGGTAAACATTAACAGCGACCGCAACAAAATTGCCTTAGCCCTAAATGTAATGGAGCTAGCCGACTCTTCCATGCAGGTCCGGAACATTGCCGTAACCACCGATTTGCAAAATAATACTTTGCGTACCCGCGCTCAGGTGTTAAACAACAACAGCCAGCCTCGCTTTGGTTTGGGCGGCTTGCTCAGCACCATTACCAAAGGTTACCGCTTTAGCTTTGCCTCCAATGAGTTAATTATTAACGGCGAACAATGGACCGTTACTCCGGATAACTACATCCAATACCAAGACAATAACATTTTTGCCCGCAATGTCCGGCTTTCTCACGATAATAGTTCGTTGGCTATAAATAGCCAGGGTACTAACCCGGTAAATGCGCCTTTAGAAGTAAACTTCGCCAATTTTGATTTGGGTTACATTTCCCGTTCTATCCAGAAAAACCCGGATACGTTAATGATTGCCGGCGTATTAAACGGAAACGTTGTGTTGCGGGATGTTATGAAAGCCTTACGTTTTACTTCGGATATTTCGGTAGCCAACCTGGCTTATATGGCTACTCCTATCGGTAATATTGCCGTGCAAGCCAGCAACCCCGAACCAACCCGTTACAACGTAAATGCCAACTTAACCGGCAACGGCAACAATGCCTCGGTAACGGGGTACTACCTGGCGCAGGATACAACCAACGCCTTAAACTTAACCGCTACCATTGGCAGCATCAACATGGCCATGGTCGAAGGTTTTAGCGGCGGCATGCTGAAGCGGGTATCAGGGAATATTGGCGGTAACTTTACCATTAACGGTAGCACTTCTAAACCCATTATCCGCGGAGCGGCCACCTTTACCAATGCAGCCTTTACCGTAGCCATGTTTAATTCGGCTTACCGCCTGGTAAACGAAACCATATCGTTAAACGACCAGGGAATAAATTTTAATAATTTCACTATCCTGGATTCATTAAACAACAAAGCTGTAATATCCGGAACCGTATTTACGCCCGACTACGCCTATTATCGCTTCGACTTAACAGCCACAACGGATGATTTCTTGGCAATAAATTCTTCCGGCAAAGATAATGATTTGTATTACGGCAAATTGATACTGGATAGCCGTACCCGTATTCAGGGCGATATTGTAACACCAATCATTAATTCGGATGTTACTGTGGTAAATGGGTCGCGGTTAACCTTGGTTTTACCAAACGAAGCAACCGAGCAATCGCAGGAAGGTATTGTGCAGTTTGTGGATATGCGCCGCCGGCGAAACCAGCTGGTAGAGGCCGAAGAAGATACCATCCAGAATACAGCCATGAGCGGTTTTGAATTAACGGCTACCATTAACTTAACCGACGAAACGCTATTTACGGTAATCGTGGACCCGGTAACCGGCGACTTTTTGGACGTGCGGGGAAACACCCGGCTTAACTTTGGCATGGACCCCGGCGGGAGCATGGACTTAACCGGAACGTACACCGTAAAAGAAGGAAAATACCGCTTAAGCTTCCTGAATATAACCCGCGAATTGGAATTTGCCGAAGGGGGAACGATTACCTGGCTGGGCGACCCCTTGGAAGCGAATGCCGACCTCCGGGCCATTTACCGGGTAGAGGCGCCGGTACGGGAACTAATTGCCAGCCAAACCTCCGGTAATACCTCGGAAACTCTGCGGCAAAAAGTACCTTTTATGGTTTACGTAAATGTTAAAAATGCTTTACTTAAACCCGATATCACTTTTGATATAGATATTCCGGAAGAAGACCGGGCTTCGTCGCCAGCAGCTACAGCGGCTTACCCAGCCATTCAGCAACTGCGGCAAGAGCCATCCGAAATGAATAAACAGGTATTTGCCTTATTGGTATTAAACCGGTTCTTAGCGCCCGATCCATTGCAATCATCTGGCGGCGGCGGTTTGGAGGGTACCATCCGCAACAGTTTAAGCGATGTGCTCAACGACCAACTGGATAACTTAACCGACCGGTACGCCGGCGGTTTAGGCTTGGAGTTAGGCCTGAATACCTACGAAGATTATTCCACCGGCTCGGCACAAAACCGGACCGATTTAAACGTGGCGGTTCGTCGCCAATTTTTAAACGATCGTTTACAATTTAGAGTAGGTACCAACGTAGGCTTAGAAGGCGGGGGCAGCCCAAGTAGCGAACGAAATGGTGGCAGCGGTTTTGCGGGTAATTTTTCGGTGGAGTACCTGGTATTACCGGATGGCCGTTTACGGGTGCGGGGCTTCCGGCAAGATGCCTTTGAAACTTTAACCGATGCCCAGGTGATTGAAACCGGTGCTGCCGTGGTTTTCCAGCGCGATTACAACAGCTTCGCGGAGTTGTTCCGGCGAATTTCCAAAGCGCAAAAAAGAGCGAAGCAACAGCAAGCGCCGGATGTAAGCGCTCAAAATTAAATTTTTTAAAAAATTACTTTTTCATAAACATATAGTGGCAGGCAGCCAGGCTTTTAGGCCGCTGCTGCCTGCTGCAATTCTTCAACCTGATAAACCGATTATATCTTATTAATGATACGATTTTATCTTCTGCGCTTATTTGTTCTTCGCCGTTTGGTAGTGGCTGCGTCTGGTCTGTTGTTGCTGGTTCTGGCAAGTTGCAGCAGCACCAAAACCTTGCCGCCCGGCCGCAAATTATACATTGGCCATAAACTCGAACTGCAATCCGATACTATCATTCCTACAAAAAAAACACTGGAACCCGAGCTGGAAAGTGTGATCACACCCAAGCCCAACACCTCGTTTTTAGGTATCCGCCCTACTTTGTGGATTAATAATATTGGCAACCCCAACAAAAAGAAAGGATTAGCCGCCTGGATCCGGCGCAAATTCGGGCAGGAGCCGGTATTGTTGGATTCGGTAAAAACTAAAAATGTGGTGAGCTTATTGAGCAACCGGCTGAGTAACAATGGCTATTTTGGTTCGCGGGTTACCTACGAAGTTAAAGAAGAAAAAGAGCGCATGGTCCGGGTAATTTACCGCGCCCAGGTAAGCGCGCCTTACCGCATCAAAGAAATTATATGGCCTTCCGGCGATTCTATCAGCGAAGCTTCTAAAGCCATGGCAGCTACGCAAAAAACCTCGCTGTTAAAAGTGGGCCAAGTGTATAATCTAAACACTTTAATTGCGGAACGCACCCGCATTGATGGGGAATTAAAAAATCAAGGATTCTTCTTTTTCGGCCCCGACGTAATTATTTTTAAAGCCGATAGCATGCGCCACGACCGCACCATTAATTTATACGTGCAGCTAAAGCCCGAAACTCCGGCCCGGGCCAAACGCGCCTACCGCTTAAACGATATTTCCATATTTACAGATTACCGGGTTGGTTACGAAACTCCGCCTAAAACACCACCAGTAGAGATACAAGGGTATAAATACTATCCCAATGAATTAACTTTAAAGGCCAAACGCTTGTTGCCTTCGGTATTTTTAACGCCAGATTCGTTGTACACCCGGCGCGATCATGCCTTAACGCTGAGCCGGTTAATGGGATTAGGTACCTTTCAGTACGTCGATTTAAAGTTTTTTGAAGTAGATGCCGAACCCAACCTGTTAAACGCCGAAATGCGCTTAACCCCGATTGTTAATCAATCGCTCCGAGCCGAAGCAGAATACGTGAGCAAAAGCAACAGTTTTACCGGTCCGGGCATTAACCTGAATTACCGGCACCGGAACCTGGGTCGGGGAGCGGAGTTATTTGTGGTTACCTTAAACGCCAACCAGGAAACCCAGGTGGGCGGCAGCCGCAAAGACGAACAAAAAACTGGCACCGATAACAATACGGCCAATGCCTCGCTTAATTCTTTTTCGGTGGGGGTTACCGCCGATTTATACATTCCCCGGATTATTTCGCCGATTAAGGGTTTACGCAACGTACGCAGCGAATTTGTACCTAAAACCCGTTTCCGGGTAGGCGCTAACTACATGAATCGGGTAGGCTTTTTCCAGATGACCGGCTACAACGCCAGCTACAGCTACATCTGGAAACCAAAAGCCACGATTACCCACGAGTTTACCCCCATTAACCTGCAATACGTGAACCTGGCGCGGGTTTCCCCCGAGTTCCAGGCCCGGTTAGATACCAGCGCCTATTTGCGGCAAAGTTTCGAAAACCAGTTTATCTTGGGCGGGATTTATAATTTTAATTACAATGACCAGGCTCGTGCCGATTTACGCAACCATTTTTACTTTAATGCCAATATTGATGCCTCGGGTAACTTGTTTAGTTTAGTGAACCAAAGCGGCACGTTATTTAACCAAGCTTATGCCCAGTACACCCGCCTGGACCTGGATACGCGGTATTATTTAAAATTAACCAAAGGCAGCATGATAGCGATGCGCCTGCTTACGGGCGTGGGCTTTACCTACGGCAACTCCCGGACATTGCCCTACGTGAAACAATTTTTTATAGGTGGACCAAACAGTTTACGAGCCTTTAGGTCGCGGGCTGTGGGGCCTGGTACCTACCAGGATACTAGTGCTACCAGTTTCTTTGATCAAACCGGCGACATCCGTTTTGAAGCGAACGTGGAATACCGGGTTGATTTATTCCCCTACGTGAAAGGTGCTTTGTTTGTGGATGCCGGTAATATCTGGTTATCGCGGGAAGCAGTTAATAAAGAAACCGGCCAAAATGAAAAACAAGGCGCTAAGTTTGAGCCGAACAAGTTTTTTCAACAATTAGCCGTTGGCGTAGGCCCCGGTATCCGGATTGATGCGCAGGTAATTGTTTTGCGCTTTGATGTAGGCTTTCCGCTCCGGATTCCAACGCGCCAACCCGAGGATTATTTACCCAACGAAAAACCATTTCCATCGCCTAGCCGCAAACCTATCCTGAATATTGCTATTGGCTACCCGTTCTAACCAACGGGTAGTTTCTGGCTTTCTGGGTTAATAGATTTTCAAATTTTTAAAAAACTCTATTTTAACGTGGATTTGAACTAAGCCTATAATAAAAAAGCCATCCTGAATTAATGAAGTTGTCTTGTAAGAATCCGAAGAATTCCAGCAGGACGACCCCAATAGATCAGGATAGCTTACCCCAAAATAGATATTTTTCTTACCTTAAACGCTTGTTATTCTGCTGCGCCTGGATTGAGCCAAAGATCAATGGGTTTAGTTACTTCAGGGGCAAACGGCAGGGTTATTTTTTTACCTGTACCCGCCGAAGCATAAGCCGCGTAAATAATTTCCAGCACCGCCCGGCCGTCTTCGCCGGTAACCAGGGGCTGTAAATCTTCGCGCACGCACTGGATAAAATGTTTTAATTCGTGCGGATAGCCTTGGTTGAACACTTCTTCGAACACGGTAAAGCTCCAACCTTGGGTAGTATCGGCTTTTTCCATGGCATACCCGTAACCGTTTTTGCTGTAAGTAACCGCGGAGTTACCCATAAACAAATCGGCATAGATTACCCCGCCGGTACCGTAAATTTCACTGCGGTCGTCCATGCCGCCGTGTTTGGCCCAACTGTCTTCGGCAATGCAGGTTACTTTATTTTCAAATTCCACGATTACCACCGAGTTATCTTCGCCTTTCGTGCGCCCCTGGTGCAAAACAGTGTTCATGGTGGCGTATACGCTGCTTACTTTGGCATTGCCCAACATCCACCGGAACCAACCTAAAGCGTGGCATCCCATGTCCATGAGTACGCCCCCACCCGCCTGGTTAATATCGTAAAACCAATCGGAATGCGGCCCGGAATGTTTTTCGGAGTTTTTCAGCATGTATATATCGCCTACGGCTCCTTCTTTTACCAAAAACCGGGCCCGCTCGTATTTAGGCGCAAAGCAAAGTTCTTCGGCGTACATCAGCTTTACGTTGTTTTGTTTACAAGCAGCAATCATGGCATCGGCTTCTTCCAAAGTAACAGCCAAAGGCTTTTCAATAATCACGTGTTTACCGGCAGCAGCAGCTTTTAAAGTTACTTGGGCGTGCAAGAAATTAGGCAAACAAATATCTACCACCTCACAAGCCGACTCCAAAATGGCTTTTTCGTAGTCATCGTAATATTGGGCAATGTGGTGTTTCTCGGCAAATGCTTGGGCCTTATTCCGGTTACGGGCATAAACCGCTACTACTTCGGCTTCCGGAATAAACCGGTGGTAACACTCCAGATGAATATCCGAAATAAATCCCGCTCCCAAAATGGCTACTTTGGTTCTGTTCATAGTTTTCTGATAATAGATGCTTTTTTAAATATTTAGTGATATTAAGTTTTGTTGTCAATAAAAATTAGCTGAATTCCCTGACTTAGCAATTATTTCTATTTAACATAAAATTTAAAATTTTAAAAATTTACATTGCCCAAGCTTTGGTACCCGGCTCATAAGGCATACAACCAATAAAGCGGCCCGGCACCGGCAAGTAGCGCAAAGCTAGGGTAGCGCCGGGTTCCGAAGTGAAATAGCCCAATAATGTGAGCTGTTTTAAATTAGTAAAGTAATGATTGGGTTGGCCTTCTGCTTTATCTTGCTGGTAATTTTTGGCTTCGCGATCCAGGCTAACAACTAACGTATGTTTTTGCGATGGCATTAAATCTTCGAAAGCCTTATTAAATTGGGTTTGGCTAATTTCCTGCAGCTTTTTTAAGCCTGCCGTAAACGTTTGCTGGTCTATTTCCTGGTAGCAATCGGTAACCATGGTTTTTATAAATGCACCTATGTTGGCTGCTTTGGCTCCCGGCGAAGACTTGGTAGTGGGCAATATAGTGTCGGCTACTTCATTCAGCAACGACACATCCTGAATAGAGAATAGTTCATCTGTTGCGGTCGAACGCTGGCAGCCGGTTAAAAAAGCCTCGGCTCCTATAACCGCTGTACCCATTAAAAAAGCAACCGCCGATAATGCTTCTCGTCTGTTCATTCTTTGTATTTGTTAATTCTGAGTAGGGCGTTATTAAAAGGTAAATAGTCAAACTGTATTTACCGGTGCTACGCCGAATTTTTAAATTTTTCTTTTCCGACAGGTAAATTAAACTTACAAGTTCCCATTTTTCATTTCTTTAGCGGCGTGGTCGGCAGCACGGGCCGTAAGCGCCATGTATAATATCGACGGACTTTGGTTACCGGTACTCGTCATGCAGGCGCCATCGGTTACAAACACGTTGGGGCAATGGTGCAGTTGGTTATACTTATTCAGTAACGATGTTTTAGGATCGTGGCCCATGCGCACGCCACCCATTTCGTGAATATCCAGACCAGGCGCTTGCTTGCTGTCGTTTTGTTTGATGTTGGTACAACCGGCTTTTTCCAGCATGGCCGTGCTTTGCGCCAGAAAATCTTTAATCATTTTCTCGTCGTTGTCGTCGTAACCCACCGAGGTAATAAGCTGCGGAATGCCCCACTGGTCTTTATCGGTGGTACTTAAGCGCACGTGGTTGCTTTCTTTGGGTATGGTTTCGCCTTGCATGTACATGTACACGCGCCAGCCGCCGGGCTGCGTTAAAGCTTCTTTGTATGCGGCACCAATTTCTTCGGTTAGGCTAGCGGTGTTGCCCCGCTGCCGGTAAGCACCCATAAAAGTGGTAAAACCGCCCAGGTAATCGGTATCTTGTTGATGTAAATTCCGGTAGTTGGCAATAATAGGTTCGGTAGGATTGCGGCCGAAGTAATAAAAATCTTCAAAACCAGCTAAATCGCCGTTTACGCTGGCCCGGTAGTTATGAAAAGCCACGTATTTTCCCATTAAGCCGTTGTCATTACCCAAACCCTGCGGAAAGCGGTTAGAGGTAGAATTTAACAGAATTAAGTTGGTATTTAAAGCCGAGGCATTCACAAAAATTATCCGGGCAAAATAATCTGTAACGGCTTTAGTTTGCGCATCAATAATGCGCACGCCGGTAGCTTTGTTTTTCTGCTCGTCGTAAATAATAGAATGCACCACCGAAAAAGGCCGCACGGTTAAGTTGCCGGTACGCGCCGCCCAGGGCAAAGTAGCCGAAACCGAACTAAAATACGCCCCGTACGGGCAACCCCGCATGCACAAATTACGCGCCTGGCATTTACCCCTGCCTAATTTTAAGTGCGTTTCGGTGGGTTGGGTTATGTGCGCCCAACGGGCTTGCACTAAATGCCGGTCCGGGAAATGTTCTTTTATCCTTTTCTGGACGTGCGCTTCCACGCAGTTTAAATCAAAAGGCGGCAGAAATTCCCCATCCGGCATGGCTTCAATACCATCTTGGTGGCCGCAAACCCCGGCAAACTTTTCGACGTGCGAATACCAGGGAGCCACATCGTCGTAGCGAATGGGCCAATCTAAACCGTAGCCGTACCGGGCCGGAGCAGTAAATTCAAAATTGCTCCAACGCTGGCAAGCGCGGCCCCAGGTTAACGATTTACCGCCTACCTGGTAGCCCCGGATCCAATCAAAAGGCTTTTCCTGCACGTAGGGATGGTCTTTGTCCTGAATAAAAAAATGCGCGGTATCTTCGCCAAAACCGGCGGCTTTGCTGATAATCGGGTTATCTTTTAAAAATTGCCGGGTCATGCCGCCCCGGTGCGGAAATTCCCATAAATCTTTGTTGGCGGTGGGATAATCTTTGTTGTGTTCTACGTTGCGGCCCCGCTCCAGCACCAGGGTTTTTAAACCTTTATCGCACAACTCTTTGGCGGCCCACCCGCCACTTATTCCCGAACCGATGATAATAGCATCGTAGGTATTTTGGGCCTTGCCCTTGGTATTTATCTGTGGTGCTTCCACTGCCATGTTTCTTGTAATTCTAAGTAAAAAACGGTGGGCACCAGCAGCATTAATGCTCCGGTAATTCTTAATATTCTAGTGCGTATCCACCCGGTTTGTACCTAGTAATGTAAGGCATTTTCGTTAATTTTCAGGAGGCAACGAAAAAATAATTTTATACGGTTTAAGAAACTACCGCAAACCTAACAGAAATAGCAACAAATTTATAAGTAAAGAAACATAAGTATCCAGAAATCAGACAGCAGACTTTTATTGAATAAATCATCTGATTACCAATAATTTTAAATTTTTCTGAATTAAGTAACGTGAGTTCGAGCTAAGCCATTCTTCATCTCCGTCATTCTGTAGAATTCGAAGAATTCCAGAAGAATCTAATCGGTTACCTACTGGTTAGATTATTCCAGAATGACTGTATTTGATAGTAAGTAAAGTAAAATATACGGCTATTTAATCCGCTAAAAAGCTTACGTCGAACTCCCGTTAAGTAGACTAAATCATCCGGTACAGATACTTAGCTTAAAATGAGCTATTATCTAAAATTTCAAAATTTAAGCCGGAGAAGCAGGTACGCTCTCTTGTGCTGTTGCGCCTTCTGAAGCATCTTTTTTACCTTGTTCGGTAGTTTCTTCTTTACCTTCAGATAGCAATTTTAATAATACCCCGTTGGTCCAGCCAAAACCATCCTGCAGCGGGTACTCTCCTCCCCCGGCTTCGGCTTCGCTGTTCTCGACATTATATTTCTCTACGAGCTTGCCGGTTGCTTTAAATACTTCAATGTTCAGTTGAATCCAGTTATTTTTTATTTTTTCGGCCAGTTCGTGGTAGCCGTAGTTGCGCAAAGCCACAATGCTGATGTATTGCAGCGGCGCCCAGGCGTTGGGGGCATCCCATTGCTCCGGGGTGTGGTTAAGCGTCGTAATTAAACCGCCTGGTTTAAAAAAATCTTTCTCCAGCTTTTCGGCTACGCAGTTGGCTTGTTTGGGCAGGACCATATTAAAATACAATGGAAAACAAGCGGCCAGGCTAAAAGTGGGGGTATTATGCCGCTGTACCATATCGTAGTCCATAAAAAAGTTTTCTTTCGTAGACCAGCAATAGCGTAGCAGTGTTTTCTTGCGTTTGTGCGCCAGGTCTTTGTAATGTTCGGCTTGCTCTGGGTTATTTTCTAGTTGTACGATATGGGCCAACGTCATTTCTACGTTGTAGAGCAAGGCATTTAAATCTACCGGAATAATATCAGTGGTATGAATGGTTTTCATAGTTTGGCTATCGGCGAACCAGCGACTGCTAAAATCCCAACCCGACTCGGCGGCCGCCCGGATGTGGCGGTATAAATCTTCGGGGCGCTGGTCACTTAACCGGGCCAGGTGCACGTCTTCAATGTAAGATTCCGGCCTAGGATCGGGGCAATCGTCCCAGTAGCGGTTCAGGATGCAACCATCAGGCATACGCACCGATCGGCGGTACGTAGGTTTTTCTTCGGATAAATTATTCGATCCATCCATCCAGAAATGATATTCTTTTTTTAAAGCCGGGCCGTATTTCAGCCACACCTCCTCACCTTTAATTTCGCTTAACGTTTGCAGCATTAAGGCATAAAAAGGTGGCTGCGACCGGGTCGTGTAATAACTGCGGTTACCATTCGGAATATGGCCTACCGATTCTATTAAGAAAGTAAAATTATCTACCATTTCCTCGATTAACTGGTAGTCGCCGTTTACCTGCAGGCCCAGCATGCCAAAATAACTATCCCAGTAATAAATTTCGCGGAAACGCCCGCCCGGCACCAGATACGGATTAGGCAAATGAATACGGGAGCTAAAATCATTGATCGCCTGCCGGGTAAGTAAAGGCCATAGTTTATTAATGTGCTCGGTTACGGGCAAACTGGTATCGGAAGTAAAATTAGCAGCCGGGGTGGCCGGTAATTTAAAATTTTGCAGCACAAAGGCTTTCAGGTCAAAGTCGGGTTTGTCTTTTTCGCTGTTGTACGCCTCCCGGATGAGCGCCGGCGCCAGTACCGGAATACAATCCGGAAAGGTTTTGGAATCCGGAAAAATCCCCTGGCTTTGCACTGCTTTAAAAAGTTCGGGGTATTGTTCCTGCGGTTTTAGTTGTTCTTCCTGGGCCAGGTAGCTAAACAAAAACAAAACACTACCCAAAAACAGGAAAACCATAATATCAATAGAATCTATTTTTTCAGAAGGAATATTTAACAATATGTGGAGCCAGGTCATAGTTCAGGTAATTACTCTACGTCGGGTTGTTTTACGAAGTAAGTACCCGGAAGTAAAAGAATATAAGTTTATTTTTTAAAAACTCTGCTTAAAGTTTTATAATACATCAGGTATTTCCTATTTAGCTATTTACTTAGGACTTGGTTTACAAACTTTATTGGTTAAAGGAAGATAAGCGCTCCTGGTTTTTAAATTTTCTCAGGCACGATGGTTGATATAAAACGGAAGTACATATGTCGATCAGCGTATGTTGTGTTGTTTATCTAGTAGTTAGCTGTAAATTACAAAAAATGCCAAAGTCAGATTCTGAACAAATCTTTGATTTTCTAGTTGCTAAAATAATTTGGCCGAAGTTCAAAGAAAGAGGATATAAAAAATCGGTTAATAATTTCCGCTTTTACGACCAAAGCGGCTGGGGAAAAATTGTTAATTTTCAGAAGAGCTCTTTTTACGATAAAGATAATATTCAATTCACAATCAATACAGGACTTTATTTAGCAGAGGCTGAACAATTCCACTGCAACCGTCAATCAGCAGAAAAATTCCAGGAATCAATGTGCCTTGTCAGAAAAAGAATTGGTTATTTATCGGACGACCAAAAAGACACTTGGTTTAGTATTAATATTGATACTGACAAGCAAGTATTGTTCAATAATGTAGAAAGATATTTTAATGATTACATTTTACCTTTTCTAGACAAGGTCAGGAATAAAGAAGATATTCTGCAAATATTAATCAACGGTCATAAATCAGAATATAAAACTGCTCAAATCCAAACTTTGCACCATAATGGTTACTTTGAACTAGCTAATCAACAATTGCAAGATGAATTAAGGTCAACTAATAATCCTTATTTAATAAAAAGACCTCAAAGAGATTGAGCAAAAATTTAAAATAAAATCTACAGCTAACAAGCCATAAACGTCAGCATCGGCCGACGGCCTCGCCGTCGTTTATACTAGTCCGTTACAGTTAAAAATTAAAAAATATAGCATAGAGTTCTTGAAAACGGTGGTAGTAAATACTAGCGCTTTGCTAAAAACTTAAACCTTGGCCAAAGCCTTAATATCCGGCACCTCCAGCACCGGCTTAGAATACCCCTGTTGCACCACCTGAATCATGGCTAAACCTAACTCCCGCAACGACGAAATAGCCCCGGGGAAAAACAACCGTAACACCGGCGCCAGCCAAGCAAAGTATTTATAATAGGATTTTACGTTTTTTAAACCGGGAGTGGCACTTAAAAAGCCGGGCCGGAACATGTAAGCCGCTTTAAAAGAAAGCCGAAGTAAATCGTTTTCGGTTTTGCCTTTTACCCGAGCCCAATGTAAACGTCCTTTTTCGGTGCTGTCGGTGCCGGCCCCGGATACGTAGCAAAATACCATCTCGGGATTTTGACGAACCATGGTTTGTGCCACGTGTAAGGTTAAATCGTAGGTTAAGCGGTAATATTCGTCTTTAGTCATTCCCACCGACGATACACCCAAACAAAAGAAACAAGCATTATAAGCCGTTAAATTAACGTCGATAGCAGAAAAATTTAAAAAATCCGGATGAATAACTTCCAGCAGTTTCGGATGCGTAATATCGCCGGGCCGGCGGTTAATCACCAGCACTTTCTCCACATCCGGATGCTGCAGACATTCGTGCAAAACCCCTTCGCCTACCATGCCGGTAGCACCGGTTATAATTACGCTTAACTTCATCGCTCTATTAACTTTAATGGTAATTTTTTAAATTTTTGCTTCTTTGTTAAACTAAAATTAACGCGTCTTTTAACTTTTAACCGAAAGAATTACGTACGAGCATAAGGTTTTGGCCCGGAAGAAAAGCAAACAGAAAGGCCGGTATTCTTGTATTGTACTAGCAAACTGCATTTTTTACAGCGCAATTACAAAAAATTTACTTTATGGAATTTAGACAATTAGGAGCATCGGGTTTATTTGTACCGGTTTTAAGTTTTGGTACCGCCACCTTTGGCGGGGCAGGAGATTTTTTTAAAGCTTGGGGCAGCACCCAGGTAAACGAAGCCAGCCGTTTAATAGACGTGTGCCTGGATGCTGGCGTAAACTTTTTTGACACTGCCGATATTTACTCGCAGGGAGTATCCGAGGAAGTTCTGGGTAAAGCAATTGTGGGTCGGCGCGATAAAATGATCATTTCTACCAAAGGTACTTTTCCCTTCGGCGAAGGGCCGAATAATCAGGGTTCCTCGCGGTTTCATTTAATTAAACAAATAGAAGGCAGCTTAAAACGCCTGGGCACCGATTATATTGATATTTACCACATGCACGGCTTCGATGGCAACACCCCCGTGGAAGAAACCTTGCATACCCTGGATACCTTGGTGAAAGCCGGCAAAATCCGGTACATCGCGGCATCAAACTTTTCGGGTTGGCACCTCATGAAATCTCAAGCTGTAGCCGAAAAATATGGTTGGACCAAATACGTCGGTCATCAGGTATATTACTCTTTGGCCAACCGCGATTACGAATGGGAGTTAATGCCCCTGGGCCTGGATCAAAAAGTAGGCAGTTTAATCTGGTCGCCGCTGGCCGCCGGTCGTTTAGGCGGCAAGTACCGCCGCAACCAACCGTACCCGCAGGATAGCCGGGTAGCCCAGGGTGGTAGCCCCGTGCCGGAAGCGGTAGTTAATGAAGAAATATTTTACAACACTCTGGATGCTTTAGACGAAGTAGCCCAGGAAGTAAATAAAACCGTGGCGCAGGTGGCGCTAAACTGGTTGCTGCAACGCCCAACCGTTTCCAGCATTATTATTGGTGCCCGCAACGAAGAACAACTAAAACAAAACTTAGGCGCTGTTGGCTGGAACCTGACCACCGAGCAAGTGAAAAAATTAGATAAAGCCAGCGAAGTGCCACCCATTTACCCGTACTGGCACCAGCGGCAAAACACTAGATTAAACCCGACTCCTGACTTCTATAAAAATTAAAAAATTTAAAAAAGCCACGCGGTTCTGCCTATATCCGCGTGGCTTTTCTTTTTCCCCAGATTTAACTTTAACAGTCTATCCGGATACAATACAAGAACTATTTAGTGAAAACTAATTTTTAAATTTTGGTGCATCAATAAATCGAATAGTAAGATTACGTTATGAACCCCGACCAGATAGTACGCGACCAATTGGTAAAATTAATGCAAGGCGGACAGGCTTTTACCCCCATGCCGGAACTGCTGCAAGGCATTACCGCCGAAGAAGCAGGTACTGCTATTCCGGAATTGCCTTATACCCTGTGGCAGTTAATAGAACACCTGCGCATTGCCTTGTACGACATCCTGGAATTTAGCCGCGATCCCAATTACCAATCGGCGGAGTGGCCAGTGGGTTACTGGCCCCAAGAAACCAAACCTGCAAACCAGGCAGTGCTCGACGAAAGCATGAAAACCATACAGCAGGGAATAGCGCAAATGATACATCTGGTACAAGACCAAACCAACGATTTATACCAGCCTTTCGCGCACGGTAATGGTCAAAACCTGCTCCGGGAGGCTATGTTGGTAGCCGAACACAACGCTTACCACTTGGGCCAAATATTAATCCTACGCCGGTTGCTCGGCACCTGGAAGTAAATTTTTAAAAATTTAAAATTCCAGGCTAGCTACAGGAGTGCTCTAATAAATCCGGTACGCATTATAAACCGAATGAGGCATCCATCAGGCAAACTGCCGGAAAACACAAAAGAGGAGGAAGCCGCTTGAATTACCGCTTATTCTTCGTAAACAATGTCGGTGATGCGACCGTTGGTGGTAAAAATACCGAGTCCGCGTTCTAAGCGGGTGCGGGTAGCTTTGTTACTGCCACTTAGCTGGTACAGCCAAAAGAAAAACACGTTTTCGCTGTTGCGGGCTTGGTAGGTTTTCGGGTAAACCGTTTTCATTTTACTCGTTTGGTCGCCCACTTTTAAAGTGTACTTGGCAGAACCACCAGCCAGTTTAGGGGTTAAAACCTGAAATGCCGGACCGGTTATCCGGAAGTAGTACAGGGTATCGGCATAGAACGAAAACTCTCCGCCGTTGTAGCGGTACACGGTAAAATCAACCTGGTCCATTTCGGCAAATTCTACCGTTTTACTTTTCGGTTTCCCAAAGGCCGCTAACAAATTGGCCGGCGTACCCGAAATTTTAAAAGCTTTACTGGTTTTACTATTATTTTTTACAATGGCTATTTTATCGGCGGCTAACTCGTCTACGTCTGGTTCCTGGGCTTTAGCCGAAAATACCGCCGTAGTAATCAGAATCAAGCAAAACAATAACTGGTGCAGTTTTTTCATGGTAACTATTTTCAAAATCTTTTGTCTTTAAGGCTTCGAATAGTGCACAATGCAAATTTCTTTCCCGAAACAAAGATGGCTCGCTATCTTTAAAATAAAAAATTTAACTTTTAAGGTAAATTTTTGGATCAGGTAATTTTGACTGTATGCGAACTTTTAAATGGATAACTTAAATGCTGCCCCGGCCTCAAGCAAAAAGTGCTTATCTAAAGCCAAAATCCCGGGCTTAAATTATTTAGCAATGAATCAGAATTTCTGATATTACTTACTTTCGTAATGGTCACACTAAAGTCTTTCTAATTCTACTTTCACGCGTCATCCCGAGCCAGCAAGGCATGACGCGTAAAAGAATGCAGATTGCAGGTAGTTATTGCCATTTTTTAAATTTTAGTATTATCCTGCACCTAATTCACCGGCCAGTTAACTTTAGGAAATTGCTTCAGTAAATCTGTCCGTAACGCCGGGTATTCTGCTTGCCAAAACGTGGCTAAATCTGTAACCGTAGCCAAGGGCTTTAAATCCGGCGTAAGCAGTTGCAGCTCTACGGGCATTTCGCCGGCGTCTACAAGCGGCTGCTTTAGCCAATCCAACACATCCTGCAACCGGATTTCCAGTACGGGCGGGTTACCGTGGGCAAAGTATTGCAACTCCATCAGGGAACCATCGGATAAGGTTATTTCGGAAGGCACTAATTCTTCTAAACGCGCGCGTTGCTCCGGCGTTAAAAATTGTTGCAGAATGGGTAGCAAATCAATTTGAAATAAATCTTCGGGTACTTCCACATCAGTTAAATAAGGCCGCAGCCATTCGTAGTTGGTAATCAGCAAAGTGGGCGTGCTCACGTCGGGCCAAGCTTCCTGGGGCCGCCATTTCCGCAGACTTAGTACCCGGTTTTGCCATTGCGTAACGGCTTCCGAGAAGTTCAACAAGTCTTCGCCTTCGCGTTTTATAGCTTCCGAGATAGCGGCGGGTCGGTGTTTGTCGTTGGGGGTAGGCAAGGGTTTGCGTTGCAGCACAATGGAGCCGATGCGTAAATCCTGAGAAGCCGTGAGTTCGCCATCGCTGGTGTCCCAGGTAATGGTTTCCTGTTTTTTAACGAGTGGCGCCAAATCTTTGGGGTTAAGCGGCGATGCCAGAAATATTTTACCCATACCCTGCCGCGCATCCAGGTTAGCCACGGCCAGCCAGGGATCGTGGGCCAGGTCATCGCGGTGGCCGGCCTGGGCGTACTTGCCGTTGGCGAGCTGGAACTGCGCGTTGTTTCCGGGGCGGGCGTAAGCAATGCGTTCGGGGTAGCAGTGCGCCAGCAGCACGCCGGTTTCATAGGGATCTAAAGTGCCGTTATCAGGAGCCAGCTCGAACATGCGGCGATACTGAGCGGCTATTTTTTCAATTTTCTTTAAACCTTTGCCACCCACGTTTTCTTGCCGGAACCGGCGTAAGGCTTCAATGCGCAAATTAATATCAATACCTGAATCCCGGGGCAATGGGTCGCGCTCTTCCAGAATGGCAGCAATATCGGTAGCTAAGGCTACTTGGTCTGACTCTTTAGCGGCCAGTAACATGTGGGCAATGCGCGGGTGCGTGGGCAAGGCGTGCACTTTTTTGCCGTGCTCCGCAATGCGGCCGTGCTCCAGGGCATTGAGTTGGTGCAGGGTTTCGGTGGCTTGCAACAAAGCAGCTTTGGGCGGCGGACTCAGCCAGGTAAGTTGGTTTACATCCATTATGCCCCACGAAGCCATGTCCAACACCAGTGAGGCTAGGTCGGCTTCCAGGATTTCGGGGGTACGATGTGGCGCGAGGCGGGCGTGGGTAGCTTCGGTCCAGAGGCGGTAAGCGGTTCCAGGTCCTAAACGACCAGCCCGACCAGCCCGTTGATCGGCGGCGTCTTTGCTGATGCGCACGGTTTCGAGGCGCGACAATCCAGAGTTCGGATCGAAACGGCTCGTTTTGCCAAAGCCACAATCCACCACCACCGATACGCCCTCGATAGTTAAGCTGGTTTCGGCAATAGAGGTAGCCAGCACTACTTTGCGCTTGCCCTGGCGGTCGGGCATAATGGCAGCGTATTGCTTGTTGGGCGGTAACATGCCAAACAACGGATGAATCATTATATCGCGGGAGATTTGACGTCGCAGCAAACCTTCCACTTTTTTAATGTCGCCTTCGCCGGGCAAAAACACCAATACATCGCCGGTTTTTTCGCGGAGGGCGCGCTGCACGGTACGGGCCGTGAGTTCCGGTAACAGCGATTCGTCCAGGTCGCCGGTGTAAATAGTTTCTACGGGGTATTGCCGCCCCTGGCTTTGCACCACCGGCGCTTGCAGCAAACCCGACAGCGTAGGCATATCCAGCGTAGCCGACATCACGAGCAAACGTAAATCGGGACGGCGGGTGCGCTGGGCTTCGCGGCTAAGGGCCATGGCCACATCAGCGTGGATGCTGCGCTCGTGAAATTCATCGAAGATCACCAAACCTACGCTACTCAAAGCATTGTCGGTGTGGAGCATACGGGTTAAAATGCCTTCGGTTACTACCTCAATGCGGGTTTTATCAGAAATGCGGTTCTCGAAACGGATGCGGTACCCCACAGTTTGCCCTACTTCTTCGCCCAGCAAAAAGGCCATACGCTCGGCAATGGTGCGGGCCGCCAAACGCCGGGGCTCCAACATAATAATTTTCTGATTCGCTAACCAGGGTTCGTTTAGCAAAGCCAATGGCAACAAGGTACTTTTTCCGGCACCCGGCGGAGCTTGTACAATCAGCGTGTTGCGGTCGGTGAGTTGGGCTTGTACGTCCGGGATTATTTCCCGAACAGGTAAATCGATGGTGAAGGGGTTAAAGGGCAAAGTAATTATTTTAAAAATTTAGACTTAAAATCAAAGCTATTAAGCAACAAAGTTAGGTAATATTAACATAGGACCCAGAAATTAGCCTAGACCTACACTCAACTTAAAAATATTCTGATGATATAGTGGTAGTAAGAACACCAAGTAAATAATATGAATAGTCCAGATAAACGAGTAACCACCGGGAGGATATGAAAAATAAGAAAGTTAAAACAGAAAAAGCAGGAAGTGGAATTTCCTGCTCTTTCTGTTTTAACTTAGATAAAATTCATCTCCGTTAATAATTAGTTTTCACGACATAATGCGGAGGTTAATATTTTACAATGCTAACCGTTGGTGGTGGGGGTGGAAATAAGGGTAATTTTCCTAACTCATTTTCCACCTTTGCCAGATCTGTTTTACTTTCTATTGGGTAAACTTTTTCTACACCCGATTTTAAGGTTATATAAAGTCGATCGGCAATGAAAGGGAAATCATTTTTATTCAACTGATCTATATCATATCGCCATTTAATTTGGGCTATGTCTGGGTTGCGTTTTAATAATGTTTTAAAGCCTTCCGACCATCCCCGCGAGACATCGGCCGGATTGTAACTATCGCCAAAAAACTTTTGAGCTTGCATAAAGGCTTTTTTACCGACTTCCGTTGAAATATCAAATTTTTCCTGGGTACCATCCTGGAACTCGGCCAGAATAATATTTTGTCCTTCATGTCTGTGAGTTACAAGATTTTTATTTTCACTGGGCACTTGTGCTTTTACTTCCCGGCAAGCAAATAATAATCCGGCACTTAGGGGCACTACAAGTAAAAATTTAGCTAAATGACGTTTAGCACTAGGAATTTTGTTCATCATAACAATTCGGTTTTTAAGTGGTGAAAAATTAAACTGATTAGCTAATCTAAAATTTGGTTGCCCGGTTACCTGGAGAAGTAAATATTGGTAGTGCTTTTTATCCGTACCGGATTGTAATACTTGATGGTCGGAGATAAACTCTAGGTTTTGCCGTACCTGCTGGCGCAGCAACCAAACAAATGGGTTGAACCAATTGAGAATGCATACTAATTCCATCCAGATTATATCCAAAGTATGCGCTTGCCGCACGTGCACCAGTTCATGCCGGATTATTTTTAAAAGATCTTCTTCTGGGTGTAAAGTGCGGTTTATAAAAACAGAATTCCAGAAAGAAAAAGGTTGAATGTGGCCATTAATGTGGTAGATTTTAGCGCCTACATTTGAGATTAGATTAGCTTTCCGTCGGAGCCTTACCAAAGAAAAGACTTGCACCAATGTTCTAATAAATAACAAAACGTACCCGCCTATAATTAGCAATAAAAGCCAATCCCACATACTATAGGAATTACTTACTGGCTCCAAACGCACAAACGTTGTATTTCTTACTGCTGCAATGGAAGGAATATACTTAATTACAATTGGCTCTGGCATGCTTTCCCAAATGCCAGAAACAGCAATAAGAGGAATAAAAAAACACAAGCCCGTACCTACTAAAAAATACCAACGGTTCCAGTTAAAGAAAGTAAGCGGTCTTAAAATAGAGTAGTAAAACAAGTAAATTGCTCCTAAGCAAAATGACACTTTCAGGATATAGGAAAATAGTAAAGGCATAGCTGTTTTTTTAAATTTTGTCTTTTCCCTCTATCATATTTATAATTTCCTTCAACTCCTCGGCCGATAATTTCTTTTGCTCCACGAAAAAGTTAACCAGCTCTTTGTAAGAATTAGCAAAGTAGTTCTGCACCACGTTGTTCATAAACTTCTTTTTGTATTCTTCTTCCAGAATAGCAGGCTGGTAGAGGTAAGTATTGCCAACTAGTCGGCTGCTCAGGTAGCCTTTTTTTTCTAGGTTTTTAATGGTAGAAGCGAGCGTAGTATAAGGTGGTTTGGGATCCGGAATTTGTTCCAGAAATAACTTTACGTGGCCTTCACCCATTTTCCAAACGGCTTGCATCGCTTGCTCCTCTGGGGCAGTTAATTTTTCCATATATTCTATTTTTAAATACACTTCTATATACTACGAATATTTCGTAATGTTACTATAAATTAGTAAAATTTAAAAATTTTCGTACAACATTGTTTTGAAACAGGCCGAACGAAATTTTAAGAAAATGAACCGGGCAGTTTGCGTGTTAGAATGAAGGCGGGTACCACATTTTTTTTTAACTTGCCAATCTTTTTCTCAGACAGCCCTGATGCAGATGGATTACCTGAAATTACTAAACGAATCACAAAGAGATGCCGTGCTACATACCGATGGACCGGTAATGATTATAGCTGGCGCCGGCTCCGGTAAAACCCGCGTGTTAACCTACCGGATTGCCCACTTAATTAGCAAAGGCGTAGATCCTTTTAATATTTTATCGCTAACTTTTACCAACAAAGCCGCTAAAGAAATGCGGCAGCGGATTGAAAAAGTAATTGGCAACGAAGCCAAAAACATCTGGATGGGCACGTTTCACTCGGTGTTTGCCAAAATTTTGCGATCCGAAGCGCCAAAAATTGGTTATCCCAGCAACTTTACCATTTACGATACCGACGACTCTAAAACCCTGATCCGGAACATCGTAAAGGAAATGAACCTCGACGAAAAATTATATAAGCCTGGGATGGTGCTGGGCCGGATTTCGGCGGCTAAAAACAAATTGATTACTGTGGCGCAGTACCGGCAAGACCCTACCATTCAGGCCGACGACGAAGCGGCGATGCGTCCGAAGATTGGCGAAATTTACCAAGCGTACCAGAGTCGCTGCTTTAAGGCCGGCGCCATGGATTTCGACGATTTGTTGTTTAACACCAATGTTCTGTTTAAAGACCACGTAGATGCCCTGAACAAATACCAGAACATTTTTAAATATGTGATGGTGGATGAGTATCAGGACACCAACTACTCACAGTACCTGATTACCCGCAAACTGGCCGCTAAAAACCGTAATATTTGCGTGGTGGGTGATGATGCTCAAAGTATTTACGCTTTCCGGGGAGCTGATATTCAGAATATTTTAAATTACGAACGCGATTATCCGGAGCTGGAAGTTTTTAAACTGGAGCAGAATTACCGTTCTACCAAAAACATTGTGTACGCGGCCAATTCAGTAATTAAAAACAACAAAGCCCAGTTGCGCAAAGATGTTTTCACCGACAACGAGGAAGGTCCGCTGATTGAAGTAATAAAAGCCAACTCCGACAACGAAGAAGGCAAGCTGGTGGCCAACGCCATTTTTGAAGAAAAAATGAACAACCACCTCTCCTACGAAGATTTTGCGATTCTGTACCGCACCAACGCCCAAAGCCGGGCCATGGAAGAAGCCTTGCGGAAGATGAACATTAAATACCGTATTATCGGTGGCTTGTCATTCTACCAACGCAAAGAAATTAAAGATTTAATTGCTTACCTGCGCCTCACCGTAAACCCCAACGACGAACAAGCTTTGCGCCGGGTAATTAATTACCCCAAACGCGGAATTGGCGATACAACGATTGAAAAAATTATTGTTTCGGCCGACGAATCCAATCATACCATTTGGGAAGTGGTGAGCAATGCTAAGAGCTTTTTAACGGGCCGGGTAGCTGCACCTATCGAAGATTTTGCGACTAAGATTAAAAGCTTTGCTATTATGGCCGAGCACCAGGATGCCTTTGAGGTAGCTAAGCACATTGCCAAACAATCCGGCATCGTGGAAGAATTGTACGCCGATAAATCCATTGAAGGCTTGGCACGTTACGAAAACATCCAGGAATTGCTCAACGGGATTAAAGAATTTGTGGATGACCCTGAGAAAGAAGACAAAAGCTTATCGGCCTTTCTACAAGACATTGCTTTAATAACCGACGCCGATAAACAACAAGATGATGGCAGCGAATATGTGACCATGATGACGATTCACTCGGCCAAAGGTCTGGAGTTCCGGAATGTGCACATTGTGGGCATGGAAGAAAACTTATTCCCGAGCCAGATGATGCTGAATACCCGGGCTGATTTAGAAGAAGAACGCCGCCTGTTTTACGTAGCCATTACCCGCGCCGAGAAAAGACTGACCCTTTCCTACGCGACCAGCCGCTACCAATGGGGCAACTTGCGCGCCTGCGAAAAAAGTAGGTTTATCGACGAGATTGACCCCCGATTTTTAAATTTTCAGTACGGCGAAGGTCCGGGCGTTTTCGACAAAGTTTTAAAACGCAAAAGCAATCTGATTCCGGCTACGCCCGTTGTAAAGAAAGCAACTAACTACGTGCCCCCTGCCGATTTTGTACCCAGCGATACGGCCAACTTACAAGCCGGTATGCGCGTAGAACATCCTAAATTTGGCTTCGGCGTGGTTTCCAAAATGGATACCCAGGGCAATAGCACCAAAGCCATTATTGAGTTTGAAGAAGCCGGTGAAAAAACCTTACTCCTCAGCTTCGCCAAATTACGCATACATGAATAAGTATCAGGTAACAGGTAGCAAGTATCAAGACTTAATAATCAAACATACAACAAAGCTAATTTTACAATCCTGATACTTGCTACCTGCTACCTGATACTAAATAAAATCCTTACCTTTACCCTATGATTGCTAATTCCAGTTTTAAACAAGAACTGCTGCTGCGGGAATACGGCAGAAATGTTCAGAATATCGTTTCTTACATTTTATCTATCGAGGATCGGGCACAACGCAGCCGGAGCGCGCAATTGCTCGTCAACCTCATGGCGAAGCTTAATCCGTCTATCCGCGATATTCAGGACATGCAGCAAAAACTGTGGAATCACCTTTTTGTGATGTCGGATGGCAAACTGGACGTGGATTGTCCGTACCCGTTGAGTGCGATGGAGTACCTCAACGATAAACCATCCCACATGGAAATTCCCCGCGACATTCCGAAGTACAAACACTACGGCAAAAACGTGGAGCATTTAATCAACAAAGCCATTGAGATAAAAGACAAAGACGAGCAGGATGCGGCCATTATTTCTTTGGGCAAACTCATGAAAACGCTTTACCGCACGTACAATAAAGATTCCATCACCGACGAAATTATTCTCAACAACATCCGCGAGCTTTCCGGTGGTAAATTAAACATGGATTTGGCCCGCATAGAAGCTAATAGCTTGTTTGAAGTTAGCGTTAAAGCCGCTCATCAAAATAATTCTTCCAACAATAATAATAACAATAACAACAACCGGAAGAAAATGCAGGATAACAAGCAACAGCAACGCAAAAAGCAACAATAGTTCTAGTTGCCGGTTGTTCGTTACTCGTTGTTCGTATCAATTTTTTAAATAATATTTTCGCAAAAAGACTTAAAAGTTGTTTGTACAGACATAAACAACGGCACGGCTTATTGGCATTGTTTTCACGATAAACTTTAGCGGAAGTCCTTAACTTACATCTCTACTATAAAATTTCGGAGTTTAAGTTCGTGTTTTAGGCAATCATTTGCCTGAAGTTTCTTACTTATAACTCTTAACTTATAACTTTTAACTCATTTCAATGGCCTGTTTTGAAGTAATTGGTGGCAACAAACTACAAGGAGAAATTATACCGCAAGGCGCCAAAAACGAAGCTTTGCAAATTTTATGTGCCGTATTACTTACCTCCGAACCCGTTACTATTTCCAATGTACCGGATATTCGGGACGTAAATAAATTAATAGAAATTCTGGCGGATTTAGGCGTAAAAGTAGACAAGAAAGATGCTTCTACCTACACGTTTATAGCCGACGACATTAACCTGGATTATTTAAAAACCGACCAATACGCAGCACAAGGCCGGGCCTTGCGGGGCTCTGTTATGATTATGGGCCCAATGTTGGCGCGTTTCGGGGTATGTGCTTTACCTAAACCGGGCGGAGATAAAATTGGCCGACGGCCGATGGATACTCACTTTAACGGTTTAAAAAAATTAGGCGCTACCTTTAATTACGATTCGCAGGATTCTTTCTTTCATATAACGGCACCAAATAAATTAAAAGGCACCTACATGTTGCTCGATGAAGCATCGGTAACCGGAACGGCTAATATTGTGATGGGTGCTGTGCTCGCTGAAGGTACCACTACCATTTACAACGCCGCTTGCGAACCGTATTTGCAGCAGTTATGCCGCATGTTGGTGCGTATGGGCGCTATTATTAGCGGCATTGGATCTAACTTACTTGTGATTGAAGGCGTTGAAAAACTGGGCGGCACCGAACACCGCATGTTACCCGACATGATCGAAATTGGTTCTTTTATCGGCTTAGCCGGCATGACGGGTTCCGAAATCACGATAAAAGACGCTCAGATTCAGGAATTAGGCATTATTCCGGATACTTTCCGCCGGCTGGGTATTCAGATGGAGTTCCGGGGCGATGATATTTACATTCCGGCCCAGGATTCTTATGAAATCGACACCTACATTGATGGCAGCATTTTAACTATTGCGGATGCCATTTGGCCCGGTTTTACCCCTGACTTAATCAGTGTAGCTTTGGTAACCGCTACCCAGGCGAAAGGCACGGTACTCATTCACCAGAAAATGTTTGAGAGCCGCTTATTTTTCGTGGACAAGTTAATTGACATGGGTGCCCAGATTATTTTGTGTGACCCGCACCGGGCTACCGTAATCGGTCATAACCGTAAAATTTCGCTGCGGGGTATCAACATGACTTCGCCGGATATTCGGGCCGGTGTTGCTTTACTCATTGCTGCTTTATCCGCAGAAGGTAAAAGTGTAATTGAGAACGTGGAGCAAATTGACCGCGGCTACCAGTACATCGACAAACGCTTAAATGCCATTGGAGCCGATATCAGACGAAAGTAAATTTTAAAAAATCTTTTTTTTATAAATAAAAGAAAGCGTCTAATAATCATTATCAGACGCTTTTTGCTTTTACCCACGCTATATTCCAATAAAATTCAGACTTGCGCCAGAGGTTAAAGAAAAATGTAAATTTTTTAAAAACTAAAACAACAGCTCCTCTAGGTTGTTTAATTGGATTCAAAACCTGATAGTTAAAGAAAAAACGGTAATTCCTCCGTTATTGTAATTTTTTAAAATAGTAAATTCTTCTTTACTTTCGAAATCTTAACATTACAGGCCATGTCCAACACAAATTACAGCATCCGCAACGATTGGGAGATTGACGAGATTCGGGAAATTTATAGCAAACCGCTACTCGAACTTATAGTAGATGCCGCGAATGTGCACCGCCAATACCAAACCGGCAGCGAAGTGCAGGTATGCACCTTGCTTTCGGTAAAAACCGGGGGTTGTCCCGAAGATTGTGCGTATTGTCCGCAGGCGGCCCGCTACCAGACCGGCGTAAAAGCCCATGGCTTGTTAAAAGACGAAGAAGTGCTGGAAGCCGCAACCCGCGCGAAAAATGCCGGTTCTACCCGATTCTGTATGGGCGCGGCTTGGCGCGAAGTGCGCGATAACCGCGATTTTGACCGGGTGTTAGGCATGGTGACGCAAGTAAACAGCATGGGCCTGGAAGTATGCTGTACCTTAGGCATGGTAAACGAATACCAGGCTGAGCGTTTGAAACAAGCCGGTTTATACGCCTACAACCATAACCTGGATACGTCCGGCGATCATTACAGCAACATTATCACCACCCGTAAATACGAAGACCGATTAAACACCATTGATCACGTGCGCAAGGCCGGTATTTCGGTTTGCAGCGGCGGTATTATTGGTTTAGGCGAAACTACCGAAGACCGGATTGAAATGCTGCACGTTCTGGCTACTATGCCGGAGCACCCTGAATCGGTGCCCGTTAACGCACTGGTACCCGTAGCCGGTACGCCCCTGGAAAATCAACCACGGGTTTTGGTTTGGGATATGATCCGGATGATTGCCACTGCTCGCATTACCATGCCTAAAGCCATGGTGCGCTTATCGGCGGGCCGCAATACCATGAGTGTTACGGAACAAGCCCTTTGCTTCTTGGCAGGCGCTAATTCTATTTTCTCCGGCGAAAAATTACTCACTACGCCTAACCCGGACTTTAACGAAGACCAGGCCATGTTTGAGTTATTGGGTTTAGAGCCCCGCAAGGCTTTTAAAAACGCCCTGGAACCGGCTAGTTAAGCCATGCCGTTCCCTGATAATTTACAGCAAAAACTAAATACCCGGCTCGAGCAAGGCACGTACCGTCGCCTGAAAACCAGTGCGGCTACCATAGATTTTTGCTCGAACGACTATTTAGGTCTGGCCCGGTCTAAGGCTTTAAAGCAGCTGGTAGCGTTAGAAGCCGAGCAGTTTTCGGATTATTTGCTGGGCGCTACCGGCTCCCGGCTTTTATCCGGCAATCACCCCGTGTATGAGTTACTCGAAACGCAACTGGCTACCTTTCACCAAGCGGAAGCCGCTTTGTTGTTTAATTCGGGGTACGTGGCTAATCTGGGGATATTTTCGGCGGTGCCGCAACGAGGCGATACGATTTTTTACGACGAAGCCAGCCACGCGTCCATTAAAGAAGGCATCCGGTTGAGTTTAGCCAAAGCGTATTCTTTCAAACACAGCTCCCTCGAAGATTTAAGCCGCAAGTTTAAACACGCTACGGGTAATGCCTACGTAGCCGTAGAATCCGTTTACTCCATGGATGGCGATCAGGCACCCTTAGCTGAATTAGTTACTTTTTGCGAAGAAAAAGGCGCTTATTTAATCGTGGACGAAGCGCATTCAAACGGTTTATTTGGGGAGAACGGAGAAGGCTTAGTGGTAGAACAAAATTTAACAAATCAGGTATTTGCCCGCATCATGACTTTTGGCAAAGCTATTGGCAGCCACGGGGCAGCCGTTGTGGGCTCCACTACCCTGCGCGAGTACCTCATTAATTTTAGCCGTCCGTTTATTTACAGCACGGCTTTGCCATTGCATAACATTTTAGCCATTAAAGGTGCGTATAGCTTTTTACCCTCATTGCAGGCCGAACGGGAACATATCAGGCAACTGTCGGGGTACCTGAACCAGAAATTAGCAGCCTCCAAAAGATTTTTTTTAAAAAACCCCGGTCCTATCAACTGTATTTTCAGCAGCGACGTGGCTCAACTCAAAAAAATAAGTGAGCAATTGCAAGCTGCCAATGTAGATGTTCGCCCGGTTTTCAGCCCAACGGTGCCGGCTGGCAAAGAGCGGTTGCGTGTTATTTTGCACGCATATAATTCGCGCGCGGAAGTAGATCTTTTATTGCAACACATTGATTTTTTAAAATTTTGAAAAAAATATTTGTTACCGGCATTGGAACCGACATAGGAAAAACTTTGGTGGCAGCCATCTTAACCGAAGCCTTACACGCCGACTACTGGAAGCCCGTGCAAGCCGGAAATTTAGAATTCACAGACACGGACCGGGTAAAAGAGCTGGTTTCTAATCCGCAATCCGTTTTTCACCCGGAAGCGTACCGCTTGCAATTACCGGCTTCGCCGCACCTGGCTGCGGCTCAAGAAAACATTATTATCGATTCGGAGCAGTTTGTTTTACCTCAAACCCAAAATCATTTAGTTATTGAAGGGGCCGGGGGGTTACTGGTGCCTTTAGCTTCTGATTTTTTAATTATTGATTTAATCGCTCAATTACAGGCCGAAGTAATTTTGGTTTCGCAAAATTACCTGGGCAGTATCAATCATACTTTGCTCACTATTCTGGCGCTGCAACAACGGCAGATTCCAATTAAAGGCATCATCTTTAACGGTACTCCTACTCCTTCTTCCGAAGATTTTATTACCCAATACACCGGAGTTGCTAAGCTGGGTGCTTTGCTGCCGGAAACCGAAATCAACCCGACTGTAGTACAGCGTTACGCTGCCCAATGGCACCCTTATTTATGAAGAATTTAGCAACCCGCGACCACGATATTATCTGGCACCCCTATACCCAAATGCAAACCGCTGCCTTGCCCATCGGCATTGTGCGCGGCGAAGGCAGTTTGTTGTATGCCGAGGATGGCGCCGTTTACCTGGATGCGGTATCGTCGTGGTGGGTAAATATCCACGGCCATTCGCACCCGTACATTGCCGAAAAAGTAGCCGCTCAGATTAAAGAATTAGACCATGTGATATTTGCCGGTTTTACCCACCAACCGGCCGTGGAACTAGCCGAAAAACTATTACTTCTGTTGCCCCAAAACCAAAAACGGATTTTTTACTCCGATAATGGTTCTACGGCCGTGGAAGTAGCTTTAAAAATGTCTATCCAATTTTGGGAAAACACCGGCACAGCCAAACGCCGGATTATTGCTTTCCGGGATTCATACCATGGCGATACCTTTGGCGCGATGTCGGTGAGTAGCCGCAGTGCGTTTACTCAGCCCTTTGTGCAATATTTATTCGAGGTAGATTTTCTGGATGTGCCGGTTCCAGGAAAAGAAGAGTTGGTTCTAGCGCAATTAGAGGTAATTTTAAAAAAAGACGATGTCGCGGCTTTTATCTTTGAGCCATTACTGCTCGGAACCGCCGGCATGGTCATGTACGAACCCGCTGTATTGGATAAACTTCTGGAAATGTGCCAACAGCATCAGGTGATTACCATTGCCGACGAAGTAATGACCGGGTTTGGAAGAACCGGAAAAAACTTTGCTACGGAATTTTTAAAAAATCAGCCGGATATCATGTGTTTTTCCAAAGGGTTAACCGGCGGCGTTATGGCCTTAGGAGTTACCAGTTGCACCGCAGCTATTTACGAGGCCTTTTTAAGCGATAGCCCGGCTAAAACTTTTTTTCACGGTCATTCTTTCACGGCAAACCCCATTGCTTGTGCCACCGCTTTAGCCAGCCTTGATTTGTTTGTGGCGGCTACTTGCCAGCAAAATATCCAACGAATAAGCCAGCAACACGAACATTTCCGGACTCAAATTGCGCATCACTCGGTTATAAAAGAATGCCGGCAGTTGGGTACCGTGTTAGCCCTGGAATTTAACGCCGGCGAGACTTCTTACTTCAACAACATCCGCCAGAAACTGTATCAATTTGCCCTGGATAACCAGGTTATTTTGCGACCGCTTGGCAATATTATTTACGTAATGCCGCCGTATTGCACCACCAATGAACAATTGGCGCAGATTTACCAGGTAATTTCGGGCATGCTTACCTTAATTGCAGAAAACTGATTTGATTCCTAAAAGCTACATCACCCTGCAGGGCTTCGGCTCTATTTCGCCTTTGGGCGCTACCCCGGTCGAAGTAAACAGCGCCTACCTGGGGGCCGCTTCGCGGATAAATTTTAAAAGTTTTAAAAATTTATCCGCGCCGGCAGCGGCATTATTTCCTGCAACAGAAGAACAAATAACCGCTCTCCAGCAGGAAAATAAAATGTACAAAAACCTGGACCGCACAGTGCTCCTGGCAATGTACGCGGCCCGGCAAGCCATTGCGCAGGCAGGTTGGCAAACTGAGAACGAGATAGCCGTTAACATTGGCTCTTCGCGCGGTGCTACCGGTTTAACCGAACAATACCTGGAAGATTTCCGGACGAACCCAGCACAACTATCTTCCCAAACCTCGCCCACCACTACTTTAGGCAATATCTCGAGTTGGGTAGCCAACGATTTACAAGCCGAAGGCCCCGTGATCAGTCACTCGGTTACGTGCAGTACCGCTTTGCAGGCCATTGCCAACGGGTTTGCCTGGCTGCAATCCAATATGGCAATGCGTTTTTTAGCGGGTGCCGCCGAAGCGCCACTTACGCCTTTTACCGTGGCTCAAATGCAAGCCATCGGAATTTACGCCAAAGAACCGGTCCACAATTACTGGTGCCGCCCCTTAAATCTGGAAAAGCATAATACGTTTGTGTTGGGCGAAGGAGCCGCTTTGTTTGCTTTGGAACGGCAACCCGAGCACCAATTAACGCCTGATTCTATTGTGCTGGAGGCTATTGGTTTTGGCTTTGAAAAAATAACAAGTAAAACGGGTATTTCGCGAGAGGGGTTAAATTTTCAAAAAGCAATCCGGAATGTCATTCAGCAGTTACCGGCAAACGACTCAAATATTGATGCGGTGGTATTACACGCCCCCGGTACAGCCATAGGCGATGCCGCCGAAATAACTGCTATAAAATCAGTTTTTGGAGAGAATATACCTTTGCTCACTTCCAATAAATTGCTCATTGGTCATACTTTAGGCGCTTCGGCCGCTTTAAGCCTGGAGTACGCCGTGTGGATTTTAGAAAATCAAAAATTTTTAAAATTTCCATACCCGGTGTTTACACTAGAGCAGCAAAATCCCAAACAAATCCGGCGAATTCTATTATTAGCCGCTGGGTTCGGCGGCAACGCCTCCGCTTTAATTATCTGTAAAGGAAATGAATAGTCGATAGTTGTTAGTCAATAATCGATAGTCCACAGAAATTAACTCACGTTAAATAGAATTTTTTAAAATTCTGACAACAGGCACAGAACGAGTTTAGTAGTAAATACGCGGGGAATGGGCGCTAACGCTAGTTTTAAACGCTATCTTTTAAGGGAACTTATATAATACCCGAATTTTAAAGATTTCTTGGATTTGCTTTTATCGTACTACGGTGGGATGTATGAACTAATACTGATGAAATACGCTGCTTTGGGTAAGGTTTATTTGCCGTTGTGTACCGTTAGCTGTGTCTGTTTGCGGTAGGTTGTGTATGTTCGCCATTGGTTGTGTCTTCACAACCAATTTCTAAAAATTAATAAATGCAATTCAAAACCTAAATTATACTAACCCCGTCGAAACTTTCCAACCTTTCAACTTTCAAACCTTCCAACTACCACTCAAACCTGAAAATCGAAATAATTGATTTCTTCAATTTCTTTTAGGAACTTAAAAGAAGCATATTTATTCATGATAAATTCATCGCCGCGCAACCAAACCAGTTTGTCGTCGTTGCCAAACGTGTTGTACACGCTAGTGGTCGGCGAAATAATATAGTCTACCGGCTCATCTTCCAGAAAAAGTACATCGTAAGCGTTAAAGGCTTGCAGTTTTTCGCCGTAGTTCTTGTTGGCCAAGGAGTTAATAATAAAAACCCCGCCTTCTATTTTGCCAATTTTCATAAAGCCTTCGGCAGTTTCGGCTACGCAATCAATGCCGCCCTGCTCAATCGAAGGCCCCAGAATTAATCCGCCGTTGCGGGCATCAATAATTAATCCGGCTTTCAGCAATTTCCAGAATTCTTTTTTCGAAAAAACGTCTAAGTCCGTGTCGGAATAGGTGTAATTGTAGTCGTCCATAAGTAAGCTTATTTAAAAAGGTAGGTAGGCAAACCGGGTAAAAATCTTTTACTCTAATTACTACAATAAGGTTGCTTTTTTTTTAATATAAACCGCACTTTATAAGGCAATTAAGAACGAATTAACGAAATTTCAAAAACAAGCATTCTATTACTTGCGGCCATTTTGGCAAATTTTTAAAAATCTTGCCTTTTCGGCTATTTAACTTTCATATTTACAGCAAAATATTGTTTTGTTCAAAAAATTTTACAATTATTTAACATTACCCTGAAAATTTAAAAATCATCTAGGGTAATTTATTAGATTTGTAGCAAGTGCTAAAAACCAATGCCGATGAAAGTATTAAAATTTGGCGGAACTTCGGTAGGTTCCCCGCAAAACATGCGGTTAGTAGCCAATCTCATCAACGACCCGGAACCCAAAATAGTGGTATTATCGGCCATGTCGGGTACTACTAATAAATTAGTGGAAATTGCGGCTAAGTTATGCCGCCAAAAAACCCAGGAGGCGCTGGAGCTTACCGAGAGTTTGCACAAAACCTACCGCGAGGTAATTAACGAGCTATATACCACCGAAAAGAAAAAGTTTGCGGCGCTCGACTTGTTGCTTTCGCACATGGAGTTTATTAAATCATTAGCCTCCGGCCCTTTTTCCATCCGCGAAGAACGAGCGGTACTGTCACAGGGCGAATTACTTTCTACGCATTTGTTTCAGTTTTTGCTGGAAGAGTTAAACCTGGATTCGGTTTTATTGCCCGCTTTATCTTTTATGCGGATTGATGAAAACGAAGAACCAGACACCAGCTTTTTGCAACAGGAATTAACGACTGCCTTAGCCAAATATCCCCAACATAAACTTTTTATTACCCAAGGTTATATTTGCCGCGACGCTTTTGGAGAAATTGATAACCTAAAGCGGGGTGGCAGCGATTACTCGGCTTCTTTGATTGGGGCCGCCATTAAAGCCACCGAAATCCAAATCTGGACCGACATTGATGGCATGCACAACAACGATCCGCGGGTGGTACCCGACACCTACCCCATTGCCGAGTTGTCGTTTGATGAAGCCGCCGAGCTGGCTTATTTCGGGGCTAAAATTCTGCATCCATCCAGCATATTGCCAGCCAAACAAAAAAACATTCCGGTAAAACTACTGAACACCATGCAGCCTACTGCCAAGGGTACCACTATTTCGGGGCGGTCTTCGGGTAAAAGCATTAAGGCCGTAGCGGCGAAAGACGGCATTGTGGCCATTAATGTAAAATCGAGCCGCATGTTGCTGGCGTACGGTTTTTTGCGGCGCATCTTCGAGGTTTTTGAAGAATACAAAACCCCCATCGACATGATTACTACTTCGGAAGTAGCCGTTTCTTTAACTATTGATAACACCAAATACTTATCCGAGATTATTGCGGAGCTAAAAGAATTTGGCTCGGTACAGGTTGACGAAAACCAAACCATTATTTGCCTGGTCGGCGACTCCATTGAAGAAGTACCCGGAACTACTGTAAGAATTTTTGAATCGTTAAAAGAAATTCCGCTTCGCATGATTTCGTACGGGGGCAGTAAAAATAATATCAGTTTATTGATACCAACCGCCGAAAAAAAGCGAGCTTTGCAAGCTTTAAACAGAGGAGTTTTTGAAAGAATAGCCGAACATGCTTAATTTAAAAAATCAAAACTGGGAGAACACGCCCACCCCCTTTTATTACTACGATTTAGAATTATTAAATCAAACCGTAACCTTGGCGCACCAGGAAGCGGCCCGGTACGGTTACCACGTGCATTATGCGTTAAAGGCCAACAGCAACGCACCCATTTTAAAAACCATGCAGCAATACGGCTTTGGTGCCGACTGCGTAAGCGGCAACGAAATTAAGCAAGCGTTAGCGAATGGCTTTGGTGCCGACCAGATTGTGTTTGCGGGAGTTGGCAAGTCCGACGCTGAAATTAAAATTGCGCTGGATGCGGATATTTTTTGCTTTAACTGCGAATCGGTGCAGGAACTGGAAATAATTAATGAACTGGCCGCACAACAAAATACAACTGCCTGGATTGCCTTGCGCATTAACCCCAACGTAAACGCCAATACGCATAAATACATTACCACGGGCCTGGAAGAGAACAAATTTGGCATTAACACCTGGGAATTACCCGAGGTACTTACCTTGCTCAACCAGTTAACCCACCTCGAGTTTATTGGTATTCATTTTCATATTGGTTCGCAGATAACGGATTTACAGGTTTTCGAGCAATTATGCGTGCGCGTAAACGAAATTCAGCAATGGTTCCGGGAGCAAGGCTTTAACCTGAAACATTTAAACGTAGGCGGTGGCTTAGGCGTAGATTATTACACCCCAGAAAATAACGCTATTCCGGATTTTGCCGCTTACTTTGCCATATTCAACCGTTTGTTAGAAGTGCAACCCGGTCAGGTAGTTCATTTTGAATTAGGCCGCGCTTTAGTAGCCCAATGCGGCGCTTTAATTAGCCGGGTGTTGTACATTAAAAAAGGGCAGAAAAAGAATTTTGCCATTCTGGATGCCGGCATGACCGAGCTGATCCGGCCTATGCTATACCAGGCGCATCATAAGATTGAAAATTTAAGCAGCAATTTACCTGAACAAACCTACGATGTAGTAGGCCCTATTTGCGAATCATCGGATTGCTTTGCGCAAAATGTAGTATTACCCGAAACCCACCGCCACGATGTTATTGCCATCCGGACCGCGGGTGCTTACGGCGAGGTAATGGCTTCTAATTATAACCTCCGCGAAAAAGCCACTGCTATTTACAGTTCTAACTAATCAAACATTTTTAAAATTAAAAAAAAAGCCTGAACTCAGGCTTTTTTTATTGTTAAATAATTCTTGTGTAGCCACTATCTATGTTCTTTTCATTATATTAGCAAACTACTATAATGAAGAAAGTAGCTTCTCTTGCTTTTTGTTAAGTTGTAACCATCCAATTATAGTGCAGATAACCGGAACGACTCCGTTTATCTGCTAGTTGGGCAAAATTTAAAGTTAAAACTGTGGTTCAATCAATATTTATTCAAGAGATTTTAACTCTACTTCTGGATGGCGACAAAGATGGAGTACTCGCTAGGAACCAAATAGATTATATAACTGAAAGGAAAGTTGAATATACAGGAGCTGGGGTATTTATTTACTTTAATCAGATAAAGGAAATTGAGAAATACCAAGTAGAAAATCCGACTCTGATTGTGAATGGAGTAAAAATAATTTCTTCTGAATTAACCGCAGAAGCAGATGCTACCCTGTTCTTTAAAAATGGACTTATAGATTATTTAGAAATTTGGTCACATAACGGAGAATATCCAAAAAAGGAGCTTAGGAGTTATGTTCTCAAACAGGAATGGAAAGGCTCACCAAAAAGAATAATAACTCATAACTAAAAAGAAAAACTATGTCCAACAAATGCTAAAACACATTAAAACGTGTCTTAGCTCAACCGTTAGCAGAGGCGTTACACGTAAGGCAAAACAAAATCAAAATACCTCAGTAAAAATCATTATATTTATCTACTGCTTACAGTTAAATTTAATATGGTAACGGTTATTAAAAAAGGTACAGACAAAACCCAAATCCAAAAAGCTCTTGAAAGCGTAAGCGTACTAATGGGAATAAATGCTTTTGCATATTGTGGTAAAGTTAAGTTAGAAAAAGAACCGCTTGCAATGCAGAAAAACTTAAGGCATTGGTGGGAATAGTATCTTCGTAGCACTAATATTCTGCTTTATCTTATCTCTGGAGACGAAACGGTGGCAGAACTGCTTAACGGAAAGCACCTCGTTATTTCCTTTGTTACCAAATTATAGCTATTAAGCTATAAAAATTTATCTGAAAGCGACTTAAAAATTATTCAGGAGCTTATACAAGAACTAACCGTAATTGATATTGATGCAGAAATTAAGCGGCTGGTAGTTTTATTAAGAAAAAGCTATAAAATTAAGTTGCCCGATGCCATAGTGGTTGCTTCTGCACTATATTCCAAACTTCCTCTGTTCACCGCCGACAAGCAGTTGTCCCAAATAAATAAATTAACCCTGTTGTTGTATACAAAATAAACACATTGCTTACAATACGTTTGTGCCATTCTTCGGCTGACAGTTAATAAAAAGCTACTACAGTAAAATAGCTCTTAATACAGTATTACTCCATCTCGTATTTTTTAAAATTTCCCAATTCCCCAAGCCCGTAAAAACCAGCTTTATTTCCGTATTTAGACTTATTTTGACCTACCGAATATCTTACTAACTTTGTGTTCCATTTTAAATTAAATGAATGCAGGCTCTTAAAGAGACAAATTTTAACTTCGATAAGCAAACTGGTTTTTACCGGGGTAAGGTTCGGGATGTGTATTACTTCCAAGATAAACTGGCGGTAGTGGCCACCGATCGTATTTCGGCCTTTGATGTGGTGCTGCCACGGGCTATTCCGTATAAAGGACAGGTACTTAACCAGATTGCCGCTACATTTTTAAAAGCTACCGCCGATATCGTACCCAATTGGGTAATCTCGCACCCAGATCCGAATGTGACCATTGGGATAAACTGCGAACCATTTAAGGTAGAAATGGTAATCCGGGGTTATTTGGCGGGCCATGCCTGGCGGGAATACCACAGCGGGAAACGCGAAGTTTGCGGCGTGGCTTTACCTGAAGGATTGAAAGAAAACGACAAACTGCCCACCCCTATAATTACGCCTACAACCAAAGCCGCCGAAGGGCACGATGCCGACATATCGGCGCAAGATATTGTGGCGAATGGTATTGTTTCGGAAGAAGATTACCGGCAACTGGAGCAGTATACCTACCAGTTATTTGCCCGCGGCACCGAAATAGCCGCTGAACGCGGTTTGCTTTTAGTAGATACTAAATACGAGTTTGGCAAAGCCGATGGTAAAATTTATTTGATTGATGAAGTACACACGCCGGATTCTTCGCGTTACTTCTACGCCGATGGTTACGAAGAACGGCAAAAAGCCGGGGAGCCGCAAAAACAATTATCTAAGGAGTTTGTTCGTAAGTGGTTAATCGAGAATAATTTTCAGGGAAAAACCGGCCAAAGCGTACCCGACATGGACGATGCCTGGATCCAAAGTATCTCCGAACGCTATATTGAGCTATTTGAAGTGGTTATCGGCAAGGCTTTCGAAAAAATGGATTATGACAATATAAATGATCGCATAAAAGCCAATATATTGCAAAATGTTTAATGCGGCCGCTTTATAGAGCCTGCTTAATAATAAATTATTAATTATTTTTAGTACATTCGCATTCTAAACTTTATTTCAGTTGTTATGAAATACACTATTGATAAAAAAGAAAATTATACGATCATCACCATTGATGAGAAAAAGCTTGATACAACCATTGCCCCTGACCTGAAATCAGAATTTGTTAAATTAAACGCAGAAGGCATTACCAACCTTATTCTGGACTTAAGCAACGTTAAATATACCGATTCATCCGGACTTAGCTCTATTTTAATTGCCAACCGTTTGTGCAACTCCGCCAATGGTTTGTTAATTTTAGCTGGTTTGCAGGACCACGTAATGAAGTTGATCACTATTTCTAAACTGGAAACAGTTTTAAATATTTTGCCAACCGTGGAAGAAGCCATTGACCGGGTATTTTTGCACGAGATTGAGCGTGATTTAACCAACAAAGAAGAGTAGTAGTTAAGGTAAGCCGCGGAAGTATTGGATTTTGAACTTAAAATACTGGGCAGTTCTTCCGCCACTCCCGCCCCTGACCGGCACCATACCGCCCAGGTTTTAACTATCGGCAATCAAATTAACCTGATTGATTGCGGCGAAAACACTCAAATGCAGCTGATGCGATACAAAGTAAAGCATCAGCGCATTTCTAATATCTTTATCAGCCACCTCCACGGCGATCATTTTTTCGGTTTATTCGGGCTGTTATCTACCATGCACCTGCAGCACCGCTCCGCTCCCCTGCAACTGTTTGGCCCGCCCGGTTTAGCCGAAATTCTTACTACCCAGTTTCGGTATTCTTTTACCCAGCTTAGCTTTAAACTTATTTTTCATGAACTAAACACCAGCGTTCATGAGCAAATATTTGAAGATAAGTTTATTACGGTCCATACTTTGCCCATGCAGCACCGCATTCCGTGCTGCGGGTTTATTTTCCGGGAAAAGCCTAAGCTGCGCCATTTAGTAAAAGAGAAACTACCCAACTTTTTAACGCCGCCCCAATTAATCCGCTTAAAACACGGCGAAGATATTTATGCTGAAAACGGCGAATTACTGGTAGCCAACGCCGATGTAACCCGCGAACCCAACTACAGCCGCACCTACGCTTATTGTTCCGATACCCGGTACAAAGAAGATATTTTGCCTTATATCAAACACGTAGATTTATTGTACCACGAGGCTACTTTTCTGGACGAGTTGCAACAACAGGCGGCGTATACCATGCATTCTACGGCCCGGCAAGCTGCTACGCTGGCCTTAAAAGCCGAAGTAAAACGTTTGTTAATCGGCCACTTTTCGGTACGTTACCGCGACCTGGAACCTTTGCTTCTGGAAGCCCAATCCGTTTTTGCTAACACGCAACTCGCCACAGAGGGTAAAACCATCCAGGTTCTGGAGTAACTAATTTAACTTTATCAATTTTTTAAATTTTTCTTCGGGCGCTTTATTTATCATCCTGCTATAATCTGCGGTGTAAAATCCGGTAAGTTCCGGATTAAAACTAATCTTGGTTTTCGATAAGTTTAAAGCTTGTTTTTTTAAAATCCGGCGCTTTTAAAGTAAATATCTTCGTGTAAATTGCTGATAAAAATAATTTATGGCTGATATAACTACTCCGGCAAAACATAAGAAAAACACCTTATTTTTAATTTTATGCAGCATTTTTCTGGCTAACGCCTTATTGGCCGAGTTAATTGGGGTAAAAATATTTTCGGCGGAAGCCATATTTGGTTTACCGGGCGCCCAGATTCCGGTACTCTTTGATTTTAAGCTCGATTTTAATTTAACGGCCGGGGTAGTAATCTGGCCCATTGTGTTTATCAGTACCGATATTATTAATGAATATTTCGGGAAAGCCGGGGTTAAAAAAATCAGCATCATTACGGTTCTGCTTATTTTGTACATGTTTTTGATTATTTCGGTAATCAGTGCTTTGCCGCCGGCTCCTTTTTGGCTGGATGTAAACAGCAAAGATGCCGCCGGCAATCCTTTTAATATTAACTACGCTTTTAACAGCATTTTTCGCCAGAGTTCGGGCATTATCATCGGGTCGGTAACGGCTTTTTTAATTTCACAGTTTTTAGATGCTTCGGTGTTTCATTGGCTACGGCGGGTTACCGGCAGCCGCAAAATCTGGTTACGCGCCACGGGCTCCACGCTGGTATCGCAGTTAATTGATTCTCTGGTAGTGTTATTTGTGGCTTTTTACCTGTTTGGTAACTGGCCTTTAAAACAAGTGTTAGCCGTGGCTACCATTAACTACATTTACAAATTTGTAGTGGCCGTGGGGCTTACCCCTCTCCTGTACCTGGCTCATTTCGCCATTGATAACTACTTAGGCCAAAACCTCTCCGAGCAAATCCAAAATGAGGCGGTAGAGATTTAGTTGGAAAGTTTAAAAGTTAAAAGGTTAGAAAGTTGGTTAGATTTTTAAATTTATAATTTTTAGGCTATTGCCAATTTCTATTTAGGATATACATTTTTAGTTTTAATGTTAGCTTGAATACAACTATATCAACTGCGTAACCTTCTAACTTTCCAACCTTTCAACCTTCCAACTAATTAACTAACTTGCCAAAAATTTAAAAAACTAGTATGTCTCGTATTTTAACTGGAATTCAAAGCTCTGGTCGGCCGCATTTAGGCAATTTATTGGGGGCTATTATCCCGGCCATTGCGCTATCTAAGAATTCCGCCAACGATTCGCTGTACTTTATCGCCGATTTACATTCTTTAACCACGGTGCGCGATGCCCAGCAATTACGCGCGAACACGTATGCGGTGGCGGCGGCCTGGTTAGCATTTGGCTTCGATACCGACCGTAACATATTTTACCGCCAATCAGATGTGCCGGAGGTAACCGAGCTTACCTGGTATTTAAGCACGCTTACGCCTTACCCCATGCTGGCCAATGCGCATTCGTTTAAAGATAAATCTAACCGCTTAGCCGATGTAAACGCGGGGTTATTTACTTACCCGGTGTTAATGACTGCCGATATTATTTTGTATGATGCTGAGTTTGTGCCGGTTGGAAAAGACCAGATTCAACACCTGGAAATTGCCCGCGACATTGCTACTGCTTTTAACAATACGTACGGCGAAACTTTCGTGATTCCGCAGGCCCGCGTGGATGAAAACGTAATGACTATTCCCGGCACGGATGGTACTAAAATGAGTAAGTCGTACGGCAATATCATTGATATCTTTGTGGATGATAAAGCCTTGCGCAAATCGGTGATGTCGATTATTTCGGACAGCAAAACGTTGGAAGAACCTAAAGATCCGGAAAACGATACTACATTTACTTTATATGCCTTGTTAGCATCGCCGGAAGAAACTGAGAAAATGCGCGCTAATTACCTGGCCGGTAATTACGGCTACGGCCACGCAAAACAAGCTTTATACGAACTGATTATTACTAAATTTAAAAAAGAACGGGAGCTGTTTAATTACTACATGAACAACCTGCCTGAAGTAGACCAGAAATTGGCCGAAGGTGCCGCCAAAGCCCGGGCCATCGGCTCGCAGGTACTCGCGCGGGTACGGCAAAAATTAGGTTATACTACACAATCATAGTGTTAAATAATTCAGCAATCTTCAATTTTTAAATTTTACGTTTTTTTATCACATAACCCAATATAAGAAAGCCGGAACATGTTCCGGCTTTCCTTTTTTACAGCGTTATATTATTATAATGTTTAACTAAAAATCCGGTCATGGGAGCGTCTTTCGTTCCACTCGGGTGTTGGTCCAAAGTAGCTGGTATCTTCTTTATGCAAGTGCTGTTTCATAACTTCGTCGTTTAACTCTATGCCTAAGCCCGGGGCATCCAGAGGTACGTGCGCGTAACCTTTGGTGTATAAAGGTTGTTTACCCACCATTTTTACTAAAGTGGGCCACCACGGATTATCTACTACCTGATTAGGTACTTCTAAGGCTAAAACGTTTTGAGTAGCAGCAGCACTGTGCACGTTGGCCATAAAACAAACCGGGGTGCCGGCAAAGTGCAGCCCCATGGCAATGCCTTTTTCTTCGGCGTAATCGCCAATTTTTTTGGTTTCCAGAATACCGCCAGAACTTCCCATGTCTGGTTGCACAATATCTACGGCGTGCACATCGCAGAGCTGCTGGAAAGTTTCTTTCAAGTAAATATCTTCGCCGGTCATGGTGGGCGTTGTAATGGCATCGGTAATGGTTTTGAGTTGCTCGGTGCTGTCCCAGGGCACAAAATCTTCCAGCGAAGCCATCCGAAACGGTTCCAGTGCCCGCGCAACCCGGATGCAGTTATTCACGTCAAAGTGCCCCATGTGATCGGCGGATAAAGGAACTTCGTAACCCACAATAGAACGAATGGTATCCACGTATTTGGCCAGCAAGTCCAGTCCTTTATCGGTAACCTGGATGGCGGTAAACGGATGGCGCGTACTTTGGTAAGATCCAAAACTCAGATCGTCGGTGCCGAAGCCAGGCACAAACTTAGTATTTACCGTAGTGCCTAAAATACTGCTGTATACCTGGATACCCGGGTGCATTTTTAACCAGGTAAAACCTTGTTCCTCCATTCGGTGTTTGATATCGGCTTTAAACTTGGCTACATCCATGTTAGTTACCGAATGGCCCGGCACGTACGAATACAAACGCACTTTGTCGCGGTAGCGCCCACCTAATAACTGCCACACCGGCACACCGTATGCTTTGCCGGCTAAATCCCAAAGTGCCATTTCCACACCACTTACGCCGCCACCCAAACGGCCATGGTTGCCAAATTGTTTAATAATTTTAAAAAGCATTTCTACGTTGCAGGGATTTTGCCCTAAGAGCCGACTTTTTAAAAATAAGGCGTAACGGGCATCTCCCCCATCCCGCACTTCGCCTAAGCCGTAAATGCCTTGGTTGGTATCAATCCGGATAATAACGTTGCGGGCATTGGTAAACGAAGTACCGTTGCTCACGGTAGCGTAGCGCATATCCGTAATTTTTAATTCCGAAGGGTTTGAAGCGCGGTTTACCTGGGCAGTACTAAGCGCCAGCGTATCTTCCAGCGATGCGCTTCGGAAACCCGCCAGGGAAATACCACCCAACATGGATTTTTTTAAAAAATTCCGCCGGTTGTCGTTCGTAAACGGGTTATTGAGCTCGGCTAATTGGGCGGCTTTCTGGCTTTTTTCCTGCGCGAGGTTAGCCCCCATTATTTGTTGTAAAATACGCTTCATTGGCTCTATACGGTTTAATGTTGGAATGAGGATGGTACCGGAATAAAACTGAAATCAGGAAATAAATTAAGCTACAGAGAAGAAAAGCTGGAATCTCTTCCAGCTTTTCTTATTTACATTTAAAAACTGAGATAGGTACACCATACAACTGATACCTTATCTATAATCAAAGTTTACCTAAACACAACCTGCGCAAAAGTGGGCAGTGTGAGGACACTGCCAACGGGCGGGATGAAGCAGCCTATTATATTCTCCCAAATACGCGGTGCTGCTTTTGTGCAATCACAAGTAACTTTCATTTTTGGCGCCCTTGTTTCTATCAAGTGTCGCTTTTTATGTCTCCGTTTGTTGTTACTTGTGTTTAGTGCTATCGTTAATGTCTTCACAAACAACTTTCAAGTGCTAGTCACAAGAACACTCACCTTGGCCGTTGCGATTAGTTGCGATGCGACTGTTTTTTTCTCCACAAACAGCTTTACATTATTTCTAGTGCCGTCGTTTGTCTCTTCGCAAACAATCTCCAGACGGGCAGCGTGAAAACGGTTATTGGCTTAACGGCATTATTTCACTGCCGCAGTTTGTGTCTTCACAAACTGCTTTACTGTTATTCACAAATATTTAAAAAAAGTAAAAAGTCTGGCTTCTAGTGTCTAGCTACTAGCGTCTAATTCTACCTACCAGGTTCTTTTGCTCATCATTTTGTCTACTTCGGCTTTGGTCATGGTGCCCATTTCGGGGTGCTGCCCTAACCATTTCAGAAAATCGTTCTTTAGCTGGTCGTTCCACTGGCTATCAATCTGGCCCGCCGAGTACTTGCCGGCTTTAATCATTTCGAAACCAAACTTGTCTTTCCGGATTACGAATTCGCAGGTGCTAATTACTTGTTCGGCCAAATGCGCCGGAATAAACAATACGCCTTCGCGCTTAGCAATTACTAAATCGCCGGGCATTACCATTACGTTGCCCATCCGGATGGGGGTATTTAAACCCGTTAACACACTGCCTTCTAAAAACGACGGGTGCCAATCGCGTACAAAAGCGTTGAAGCCTTTAATGGTTTGAATTTCTTCCAGGTCTCGGGCAGCAGCGTTAAACACCACACCATTACCCGATTTGTTGTAAATAGAATTAGCCAGAGTAGCGCCCATTAAAGTACCGCCGTTTATTTTGCCGAAGCCATCAGCCACGTACACGTCGCCTTTTACTAATACATCAATCGGCCAGGAGTTAGAAGCGCCTTTGCGGCCTTGCACTTTTTGGCCACGGTCCAGAATGCTTTTTTCTACATCGGGGCGGCTGGGCATAAACTGAGCGGTTACCGCCCGGCCCACTACCGGCGTTACATCGTCTACAGTTTTCCAGTTACCTTCGTATTGGTTCAGGTAGCCTTCATTTTTTAAAACGGTCCAAGCATCGGCAATACCTACTTTTTTTGCTCTTTCCAGTAAGCTTTCTGCTACTTTCGGGCGGCCGTCCGGGAAACGTTCCCCCTTCCACTCCGAGGTTAAAAAAGTAAGTTCTTCTTTCGAAATTGTTTGGGCTTGTAATGATTGAAAACCGAAAAGGCTTACAGCAGAAAGGACTACGAATGAAATTTTAAAATTCATTAGGGTTTGTAATTAAATGAATGATTGGTAAAAAACAAGCTGGTTAGTTAGCTTCATCTGCAGACAGATTTGGCTAACTAACCAGGCTATAATCTTATGAAATAAAAGACCAAATAAAAAACAAACGCAAAATTTTAAAAAAGCATCTGTTTAAAAGCAACAATAAGCTTTTGTTGATTAATGACCTTTGGCTAAGTAAGCTTCAATGTCTTTCTTCGTGATAGCCAGTTTTTTTGGATACTTGCCAATCCAGGTTCTAAACTCATCTTTAATTTTATCAGACCAATCGCCGTGAATTTCGCCGGACGGATATTTGCCCTGGGTTAACAGCACCCGCTCAAACTCGTCGCGCAAAGCCGTCATTTCCGAAGCCGAAACTAAACCCTCTACTAAGTGCGCCGGAATAAATACCACGCCGTATTCGTTGGCAAAAACCACGTCGCCGGGGAAAACAGTTACCTCACCAATGCGGATGGGGGCGTTAATGGAAGCCGGAGTCATGTCTTTAATGTACGACGGATCGTGGCCTTTTACCCAGGCGTTAAAACCTTTGGTATCTTTTAGTTCCTGCATATCGCGGATGGAGCCATAGAAAATAACGCCTTTGCCGGTTTTGCCGTAAATCGCGTTTCCTAAACTGGAGCCAATTAAAGTACCGTCTTTTACTTTACCGTAACCATCGGCCACGTAAATATCGCCTTTGGTTAAAATATCGATGGGCCAAATGTTAATCCCCCCTTTTTGCGAACGGCCTTCGGCTTTGCCCTGGGCTCTTACTAAACTATCCAGATCGGGGCGGGTAGGCATAAATTGCGCGGTAACTACGCGGCCCGTCATGGTTTCGCCAGGTTTTAAAATAACCCAGTTTTTTTCTACCTGGTTGCGGTAGCCTTTATTGCCCAAATAACCCCAGATTTGCTCTAAAGTACAGTTCTGCAAGCGTTCCAAAACTAAATCCGATACTTTGGGGCGGCCATCCGGAAAGCGTTCGCCTTTCCAGTTAGCGGTTAAGGCTTTTACTGTTTCGGGTGTGGAACCCACCCGCACCTGTGCATTTGCGAATAATCCGCTAAAAACAAAAGCGCCAACAAGTAATAGTTTTTTATTCATTATCCTGAAAATTTAAAAATTTAAGAAAATGTAACTCAGTTGTAATATGCTTTGCAATAGGCTGCTGTTAAATTGTTTAGGCTATAAAACAACAGGCAAATTTTGCCGGGTAGCGCCCAAACCAGCGCAGCAGAAAATTTAAAATTTTAAAAATTTATGGCACCCTAAAAGCCTGGCGGGCCAGTAATTTCCATTTTCCTTTTTGCTTTTGCCAAACCAGTAAATTCCGGATTTTGATTTCGCCGGGAGTGCCGTTGTTGGTTATTTTGGCGTTAAAGGCATGCCGCACCAAAGCCGTATTACCCGCCACCCGGATGGTTTGATCTTGTAAATCAATAATATTAAACTTAATCGGGTCGTGGAGTACGCCATTCACAAAAGCAGCTTTGTCTTCTACTTTCCCGCTGGAGTGCCCGTAACTCAGCTCCTCAGCCGTAATCGATTCCAGCAAATTTTTATCGGCGGTGGTTAAGGCATTTTTAAAAATTTCTACGGCTTCGGCTACTTGCTTTTCTTCGGCGGTTTGTGCCCAACTACCCCAGGAAAGTCCTACCCAAAGGAGGCACAAGACATATATTTTTTTCATCTAAAAATCTGCAATTTTAAAAAATTTAAATTTTACAGGTTCCTGGATTTTACCTGACGCATGTTGCTTAAGATTTAACAGCCAGCTCGTTTACTTCCAGGTTTAAGGTTTCCTCGTCGTCGCGGGGTGGTTTGCGGTGCCAGTAAGAAGCCAGGATGGAGCCGGTGATGTTCATTAACGGACCAAACACCGCGGGTGCTAAACCAATGGTAGCGGCTTTTCCCATTTCTTTGGCCAAACCAGACGCTAAACCACCGTTTTGCATACCCACCTCAATGGCAATGGTACGGGCATCGCGCTCTTTTAAACCAAACAAACGACCAATCCAGTAGCCGAACATATAACCACCGGTATTATGAATAAGGGCACAAACGATTAAAGCCGGACCAATAACAATCAGGTTATCGCGGCCAGCCGCCGTAATAATGGTAATAATAAAAGCAATCCCGATCATCGAAACCAAAGGCATGGCTTTATCTACCCAGTCGGCTTTGCCTTTAAAAAATTTATTAAACAACAACCCGCCACCTATTGGGAAAATCACCATTTTCACGATATCCCACATCATATCTAGAACATCCACCGCCACAAACTGACCACCTAAAATTTTCATCCACATAGGAGTTAAAAAAGGAGCCAGTAAGGTGGCCACTGCAGTAAGGGTTACCGATAAGGCCAGGTTAGCATTAGCCAGGTACGACATAACGTTTGACGCTAAGCCGCAAGGCATACTGCCAATCAAAACAACGCCCGCCGCAATTTCTGGCGGAAAACCAAACGCTTTGGCCAAAGAAAATCCCAGCAAAGGCATTACGGTAAAGTGCCCTACTAAGCCAATTAATACCGCTTTCGGCATTTTTAAAACGCCGGCAAAATCTTTCAGGCCCATTTCGGTGCCCATGCCAAACATAATAATTTGAATAAGTGGCGTAATGAGCGTGGCAAATTTAAATCCGTTTACTTCCACGAAATACTGCGGAAAATTAAGCGCGGTAGTTACGGCCGCAAATATCATCATGGTATAGGCAAAGCCTTTGGTTACGGCAAAGCCCCGGAAACCAACGCCCAAGGCCACAAAAAACAAGATAAATAAGGGACCAGACTGCGCATTGTTCCCGCTAAATATCATGGCAAGCGCCACCAGAAGAGCAACAGCGGCTATCCCTAAGGCTACTTTATGAATACTATTCTTTTTCAAGGTATAAACTGTTATGCGTAATAGATATTTTTTAGTACTGCCTGGTATTTTAAAAATTTAAAAAATAAAGCGGAAGGTAGTGCTACCATCCGCTTTATTTTAAGATTAACTGAATATACGGTCATGCGAACGTCTTTCGTCCCACTCTTTGGTTGGGGCAAAAAACGTTTTATCTCTTTTATCCAAGTGTTGTTTTACCACATCTTCGTTTAACTCAATGCCTAACCCAGGAGCTGATAACGGCACATTGGCGTAACCTTTGGTAATCATTTTTCTACCATCGGTAGTTTTAACTAAACTTTCCCACCACGGTAAATCTACGGAGTGGTGCTCCAGCGCCAGGAAGTTTTGGGTAGCGGCGGCACAATGCACGTTTGCCATAAACGAAACCGGCGTACCAGCCTGGTGCATGGCCATGGCAATACCCGCTTCTTCAGCGTAATCGCCAATGCGCTTGGTTTCCAGCAAACCACCGGAGCTCGCTAAATCCGGGTGAATAATATCTACCGCTTTTTTATCAATCAACGGCTTAAAGTATTTCAGCAAGTAAATATCTTCGCCGGTAGTAGTTGGGGTTTCCAATGCGTCCGATATGGTTTTCCATTGGTCGGTATATTCCCAGGAGATGATATCTTCTAACCAGGCTAAGCGGTATTTTTCTAAAGCTTTACCTAACCGTATACCATTGTTATGGTCGAAGTGGCCGTAGTGGTCCGTAGAAATCGGAATATCGTAACCCACCATGCTGCGCACATTTTCGGCAATTTTAGCTAATTCCTCAAAACCTTTATCGGTAATTTGAATTTGCGTGAATGGGTGCAAGGTATTGCCATAAGACATGTAATTGCTTTGATCGCCCCACTGCGCTAAGTTACCTTGCGCATTTTCCCAGAATTTAGAGTTAACTACCGTGCCAGGTTTGCCTTTTAATTCGCCAATAGAAATATCCATTTTCAGCCAGGTATAACCTTGATCCTCTGTCCGGAACTTAATTAATTTGGCTTGTTCTTCTGGTGAGCCCGCTTCCGGCGTATCGGCGTATAAACGCACTTTATCGCGGTAGCGGCCACCTAATAACTGCCATGCTGGTACGTTATACGCTTTACCACATAAATCCCAAAGGGCCATTTCTACGGCGCAAACACCACCAGCCTGCCGGCTTTGACCACCAAACTGTTTAATGGCTTTAAAAATCATTTCCACGTTACAAGGGTTCATGCCCAATATGCGGCTTTTCAGCATTAACGCATACCGTGGATCGGCCCCGTCCCGTACTTCACCTAAACCATAAATACCTTGGTTGGTATCAATCCGGATGATTGCGGTACCGCCCAACACGCTGGTTAAGGCATAACGCATATCCGTAATTTTCAACTCCGAAGGATTTGATGCCCGTTTAACTTTAGAAGTAGTTTGAGCAATGGTATCTTCAAAAGAAAGGCCCATAAAAGCACCCAGCGAGATACCGCCTAAAGCTGATTTTTTTAAAAAAGAGCGGCGACTGTCTGAGGTTTGCGGATCATTTATTTCGGCCTGCATGGCGTCGGCCGTTTCTTTCTCCTGTTGTTTGTTTTGGGCAATAATCTTCTGTAAAATGCTTTTCATAAAGTTTTAAATAGTTAGGCGTAATGAAAATAAAATTTTAAAAAATTAAAGTTTAGAAGTTTAAGCAGGGTTCTTTTACACAAAGAATGGTATATCCTTCGGGTGGTATTTTTTCAAGCCTTCTTCGTTGATATCTACCCCAACACCGGGCTTATCGGAAACGGTAAGAAAACCTTTTTCTATGAATGGTTTGTCGTATTTTACAACATCCTTGTAAATCTGCTCCGTATCCATGTACGTTTGCCACTCCAGAATATGGAAGTTTGGCACCGAAGCACAAACGTGGGCTGATGCCATCGCCCCTAGGAAAGTAGCCACCATGTGCGGCGAGAAAGGCACGTAATACAAGTTTGCTAAATTAGCAATGCGTTGGCCTTCGCCTAAACCACCTACTTTCTGTAAATCCGGCATGATAATATCCACGCCGCCATCAGCTAAAACCTTGGTAAAGCCATAAGCTAAATACATGTTTTCGCCGGCACAAATAGGAGTAGAAGTGCTTTTGGTAATTTCTTTGTACACGTCCATGTTATCGGCCGGAATGGGCTCCTCTAAAAACATCAGGTTTAAAGGCTCCATCAATTTAGCTACCCGGTGGCCCGTGGTGGCATCGTAACGGCCGTGCATATCCACGCAAATATCAATCTTGGGTCCTACCGATTTCCGAACTGCGGCAATGGCATTGTACATCCGGTCTAGCTCAGCGGGGCTGGCGGTCCAGTTATAACGGTCGTATTTGTTTGGGTCGTTGCCTTCATCAATATCAAACTTAACTGCGGTATACCCTTTATCCACGGCTCCTTTTGCCGATTTGGCGTAATCATCGGGGGTTGGGTTGCGGGAGGTATACAGTGCAGTGTCGCAGTACACCCGAATCTTATCACGGAATTTACCGCCTAGTAATTGGTAAACGGGCAGAGCTAACGCTTTACCGGTAACATCCCAAAGAGCGGATTCAATGGCTCCCATTACGGCTACATAAACCCCCGATTGGGCACCACCAAAGAAAGCACCTTTCCGTAAATCTTCCTGAATGCGGTTGGGATTTAATGGGTTTTGGCCTTTTAGGCGGTTGCCCATTTGCTTTACCATATAGTAGGTTCCGGCAACGGCATCTACCCCTTGCCCCCATCCTACAATGCCTTGGTTAGTCGAAATCTTGACAATTAAATCGTGGCCACCTTTAATAAAAGCGCAGGTTACATCGGTAATTTTCAGATCAGAGGGAGCGGAAGCGTGCGACGTTCTTTCTTTAGCACCAACCAAACCAGTACCCGCCGAAGCAAGAGCCGGAGCACCTAACAGACCAGCAGCCCCAGCCATTGAAAGCTTACCTAAAAAGGAGCGTCGATTTTGTTTATTTAACATATATTTTAAATTATGAATTTGCTACGTGTTTAGGTTAAATTTTAAAAAACATTATTAACACTACTGGTTGCTATAATTTCCTCTACCTGAGCTTTAGCAACCGGTAATTTTATTTTTTTATTATTCACGCTGGCTTTTAACCAGCCCAGGTAATCTTTCTGAATTTCCGGTGGCCAGTTTGCGTCCATTTGTCCGGCAGTATATTTGCCTTCGGCGGTACGAATATGGGCAAACATGTCTTCGAGGCGGGTTTTTTCAGATGCTTTCACTACTTTTTCGGCCAGGTGCGGCGGAATAAAAATCACTACCCCTTCTTTGCCCAACACCACATCGCCCGGCATTACCGTTACCTGCCGAATGCGGGTAGGTTGGTTAATGCCCATGATCATGGTATTTAAATCGCTGCGCGGGTTATGGTAAGTAGGGGAATAACTAGTTACATAGGAAGTAAATCCACCCATGTCTTTCAGCCCTTCAATATCCCGGATGGCACCATCGTAGATAATACCATTCCCAGATCTCCGGTAAATATCGGCGGCTACGCGGTCGCCAATGGTGGGGCCGTTTTTGTGCAAGCCAAACTGACTTCCCACATATACATCGCCTTTTTGCAATTGCTCTACTCCCCAAACGTTTTGGTTCCGGCGGCCTTCTTTTTTACCGCGCTCGTCTATTACTTTCCACATATCCGGGCGATACGGCATAAAAGTAGTGGTAAAAGCACGGCCAACCAGTACGCTGTCCGGATTAATCCGAACGGGCCAGTCCTCCGCTAATTGGTAAGTAAATTGCGCACCCACCATCGTGGCCCAGGCTTCTTCAATACTTACTGCTTTCATGCGTTTCAGAATATCATCCGAAACTTTAGGTCGGCCATCCGGGAAGCGCTCGCCTTTCCACTCAGGCGTAAGGAAATTTAATTCTTCTTTCGAAATCTGTTGCGCTTGCGTTAAAGAAACAGGAATTAAAAAACAGGATAATAACAGTAGGGTAAATACTTTTTTCATTAGCCAGATAATCAAATGCGGGTACAAAACTTGCGCTAAACAGCAGTAAGGTATAATAGCAATTCTATAGGAATTCTGTTGTTTTACCTTAAAACTGAATTAACCTTGATTTAAAGTTGATAGAAAAGGAAAAAATTTAAAAAACCGCCCGCTACCTGTTGGCAAACAGGCGGTTTTTTAAATTTTTATTTATCCCAAAACAAACGGGTACCCAGCACATTTGGCCCCATGCGCGTGATAGCTTCGTTCACGTTAGCCTGGTTCACCGATACTTCGCGGTTTGGATACACTAAGCGGCGGATAAAACCTCCTTTAACGGAAACATCTTCGCCCGGATAGTTAATAGGCTGCAATCTTGGCAACTCGGTACGGCGGAAGTTAGCCCAAGCTTCGGACCAGCTCCGGAAAGAAGCTACCCAGTACTGCGTATTAATTTGCTCCAAAGCTGTTGCCGGGTCATATAAAATGCCCGGTTGTTGCACGTAAGCATTTTTTACTTCTTCGGGTATGTTAATGGTAGCATCATAACCTTTTAGTTGATCCATGTGACCTTTGATTCCATTTTCGTAATAGGTCTTGGCATCACCGTCAATAAATCCTCTTTGGGCTGCTTCGGCTAATAATAATTGGGTTTGGGCGAAGGTTACCAAAAACTCCGGCGAATTTTGATTTAATACCGTATTGCGGCGGAATTGCGAATAGGCATCCAAAGAACCGCGATAACCCGGAGCTGTAGGCAAGGTTACATCGGAATAACCGTAAGGCAGGCCAAACTGATCAGCCAAATTGGTATTCATCTCACCACCAGTATCGGAACCGCGTTGCGAATACCGCACTACAATGTAAGGCGACCGGGGATCGTTGTAAGTTTTCAGGAAATTAACGAATGGCTCACCGGCGAAGAAGTTAGCTCTTTCGGTAGCAGTAAGTCCGGCAGTGGTGGGGTGCACATAAGCCGGCGAGTTAAACCGCACGTAAGCATTATCATCGTTCGAAGCCATTAATGGACCAGCCACAGCTTTATCTACCCATTGGTCGGCTTTAGCCGGATCTAATTCGGTGAAGCGCATGGCTGCCCGCAACAAGATAGAGTTGCCTAATTTCTTCCACTTTTCAATGTTGCCGTTGTAGAAAATATCGCCTCCTACTACAGTTGGTTTAGCTGGATCCAGAGCCGCCGTAGCTTCTTCTAATTCCTTCAGAATATCATCGTAAATGGCTTTTTGGTCGTCGTACTTCGGCAGGTAAGTGCTTTCCAGAAAACCTTTACCGGCTTGGAAGTAAGGTACGTCGCCGTAGGTATCTACCAGCACAATAAAGTTGTAGGCCTTTAAAATCCGGGCCATGTTGTAGATGTTACTCTGCGCCGGATCAGCCTTGGTTTTTTCAATAATGGCTACAGTATTGCGCACCGGTCCTTCGTACAAGCCGTTCCATAAAGAGCGGGTGTTGGCATCGTTGAGTACGTTGTGGTTACCAGCCTCTACTACCCCGGTAAAAGGCGTATTTACTTGTTGTACAATATTGCCTTCGTAAAAATGCATGGACTGGTTACCCGATGCAAATTGGGCATTGTTTAACAAATAAACCGGATCGAGATCAGTAGCTTGGTTCGGGTTGGTATTAATTTCTTCGAAATCCTTGTCGCAGCTACTCACGCTTAACAACAGAGCGGCAAAGGCCAGGGATATATATTTTTTCATGTAAATCATAATTGCTTAAAGCTTAATGTTAATGTTTAAACCATAACTGCGGGTGGTAGGCAGGGCGTGCGCCTCTAAACCAGTGTTAAGGTCAGATGCGGAGAACTGTGTTTCCGGATCCAGATTGTCGACGTATTTTTTAATGATGAGCACGTTGTTTACAAAGGCATTCAGGGATAAACCTTTCACGAAAGATTTGTTCACGAACCGCGATAAGTCATAGCCTAAGGACAAGGTTCTCCAACGCACGAAGCTGGCGTTGTAAACAAATGGGGTGGTTACGTTTACACTGCGGTAGTTATTGTAAAATTCTTGGGCTGGTACCGGAGTAGTATTTGGCGTACCATCGGCATTTACCGCATCTGGCATTACTACACCACCTTCGCGGCCAACCAAAGATGCTTTGTGCAAGCCGTGACGGTACCAGTTAAAGTTAGAGTTAGAGATTAACTTATGACCGGCTTTGAAATCGATCTGAGCAAACAAGCGGAATCCTTTAAAATTAACGGTGTTTAACCAACCGCCGGTGTGGGTAGGAATAGCGCTGCCATAAGTTACCAGATTACCTTGTGAGAAACGGCCATTGGCAGTTTCTATCTGACCTTGCGCATTGCGTTTGTAATCAAAGCCGCGTAAGGAAGCTAAAGGCTTACCCACTTCGTGCGATACGTAACCGATGAAGGCACCTAAATCCTGGGCATTGGCCACATCAAAACGAGCTTGATTATTAGCTAACTCCAGTACTTCACTTTTGTTAATGGTAAAGTTAAAGGCACTGGTCCAGGTAATAGCATCGTTGCGTACGGGTTCTAAAGTTAATAAAGCTTCAATACCCTGGTTTCTTAATTTACCTACGTTTACTTTGGTTTGGTTAAAACCAGACGTGTTCGAGATATCTACGTTCAGGATTTCATCTACAGTGTTTTTCCGGTAAACGCTAAAGTCTAAGTTAATGCGGTTATCCAGGGTTCTTAACTCAATACCAGCTTCGGCTTCGCGTACGCTTAGTGGGCGTAAATTCGGGTTCGGGCTAACAGAACCAGAGATGTTACCTAAAGCGTAGTTGCTGCCATTTATTGATAATGGGTTGGCGTTGATGTTATAGAACAAAGCGTTAGAATACGGATCGGTGGCACCACCTACTTCGGCGTAAGCTACCCGCACTTTACCGTAGTTTAACCAGGCTGGCAAACTAGGGAACGCTTGGCTGAATACGAAGCTGGAGCTAATAGATGGATACAGGTAGTTATTTGATTTTGGGTTTAACGTAGAGAACCAGTCATTACGGCCCGTTAAATTTAAAAACAAGTAATTATTGAACGAGAAATCAACGGTACCAAACAAGGAGTTAACCCGGTTCTGTGAATAAGAAGCTACCGGCTCTTTTACCTGGCCGTTGCCTATGGTATAGAGGTCGCGCACGTAGAAGTTAGTTACCGAAGTACCAATGCTGGTAGTTTTAATATCCATGGAGTTACCACCGAAAGTTGCATCAATACCAAACTTACCAAACTCGCGGTTAGCCCCGATTAAGAAGTCTAAGTTGCGCTCCCGGAAAGTATTCTCTCTCTGGTAGAAGTTACCGTTAAACCCGGTAGTTGCCGATACTAAGAAAGCGGTACCTGTAGGGCGGTTGGCATTGTACGGGTTGGTGAAATAATCCTGTCCTACCCGGCCTTGAGCGTATAACCACGGGGTAAACTGATAACGAATAGACGCATTACCAAAAATCCGGTCGCGGCGGTTTTCTTCTAAACGTTTGTTAATGGTCCAGTACGGGTTCGTCCGGTTAGTAAAACGGGAAGGGTGGATTTCGTTACCAGCGGCATTCTGATAAGCTGCTTCTAGCCAGGCTACATCAATACTGTTGGCAATGGTATAAACAGTTTGGTTAATGTTATAATCCTGCTGTGCTACTACCGGCGGGTTTTTGGTGTACTCGTTCGAATAGTTGGCGTTAAACTGAGTCGATAATTTATCCGTCAGGTTATAGGTTAAGCCAAAATTTAAAATTTTCTTGTTGTACTCCGAGTTCGGGATAATGCTGTTGGCATCGGTGTTGGCAAAAGATAAACGGAAGTTCCCTTTATCGCTGCCACCGCTTAAAGCAACGGAATTAGTCCAGGTGGTACCGGTGCGGTAAAAATCTTTTACCCGGTTTTTATACGGGCTGTACGGATGTAACTGACCATCTACCGCAATAGTAGGTTGGCCATCAAAGCGTTCGCCGAAGCTCCATGTACCGGTACCGGTAGATGGACCACGGGCTGCGTTCGGGCCGCCTTCAAGTACTTGCGGCCGGATGCCGTTTTCTCCCTGACCGTATTCATACTGAAAATCCGTATAATCTAAAGCTTGGTCGGCCTGGAAGTTAGAGTTAACCTCTACCCCAATACCAGTTTGGCCTTTACCCGATTTGGTAGTAATAATAATAGCGCCATTGGCTGCTCTAAAACCGTACAGTGCCGAAGCTGCTGCTCCTTTTAATACGGTCATGGACTCAATATCGTCGGGGTTAATGCTTTGCAAACCATCGCCGGTATCAGTACGGGCTTCACCGTTAAAGCCAGTGCCGCCGCTGTTGGCCGAGCCGCCGGTAGAGTTGTTAATCGGCACGCCGTTTACAATAATCAATGGCGAGTTATTTGCCCCAAAAGAAGCTTGGCCCCGGATCCGGATTTTAGAAGAACCGCCCGGACCGCTTGGTGGCGCTTGTACCTGTAAACCAGGCACTTTACCTACCAGGCTATTACCCACGTTGGTAGTGCGGGTGGTAGTTAATTGCTCGGTATTTACCGTAGAAGTGGCATAACCTAATTTCTTGGCATCGCGCTTAATACCAAAAGCCGTTACAACTACTTCTTCCAGAGCTTCCGAATTTTCTTCCAGCACAATATTAATGGTAGTTTGATTGCCTACTGCAATTTCGCGGTTGGTGTAACCAATATAACTAACTACTAAAGTGGCATTATCCGGAACGTTTAAACTAAATTTTCCTTCTGCATCGGTAGTAGTACCGGTAGTGGTGTTTTTAACCAGGATAGTTGCTCCGATAATAGCCTGCTTGTCTTTGGCCGAAGTAACGGTTCCGGTAATTTGCCTTCCTTGGGCCTGAACATTTATTGCCCCGAAGACTCCCAGGCAAAATGTTAGCAAGTAAAAAATGAGTCTAGATTTGTGCATACACTTTTTATTTAAATTAATTGAATGGTTTATTAACTAAAAGAATCTGTTGCTCGTCCGGTTACTTACTTTTTGTTTTTAAACCCTTCTGTTGGCCTAGTTTTTTGTTATTGCGGCAGCCTTACATAAAAAGACAGCTTAAACTAATATAACCCTAAACGTAGCAGAAAGCGCTCTAACATCTTGTTTATATAATATTTAACTAAAATCCGGGTTTCACTAAAATATTATTTTTAAAAAAATACTATTGTTGAAAATTTAACTAATTCGATGCTTAAAATTTGAAAAATAATTAATTTTAAGAAGCATTCTACCCTACTGTTTAGCAATTTTCTAAAACACGATCTAACAAATATATTACTTATTGTAAAAAATACAATAGTAAAAATTAATTAAATTTAGGTATAATTTATACTTCTAAGCAGATAGGGTATCACTTTACTGTTAGTATCATTTTAAGAAAAAACAGCAATATGCCATCGTGTATATAAACCCTTAGAATAAGTGCAAAGGCACTCGGAAATACAATTTATAAAAGAAGGTGGGCTTTGGCGAAAATACGAATAGCTTCAAGGGGTAAAAGTAAAAAGTCCGGCGTGGGTAAACCACACCGGACTTTTTTAAAATAATACGTTAGTTACGGCAAATTAAGCTTTCCAAACTTCCTTCCGCACGTTTTTACCAACAGATAAAACCAAACGCGTTGGGTTAGGTACTAAAACTAACCGGGCTTCCCGGTCCGGGTATTCTTCCGTATCTACCCAAACCCCTTCTTTCGCCGAAATCGTGGTGTTATCGTCGGTGGCCAGTTGGGTGGGCAAATAAGCAGTTGGCAATAAAACATCCGTATCCGGACAAACTTTATCGTGTACCTGGGTTAAAATATCTTCTAAATAATCGCCAAATCTTTCATTAAAATCATCTTCCAGATCGTGCAGTTCTTCTTCCACTTCATCGTACCGGTCATCGTCGTAAGTGAGCTGCCCTAGTTCCTGCTTTTTTTGAATAATGGCTACAAGGGATGAATTTAATTCATTCGTGTTCATGTGTGCATGCTATGATTTCTACAAATTTTAAAACATGTATCAGCAATTGCAAGTAAATACCAAATAATTTAAAACGGCAATCCGCATGTTGCAAGGTATTTTAAGCAAATATTTACTTTAAAAAATTAAGTAAATTTTACCTTTATAGGCGCCTGCCCGGGGAGCATAACCTTTAAACCTCTTTTAAAAAAGCAATTACGGTAATAGCTACTATCCGGTTTAAAATATAAAATTTTTAAAATTTTGCTAAATCCGGCAACTGCCAAGCTGATAGGTTTTAATATTTACTTTTAAACTTAGGTTTTTATATCCGGATGGCGTTAAATTTCGTACAGTACACACCCAGAATGAAACAGATTTATATAGCAGCATTTTTTAATTTTGTTTCGGTAAAAAATTGCCCGCTTTAGTTACCTTGGTTGGTATAACCGAAAGTTTCTTTTGCGGCGCGTATAAAGTTGCCAGATAACTAAATTAACTTAATTTTTTCTCATTACTTAATAGTATATATAAGATTACTGGTTTGCGTATAACTAGTATAAAAAACGATTTATATCCACATTCTAATTTTAAATAAAACTATGATTGACCCAGCTATCCAAAGTAAAATAGACGCCTGGTTAAACGGACCCTACGACGATGCCACCAAAGCGCAAATTCGGGAACTCATGACCGGTACCCAAAACGAGTCGCTAACCGATGCCTTTTACCGCGACCTGGAATTTGGTACGGGGGGCCTCCGGGGCTTAATGGGGGTAGGTAGCAACCGCATGAACCGGTACACTTTGGGAGCCGCCACACAAGGATTAAGCAATTATTTAAAAAAATCATTTCCGGGCGAGCAAGTGAAAGTAGCCATTGCCCACGACAGCCGTAATAACAGCCCCGAGTTTGCCCAAATTGTAGCCGATGTTTTTAGCGCCAACGATATCAAGGTATTTTTCTTTGAAGAATTGCGCCCTACGCCGGAGCTATCTTTTGCCATTCGGCACTTAGGCTGCCACAGCGGCGTGGTTTTAACGGCCTCACATAATCCCAAAGAATACAACGGCTACAAAGCTTACTGGAACGATGGCGGCCAGGTAGTAGCTCCGCACGATAAAAACATTATTAACGAAGTAAACGCCATTACTTCCATCGAGGACATTAAGTTTACAGCCAAGCCCGAAAACATTCAACTGATTGGCAACGAGGTAGACGAAGCTTACCTGGAGCGGGTTGCCGGTTTATCTATCTCCCATGATGCCATTAAGCGCCAGCACGATTTAAAAATTGTGTACACGCCATTGCACGGCACCGGTATTACGCTGGTTCCCCGCATTCTGGAGAAACTCGGTTTTACCAACGTTACCATCGTGGAAGAACAAGCCACCCCGGATGGTAATTTCCCGACGGTAATTTACCCCAACCCCGAAGAAAAAGAAGCCATGAGCCTGGCTTTGCAAAAAGCCCAGGAAATAGATGCCGATTTAGTGCTGGCCACCGACCCCGATGCTGACCGGGTAGGTATTGGCGTAAAAAATATTCACGGCGAATTTGTGCTGCTCAACGGTAACCAAACCGGCAGTTTGCTTATTTATTATTTAGTAAAAGCCTGGAACGACGCGGGTAAATTAACCGGCAAAGAATTTATTGCCAACACCATTGTTACCACGGAACTCATGAACCGGGTAGCCGAAAAATACGGAGTAAAATCGTACCAAACACTTACCGGCTTTAAATACATTGCCGAAGTAATCCGGGGCCTGGAAGGCAAAGAAACGTTTATTGGCGGCGGCGAAGAAAGTTACGGTTATTTAATCGGCGATTTTGTGCGTGATAAAGACGCCATTGCTTCCTGCGCCATGATTGCCGAAATGGCCGCCGTGGCCAAAGACCAAGGCAAAACCTTGTACCAGCTCATGATTAGCATGTACGAAGAGTTTAAGTTTTTTAAAGAAGACTTAATTTCTTTAACTAAAAAAGGCCAGCGCGGTCAGCAGGAAATTGCCGAAATGATGCAGGCCTTGCGCGACAATCCGCCACAGGTAATAAACGGCGCCCGGGTACACGAAATCCGGGATTATAAAACCGGCATTATTAAAAACCTGGAAACCGGTACCGAGCACACCATTGATATGGAACGCTCCAACGTGCTGCAGTTTATTACCGCCGATGGCTCTAAAATATCGGCCCGGCCATCCGGCACGGAGCCTAAAATTAAATTTTACTTTAGCGTGCAGCAAAAACTGCCTTCCGAAGCCGACTTCGATCGGGTAGATGCCCAGCTTACCCGCCGCATCCACGAGATAATTGCGGATATGCAGTTACGTTAATTTTTTAAAATTTTAAATTTTAAGCCTGATGTGTTTTTCGCATCAGGCTTTTTGTTTTATACTTTTTTATTAAATTTATAATAACAAGCACAAGCCAGTCACTACCCGGCATCCCCTACTTCGGAGAGGTTTACACCACTTTTTTAAAATTATTGCTTCGTTCCACTCATATCTTTTGTAAGCATGTTACATCTAATAAACAAGATTACTCCTGCCGGCCTGAAGAAGCGAGTTAATGTATTCTTACACCAGGGAGATAAATACTTTTGCCCTTTTTGCCACTACTCCTCTAAAAACTTAGCTCCTATTGGGTTAGATATTCCGGTTAACCGGGAAAAACAAATTATTGGCGGCGGCCGAAGGTTAGGTGGTTGTTACCAATGCGGCTCTACCGACCGCGAAAGATTAATTTACGCGTATTTAAAAGAAAAACTTTTGCTGTTTGATGCAGACAAGAACAAAAGCATTCTGCACATTGCTCCCGAAAAGCAGTTATCCCGGGTTTTACTTAATTTTAACTTTCGCCAATACATTTGCGGCGATTTGTTTACCCCAGGATACAGTTACCCGCCGCACGTTCAAAACATGAATGTTTTAGACATACCTTATCCCGATGATACCTTTGACCTGGTTCTCTGTAACCATGTTTTAGAGCACGTTCCTCCGGATTTAGAAGCCATGCAAGAACTCAGACGCGTTTTAAAAAAAGAAGGTCAAGCCATTTTGCAGGTGCCTATTTCTAAGAATACAGCAAAAACATTTGAAGATTTCTCGATCTCCGATCCTCAACAAAGGGAAATAATATTCGGCCAAAAGGACCACATTAGAATTTATGGTCAGGACTACCCCCAACGACTAGAACAAGCCGGCTTTAAAGTAGCCCGACTAAACTTGTTTAACGAGTTTAGTCGCTACGGCATAAACCCGGACGAAGACCTTTTTATAGGCACCAAATAAGTTTTATACTTCCGGTACATTTACTTTCCGGTTATCCTTTATAATAATTAAATCCTACTTCCTGAGATTCTTCGTATCTGGTAAAGGTAAACCACCCGTTATCTTATATGAGTTTTTTAACTGCTGAATGGCGCAAGCTGGCCATTGCAAATTACGAGGTAAACCCTACTGTACTCCAACCTTATTTACCTTTTGGCACCGAACTGGATTTTTGGGAAGACCAATGTTATGTAAGTTTAATTGGCTTCCGGTTCTTAAACACGCGCTTGTTAGACTTTAAAATCCCTTTCCACGTAAATTTTGAAGAAGTTAACCTGCGTTTTTATGTAAAAAGAAAAGTAAACCAGGAGTGGCGCCGGGGTGTGGTATTTATTAAAGAAATAGTGCCTTTACCTGCTTTGGCCCTTGTGGCTAACATTTTGTACAACGAAAAGTACGAAACCCGGCCGATGCAATACCACTGGCGCGAGCAGGAAAACAACCAGGAAATAGCCTACCAATGGAAAATAAAAGGCAATTGGCAAGTAATAAGCCTATTGGCCAATAAAGAGGCTATCCCGATACCAATTGGTAGCAAAACGGAATTTATTTCGGAACATTATTGGGGATACGCCCAAGTAAATAATTTAAAAAGTAATCAGTATGAGGTTACCCACCCCCGCTGGCAGCAATACGCCGTTACAGATTACACCATCTCGGTAGACTTTGAACTGAACTACGGCAAAGCATTTCGTTTTTTAAATAATTGCGTTCCCAGCTCCGTTATGCTTGCCGAAGGCTCCGCAATAACCATCGAAAACAAAACCAATATTACCCCCAATTAAAAGCTGCGCCGTTTGCCACGCGTTATTTACAGATTATCCAATATTTTATAATTATCTATATATCAGCAATATAGATTTAAAAATATTTATTTAAAACTAACAACTTTTATTGGGTTTTACCGGTAGCTTATACTTTAATAAACCATGGAACTACAAACTATCCTAAGCACCGACAGCGCCGTTATACAGGTAAATCTGGCAAGTAGCTACATCGAGTTAGAATGGTTAACTCACCCGAGCAGCCAGGTTTTCCGGGAAGTAATTATCCAGGCTCAGACTTATGCCCAAGAGCATCATTTAACCAAATGGCTGTGTAATATTCAACAAGCAGATTTTATAGAATCCGAGGACCAGAAATGGTTAGTAAAGCACGTATTTACCGCTTTCGACCCGGTTTTACACCATAACTATGCTTACATCATTCAGCCCCGGGTGTCAGAAGTAGTGAGCGCTTACCACATCCACGACTTAGTAGAATTAGACGCTAATCTCCAATCCAGAATAAAAGTAGCCATATTCGTAGATATCGATCACGCCCTCCAATGGCTGTTTGCCCCCATCTCCCAAAATGAACCATTTTCTTAGCCGGAAGAATCTACAACCAGATAGTAGCAAGTATTGTAATCGGGAAGCCTTACATATTGAAGTAGCTTTGTCTTTAAATAGCCGCAATTGACATTCAATTGTATGGGATCTAGTATTACAGCAGAGAACAATCAAAGTTAAAACAAGGCAAGTTGCGGAGAGAGTTTGGAGAGAAAAGGAAAAATTTAAGACCTTCCCTGTTTATTCTTTTTAAGCAGAGTAACCGCGGATGCCGTAAAGGTTTGCGGGATAATAAATAGCCATATTTTTTAAAAATTATAATTTGAAGATGAATTGGATTTGGGTTGCAGGTTAGAAATTTAAAAAACGCTCGCCGTTACGCTTAGCCGTACCGGGGATCTTTCTGGAAAGGGAGTTTGGCCATTTTTTCTACTTCCATGCTCGGGAAACCAAATTCTTCGACAATTTTGCCGTACAGCAGATAAATACCGTTGCCTTTAAACGGCCAGTGCTTGAGTGATTGCGGAAAGTGGACGGTATCGAAAAAATCGCCGCTGGCGTCCAGGAAAGTACCAAACTGCATCACTTCGCCTTTGATGGTGCGCACGTATTTGGTCGTCACTAAAACGCCCATCATGCGCACTTTCTGATTCAGGTGCAACAGCATGTTTTTGGTTTTTACATCGCCCCGATGTGGGGTTTGCAGCAAATCAAAATAAGTGCAGGTAACCGGGAAGCCCAGTAATTCCATTTCGTCGTAAGCGTCCTCAATGCGCGTGTGGCACAGGGTGGGCAGCGTAAACTGCCGGGCGGGTTCCCGGAATAATACATTTGCCGAGGGGTTCGTTACTTTATGCCCCAGTACCAGATGCGCTTCCCAGAGTAATTTTTTTTTATCCTGACCGGTAAACCGGAGTGCCTGCACCCGGATTAAAATTAACAATTGTTCCAGGGTAATTTGGGTGCGGGTAACAAAGTCTTCCAGGCTGGTATAAAGACCATTCTGCTCCCGTTCGGCCATAATGGTACTGGCTACTTTTTGCTCTAAATTCTGGATGTGAATAAAGCCCAGGTAAATATCCTGCCCGTAAATGGTGGTGGTTACGTTACTGCGGTTGCAACAAGGCAAATGCATGGCGGCCCCAGCTTTTTGCGCTTGCTGCACGTACACCCAGGTTTTGTAAAAGCCGCCGAAGTTGTTGATTACCGCCACCATAAACTCCAGCGGGTAGTAGGTTTTTAAAAATAAGCTCTGGTAGCTTTCCACGGCGAACGAGGCCGAGTGCGCTTTGGAAAAAGAATAGCCGGCAAATGATTCTACCTGTCGCCAGACTTCCTTGATTAAGGCTTCGGGGTGGCCTTTGGCGCGGCAACTATCATGAAATTTATTTACCAGTTTTTCAAATTCTTTCTTCGACCGGAACTTCCCGCTCATGGCCCGGCGCAACACATCGGCGTCCGATAAATCCAGACCGGCAAAATGGTGACAAATTTTAATCACGTCTTCTTGGTACACCATTACCCCATAAGTTTCTTTCAGTTGTTCTTCCATCACCGGGTGCAGGTACTGAATTTTATCTGGCTCGTGAAACCGCTGGATGTAGGCCCGCATCATGCCCGATTGCGCCACGCCTGGCCGGATAATGGAGCTGGCGGCTACCAGGGACAAATAATTATCGCAATGCAATTTTTTGAGTAAACCCCTCATAGCTGGGCTTTCGATGTAAAAGCAGCCAATGGTATCGCCGGATTTTAATTGTTGGCGGACCTTTTCATCGGTTTTAAACCGGGCAATATCGTGGGTATCGATGGTGATTTTTTGATTTTGCTGTACCAGGTTTTTGCATTCTTTAATGTGGCCAATACCGCGTTGACTCAGAATATCCAGCTTCTCGAAACCAATGCTTTCGGCAGTGTACATGTCCCACTGGCTGGTCGGGAAACCTTTGGGGGGCAAATCCAACGCGGTGTAGTTGGTAATGGGAACTTCCGAAATAAGTACCCCGCCGGCATGGATGGAACGGAGATTCGGAAAATCCGAGAGCAAGCGACCGTACTGCAGAATTTTTTTGGTAATATGGTCGGAGTTAGCGGCTGTGTGCGGGTTTTCGACCAGCGCATCTAATTCGGTTTTGGGTAAGCCGTATACTTTGCCCAGCTCGCGCAGAATAGAGTTATGCTGAAACGTACTCATGGCGCCCAGCAAGGCAGTGTAGCCGCGGCCATACCGTTTAAAAATATAATCCAGCACTTCGTCGCGTTCGTTCCAACTAAAATCAATGTCAAAATCCGGCGGGCTCGTGCGCTTGGGATTTAAAAAACGCTCGAAATACAAGTCCAGCTCAATCGGGTCCACATCGGTTAAACCCAGACAATAAGCCACCACGCTATTGGCTCCACTCCCCCGCCCGATGTGATAATAGTTACGCTTGCGGGCATAAGTAACTACGTCTTCGGTAATCAGGAAATACGCGGCAAAACCTAATTTATCGATGATGCCCAGCTCATGCTCTACGCGTCGTTTAGCTTCCTTGTTCGATGCGGTATACCTTTTTTGTAATCCATCCCGGGCTAATTTTTCCAGCAGCAATTTATCGTCGTAAGCGGTGTTGGTAAAATGGCGTTTGTTCTTGCGGCTCTCAAAATCGAACGTAAAAGTGGCTTGCTGCACTAATTTTTCGGTGTTCCGGATAAGTTCGGGAAAACGCTGGTATTGCGTCAGCAGCTTGGTGCAAGCATAAAAGCAAGCATCCTGGGCCACGCCATGTTCCGGCCTTAACTGACTCAGCAAAATATTATTATCTACAGCCCGCAGATGCTGGTGCAGGTGGTAGCCTTCCTCGTTTTGGCAGGTGAATAGCGGCTGCATGAGTAGTTTAGCGCCTTGCTGTCGTAAATCCGAGAATACTAATTTATTTAAATCCTGGGGGCTAACGCCGATAAATTCATGCTCCTGGAGTTGCCTGTTTTTACCGGCGGCAAACGGGTAAATAATAATAGCCTGCGTAAAAGCTGGGGGCGCAGCGGGCAAAGGCTGATGCCGCAGCAAGTGGTAAGTTAAAAAACTGTTAAGTTCCTCAAAGCCTTTTTGGTTTAAAGCCAGGCCGGTATACAGCAACTGGTTATCGCGCCGAAACTCCATACCCACCAGCGGCTGAATGTTTTGCGCCAGGCAAGCTTTAATAAAAGGAAATACACCCGAAGTGTTGTTAATATCGGTTAAGGCTAAAGCTTTATACCCCTGAGCCCGGGCTTCGGCGGCTAAGTCTTCTACCGACAGGGTGCCGTAGCGCAAACTATAATACGAATGGACAAATGCCAGCATACGTTGTTTTTTATCTTAAACCTGATTTTAACCCTACCGCCCGCTGCACCGCCGTGTCGCCGTAACGTACCCGGATTTTATCCATGGCCTGGTAGAGGTTCGCCATTTCGGCGGTATCTTCAAATAAATCAATCTGCTGAAAACCCTGCACCAAATTGCTCAACCGCACGCCCAGCAGCCGGATAAGCAAGCGCCGGTTATATAATTTTTGAAAAAGTTCTTTCGCTTTGCGGATTAAAACGTGGTCGGCGGCATTGTACGGAATGGTGAGTTGCTGGGTGTGCGTATCGAAGTTGGCGTACCTGATTTTTACCGTAATGCAACCTGCCAGCTTGCCTTGTTTGCGTAGTTCAAAGGCCAAACCTTCGGTCATGGAAACGAGCAAATTGTTGAGTTTACCAATATCGGTGGTGTCGGTACTGAAGGTTTGCTCCGTGCTGATGGACTTTTGCTCGGAGTAAGGAACCACGGGAGCCCCGTCGATGCCGTTGGCTTTTTCCCAGATGCTCACGCCTTCTTTGCCCAGTACTTTCTGCATCATTTCTACCGGAATCATGGTGAGCACCTCAATGGTGGGAATGCCCATGTTGCGCAAAAGCTGATAATTTTTTTGCCCCACGCCCGGTATTTTTTTAATGGAAAGCGGCGCCAGAAAAGGCTTTACTTCCGCGGAGCGTACCTGCATTTTACCGTTGGGTTTCGCCTGCCCCGTCGCAATTTTAGATACCGTTTTGTTGATGGATAAGCCAAAAGAAATGGGCAAGCCGGTTTCCTTGATGATTAGATTCCGGAGCTCGTTGGTCCACTGCCAGGTACCGTGAAACCGGTCCATGCCGCTCACGTCCAGGTAATGCTCGTCGATGGATGATTTTTCGTAAACTGGCGCCTTCGCCGCAATTACCTGGGTAACGTCCGTAGAATACTTACTGTAAGCTTCCATGTCGCCGCGCAGTACAATGGCTTCCTGGCAAAGCTGCCGGGCCATTTTCATGGGCATGCCGGCGTGTACCCCAAAATACCGCGTTTCGTAACTGCAACTAGCCACCACCCCCCGGTCCGACATTCCTCCCACAATCACGGGTTTGCCCATTAGCTGGCTGTTGCGCAGCCGCTCCACCGATACAAAAAAGGTGTCCAGATCAAAATGGGCAATGGTTCGCTGGTCGTTGAGTAGCATATAATCAAGAAGTTAGAAACCTACCTGGTACTGCATTTGGTAAAATGATTAGTTTTTAAGCAAATATTTTTGGTAAAATGTAACCAAATAAATCATACTTGCGCTATATTTAACTAATTATTTTAGCATTTATACTAAAATACCTAGGAACATGTTTCTACCCTCGAACTTAAAATGGTTACGACAGTTGAAAAAAAAGACGCAGGAAGACGTAGCGTTTGCCTTAAACATCAAACGCTCGACGTACAGCGGTTACGAGAATGGCGTGGGCGAACCGAGCCTGGATAAGCTAATCCTGTTGGCTAATTATTTTAAAATTACCCTGGATGGGTTAGTAGCCCAGGATTTAAGAGAAATAGCTATTAGCCAGCTCCCCCGCACCGACGGCACCCTGGAAAATCCGGCCTGGAAAAACGCCGTACCATTTCCCTCCATGCGTGTGCACCGGGAAGAGTAAAATTTTTAAAAAAGATTCAATTGCTCGGGTAAAGCAGGCCAGGTATACGGCTCCAGAATATCGGGCTCGTTATAACCCGGCGTGTTTATTTTTTTAGAAATGGTATAAGCCGTCATTTGGTCGGCGGGAAAAGCTTTAATCTGGTCCAGGTAATTCTGGCTCTTGGAATAGTATTGCAGCCAGACCATTTCTTCGCCGGGCGGCAAAATAGCGGGCATACGGTCATGCAAGGATCTTATGAGTTCATTAGGGTCCAGCGTAATCACGCTGAAGAAAGTAGCTTCCTGCCCGGTCTTCGAGTTTATTTTCTTATCCCATAAACCCGCCATGGCAAATACATCCTTATCTTTTAACTCCAATCGGTACGGAATTTTAAAATTTTTCTGCACCGTTTGCCATTCGTAAAAGCCATCAACCAGAATCAGACAGGTTTGCCCTTTTTGCAACAATTGCGTGTAATAGCTCCAAAGCAGGAGCTTATCCTGCCGGGAGTTACTGAGCAAATCGTTTTTGCCATTAATCACCATCGGAATGCCCCAGGCTAAAGATTGCAGCTTGTCCGGTTGTTCACTGGTAATAACGGGTAAGTTTTGGGAAGGCACCGCATTGTAAACCGGCTCCAGATCAGCCTCGTTGATATAAGGCGCAAACCGATGTTCTACCGGTACTCTTTTCTTGGTTTGAGAAGCCCGTCCGCACATGGTTTACTAGGTCGTTGTAGTTTAGGAGGAAAGACACAAAATTGTAATAGCAATTTACCGAATTACAGATTAAATATCAATTACATTCTAGTTTCACAATACTCAATTGTGCGGTATCTCAATTCAATGATTTAGATTTAAAGCAGGAATAGAATATCTTAATTTAAGTAAAAAATTTCTACTCATTTCCGGAGAAGCCATTAAAAAAGGCTAAAAACAAAACAAGGTGATCACGAAGATAAAGTTTATCCTATCTTTTACCATCATAGTATTCAAGCTATTTGCAAGCTTTACTGACTGCTTACATCAAGCCCTTGCCAGGGCAAATATGGTTCGGTTAAAATAGAGGGGTCGTAGCCTTCCCGGAAACCCTGATCGTATTTTACTAAAAAGCGTTCGAGTTCCTGCACAGTTTTCGGGTGGTCGCGGTAGGCATACTGCGCGGTACGGGCTACTTTTCTAAAATAATTAGGCTGAATTTTTTCGGTATTATTCATTTTCTTCTCGCCCAGCATGTAGGGCACCATAAACAAAATAGCTTTTTCTAAGCTTTTACCGTCTTCTTCCAGGGTCCAGAGGTTAATGCCCTGGATAGATAAAATACGCGCCAGCCGTACCCAGGCTTGTAAGGCTTTGTTGCTGTACATGTTGGGTTTAGCCCGATCCAATTCGTGTTCCAGACCGCCATCGGCGTTCATTTCGTCGGATAAGCGTTCTTTAATGCGGGGCAAACGTTGGCGGGCATACGAGGTATCGCCGCCGTAAATAGCAAAGGCCGCCCGCATGCTTTCGTAGATCACCCCAATGTTGCCAACGGTTCTTTTATCGGCTTGTTTACCGGTGGGGCTGTTGGCCATCCAATCGGCCATATCGGCGAACCATTTCCGGATCTGGCGGTCGAACTCGGGCGTGTAGTGCTTGCTGGTTTGCAGCAGCAACAAGGCATCCACAATATCCACGAGCTTCTCTCCTTCTACGGCCGTTTCTATCCGGATTTTCTTTTTCCCCGGTATGAGTTGGGCGTAATCCAGATTAGGGTTCATGCGGGTAGCCGGATCCAGAAAAAATTGCTGGCAGTACTCAATGGCGCGGGCCGCAAACTTTTCTTTTTCTACGGGGTCGCTGCTGGCTACGTAAGCCAAGGCTAAATCCGGCACCACTTTACCGATGCCTTTTTGCAGCTTTTCGGTGTCGCCAATTTTTTTGCTTAAACCGTTGCCTTTGCCATCTATTTTTTCCCAGCTGCCATCGGGTTGCTGATGCCAGTAAGGGGCCACGGTATTAAAATTGTGCTTATCGTCGGTATCTACCATGTAGGTTTTGGTGGTAATTACCTGAATGGGTTGCTGCAAGGCTTTGTACCCGTTGGTAATGGCTTTTTCTACTGCTTTGCTCAAAAGCAGATTACCGGAAGAAGCAGCCCGCAAATTTTTGTTTAATAAGGCCGTATTGGTCATTACGCCGCGGGCACCTGGCTTAACCGGTACGTCGGGTAATTTTTTACCGGAAGGAGTTATTTTTTTAAATTTTGTGGTGTCTTGCGCTGCCTGGCGTTTCGGTACCTGCTTTAAAGCCAACGTTTCCGGAAGAGCCGGTGTTTCCTGGGCAACCAGCCGGGTTGCTGTATTTACTTGCGGAGTAGAATCGGGCAAAAGTTTAATATCGGCAGTTGAAGGCAAAGCAGTAGCGCTTTGATTATTTTCCGTTTTTTTTTCGAAAGTACAAGCAATGGTTAAATCAAAGCAAAGTAAAAGCAGAGCAAATTGTTTCATAGGAATCAGTATAACACCAAACCAGCCTTTTCGGTTGAGATTTACGCGAAAAAATTATACCAGAATTAAATCTTTTCTTTTTTAAATCTAAAACATGGCATACAATCTTCTAACGATAAAGCAACGTGAAGTAAGGTAAATAGCACTATATTTCTTTAGTTAGCCTACGAACAAAGTACCGGTTCTCTTATTTTTTGCAGTTAATTGCTTGTAATAACCGATCCTGGTACGGGGTATACCAACAACAGATTTTATACGCTTCACATTACCACTACCCCAAACCAGGAACCGGTATCATCTTTATCCTGGATAAATTTTAATTTAACTGCCGGCAAACGGTGTTCCCAGTATTCCTACTGCCAGTTCTAACCAAATCAGGGCCAAGGCCACAAGAATAGCGGCGCAAATAACTACCCGGCGATTGATTGTACTTACCTTTCTTATTACCAGTGCGCATAAAAGCCCCGTGCCGAGCAACAATACAGCGGCCACTATAAAATCGAACAAGGACCAGTTTACTTCTGCAGTAAATTGCATGGCCACGAAAGGGATAAACAACAGCAGCGCTACTATGAGCACCATGCTCCATAATCTTTTGTTTTGCATAATCATCTGTTATTAAATTTTTAAAATTTTAGAATTCCAATCCTATAAAATCAGGCATCTTATTTATACTGTATTACCTGAATCACTTTATTAATACTGTTTTTTTAATTCATTTCACTTGCTATTTAAAGTTGAAAAGTAAAGGAAAAATGAAAACTACGATTAATGTCCAGATAAAGTAAATGGGCAAGTACCTTGCAATGGCTTGACCTACTGCGCTAATAGCAACTTTTTGGGTAATGTTTTTATAAAGCATAACCGTTATTAGAAGCAGATGAACCATTATTAAAACATTAGCGCCCAGCACCGCCACGCGGTTCGGCGTAATCCCCCACTCCACTAAACGAAATAATATGGCCGATAACGCAATGCCATTTACCACTACCGTAACAAAAGCCAGTAGCAAAAGCACGCCGGTGTTTAAAGGAGCAATGGGTTTATTTGAGCTTTCGGCCACAGAAAAGAATATTAAAGCCATTACCCCCATTAAAAGTAGGTTAAACAGCAACAGAAATTCGCGGTCGTTGTAAGGGTCTTTGCCCGAAAAGATAATGGCACCCAAATAAATAACCAGCATTACGAGTACCAACGGGCTGAATACTTTGGCAATAACCGGTGACACTTTGTTTACCAGTTGCGGGTTAGTCTGGGTAAGGTGGGTGGCTACAATAGGCACGGCGGGCAATCCAAAAGCAGCAACGTATTTAAAATAAAACTGATCGATGGGTAAGTTTATCAGTAAGAATAAATTTATGGTGATCGCCGTCATAATAACGCCAGCAATTCCCAGAAGCGCACACATTACAGCCAAATCGCCGTTGAAACGCAAAAAATCCAGCCGTTTTTGGGTTGAACGAAAATCGTCGCCGGCAAACGAAACTCCCAAAACGGCCCATAGCAACAAAGGCAAATGGATGCAGGCTAAAATTAAAGTATCGCTTTCGGGTTGGTGGGGCAATAAGTTAATGTATACCAAACAAACAAGCAGAACTCCAGCCAGGAACGCTTTCTTGTTACCAGGAATTTTGTTTTTCCAGACAAAATAAGCTGCTAAAAACGGGAACACGATAAAGCCGATATTACGCGGATAAAAGAATTCTTCGCTAACAGCGAAAATTGCGGGCCATTTAGCCAGCAAACCCGCCAGCAAACAGGCCAGCACCACAAACTTAAGTTCTTTAGCGGATCCCCAGGCTATTTCGTCGGTTTCGTAACGCAACCTTTCGTACCAGAAGTTGGCCAGTACATTATTGTTTAATTGGGGGTAAATCTCCTGAAATTGTTGCTTAAAAGCGGCTTTATTGTTTCGGTATAGCTGCTCCAGTTGCGCTGGGTCGTGGAGGTGAGCTAAAATGTCGTCGCGCATGGCTAAATTTTAAAAATTTAAAAAATGATACTGAGGTAAGTATATGCTTATTGTTTAATCCCAGTGCCCCGTTACACTCAGGGCCGCAATTAAACTTAGCCACAATATCAAGCAATAAACCAAGGCGCAGCTTATATTTACGAGCCATTTTCTCCCATTGCTTCCTTGTCGCGCTGGCTCCACCAGGTAGTAAATTATTCCGCCAATAGCGCCACCTACCGAAACCGTAAGCAAAGGTAACAACACCCAAGCTCCATAATCCACGTCCATAGCCTGTAATTGCACAATAAAAATAGTAACGAGCCCAAGCGCAATTAAGGCTCCTTGTCCAGCACGTTTACCTACTGTTTGGGTCTGAATTTCTCTGGGAGTCATCATAATGGGATACTGGTTTTAGAATTAAAAATAAATAACAATCAATAAAAGAACTTTGCTTTACAAAGTATAGAATCAAAAAAATTTCTGCTCACTGCTTTAATCCCAAGTCATGTATCAGCCTTTTAAATTATTCCAAATTAGAAGGTAGATACATAACTTGCTTTAACTTAATGTTAATTGCCTAATTTTTTAAAATAAGTAATTCCTAATCTCTCAGCGCAACTGTATCGGTAATCATACTTCCAAACGCAAAAATCAAAACCATCTCACCAGCAGAAACTATGTTTAGGTTATTCAGTGGTTAAATACTAACGAAACAATGCCCTTGCTCTGATTTTACCTGAACATTTTAGCTGATATACTTTAAAAATAATATTAAAGTACTTTGCACTTCAAAGCTACTGATTGATAACGTATTTACAAGCAAGATGGTTAATATATTTTTTTATTTATCAAGTTGGGCTTATCTATAAATAAGCCTTTAAAGGTTTATTTATAAAATTATAAACAAGTTGAAAGCTCTCGGAGCGAGTTTTGAAGCATTTTTTATCTTGTATAGTAGTACTAAACCTGGCAATGGGTTTTCGTCCCAATTAATACCGGCCATCTCCCCGCATTTTAGCAGCAAAAAATCTAAAAGTTCTTTTAATGAATAAATATAAATAGCGGACACCACGCCCTTATAAGTATAGTGCTAATTATTCTTATTTATTTAAATAGCAGGTCTGCGAGGCGCCGCGTATTTTAAACTTTATTCATTAATATTAGCTCCAGAAAAACTTTACATCTGGGTATTTGTAATTTTACCAAAACAAATTCTTACAACGCTACTATGATCCCGGCTATTTTCGACCAATGGAGCCAATCCAGCAAAAAGGTACTGTATATCTTTAATCTGCAAAGCAAACAGTTTGATTACCTCAGTACTGCCTTTGAGTTTATTTGGGAAATAAACCGGGATTTAATTTTAAAAAATCCCGGGCAACTCTTTGCGCTGGTGGAAGAAGATGATCGCGAGGCCGTCGGATTACGTTTCGAGAAAGCCTGCCAGGGCAATGCTTGTGAAATTGAATTTGGTTTAGAGTTTCCGGATAAACGCTTGAAGCAGGTAAAAGTAGATGCCCAACCCATCGCGGACGGATCTGGCACGCTTACACACTTAATGGGCTATGCCGAAGACGTTACCCAACAAGCCCAATACCGCGAGCACTTGCTGGAGTTTGGCCGCAAAAAAAATAACGTATTGCAGGTGGTAGCCCACGATTTACAGGGCCCTTTAGCTATTATGAAAGGCGTAACTTCTTTACTGAGTATGGACCATGCCGAGGGCCGTTACGAAGAAATTGCCAATTACACCGAGTTAATCGACCGGGCTTACGAAGATTGCTTAAAATTAATAAAAGAAGTATTACAGGACGAACATATAAAGTCGGCGGGCACCCCGGTTAAAAGAAAACGGTTTGATGCCGTAGAAAAAACCCGTCAAACCGTGGAGTATTACATTAAATCTCAGGTAGTAAAAGTGCCCATTCTGGTAGAAAGTCCGGAAGACAAAATAATTGTGGAGCTGGATGAGATGAAGTTTACCCAGATTTTAAATAACCTGATAACAAATTCGATAAAATTTACTCCGGCAAACGGAAAAATTTCGCTCGTTTTAAATACACATGGTTCTGATTTTATATTAACGCACACCGATACGGGTATTGGTATTCCGGAAGAAATACAACCTTACTTGTTTGATAAGTACAGCAACAAGGCCCGCAGAAATGGCTTAAACGGCGAAGAACCCAATGGCATTGGCTTGTCTATTATTAAAGATCTGGTAGAAGTACAAGGCGGGCGAATAGCCCTGAAAAGTCAGGAAAATAAGGGCACTACTTTTACTTTAACTTTTCCGTTGCTGGCTTAATTTGATCGAGGCACCGGCGTTATTTGCCGTTAATTTTTTAAATATTAGTTTGCAATGCTGGCCGCTCTCCGGCCGGTACTACCATTTCCTACGGGTTGCACTAAGTGGTAGTACAACTAATACTCGGGGCGAGTTCTGGCAATTAAAGGCAAATGGTAGCCCAGACTTTTGTTCGTGTCCCTGTGCGCAGATACTGTAAACGGAACTGCGGAGAGCGGGAGCAGCATTGCAAAGAGTTACAAGACGCCGGATTAAGCTATTCGATTTAACTTTAGTCTAGCCAAGCCAAATACCAAACTTTTTTATTTCAAGCACCTTAATTGCAGCGACTTATTTCTTCAGTTACTTATTCTTATTTTTTAAAAAATCAGCTTTTCAATTTTTATAAAAATCCAACTTTATATCCCAGCCTTTGCGTTTTTTAAAATTGCGATAGTACTTGTTGTTCCTCAGATATTTTTTTTAAAACACCTCGAAAGAAATTACTATTGTTTACAACAAAACAGGTACTATCACCCGAACTTTCGTTTATATATTCTGTAGAGCTGCCATTTGTTACCCTGTATTTTAATTTTTTGTTTTTTTATCTGAGTTTAGGCGTTTTTGTCTTCTCTAATGAAAGCAAATGAAGATATGCTGATTGCGATAGCTTTTCAATGAAGTATGGCCCACTTAAGAAATAAATAAATTCTATAACTTTCCGGATATTTAGGAAAACAGAAGGCAATTTACTAACCAGAAAGGATAATTGTACTTTTTCCCCGGACGCGTATTGTTCTTCCTCTGAGCTGGAGTAGCAGATTTTATAAGGAATCTTATAAATTAAATTTTAAAATTCTTCCAGCCACCGGGCTGCTTCTTGGCTGCCTTCGGCTTTTGTTTTTACTACCTGTTGTAAAACTTGTTTGGCTTCGTGCTGGTCTCCGGGCTGGTTCCGCAGCATTAAGGTTACTGCTTGCAGGAAAAGTCCGGGATTGTCCGACGATTCTTGTTTATGAGCTAGTTCGGTAAACTCCCGCAAAGCCTGGTCATACGCTTTAGTTCGCAGGTAAACCATCCCCGTATATTTTTTTGCCGCTTCATCATCCGGATGAGTTTTTAATAATCCCTGAAAATAACGCAAAGCCGAATTAAATTCCTGATTGTTGAAAGCTGTAATGCCGGCCTCTAAACTATCCAGGCCTGGATTTTTCACGGTATATCTTCCGGCTAAACCAAATTGCAGGGTATCTTCGGGCACGCTAACTGTTTGGTTTATGTGTTGCAAATTTTCTTTCACGTAAGCATTTGCCAGGTACTGCACATCGGCTGTTGACCGGAAAAAGGCAAAATACGTAACCAACAACAGTACAGCGCTGGCAGCTACGGCCGTAAGTATTTTGAAAATATTCCGGGAATACAGCGGCACCACTTTAGCTACTGCTTGTGGCTCATTTTCAAAATATTTATTATTTAAGTTACTTAAGGTGCTTTTCAGGGCATTATTCTGTAACTTGTATTTTTCGTAGCCCCGCATATCGGCATCAATGGTACGGTACATTTGCAACGCACTTTGCAGTTCTGGATCGGTAGTTAAATCCGCTTCAAACTGTTTTTTATCGCTCGGACTCATTTCGTTATTTAAGTAAGCTTCTATTTTCTCTAAATAATCTGTATTCATTACATTACCATTTCAAAGTATTAAACTGCGGGTCGCGCTTTATTAGATTAATTAATTTATCCATACAACCCACCTTTTTTTTGCGGGCAAAGGCGTAACTTATTTGTAAATCCTCGGCTACTTCTTCCATGGATTTTCCGCTCCAGTTTAACCGGAGCAGTTCGGCGCATTTGCCGCCTAGTTCGTCTAGTTTCTCATTCAATAATTGTAGCCGTTGCTCCTGTATTAGGCATTCTTCGGCCAGTTGCAAGCTGTCTTCTCCTATTTCCATTTCTTCGGGGTCTGTTACGGAAGAATGTGACTTTTTCTTGTTTAAAACTTTAAGCCAAAGATTCTTACAAATAGAATAAATAAAGGCATCAAAAGGGCAAGACAAAATAAGCCCCTGCGTTTTTGCTCTGTGCGAAATAGCCAATAAAGCTTCCTGAAAAATATCACCCGCCTCGGCTTCCGTACCATTATTTTTTATAACCATCCACTTAATTTTGCCGGAGAACCTTCGGTAAATTTCTTCTACCAGAATTTCGTTGTTAGATACTAAGGCTTCGATGTATTTTTGATCTGGATGTTTCATCCAGCGTAAATTATGTAAAGTTTTAATGTTTATAAAATGAGTGGCTGTAAAATCATCCAGAAAGTTAGGCTTACAACCTTATTTCGTAATTGTTAATTATTAAAAAATTTTAAAATATAAACTCTATTAACTTTGGCGGAAAACCAGCACCAATCAATCTTACATACTTTTAACGGCCGGTTTGTTACCGCTACAATAAAAATTTTTAAAAAAATTGCTTGAGTTTGAATTTGTTATTTTAGGTTTAGGTGAGTGGCAACTACGAATTATCCTGCTTAGCAATAAAACCAGTGGACTTGTAAAAAGCGTAACAAAGACTTTAAAATGAACAAAGTATATTTTGTACGTACAAAAAAATACAACCTTTTTTCCGGCGTAATCAGGCCAAAAAAAAGGCTGTAGTCTAGCTAATATTAAATTAAAAACGGCGTTGTTTTGCCTTACAAGGTGCGGCCATATACCAGCCAACTGTTTACCCGTTTACTTTTATCCAGCAGAAACGCTATTTTATTTTCAGGGTAAACCAGGTAATCGCCGGTAGCACCCGAAAAGCTATAGGCCGGATCGCCGTACTTATTTTTTAAATTTTCCAGCGAGGTACCTCGTTTTATTTTGCGGGCCGTAGGGTGATTGTAGTTTTCCTGAGTTAGGTGCACCAGGTAATGGCGGTTCGCATTTTGGATACCCAGTTGCAGGTAATCATTTTGCTCACTCCATTGAATAACCAGCGCGGGGTTTTTGTTTACGGCTACGCGCGGAGTTTGGGCCGGCAAAGGTGCGCTAATAGGCTGGTTTCCTATTTTTTCTTTCATTCCAGACCGGGTGGTATGCAGCGCAGCTTCTTCCTGAAACCAGCTCATGATCCAGGTAGTTAAACTACCGGCCAGCGATTCATTCATTCTACCAAATAGTTCCAGGTTATACTGCGCTTTATAGGCGCCTTTCTGCTGGGCTAGTTCAAAATCTTTTTTGGCTTTAACTAACTGGTTATCTTTATAATAAGCAATAGCCCGAACCGCATGAGCATTGCCCGTGATCGTGGCGGGTTTTAACTCGTTTATAATGCCAATGGCCGCGGGTTGGTTGCCTTGCAACGAATAAATACAAGCCAGGTTAATGTACGCCGGCACATAGCTTGGATCAATTTCCCGCGACTTTTCGGCGTTGCGCCGCGCATCCGTTAATAAATCTTCTAACTGTTTATTATTGTAAGCATCGGGCATATCGCGGCGGGCAGATGCCAAACGGCTATTGGCGTCTAACTCTACTGGGTATACAAAGCCAGGCTGCTCTTGCTTATTATAAATTTGCAAGGCCAGTTGCAGCTTGGCCGCCGCTAAATTATTGATGATTTCCCGGCTCGGAAACTGGTTGGCCAGATAATCGAAACACTGGGCGGCCGGCCCAAACTCCTGAATCAAATAAAGAAACAAACCTGACTTAAACACCGCCACCATTTTAATGGCTTCTTTTTGCTTTTCGGCGTAAATGGCTTTACGTTCTTCTTTGGTAGGATATCCCTCCAGGTGGTTTGCCAGATTAAAATGTTGGTAAATTAAATCCAGTACCCGCGGAAAAACCCGAGCCGTAGCAAAACCGGATAATTCGCCGTAAAAGCAACCGTAAAAATCGGCCGCCGACTCAAACTGCCGGATGCTTTCTTTAGAAGTTGTGTTATTTGCAATGCCAAAAGTAAAATACCAATCGTGGTTTTTGTAATGATGCGCTAACTCGTGGCTAAGCAAAACGGCCAATGCATTCAGCGAATCCTGTTGTAATTTCCGGCATAAGTCGTATACTTCTTCGTCCAGTTGAATAACCGGTTGACTGCCCGGGCGGTATTGCGCTATTACTTTATTTTTTTTAGAACTGCGGGCTACTATTTCCAGGCGGGGCTGCGGACGAGTATCGGCAAAAGCATACGTTAACCGGTCGAACACCTGGTGCGCTACCTGGTACTTAGGCGATGCAACCGACAATAATTCCTGGCTATTGGCTTTTACTGCTATTACGGTAAAAAGCAAGCTAAAGCAAAGGCTCTTCCGGAAACCAGATAAATGACGATTTTTAAAAAAAAATAAATTTCGGGTATGTAACTGTATTTTCATTTTTACCTAAGCTTCGTTCACCTACCATTTCTGTTTAAAGTTAAACCAGGCAAGATACTTTAAGTCCATGAACCTGCTTTTTTTCAAATAGCTAATTTAGCTTCAATGACTTACAATTTATGGTAAATTTTTTATTTTAAATAGGAATAAGCAGTTTAAATTATTACTTTTCTACTGGTATATTCAAATTTGGCAAGTATTTAAACTACTACCCGGTATTTACCCCGATGAAGTTTTTTTTAGCAGGTTTCTTTCTTTTGTGTGGCATTACATTACAGACTGTTTGGGCGCAAAAACTGCCATCACAAACCGAAATAAACACGGCCCGCCAGTATTACCAGCAAGCCGAGGCCTTCGAACAAAAAGGAAACTACAGCGCCTCAGTCCCACTTTTTAATCAGGCATCTGTTTTATTTCAGAAAAATAAAAAATGGGCCGAAAAAATAGATTGCGACAATAAGCTTTCGCGGAGTTTATATTTGGTTGGTAAATACCCCGAAGCCTTAGAAAAAGCCAACCAAACATTAAAAGAGATATTTACTAAACAACCTATTGATTCCAGCAAGGCCATTTCCACGTATATTACGTTGGGCCATGTGCATTTAATAAAAGCCGAGTACCCGCAAGCCTTAAATTACCAGCAAAAGGCTTTGCTCTTGCGGATAGCCACTCTGGGGCAGCTCCATCCGGATGTAGCCGATTCTTATAATTTAATCGGTAACATTTACTTCGGGCAGGGCGAATACCCCAAAGCGTTAGAATACCACCAGAAATCGTTAAAAGTTAGGCGCGCTACTTTAAACGAAACACACCTAGGAATAGGTAATTCGTATTATTATATCGGCAACGTTTATTTTATAACGGGTCAGTACGATAAAGGTCTGGAATACCATTTAAAAGGATTACAGATCCGGAAAGCTGCCCTGGGCGAAATCCATCTGGATGTAGGTAATTCTTTAAACAGCATCGGCAACAACTACCATTATAAAGGCGAGTACGATAAAGCCCTGGAGTATCACCAGAAGGCCTTGCACATCCGGCGTACTTTATTCGGTGAAAACCACCCGAGTGTTGCCGGTTCTTACAACAATATTGGCAACGTGTACCACCTTACCGGGGAGTTTGACAAAGCCTTGGAATACCACCAAAAAGGATTGCAAATCCGGCTAGTGGTTTTTGGCGAACAACACCTGGACGTAGCCGACTCTTACCACGTTTTCGGCAATTTATACAGCGAAAAAGGCGACTACGATAAAGCGTTAGAATATTACCAGAAATCGTTGCAAATCAGAAGTTCCATTTTACCGGAAATGCATCCCGGCAGGGCCAGTTCGCACCAAACCATCGGGAGCATTTACCTGATTAAAGGAGAATCCAGCAAAGCTTTAGAATACTACCAGAAAGCCCTGCAAATCCGGCGGGTGGCCCTGGGCGAATCGCACCCGCACGTGGCCACTTCTTACAACGATATAGGCAATGTTTTTGAATTAAGAAAAGATTACAAAACAGCTTTAGAATACCACCTGAAAGCCCTGCAAATAAAATGTTCTGGGTTGGGCGAAAAACATCCCAAAGTAGCCGATGCTTACTATAATTTAGGCAACGTATACTTAATGCAAGGTGATTATGAAACAGCCTTGGATTACCATCAAATGGCCCTTTTAATCCGGCGTTCGGTATTTGGCGAAAACCACCCCAGCATTGGCGAATCATACACGCAACACGGTATTTTATACCTGGCCAAAAAAGATTATGCCAAAGCCGCGGCTTACCACAACCAGGCTTTACACCACTTTTTAAAAATTTTTGGCACATCGCATCCCAGCGTAGCCGATTCTTACAACCAATTAGGAAAAGTATATGCCCAGCAAGGACAGTTGCGAAAAGCATTGCAATTGTATCAGCAAGCTATTATCGCGAACGTACCCGCCTTTCAGGATACCCTGGTTGCTCGCAATCCTATTCTGGCGGGGCAAACTAAACCATATTTAACTTCTAAAACCTTGCTTGTTTCGTTACGAACCAAGGCCAAAGTGCTGGAAACCTCGTTTAATCAATCGCACGATACTACCGACCTGCTAGTAGCTTACCAAACTGCCTGCCTCACCGATTCTTTAGCCAACAAAATTCAGCGAAACCAGGAAAGTGAAAGCGATAAGGTGGCCTTTAACGCCAGCACCGTAGAGCTTTACCAACAAGCTTTGCCTTTATGTTTAAAATTGTATAACCTAACCCGACAACAAACTTATCTGGATAAAGCTTTTTACTTTGCGGAACGCGGAAAATCCAGCGTGTTACTTTCTTCTTTGCTGGAGTCTAAAGCAAAAATTTTTGCGGGCATTCCCGATTCGTTGTTACAACAAGATCAAAACTTACGCAGCCAGCTAGCCCAGTATACCCAACACTTAGCTAAAGAATTAAACAAAGGCACGGAAGCAGACAGCGCAAAACTAATAAGCTACCAAAACCAATTATTTAATGCGCACCGCCAAAAAGAAAAACTGGTAAACCAATTCGAAGAATTTTATCCCCGGTACTACGATTTAAAGTACCAGGCCGCGGTAGTTTCGCCGCAGCAGTTGCAGGAAAAACTAACTGACCGGACGGTAGTGCTGGAGTATGCCCTGAGCCCAGATGCGCTGCAGGTATTTATGTTGGGCAATCACTTTTTTGAGGTAAAATCCATCCCCATCGACAGTCTTTTTGAACGACAACTAGATGCTTTCCGGGATGCCATTGTTTTAAAAGACGCCGATCTGTACCGGCAAGTAGCTTATAAACTGTACCGGATATTAATACCTTCGTCTATTCCGGCCAATACAAAATCTTTAATTATTATACCGGACGGGAAATTAAATTTATTTCCGTTTGAAGCGCTACTCACCCAAGCCGGCAAAGTGAAACTTAATAGATCGGGGGCTTACTTGCTGCATAAATACAACGTAAGTTATGCGTATTCGGGGCGCTTGCTTTACGAACGGTTAATGCAAACCAAAGAAACTACCGCGAAGCATTTGTTAGCCTTGGCGCCAGTATTTGCAGATTCAATGTTGAGCCATTCCGCAGCTACCAGCAAAATTAAATTGGGAAGCAAGCAACACTACGCGCTTCATCAGGAAATTACCCGAATCGGCACCCAAATAGCAGAAGAGCAACCTATTATGCCGCTGCTGGCTTCGGAAGGCGAGGTCGAAACTATTGGGCAATTGTTCCGGGCCAAAGGAGCCAGGGCGCAAGTATACTTGTACCAAAAAGCCACCGAAGATCATTTAAAAAGTCCGGATATTAGCCAGTATAATTACCTGCACCTGGCCACCCACGGCTTCGTGAACCAAACCTTTCCGGAATTATCTGGTCTAATGCTGGCTCAAAACAACCCTGGTCCGGAAGATGGCATTTTGTATACCGGCGAAATTTATAATTTACATTTAAATGCCGATTTAGTAACCCTTTCGGCTTGTGAAACCGGATTAGGGAAATTAGCGCAAGGCGAAGGCGTTATTGGCCTAAGCCGGGCTTTATTGTTTGCGGGCGCCAAAAACATCGTTGTTTCTTTATGGAAAGTGTCCGACGAATCTACGGCTAACTTAATGAAATACTTTTACCAGGCCCTTTTAGCCGGCAAGGATAAAGCCACTGCTTTACAAATTGCAAAACGCAAACTGATAAACCATAGCTCCTACCGCTCGCCTTTTTACTGGGCTCCTTTTATTTTAATCGGGAAATAGCAAAAATTATTTTATCTATCTAACCTGCAACATCGCTGTGATTTTTTAAAATTTTTAAAATTTACTTGGGCCAGATTAATTAAGCTACCTCGTATTTTAATTTTTTTCGAAAAGTGTCGCCGTTGGAAATATTCTCACCACAATACTTCTGGCACAATACCTAGCTAATGCTTTTCATGACAAACTTTACAAAGCTAAACAACTTATAATCTGGCCGTTATTTAAATAACAAGATACCAGCTTCTGATATAATCAAATTGTTTCTTGCCTTGTTGCCTCTCTGTTTAAATAAATCTTTCATGGGTTTACAAATCTCGCTACATTCAAGTTTTAGTTCGGCTTCTCACCAAATTTTTAAATTTTAAAATAATGCGATTAAAGCTACTCTTCCTCTTCGTGATCGGCGTACTGATTACTGTAAATGCGCAGGCTCAAACCCCGGCAGTGAAGCTTACCGCCGAGCAAAAACAAGATAGTTTGTACCTGGTGCAAAACTACCAATGGCGCAAAGAAATGATACCCATGCGCGACGGAGTAAAATTATACACCGAAATACTGGTACCCAATAATGCCGGGCCGAAGCAGCAATATCCTTTTTTAATGATCCGGACGCCGTATAATGCTACGCGCTTGTACAGCCGGGTTTATACCGCGCCTAGTTTTGCCCGCCTGCTGCGCGAAGGTTTTATTTTGGTAGAACAAGATGTCCGCGGCCGCTGGCGCTCCACGGGCAAATTCGACCACGAACGTCCCCTGGTAGCTAACGCCGAAAAGAAGAAACAAAAACAACCCGACGAAGCCACCGATACGTACGACGCGATTGACTGGCTGCTGAAAAATATAAAAGGCAATAACGGCAAAGTGGGCATTCACGGTGTATCATATCCGGGGTTTTATGCCACGGCCGCGGCTATCAGCAATCATCCGGCATTAAAAGCGGTATCGCCGCAGGCGCCGGTAACGGATTGGTTTATCGGTGACGATGTGCACCACAAAGGCGCTTTTTTCTGGATGGATTTTTTTGATTTTCTGCCGCGCTTTAACCAAGACACACCCGACAAACCTGCCACCCGTACCTTTGGCGTAACCAATAGTAAAAACCGGAACAATTACGATTATTTTTTAAATACCATTCAAACGCCCAAGCGCGCCAATACTGAATTTTTTAAAGACAGCATTCCGTTCTGGAACGATATACTGGCCCACCCAGATTACGACAGTTACTGGCAAAGCCGCAATCCGCTTTCGCACGCGAAGAACTTAAAACCTACATTGCTAACCGTAGGCGGCTGGTACGATGCCGAAGATTTATACGGGGCTTTGGAAACCTACGAGAAACTGGAAAAACAAAACCCGCGGGCAGATAACAAATTAGTAATGGGTCCGTGGTGTCACGGTTGCTGGTGGTCCGAAGCAAGTTCGTTAGGCGATATTTCGTTTGGAGCGCCTACCGGCCAATTTTATCTGGATAGCTTGTTTCTACCTTTCATGAATTACCATTTAAAAAACCAAGGCAATGCGCCTGAACTTGCCGAAGCCACTATTTTCCAGACCGGTACCAATCAATGGCGCAAATTTGCTAACTGGCCGCCAGCTAACCTGCAAGAACGTAGCCAGTATTTATTACCAAACAACCAACTAGGCTTCTCCGCTCCTACCGTTACCAATGCCTTCGCCGAATACGTTTCGGACCCGGCCAAACCCGTACCTTATCAAGGCCCCGTACACCGGACCCGCACCCGCGAATACATGCTCGATGATCAACGGTTTGCCGCTACCCGGCCCGATGTATTAACGTTTACCTCCGAGCCACTTTCCAGCGATTTAACTTTAGCGGGTCCCATTTTAGCCGATTTGCGCGTGAGCCTGAGTACCACCGATGCCGATTTCGTGGTAAAATTGATTGATGTGTACCCGGAAGATACCCCTGATTCGGTGGCGGCTCCAGACCGCACGGTTAACATGAGTGGCTACCAGCAACTGGTGCGCGCCGAAATTATGCGGGGCAAATACCGGAACAGTTTCGAAAAACCAACGGCCTTTCAGCCCAACACTGTTACACCAGTTAAATATGAAATCCCGGATTTGCTGCATACTTTTAAAAAAGGCCACAAAGTGATGGTGCAGATTCAAAGTTCCTGGTTCCCACTCTCGGACCGCAATCCGCAGCAGTTTATGAACATCTACGAAGCCGAACCCAAAGATTACCTTAAATCCACCATCCGGGTATACCACGATGCCCAAAATGCCTCGCGTTTACAAGTAAAGGTGCTGGAAAAGTAAATTTTTTAAAAATGCTGTTTTTGCAGAGGCGGTATTTTTATATAATGATTTTAAACAGATTGAACTCTAGATCATGTACGGTGGAAGCAAGTTTTTTCTTTGGAGCCTTTTCAAGTCTCCAGGCTGTGGTGCTATCTAACTGGCTAACTACAAGATTTTGCCTCGTGGCCGGCGGGCCTCATTTGGCTCTTTCGGACGGTCTAAGCTTCCTTTGCTCGTGCCTCGCAATGCTGCGCACCGGAACCTTAGAAGGTCCTCAACAGCCAAACTGGGGTCAGTAGCGCTTAGCTTTGGTTTTTACTTTTTAAAATATTATTAAATTGTATGAAGCCACATTTATTAAATATGTTAAGAGAGGGAAGCGGAATAAGGAAGTTTAATTCCATTAACTCTTGTAATTTTTAGCCGCCAATTAAACCCATTTTTCTTATTCTTAATTATACAAGACTTGGAAGAAAAGCAGCGACTACAAGCAAAAATACCAGTTTGGCTCAAGTGCACCTGCTAGGATTTCGGTTTTGCGCAGCAAAATTCAGCAAACGGAGTTGAGGAAACAGAATAGCGGCATCTCCTCCCCTGTTTTAGCTTGCCTTTAGGTGGAGGGGTAAACGAGGCCCGCCGACCACGAGGCAAATCTTTTAACTTGCTAGTTAGATAGCACCAAAACATGAAGGCGGGAAGCAACCTTAAAGAAGATAAATTGTTGCTGCCGGAATAAAAATTTAAAATAAAGCCACCTGGCTCCCGAACAATAAAGGAAGCAGGTGGCTATTTAAATTTTTAAAAATTTACTTTACTAAACGTAGTTTTTGGTGCAGACTGGTTTTACTCGTTACTAAACGGCTAATGTACCAACCGCCCGGTAAGGAGTTCCCGTTTAACACGTACTCGTATTGTTTGCCCGCAACAGCTTCGCCGTTATGCAATACCGCTACTTGTTTCCCATTTAAGTTGTAAATAATCAGGGAAGCGTTGTCGGTGGTGGGCACGCTAAAGCTAAGCCGGGCTTGTTGCGCAAATGGGTTCGGCGCAACGCTTAGCTGCGCATCCTGAGCACGCACCGTACTGTTAATTACCCGGAAGTTGATGGTTAAAGAGCCGCCTACCTGGCCGCGAGCCTTTGCATAAGGATAAATACCGGCAGTTAACGTATAATCGCCTGGTTTAAACGAAATACTCTGCCCGGAGCTGCCCGCTAAGTCGTAGGTATTAATATTCTCAACGGTAGTATTCCCGTTTAAATCAAATTGTACACTGCCCACTACCACCGGGTTGGTTACCGCCCGGATGTTTAAATCGGCTGGCAAAGTCGCCAGGTCCAGTTCCGTGTTTTCTTTTAATTCCCGGATTACATTACCGTCGCTTACATGGTACAACTCAAAGCGTACAATTTTTTCTTCTACCGCCCGAAAGCTGATGGTTGAAGGCACGCCTTCGTTGCCCTGGCCTTTGGCTTGCGAGTAAGGCACGGCGGTTAAGGTGTAACTGCCTTCAGTTAATTTAAAAAATTCAGCCATAGCCCCGGGATAAACATAAGGCAATTTGTTTTCAATAACTTGGTTATCATTAAAATCGATTAAAACACTGCCTATTTTGGCCGGACCGGTACGCGCCTGAATGTACACGTTACGCGAAGGTAACCGGGTCAGGTTTAAGACATCGCCGGTATGTAATACTTGAATAATCTGCCGGGAATCGGCATCTATTAGCACAAAATCCAGGATGCGGGGTTTGGCAACGCGGGCAATGGCTTTTTGCGCGTTTATGTAGCCGTAACCGGTTTCATAGTCAAAGCCGGGTTCGTTCATGTTCAGGGCGGTTTGCTGCAGGGCCGTTTTAATTTGGTCGGCATTTAAATTATTCCCGTTGGCCTCCTGCATCAGGGCGGCTACGGCCGCTACGTGCGGAGCCGCCGCCGATGTACCAAAAAAGTAAAATTCGTCTAAGAAAGAATCTCCGAAGAAAGTGTTATTTACCCCATCGGGAGCCATAACTTCGGGTTTGCGCCGGATGAGCCGCGACCGTGATTTTCCGTTTTTATCGAATAAAATAGGCGTGCCGCCCACCGAAGAAAAACTTTCAGCTACGGGCGTAGAAATTCCGTAAGCCGGGGTATCCATAAAAAATACGGCTCCGGTAGTTATAGCACCAGCCGCGTTATTGTGCCCGTAAATGGTGCTGCTACTGGTATGGTATTCTTCGATAGAAATATCGTTGTTATCTTTAAAAACCACGTATTTCATGGTACCCGGACCAACAGCCGGACCGTCGAATTTATCGATGAGGAGGTTAAAGTAATTACTATCGTAAGAACCATCGTTAGTAAAAGACATTATCTCGACGGGGTCGCTGCCCTGGTTGGCGTAAACCGAAGAAGCCACTACATCAGTAGTGTCTTCGGTGAGCAGGTAAATATCTAGATCTGTTTTAGCGCCCTCGCTTGCCCCATTGCCCACGGAATAAAATGGTTCGCTGTATTGAAAAGCAAAAATAATGGTGGCGCCCAGGGGCACGTATATCTTCTGCGTTAGATCTTTTTTCTTACCAGCCGGAGCGAAATTATGCGCATTTTTTACCTTTTGCGACCCAAAAGAAGACTTACTGCCAAAGTAAGCCACTCCGCCGGATTTAAAAGGTGCCTGATATGATTCGCGCCCATTATTACCGGCGGCCGTAAAGTAGCTGGCACCCGCTTTTTTAACTGAATCTACGGCTTGGGCAATAATACCATCCTGAAACATGGGCTCAGCCAGGTAAGTAATATCGTCGGTGATTACATTACAACCCGCTTTTTGTAAATCCAGAATACCCTGGGCAAAACTGGCTTCGCCAAAATTGGCGGAGTAAAAAGCTAATTCGGCACCCGGCGCTAAATCATGCACAATTTCGGCCATAGCCCGCCCTTCGTCGCTTCCAAAATCGGCGGCTTCGTCCAGCAAAACTTCTACGGGCGTGGTAAAATTATTCGGATTGTTTTTGCCGGGTAAGTCACCGGATTTAACGCCCTGATCGGCGCCGCCTAACGCATTATAGCTATCCGAAATAATGCCTACTTTGCTGCCTTTACCGGTAATTACCTGTTGTTTCCGGGCTTCGTCGGTGTACAGCGCCCGGGCTCCCTGCGAAGTTGTTTTACCAATTTTAGAAATAGGTTTATATGCGGGCCGGGCCGAGCGCAAACTTTTAAGTTTAGCAATTTTATCCAGGTTCGCAATGGGCACCACGCCCGATACCATGCGGCCAAAAGAAGCCGATTGGGTCATGCCTAGGGCTTGCAAATCCGCGAGTAATTGGGGTGTAGAATTTTCCGAGAGGGCTTCTATTACTACGTAATTACCTTTTACCTGCAACAAACTTTTATTGGTACGGGGTGCAACCAAGGGCGCTGCCGCATTATTCTGGCGGGCTGCCTGTTGGGCTTTTAAAGTAGCTAGTTCCGGCCCGATTTTGCGTAAAGCCTGGTTAGGCGCCATTTTTAAAGATGGCTTGCCTGCGTTTGGAGAGCGTTGCGCCTTAGTGGCCGAAATGGTTAGAGCAAAGAAAAAAAAGCATAAAAAAAGCCGGTTTAAAACCGTTAATAAGGGAGGGTACAGGTTGGTCATAGAGGTGCGTAAAGTTTAGAGTACATAATGTTTTGCATGTATTAATTTTTAGTTTAGGACGTAAATTTTATATAAGGCACATTCCCGGTTCAGGTAAATAACAACTAACTTTATATTAAGATATACTTTTAACCACAACTTTATAAAGGCTATAGCACCCCAATTGCCTAGCTTTTAACCTGGGGCTTTGGTGTTTATATTATTTTAAATTTAACTGCACTTTATACAGCAACAAGCCCTTGACCTTTAATTAATTAAAGGCTTAACTGATTTCACAAAGTAAATTGATTTTGCCCGAAACCAAAGAAGTTAAAAAATATTATGCCCTGAATAACAGGTATAATTGTAATGTACATACTTCTGAACCCGAAAATAGTTAGTTATTTTTTGGCAAAAGAAGCGAGAAAATTTTGCTCTACCAGCATGTGCTCCAACCTAAGTAAAAAAAGAAGTTCGCCGATAAAAAACAAAAGAAGGTACCCACGCTTGTTTACCAGTTAGCTACCTTAAATGTTTATTTACACACGCCGCTTCAATGGGAAAAATCTCCCTACTACACATAGAAGGATGTTTGTATTTCAACTTAGCAGGTATTATTTAATTTGCTCCATTGATTCATTAATTTTTTAAAAATTTACTTTTCCGCAGTACTTATTCCTCCCATCACAAGAGAAATAAAGCTTTTATCCCGCTGAATAACTATAGCTTCTGCCTTGATTTTACCAGTTTTGGTTGGATTATTAATCATTTATTAATCCTGGGCTAATTTTTCGGTAACAACCACATTCTAATTTCGCCGGCTTTAAAACTGTAAGCAGCGATGTTGAATGCTTCTGCAATTCAGATAAATACTAATTTTGTGGTACGCAAAAAATTTAAATTTTTAAAATTTGTTTGGATTGACGCCCTGCATGCTACGGGAGTGCTACACTTTTTATACTTTAGAACTTCTTTTTAAATTTTTAAACTTCAACTTATTTCGGCTCATGAAGAAATTCTTTTTTCTTATTTTGTTGCAACTAGCATTTTTATCCGTGAACAGCTTCGGACAAACCAAAGAACAATCTCCGCTTTATCTTACAAATTATACTTTTTCGGATAAGCAACCCGAGGTGGGCCAAGTTAAACTCCGGGCAGGGAATGGTTCTCAAATTAAAGCCATTACTTTAAGCGGTCCGCAGGCCGGAATTTTTAAAATAAGCAAAGATAACAAGTTAACTATTCGCAAAGAAAAACTGCAACCGGGCCAGAACTGGGCCGATGTGGTGGTATCGGCAAAAACAACGAACGGTAACGTAAGCGCTAACTTCCGGGTAGTAAAAGATGCTTTTATCCGGAATAAAGTGGTAGCGCACCGGGGCGCCTGGAAAAACACGGGCGCGGCCGAAAACTCAGTGGCAGCTCTAAACCAAGCGGTTGCGCTGGGTTGCGAAGGCAGCGAATTCGATGTGCGCATGTCTGCCGATTCGGTTTTGTTTATTAACCACGACCCCGATATTCAAGGACTCTCTGTTGCTAAATCTACTTCAGATCAATTAAAAAGCGTAAAGCTGAGCAGCGGCGAAAACCTGCCTACCCTGGAAGATTACTTAGTAGCCGGCATGAAGCAAAATAAAACCAAGCTGGTACTGGAGATTAAAGCTTCGGAATTAGGTAAAGAAAATTCGCTGGCGGCTACCCGCAAAATTGTGGCCCTGGTCGAAAAACTACAAGCCTCTGCCTGGGTAGATTACATTAGTTTTGACTATGAGGTGTGCCAGGAATTAATGAAGCTGGCGCCCTACGCCCATGTAGCTTATTTAAACGGCGACAAATCGCCAGCCGAATTGGCTCAAGCTAAGTTTTATGGGTTGGATTATCATTTTAGTGTATTACAGAAAAACCCCGATTGGATAAAACAAGCGCAACAAAACAAATTAACCATCAACGTCTGGACGGTAAATGATAAAGCTGTTATGGAAAATCTGTTGAAAGAAAACGTGGATTTTATTACTACCAACGAACCCGAAATGCTTTTAAACCTAATTTCTGTAAAGTAAAAGCAATGCTGGGCTGTTCTGGATTTTAGATGCTAGATATTAGATGTTAGACTTTGGTCGTAAAAGCTGTTTAGAATTTTAAATAACATCGAAAATCATCGCCATGGGTGGTGTCTTTACCACCAATTACCGGGCATCTCACCAAAATACGGATGGTATAAACCTTAAAGGCAATTACAATTAATAAACTTTACAAGCTAAAAAGCTTTTAAAATAAAAGGCAGCAAAAACGTTTTCGCTAGATAGTTTTCTTACTACTAATGCGCAACGTTTTTACTGCCTTTCATCTTCCTATCAGGTTGGCCAACTATTTTTTAAATTTTTTCTATTCCATCGCCAACAACGGAAAATCTTTGTTCGGAACATGTTCCCGTGCCATGAGGTTAGCTATTTGCTTGACTATTTCCGGATGTGCTGCACTAATATCATTTTTCTCGCCCGGATCGTTAGCTAAGTTAAATAATTGAATGGGGCCGTTGCGGTCTTTCTTTACGTTTAATCGTACGCCTTTCCAATTACCCAGTCGCACGGCTTGCCGCCCCCCGTCTTCGTGAAACTCCCAGTACAAAAATTCGTGAGCCGTTTGTTTTCCTTGGTTCCGTATGGTTGGTAAAATCGAAATTCCGTCCAGGTTCTTAGGTAACGGTTGATTTACGAGTTGGGCAAAAGTGGGCATAAAGTCCCAGGCAGCCCCCACAAAATCCGATTGCCGGGCTTGTTTAATGACGGCTGGCCAGCTTACAATCATGGGTACCCGGATGCCGCCTTCGTATAAATCGCGCTTAATGCCCCGGAAGCCACCACTGCTGTTAAAATACTCCAGTTGGTTCCCTCCTTCGCGGTGCGGGCCGTTATCGCTGGTAAAAACAATTAATGTATTTTTATCTAATCCTAAAGTTTTAAGCTGACTCACTACTTGCCCTACGTAATCGTCGAGGCGGGTAACCATGGCCGCGTAGGTAGCCCGGGGGTAAGCTTGGGGCTGGTAGCCCACGCCATTCCAGGTAGCCGGCACAGTTTGGGGCTGCTCGTTGAATTGCTTTTTGTAAAATTTTAAATTTTTATCATCTGCTGGCAATTGCAAAGCAGCGTGCGGTAAAGTATAAGCCAGGTACAAGAAAAAAGGTTTTTTACTATTCGCCGCCAGAAAAGCCAAGGCTTTTTCCTGAATCAGTTCGGGAGCATATTGCGGCTGAACCGTGGGCGTATTCGTTAAATTAACCCGTTGCTGATTATGCCACAAATGACTTGGAAAGAAATTATGCGATTGCCGCTGGCAATTATACCCGTAAAACTGGTTGAAGCCTTGTTTATTGGGCTCGCCCGGCGAACCCGGAAAACCCAACCCCCATTTGCCAAACAATCCCGTAGCATAACCCGCTTTCCGGAACAGCTCAGCCGTGGTAAAAACAGAATCCGCCAGCGGAAACTGACCTTCGGGTTGGATCTCGTAATTGCCGCGAACCGGTGTATGGCCCGTATGTTTGCCGGTTAACAGAGCCGCCCGCGATGGGGCGCACACCGAGGTACCCGCGTAAAATTGCGTAAAGCGTATACCATTTGCCGCTAATTTATCAATGTTGGGGGTTTTAATTAATTTCTGACCGAAAACGCCAATATCGCCGTAACCTAAATCGTCGGCCAAGATAAAAACCACGTTGGGTTTATTTTGGGCAAAGCTGGTGAAGGCGCCAAGTACAATTAAAAAGAAGCAGCTTATCTTTTTCAGCATCATGTGTTACATAACTTATTTACTAGCTAACAACTTTTTAGCGTCCTCGTCCTCGTATTTATTAATTAAGCTAGTCAGTTGATTTTGCAATGTAGCGGTAATTTTTTCGTAGCCTTTCTGGCCATATATGTTATGCATCTCCTGGGGGTCTTTTTGCAGATCGTAGAGTTCCCAGCTTTCTACGCGCTTATAAAACCGGATAAGTTTATACCGGCTGGTTTTTACGCCAAAGTGCGGCGAAACAGCGTGTTCACCATTTTCATAGTAATGGTAATAGAGAGCTTCGCGGCCTTTGGAATTATTATTTTTTAAAATTGGTAAAAACGATTGGCCTTGCATCTGGTGAGGTACCGGCAAACCGGCGGCTTCCAGCATGGTAGGGGCAATATCCAGGTTCATGACCATGTCGTTAGAAACCGTGCCGGGTTTTATTACTCCCGGGTAACGCATTACCATTGGGGTCCGGAACGATTCTTCGTACATAAACCGCTTATCAAACCAGCCGTGCTCGCCCATGAAAAAACCCTGATCCGATAAATAAATCACAATGGTGTTATCGGTTAATTGATGTTTATCCAGGTAATCTAAAGTACGGCCAATGCTGCGGTCCAGGGAGGCGGCAGTGCTCAGGTAGTCGCGCAGGTAGCGCTGGTATTTCCACTCGGTTAAGGCCCGGCCGGTTAAGTTACGGGCTTGTAAATCAGCTTGAATGGGTTGGTAATACGCATCAAATTTAGCACGTTGGGCGGCGTTCATGCGGGTAATGGTGCCGTCTTTAATTTCTTCGCCGGCCGGAAACATTTTTAAATCGTAGCCCATCAGCATGGTTTTTTCTACACTCATATCCTGCACCCGGGCGGCCTCACGGTTTTGGTAGGTGTCGTAAAAGTTAGCCGGAACGGGAAAGGTAACTTTATCAAACCGCCCCATATCTTCGGGAGCGGGCAACCAGGTACGGTGGGTAGCTTTATGGCCCACTACCAAACAGAAAGGTTTTTCGGGGTTGCGCTTCTCCAGCCAATTTTCGGCCACGTCAGCCGTTATATCCGATACGTACCCTTCTATCTGCTTCTGGGTGCCATCCATCATTAAAAAATCCGGGTTGTAATAGTGGCCCTGGGCGGGCAGAATTTGCCAGAAGTCGAAGCCCTGCGGCTGGCTTTCTAAATGCCACTTGCCTACCCAGGCCGTTTGGTAGCCGCCGGCGCGTAATTGTTTAATAAAAGTATCCTGACTACCGTCGAAATGCGAATTTTCGTTGTCTTTAAAGCCGTTTTTGTGGCTGTACTTGCCCGTTAAGAGTACCGCCCGACTAGGCCCGCAAATAGAATTGGTAACGTACGCTTTTTTAAAAATTGCACCTTCCCGGGCAATACGATCGATGTTGGGGGTTTGCATTAATTTGCTGCCGTAGGCGCTGATGGCCTGGTAAGCGTGGTCGTCCGAAACGATTATTAAAATATTAGGTTGTTTCTTTTTCTGCTGCGCAAAAATGGATAAGCTGGTAAAAAGGCTCAGTACTAATAAAAATAATTGTTTCCTCATTTGTAAGTTATTGGTTAGGTAATTAGCTACACTGCCGGATATATCTAGATTTTTAGCTCCGGGAATCTGTAAATTTTTAAAATTTTAATTTTCCGGCCGAAATATAAACAAATGTTCGATAAAGCAGGAGCCCCTATTTTGGTATAATACCCGCACTACCATGCTCGCAGGGAACTTACCAGTAGGAATCTAGTGATTTTTTTTTAGCAGTTTGGTTAATTCAGTTTTTCCTTACTCGGGGCTCATTAAATTAAAATTTATTTATTCGTATTCTGGATTATTTGTTGGAACTGGGCTTTTTGTTGGTGCGTGCTTAATAGCAAAAGCAAACCTAACCCTTACTCCTGCTCGATTAAGGCAGAGCGTATTACGTTACCCGCAAACTAAACACATACTTTTTAATCGACTAGCCTTTATTAATTTGCTAAAAATTTAAAATTTAGTTTGCTTATTTAAAGTAATGCTAATATTTTATGGTTGTAATATACATTTTGCACATAATTTAACCCGCAAGCCAATACATGACTACCAGCTCAGTTGATATGGATTTAGAAACCGTGTTTAATGCCCACTTCAGAAAATTGGTTTATTTTTCCTTTCAAATTGTAGCTAACAAAGAAACTGCTGAAGATATTGTGCAGGAAATCTTTCTGAAATATTACAAGAATCAGGAAGGAGAAAATGCCCATGCTGCAATTAATAATTTGCTTCCTTATTTGTACAGTTCTGTAAAAAACGCCAGCCTCAATGCCTTACGACATCATAAAGTAGAGGCAAAATACTTAGAGCAAGTAGCTGTTTCGGAAGTGGATGAAGATTATATTGCCACCTCTATAACTAGGGCCGAGGTAATAGCGGAGTTACATTTAGCTTTAGAAGCTCTTCCGGAGGGCTGCAAAAAAATTTCGTATTTAAGCTTTATTGAAGAAAAGAAAAATCAGGAAATTGCCCAGGAGTTGGGTATTTCGGTTGCTACAGTTAAGTCCCAAAAGCAACGTTCGCTGCAATTACTTCGCCTCCGGTTAAAACCCGAAATATTCGGTGCAATCCTACTTATCTTCCTTTCGGAATAAATTTATTAACTTATTACGCTAGCAAATACTTTCCCATATTGCCCTTCCTGCTTTTAAACCTATGTACTGGTTGCTTTTAGCGGACTTCCTTTTAGTTCTTCAGCTTTTTTTAAAAAAATAACTTTCAAGCTATTCCATCCAATTGCAACAGGAGTGTGTCTTAATAAATAGAAGCACACTTATGGAAAACAAGCGAGATCCTTTTGCAAATGCCATCTTCATTATGAAGTACCTGCGCGGGGAATTAAATTCTTCGGAAGAGGAGGCAATAATAGGGTGGTTAAACCAGAGTAAAGCCAATACAGCCTTTCTTCAAACAATTCAAGATGAGGAGAAACTTAAGGCAGAGCTGGATTTTTATGCTTCGATTGATACCCAAAAGAATTGGCAGCAATTAGTAGAAAAATCGCAGCCGGAAAATAGAATTAGAAAGCTTTGGCCTAACCCATCCATTTTTAAATATGCGGCTGTCTTTCTGTTGGTTGCCTTGTCGTTTTTAGCAGTTTATGTAAGTAAAAAACAGCCCAACATAGCTTTACATCCTGCTATTTCTGCTGAGTTACCAGAAATTAAACCCGGTAAGAACCAAGCCAAACTCACCCTGGCCGATGGCACCGAATTAATACTCGATGAAACCAAAGATGGAATATTACGAGCTAACGACCAGATTAAAATAACCAAACTAAACGGCAGAGTAGTTTACCAATTTATGGGTAAGCCGGCTGCCGGTAGGGCTTTGGAATACCATACTATTTCCACACCTAAAGGAGGACAATACCAGCTTTCTCTCCCGGATGGCACCCAGGTTTGGCTTAATGCTGCCTCTACTTTGCGATTTCCGGTAGCTTTTACCTCAAGCGAACGCCAAGTTACTTTAATCGGCGAAGGGTATTTTGAGGTAGCCAAAAATAAGAAACAACCTTTTAGAGTAACTGCCAACGCTATTATCGTGGAGGTGCTGGGTACCCACTTTAATGTTAAAGCTTACTCTGAGGAAGGTGTAACCAGAACCACTTTATTGGAAGGCTCGGTTAAAGTAAACAAGGCCGCTGAGGGATTAATATTAAAACCAGGCTTCCAGGCCATAACAGACCAAGAAGCTAAAATAAAAACAACCACCGCTGATCTGGATCAGGTAATAGCCTGGAAAGAAGGTTATTTTCAGTTCGACAATGAAGATTTTAATGCTATAGTGCCCCAACTGGAAAGATGGTACGATGTAGAATTTACTTATCCGCCCACCATTGGTTCCTGGAAATTTGCCGGTGCTATTCCGCGCAATACCAATCTTAACCAGGTACTACAAATGTTAGAATTATCCGGTTCAATTAAATTTAAGCAAGCAGGAAGGAGGATTATGGTAGAACCCAAAGAATAAATACGTTTTTCGGCTTAAAATAAAAATACCGGTAGTGCGCCAACACCACCGGTAATGAAAAGGCTGAATAAAAATACCTTAGCAAAAGAATACTAATACTTCACCTTAAAAAACAAATTTATGCAATTAAATCGACTCTTTCAGAGTGGAACGCTTCCTTATTTCTATCCACCCAAACCATTTTTAATTATGAAGCTTGTTATTTTACTAACAGTTATCTGTCTGCAGGTAAGTGCTAGAGCAGTTTCACAACAAATCACCATTTCGGAGAATAATATTTCTTTAGAAAAGGTATTTAAATCATTACGGAAGCAAACCAACTATTCTTTTTTCTACAAAGTTGATTTACTACAAAAAGCCCGGCCAGTAAATCTGCACCTTAAAGAAGTAACCTTGGAAGAAGCTTTAGAAAAATGCTTCGAAAACCAACCCTTTACTTATGAAATTTTAAATAAAACGGTTGTAATCAAACCCAAAGAAGTAAGTAAACCTGAAACCCAAAATTCAGCCTCTAAAGCCAGTGTAGATGTAACCCTTACCGGAAAAGTAACTTCCGAGTCTGGGGAGCCTTTAATTGGGGTAACGGTAGTGCTAAAAGGCACCTCCACAGGAAGCAGTACGGATGTTTCTGGCAATTACTCGTTAGTTGTACCTGATAATAAGGGCACTCTGGTTTTCTCTTACATTGGTTTTCTATCGAAAGAAGTTGTTATAGGTAATGCAACTACCCTTAATGTAACATTAGCCCCGGATGTAAAAGCTTTAAGCGAGGTGGTAGTAGTTGGTTATGGTACAGTAGAAAAGAAAGAAATAACGGGAGCTGTTAGTAGCGTAAGTGGCAACGAAATAAAAAATATGCCAGTTAGAAGTGCTTCTGATGCCCTGCAGGGAAAAGCAGCTGGTGTAATGGTAACGCAAAGCAGTGGCAGCCCAGGCTCTATGGGCGTTGTTCGCATTAGAGGTATTGGTTCTGTAAACGGCAGTAATGATCCTTTATATCTGGTAGATGGGTTACCACAAAGTAGCATTGGGTGGTTAAACCCTAATGATATTGAATCGATGGACATTCATAAAGATGCCTCGGCCGCAGCTATTTATGGCTCCCGGGCATCGAATGGGGTAGTTATTATCACAACAAAAAGAGGAAGCAAAACAGAGCGTCCAATAAGTGTTTCGTATGATGCTTATTATGGATTTCAATCGGCATGGAAAAGGCCGCACATGCTTAATGCTGAAGAATTTATAGAATATAAAAACCGGGCTGCTCAGGCAGTAAATGCGCCGCTTCCTTCTCATTTTTCTACTCCGGCCCGCATTGATGAAGTATTACGTTTTGTTAATGCCAACTCAGGTCCTGGTGGCAACGATTGGTGGGCAAAAATTATTGACAACCAAGCGCCCTTGCAAAACCATAACCTTTCTTTTTCTGGCGGCAGTAAAAATCTAGGCTATTCTTCTTCTTTAGGCTACATGGACCAGAAAGGTATTGTAAAGGGCTCCGATTATAACCGGATTTCCTGGCGTACTAATCTGGATGCCCAGTTATCAGAAAGAATAAAGTTCGGTACTAACTTCGCTATAGTTTATGAAAGCCGCCGGAATATTGATGAGAACAACCCTTATACGGGTACCATCTTTAGTGCAATGACTGCTGATCCAATCACTCCGGTTTATCGCAATAATTTAAAAGAGGTGCCCTCTTTCATGGAAAACATTCTGGATGGGTACGAGGCCAATAACCCATTCTCACAGTATGCCGGGGTTTTATACTCCAACAAACCTAACCCGGTGGCTCAGATAGAAAGAATGCGCCAAAGCATTTGGGAAGGAATTAACTTTAAAGGTGGGGCCAATGCAGAATTTAAAATTCTGGATCCGCTGGCTTTTCGAAGTAATTTTGGTTTAGATATCCGGCGGGATTTATCTCGCGGATTTACGCCCCGCTACGATTTAGATCCGGAAGAGAGAAGCGTTTTAAATTCAATTAGTAATTATTCCTGGTGGACCAATTACTTTATTTGGGAAAACACCTTAACCTTCGACCGAACCTGGGGAAACCATCATGTGACAGCTTTAGCCGGTGGGTCAGCAGAACTTACCAAGGCCTTAGAATACGGAGCCTCCAAGCAAGGTTTAGTGAATAACGACGAAGATATGCGCATCATAAATGCCGCAACTATCAACCCGGGCGCATCTGGGTTTTCCGGATCTAATTCCCTGGCTTCTTACTTTGGTCGTATTAGTTACAATTTTGCTGATAGATACATTTTAACCGCTAATATTCGTCGCGATGGCACTTCCCGATTTGCTAAAGAGAACCGCTGGGGCACCTTCCCCTCCGTTTCCGGAGCCTGGCGGTTTACGGAAGAAGAGTTTTTACAAGCTGTAATCCCAGCCTGGTTTAACAGCGGGAAATTAAGAGGCAGTTATGGCTTAATTGGCAACCAGAATATTGGGAGCGGAGCCTATCTTTCTACATACGGAAATACCAGCCGCTATTTATTTGGCGATGTTAATACGGCTTATTTAGGCGCCGGTCGCACCTCTATTGGTAACCCTAACTTACAGTGGGAAACATCTAAACAGGCCGATATTGGTTTAGAATTAGATTTCCTGAACGGAAAAATCGGGTTTGTGGCCGATTACTTTAACAAGCAAGTAGATGACATGCTGATGATTGTACCACTGCCTACTACCATGGGCTATCCTAATTTCCCGTGGTCGAACGCTGGAAGTATGGTTAACAAAGGTTGGGAGTTCCAGATATCTCATAAAAATAAATTAGGCGCCTTTAATTATAGCGTGCTGGCCAACATTTCTACGTTCAAGAATGAGGTACTTACATTAGGAGGTGGTGAACCCATCTACTCCACTGCCCATTTAGGAGAAACCATAACCAAAACCGAAGAAGGCATGCCGGTGGGTTATTATTTTGGTTGGCTTACCGATGGCATTTTTCAGACCCAGGAAGAAGTAAACAATAGTCCGCAAAAAGGTCTTTCTACTCCCGGTGACCTGCGCTTTAAAGATATAAATGGTACCGATGCCAACGGCCGGATAATACCCGGGCCAGATGGTATCTTAAATGCCAGTGACCGGACTTTGATCGGCAACCCTTGGCCAGATTTTGTGTATGGCCTTACCTTAAATGCAGCTTATAAAGGCTTCGATGTCAATTTATTTTTCCAAGGTTCGCAGGGTAATGATGTCATGAATATTCTGCGATACGATACCGAAGCAGGTACTGGCTGGTATAATGCGCCTAAGGGATTTCTGGACAAAGCTTGGAATGGCCCTGGTAGTACGAACGAACACTATAAGGTTTCTCAGAATGCAGGACTTAACACCAATGTGTCGAATTATTTTGTTGAAGATGGTTCTTACCTGCGTTTAAAGAATATTCAGATCGGCTATAACCTGCCCGCAAAGTGGCTTAACCAAGCAAGAGACCAACAACTCCGGTTTTTTGTGGGCGCTCAGAACTTGTTAACCTTTACCAAATACTCCGGGTTAGACCCCGAAATCGGGTCTTATGATCCAAAGCTTACCGGCATCGATCAAGGGTATTATCCACAAGCCAGAACGTTTATGTTCGGGGTAAATGCTAAATTTTAAAAATTTTTAAAATTAGGAATATCGTTATGAAAAAGCTGACATATATAATAACCTTATGTTTTTCTTTAGTCTGGACTGCATGTTCAGACGACTTTCTGGATCAACCACCTCTGGGTAATCAAACAGATGAAAATTTTTATTCTTCATCCGATGCAGGCTATAAAACATTGCTTAATGTTTACTTGGGTTTTTATGATTTTTGGGGATATCAGGCGGCCCGGGCTGAATTAGGCAATATGGCCACCGATGATAGTGACAAAGGCGGCTCTGATGCAGGAGACAGGCCATTTGTAACAGACCTGGGCTTTGGGCGCGCCTTATCTAATAACGAAACCCTGCAAGGTTTTTGGGCTGCGTGCTACAAAGCTATCGGAAATAGCAACATTGCCTTAGAAAAGCTAACCGTTACCCCGCTCCTGGATGCGCAAGGCAACCCATTAGCGGAAGAAGTAAAGCAACGCTATTTAGCAGAAATTCGGTTTTTAAGAGCTTACTTTTATTTAGATTTAGTCCGGACTTTTGGTGGTGTTCCTTTAATAACAAAAACCTTATTAGTAGAAGACAGAACTTCGATTAAACGGGCTACGGCCGAAGAAGTATTTGCTTTTATTGATGAAGAGTTAACAGCTGTTGCGAATGAGCCAAACTTACCTTCCAGTAACGCAATACCTGCTTCAGAACTAGGAAGGGTTACTAAAGAAGCAGTTTGGGCCTTACAAGCCAGAGCTTATTTGTTTTTTGCAAAAGATAATAAGGACTTATACCCCAAAGCAAAAGATGCGGCTAAAAAAGTAATAGATTCTAAAGCATTTGCATTACATCCGCAGTACCAAGAAATATTTTTACAGGACGGGTACAAAACCAAAGAAGCTGTTTTTTCCATTATAATGGGCGATAATCCGGCTGCATTTATTTATGGCAGCACCATTCCCGTTTATACTTCGCCGCGTGGCACCACTGGTGGCTGGGGATTTGATGTACCAACGCAAGACTTAGTGAATGAGTTTGAGGAAGGCGATCCGCGTTTATTATACTCGGTACTAAGTCAGGGAGATATTTTCCCCAAAAGCGGTTCCGGACAGGAAGTTTTAGACTTTTCTGCTTATCCTAACAACGGTTACCATAACCGCAAGGTTTATCTTCCGGAGTCACGGCGTGGTCAGGGTTGGGGAAACGATGCCTGGACGTATCATCCAATCCGGTACGCCGATGTATTATTAATGTATGCGGAGGCTTTGATAGAAAGTGGCGGAGACAGACAAGAAGCCGCTAATTACATAAACATGGTTAGACAACGCGCCAGTAATTCCCGCAGAGAAGATGTAGAAGCCATTAAACGCTTAATAGAAATACCCAATGTACCCTTGGCCGAGGTTAAAGTTTCTGATGATTTGCAGAAAGCTTTACGCCATGAAAGAAGAGTGGAGCTGGCGTTAGAATATCACCGGTTATATGACCTTATCCGATGGGGATTATTGGCCAAAACCATGAATGAATATTCCAACAAACCTGGTTCTAATGGGAAAGGCGCTAATTTCAAGAAAGGAATAAATGAAGTGTTTCCTATTCCCCAAATTGAAATAGAACGTTCGGGAGGATCTATCGTGCAAAACCCGGGTTATTAACCCTCCCATGTAGCTGCCTGAGGATAAGGAGAGAAAATTTTATATTATTTCTTCTTATCCTTGGGTATAGCTTACTATTTTTAAAAGCATCTATTAGCAGCAGTTTATTAACTTAATATGAAATTAAGTCTTATTATTGTATCCTTATTTATTTGCCTTTCCGCGTGTAATTCCACCTCTAAACGTTCGAAAACGAATATACTTCTACATACAGAAGCGGGCGGAGCAAAATTTGAAAAATCGTTATCACAGACCGTTGAAAAAGCAGGCTGGCACTATACCAAGGCACCTGATTTAAATTATTTTCAAGAAGATTCGCTCCAGCAATACAGCAGTATTTTTGTTGACTTTTCTACTCTTAATAAATTAGATTATAAAGCAATAAATGCCTTAAAGCGCTATTTAGAAGCCGAAGGGGGAGGAATTGTGGCGATAAAGGATACCTTGCTCACCCAAAAAGAATGGCCTTGGCTCCAAGCCTGGAACGAGTTGCCTACTGGAGTAGACCAGAAACAAGATGCAGGAAATTTAAAAATTTTAAATCAGGATTTTACCGGCGATGATTTACAAAAGTCTTTGGCCTACGCAATTGGCAATAATAGATTGCCTGATTACAGTAAAGCTACTACGCTGGCAGTACCAGAGGCAAGTCGATATACGTATCAGGTATTAGCCCAAGGTTTAGACGAACCCATGCAGTTGGCAATACTTCCTAATAACGATGTTTTGTTTGTAGAGCGGAAAGGGGCAGTTAAACTTTACAGTGCTACAAAAAACCAAACCGAGACAATAGCAAATTTTGATGTATTTAGTGGTATTGAGGATGGTTTGTTAGGCGCAGCACTTGACCCGGATTTTAAAAATAATAATTGGGTTTACTTTTATTATGCAGTAGCCGGAGATAAAGCTATTAACCGTTTATCCCGGATGGAGTTAAAAGAAGGTAATCTGCTGCGAGCTACTGAAAAAACCTTATTAGAAATTCCTACCCAAAGGCAATACTGCTGCCATTCTGCGGGATACATTCAATTTGGCCCCGATGGTTTGCTCTATCTTTCTACGGGAGATAATACCAATGCCGAAGAAACGGAAGGCTACATTCCCATTGATGAGCGCCCCGGAAGAGCCCTGGCCGATGACCAGGCAACAGCTGCCAATAGTAATGATTTAAGAGGAAAGATATTAAGAATAAAGCCAGAGCCAAACGGCACCTACTCCATTCCGGAAGGTAATTTATTTCCTAAAGGAACACCGAAGACCAGACCCGAAATTTATACCATGGGCCATCGTAATCCATACCGTTTTACCGTGGACATGAAAAACAACTATGTTTATTGGGGCGATATAGGTCCCGATACCAAAGTACCCTCTTCGGAAGGGACATTGAGTTTTGATGAAGTAAACCAGGCTAGAAAACCAGGCTTTTTCGGTTGGCCTTATTTCTTAGGCAACAACGAGGCCTTTCCTTATTACGACTTTGCCACCAAGAAAGAAGGCCCTAAGTTCAATCCTTCCGTACCAATTAATAACTCTCCTAATAATACCGGCATTAAAAATCTACCACCCGCCCAACCAGCCATGATTTGGTACGGAGATGGCAATTCAAAAAAATTTCCTTTGGTGGGTAAAGGAGGTGAAAGTGCCATGGCTGGCCCGGTTTATTATTCTGATTTATTTGCGGATGCACCATTTAAGTTGCCCCCCTATTATGATGAAAAGCTTATTATCTATGATTGGGTAAGGCGCTGGTTTATGGCTGTAACCTTTGATAAAGATAAAAACTTTTTACGTATGGAGCCATTCCTGGATCATCTTCCGTTTAATGCTCCCACTGATATAAAGTTTGCAACGGATGGTGCCATCTATATTCTGGAGTATGGAACAAATTGGTTTGCCAAGAACACAGATGCACAACTAATCCGAATTGAATATTCTGAAGGAAATCGTAAGCCCTTAGCCAAAATAAATACCAGTAATTTGTATGGAGCAGCTCCTTTCAAATTGCAACTTTCTGCTGCTGATTCCAAGGATTTTGATAAAGAGGATTCTTTAGAATACAAATGGTTAATAGAAGGAAAAGAATTAAAAGGAGAAAATATTTCGCACACCTTTAATAAACCAGGCGTTTACAAGGTGGCTTTAACCGTAACCGACAATCATGAAGAAACCGGCACCTCGAATGTAGAAATTAAAGTGGGCAATGCTCCACCAGTTGTTGATATTATAACAGCCGCTAATCAGAGTTTTTACTGGAACAATACTGTATTAGACTATAAAGTACAAGTAAGCGATAAAGAAGATCAACGGATAGATACTAGTAAAGTTAATATTAGTTTAAATTTCCTCCCCCGCGGAAAAGATATTGCAGTTGCTTTGACCAATCCGCAAACTTCCAATAACCTGCAATTTGTTAAAGGCCAGTATTTATTAAATAATCTGGATTGTAAAGCGTGTCATTCTGTAAATCAGGTATCAGTAGGACCTGCCTATTCTGCTATTGCAGCAAGGTATACTGGAAAGGCGGAAATGGTTGATAAATTAGCGCAAAAAGTTATAAAAGGCGGAAGTGGTAACTGGGGCAAAAGAATGATGTCTTCGCATCCGGATTTGGCGGCTGAAGATGCCAAAGAAATCGTGAACTATATCCTGTCCTTAAACCAGGGCAATCAATCACTCCCGATGCAGGGAGCCGTGACACTGAAAGACCATCTTGGCAAAGGTAATGAGGGCTCTTATCTATTAATGGCCAATTATACCGATAAAGGCGCAAATAAAATAGAACCGCTTTCGGCACGCAGTTATATAACCTTACGCAATCCTTTGGTGCAAATTGAAGATTATGATGGCGGTAATATTACCCTCAGAACGGTTACTACCGAATTTCTCACTTACTCCAGTGTACGGCATGGGAATTTTGTAAAATTTAATCAAATAGATTTTACAAACCTGAAGAATATAAAATACCGGTTGTTTAAACGAGGCGTTGGTGGAAAAATTGAAGTACGTTTAGGTAAAATAGATGGACCTCTTGTGAGTACAATTTCTATTCCGGCGGGTCAGGCAGCCGATGAAAAAACTGGATGGACCGAAATGGTAGCTTCTTTAAAAGAGACAAAAGGAAAACATGATCTATTTTTAATTTTTGCTAAAGAGAAGGACACTTCAAGCAATCTCTTCGACATCGACTGGCTTTATTTTTCTAATTAAGAGTAAACGGCTGTTTTTCTATCCTCTAAAAATAGATTATGAAATTCTCTATTAGAATACGCTTGTCCATACTCATGCTGCTCGAGTACTTTGTATGGGGTGCTTGGTACGTTACCATGGGCACTTATCTATTAACGTCCTTAAAGGCAGATGCTATTCAGGTTGGTACGGCTTACGCCAATCTTTCTATCGCCGCTATTATTTCCCCCATATTTATTGGCCTGATTGCCGATCGTTTTTTTTCTGCGCAAAAAGTATTGGGATTATTGCATTTACTGGGCGCTTGCACCCTGTATTATATTAGTACCGTAAAGCATTTCGAGGAGTTCTGGTGGCTGATACTTTTATATACGCTGCTGTACATGCCTACTATGTCGCTGGCAAATGGTATATCTTTCTCCCAGATGAAAGATCCTGGCAAAGAGTTTCCTTCTGTTCGCGTGTTAGGCACGGCCGGTTGGATTGCCGCGGGTCTTTTAATTGGGTTTATGGATATGGAAGGATCATCTCTTACTTTTCGCATAGCGGCGGCATGTTCTTTGGTGTTAGGTGTTTTTAGTTTTTTCCTGCCCCATACTCCTCCCCAAAAAAGAAGCGCCAGCTTATCCTCCATTTTAGGATTAGAGGCGTTAGTTCTTTTCAAAGACCGATCATTTATTGTTTTCTTTCTTACTTCTATTGCGGTTTGTATACCGCTGGCATTTTATTACAACTTCACCAATCCGTTCTTAAATGACTTGGGCGTGAAAAATGCCGCCGGTATCATGACTCTTGGTCAGGCTTCCGAATTTCTTTTTATGTTATCAATGCCTTTATTTTTTAGCAGGTTTGGAATAAAGAAAATGATGCTTTTGGGCATTTTTGCCTGGATAATCCGGTATATGCTTTTTGCATTTGGCAATAATGAAACAGAAGCTTGGATGTTATACAGCGGGATTATTTTACACGGAATTTGCTATGATTTCTTTTTTGTAACAGGTCAGATTTATATTGATAGAAGAGCGGAACAATCCATCCGGAATGCAGCCCAAGGCATGATCACCTTTGCAACTTACGGCATCGGGATGTTAATAGGGTCTTATATTTCGGGCTTTGTAACCGAAAAGTTTGTCTCTCCCAAAGGCAGCCTCTTAAATTATGATTGGCAATCCGTGTGGCTAAGTCCCGCTACCATCGCCATGGGGGTAGGACTGTTATTTTTAATTTTTTTTAGAGAAAAAACAATCCAGTCAATCAGCCAAAAAAGGGCGATTAAAACACCGGTTTAAGTTGCATTATAATAAGCACCCGGTTTGTGGTACTTATTGCCTATTCTATATTCCTGACTAATCATCATTCCCGAATAGTTAAAAACTATAGCGGGTTACTTAATAATTTTTTAACCTAGTATATCACATTTTTTTATGTTTAATAACACAGAACGTTTACGTATCCTGGTTGTGGGATGCGGCAACATGGGAGCATCGCATGCCTGGTCTTATCATACCTTAGACGGATTTGAAATTTGCGGCCTGGTTTCTACCGGTAAAAGCAAAGAAGTTTTAAACCAGAAGCTAGGTGGCGGCTATCCCTTATTTAATAACTTCGAAGAGGCGTTGAAAAATACAAATCCTGGGGCTGTTTGTATTTCTACGTATCCCGATACCCATGAAAGTTACGCCATTAAAGCACTGGAAGCAGGTTGTCATGTATTTATAGAAAAACCTTTAGCCAACTCCGTCGCAGGAGCCGAACGCGTGGCTCAGGCAGCCAAAAAAGCTAAAAAGAAGTTAGTAATAGGCTACATTTTACGTCATCATCCTTCCTGGGAACGCTTTATCCAATTAAGTCAGGAACTGGGTAAACCGCTGGTTATGCGGATGAATCTGAACCAACAAAGCCACGGCGATAAATGGGCTGTTCACTGCAATTTAATGAAAAGCCTGAGCCCAATTGTTGACTGCGGTGTGCACTATATTGATGTCATGTGCCAAATGACACGTTCTAAACCAATGCAGGTGAGTGCTATTGGGGCACGGCTAACGGATAAGATTCCCGCTGGAAATTACAATTATGGCCAATTACAAATTAGATTCGAGGATGGGTCTGTGGGCTGGTACGAAGCGGGCTGGGGGCCAATGATCAGTGAAACCGCTTTTTTTGTAAAAGACGTGATTGGGCCCAGAGGTTCTGTATCCATTGTGGCCAAAGAGGCAGGAGCAAATGGAAATTCCGATTCTATTGAGGCGCATACAAAAACAGAATCACTGCGCTTTCATCATGCCGAACTCAATAAAGAAGGTCAATTCCAGAAAGAAGATCAATGGATAAACCTCGAAGACGAACCCGACCATCAGGAGCTTTGTAATCGGGAACAGCGCTTTTTCTTAAAATCTATACAGGAAGATATGGATTTGAGCGACCACATCCAGGATGCCATTAATAGTTTGCGAATAGCATTTGCCTGTGATGAATCTGTAAGAACCGGCCAAGTAATTACCTTATAAAAATTTAAAATTACTTCTTTGGCCGGGTGTTTCATTCCGGAATCACTTATAGAAAGAAGGGTTGTTTAATCTATGGCAACAGCCATATTAGTAAAAATAGCTTAATGAAGAAACATACTAATCGCCGTAAATTTTTAAAAATTACCACCGTTGCCGGTATTGGACTGGCTGTTACCAAAAATGCCTTATATGCCAAAGAATCCGTAGCAGCAGAAACCAAAGTCGGAATCATAGGTTTAGATACAGAGCATAGCGTAAAGTTTACGCAAGCTTTAAATGACCCGAACAAAGGCGCTGACTTAGCAGGTTTCCGGGTTGTTGCCGCATACCCGAAAGGCAGCAACGACATTGAATTTAGTTTAAAGGTGATGCCAACTTTTACGGCAGAAATGAAAAAGATGGGTATCGAGATTGTTGATTCTATCGATGCCCTACTTTCAAAGGTAGATGTGGTATTGTTAGAAACTAATGATGGCCGGTTGCATTTAGAACAAGCTTTGCCCGTAATTAAGGCGGGCAAGCCGCTTTTCATAGATAAGCCAATTGCAGCCTCCTTAGCCGATGCTTTGTCCATTTTTGAGGCCGCTGCGCAACACAAGGTACCTGTATTTTCGGCGTCTTCTTTAAGATACATGGATAGTGCCCAGCAAATTGTGAAGGGAAAAATAGGTAAAGTTATGGGAGCCGATACGTATAGTCCTGCCGTAATAGAAAAAACCCACCCTGATCTATTCTGGTATGGTGTTCATGGTGTAGAAGCGCTCTTCACTGTGATGGGTACTGGCTGCAAGAGTGTACAGCGATATTACACCGAAGGCACGGATGTAGTAGTTGGCCTCTGGGAAGATAACCGTATCGGAACATTTAGAGGTATACGAACAGGCGCCCAGGATTTTGGAGGAAATGCCTTCGGAGAAAAAGGAATTGCTGTTGTTGGCCCTTGGGAAGGCTACAGATCCTTGGTTGTAGAAATAGTAAAGTTTTTTCGTACAGGCCAGGCGCCAGTAAGTTCGCAGGAAACTTTAGAGATATTCGCCTTTATGGAAGCAGCCGAAGAAAGCAAAAATAACGGAGGTGCCGCAGTAAGCTTGGCGAGTGTAATGCAAAAAGCACGAAAACCCAAAAACAGGCAAAAAGGTGTTTCTAAAAAATAATATCATTTAAGTAGTAAGGCTTCTGCGGCCTAAGCCTTACTAAATCTTTCTTAGATAATATTATTTAACTTCCTGTTCTTTCTAGCTTTGTCCATAATTTTTCAAGAATCTAACCAGTTACCTACTGGTTAGATTCTTCTGTAATTTTTTAAATTTTTCAGAATAACGGGATAGAAAAAATCAGCTTATTTCTTCTCCCAACCATTTATTCCGGAAGAATCTATTTGGCTATATCGCGAAATAGTTTCTTTCGGAATAACCCAAATAAATAAGTAAAATCACCCGCAACCTATTATGTTATAGCTACGATTACGGCTATTGGCTGTTTGTATTAGATAGGTGCTTCCCTTAAACAGTAGTTAAATACTATTTCCATTTCCCCTGAAAATTTTAATTTTTTAAATTTTCTTATTTCTGGGACTCTTCCCTTACATAACCGTGTCTATTTAACAATTTCAGTCTAATACTAACTAGAAACCTTCATAATCAAATAATAAACAGGTAATAATAAAATAATACTGATAAAGCAAATTGGCCCGGAAGGATTTAAAAGAAATCTACATTAAAGCACCAGGTTGTAAATGGAAATACTATCCACCGAAGAATTTGCCAAATCAAATACTTTTTTAAAAAAAGGGATCAGCTACTTAAATCCGTGGCTGATGCGCTTGCTGCAACTAGACCAAATAAATCAAATTTACCAGCAATCCAGCACCCTGCACGGCTTACCTTTTGTGGATTCTATTCTGGAGAAATTGCAGGTTCAGTACGAAATAGAGCCGCGGGAGCTTGCCCGCATTCCAACCCAAGGGGCGTTTATTGCTATTGCCAACCACCCTTACGGCGGTTTAGATGGTTTGCTACTTTTAAAGATACTCGCCACCATCCGGCCCGAATTTAAGCTCTTAGCTAATCCAATTTTAAAAAAGCTGCCCAATATGGAAGAGTTTTTTATTCCGGTTAATCCTTTTAAAACGGCCAACCAAAACCACGTGCCCGGTGTCCGGAAAGCCTTGCGTTTGCTCCAGAACGATGTACCAATTGGCATGTTCCCGGCCGGAGAAGTTTCCAGTTGGCAAACAAACACCCGGAAAGTGATGGATCCGGAATGGCATGCCGGATTGGCAGGTTTGATTAACAAGGCCCGCGTACCGGTGGTACCTATTTACTTTAGCGGCGGTAATAGTTTGTATTTTAATTTATTGGGCTTTTTGCATCCTTTTTTGCGCACCTTGCGGCTACCCGCCGAATTATTAAATAAAGAAGGTATAAACGTTAAAATACGGATTGGCAAACCCCTTACTTACGCCGAACTTATCCGTCTGCCGCAAACCGAATTGTTACCTTTTCTGCGCGCGAAAACCTATGCCTTAGGAACCAGCTTTTTTAAAAAAAGTTATTATGGACTACCTAAGCTACCATTTCCCACCGCTAAAACTTTGGTTCCGGAAACTGATGCTACTTTAATTCAACAGGATATTGACCAGCTTAACACTAAAAACCTGTTATTCACGCACCAGCACTACCGTGTGTATCTGGCCTCCAGCGCCCAAATACCACACGTTTTACGGGAAATTGGCCGCTTGCGCGAAATTACTTTCCGGGAAGTAGGCGAAGGGACCAACCAAGAAACTGACCTGGATGCTTTTGACCAGCACTACGAACACTTATTTTTGTATGATACCCGCACCCGCTTAATTATTGGGGCTTACCGGCTGGGTCATGGCAAAGAAATTTTTCAGCAGTTTGGCAAACAGGGTTTTTATCTGCACTCGCTTTTTAAAATTAAAAAGCATTTTATTCCCATTCTGGAGCGATCGCTGGAGTTAGGTCGTTCTTTCGTCCGAGCGGAATACCAAAAGCAAACCCTGCCTTTGCTACTGCTCTGGAAAGGCATTGCCCTGTATTTAGTTGATAAGAAACACTGTCAGTATTTACTGGGGCCCGTAAGTATCAGCGATTGTCTTTCTACTACGTCCAAGAGTATCATTGTTGAATTTATCCGGGAACATTTCTTTGATCATGATTTAGCGTCGCTGGTTGTGCCCCGGAAAAAGTTTCGCTACCGGCGTTCTTCTTATTATTCCGAAAATGTGCTGCACAAGAACATCCAATCGGTAAAATCACTCGACGAACTGATTGCCGAAATAGAACCTAAACACCTGCGGTTACCTATTTTATTAAAAAAATACCTGCAGCAAAACGCAAAAATCATTGGCTTTAACATCGACCCGAAATTTTCTAATTCGCTGGATGGTTTTCTGGTTATGTCGGTGCACGATTTATCGGATACCGCAAGGGCATTACTCGATCGCATTAGTTTGGAACACTAGTGCTTTCTGCTCAATTTTAATTGTAGAAGTATTGGTTGTATCAAAAAATTAATTTGTTATAAATTATACACTTTTGTACCCGCTTCAAATATTCAGATCAAATATTACCAATAAAAAACTCCCTTTCTAAAATAAGACTTAGAAAGGGAGTTTTTATGTGATTAAATTACTTAAACCAGTAAACCCAAACACCAAAAGTAAGATACTTGCTAAATAAAATCCTCTATTTGGTAAATATTTGGTAAATATTTGGTAAGTAGTTAAATAGAAGCAACAATTTCCAGTCTGGTTAGTGAAGCCCTTCTAAAGTTTCATTGTGCCATATTTCGCAAAGAAGCAAGCATATAGGATTGTGCATTTCCCCCTTGTTTTTAGCTTGCCTTTAGTGCGGTGGGATAAACATGGCAAAGCACCTGAAGGTATTTAAACTTTTAAGGTAATCGTTTCGGAATATTTATTTTGAAAACGGTCTGTTACTTCCACTTTAATCTCTTTAGCGTTGGCCGAAGGTTGCGCGGCAAATAAGTGATCGGTGAGTACGGGTTCGATTCCTTCTTGTTTTACCGGAAGTTTATCGCCTAGTTGTTGCTGCACTGCTAAAGGGTCATAACCGGTAAACTGAGTCATCGGGCCTTTTTTAACGCCGTCTTCGTACCACTCTACCTGCCATTTCGCATCCCAGTTCCAGACGTTCACAATTACATCGTTCGGCCGGTCGGTGGCGCTGCCTTTGGGGTATATACGCAACTGGTAATTCCGTTCTTGCCCGGTACCTTTATAATACCAGCTTAGTTCGTCGCCGTTTACTTCGTATACGCCGTAGCCGTTGGGTGTGCCATCCTGACAAATATCACCGCTCCACCAGGCGCCGCACACCGTGCCGTGGTTATGCTCCATTATATTATCTTTTTCCCAGGTTTCGCTATAATGGGTGTGGCCCGACAGAATGTGGGTTTTAAACGGTTGCAGTAATTTATACAAATGGTCGCGGTTGCTAACTACGCCACCAATAGGTTCTTCTTTGGCATTGTTTCTTTTCTGCGACCGGTTATTAGTAGGGATATGCAATGAAACCACCACGGTGCTGCCCGGCGTTACGAATTTTAAATCCTGCTCCAGCCAGTTTAACTGATTTTCGGTGAGGTAACCAATATACCGGTGCCCGGCACCCAGAAAGAATACATCATCGAGAACTACATAATGAATTTTGCCCTTGTTAAACGAGTAATACGTTGGCCCAAATAAAGATTTAAATTTTTTCTGCGATTGATCGTCGGTGCGGGCCGAGTAATCCATGTCGTGGTTGCCGATTACCTGAAAAAAAGGTGCCCCGGTAATTTCTACGGCTTTCATGTAATCCGTAAATAATTCAAATTTATCGAATATCAGGTCGCCGCAGCCAATGCCATGCACCGGCACATTACCCAGCGACTTAACCACCGCCGCCGTATCTGGCGCCGATTGGGTTACGAGCTTCTGGGCATCTTCTTCTTTTCTTATTTGCGGATCGGCCCACAGTATAAAGGCATGTTTTGTGTCATCCTGCTTGCTCTGAACCAAGTTAAAATCCACATTTTGCGTTTGTTTCGGAAGGGGTTGATAAAACCGGGCAATGCCTTTTTCGTGCGGAATCTGGTAACCCGAAGGCAAAGAAATAAAAACAAATTCGGCGTTGGAATGCGGCGATAAACGGTAATTGCCTTTGCTGTCGGTTTGAGTAACATTAAAACCATCGCTTACCACTACTTTAGCAATGCCTTTTCCGTTTTCGTGCACTTTACCCTGAATGGTGGCAGTTAGTGGCGGAGCAGCCAATAAGTTGGTAACGGGCAATGCGGTGGTAGCACCTACTAAACCTAAGCTTTTTAAAAAATTTCGTCTGAACATGTTTTTAGTTTTTAATGGCAGATAATAATTATAGCAATTAACCTGAAATCAGTAACAGAAATAATGGAGGCTGCCCGCCAATTTATTGCGGCAAATGCTTGGCAAGCCAAATTTCGTCGGGCAAATGTAGCTGGCCGCTACCAACGGTTTTAAAATCAAATTAAAATTTACAAAAGATTAACTTTCAGATTACTAAAATTTAAAAAAAACATAACAATCCTTTAATATCCGATTTTTGCTACTGATAAAAATGAATAAACCCGTTAAAAATCAAGGCCTAGTCTGCCAAGCGCAAAGATTATCTTAAACCAAGCCTACGCGCTAAGTGCCATGTTATAATAAGCTGGCTATACTAATTTTAGAATATCAAATAGAAGAGGCAAACTAACATATTTTTAAAATGCATTAACCGGAAACTCATAAACTTACCGAAATAAAGTACCGGGTAAGCCGTTAGGCTGTTTATTTAAAAAACTTAGCTTTGTAGCCAGTATAAAACTTAGTAAGTACCAAGGCAATCGTTACTTTCATGCATTTACATTTTATATACGTACTCGTGGCACTCCTTATTTGTACGGGGCCCAATACCAGCAACAAGGCAATTGCCCAAAACCGCCAGAAGAAAGCGGTATTTATTATTGTGGATGGTATTTCGGCGGATGTGCTGGAAAAACAAAACACCCCTAATCTAAATAAAATTGCGGCTTTGGGCGGCTACACCCGAGCCTACGTGGGTGGCCAACGAGGCGGCTATTCCGAAACGCCTACTATATCCGCCGTAGGTTATAATAGTTTACTAACCGGCACCTGGGTAAACAAACATAATGTTTGGGACAATGAAATTTCGGCTCCTAACTACTATTATCCTACTATTTTCCGGTTATTCAAAACGCAGTACCCCGAGAAAAAGACCGCTGTTTATTCTACCTGGCTCGATAACCGCACTAAATTAATCGGCGAAGGCTTGCCCCAAACGCGAAATTTGCAATTAGATTATCACATCGATGGCTTTGAGCTGGATACAATTCAATTTCCGCACGATAAAGAACACAACTACATCCACCAGATTGATGAACATGTAGCCAACGAAGCCGCCCGTTATATTCGCGCTGAAGCCCCGGACTTATCCTGGGTGTACCTGGAGTATCCCGACGATATGGGCCACCGCTACGGCGACGATGAAAAATTATACCAGGCTGTTGAAATAGCCGATAACCAGATCGGGCGCATTTGGCAGGCCATTGAACACCGCCAGCAAAACTACCCCGAAGATTGGCTCATCGTAATTACCACCGACCACGGCCGCGATGCCCAGGGCAAGCACCACGGCGGGCAATCAGACCGCGAACGTACCACCTGGATCACCACCAACGCCAAAGATTTAAACGCGCACTTTAAGCAGCAACCCGGTATTGTAGATATTATGCCTAGCCTGGCCCGTTTTTTAAAAATTTCTATTCCCCAACAAAATGAAATGGAAGTAGATGGCGTCTCTTTTATTGGTAATGTTTCTATTGTCAAACCCACTGCTTCAGTGCAAAATAATAAACTGGATATAAGCTGGCAGATTTTGGACCCAAAGGGAGATGTTAAAATTTGGGTAAGCACCACTAACAACTATAAAACCGGGGGCCAAGATGAATATAAGCTTATGAAAACAGTTCGCGTAAAAGACCAGAAAGCCACCATTAACTTAACTTCTAGGCCATCTAATTTTTACAAAATAGTACTGGAAGCCCCGTATAACATAGCTAATACCTGGCTGATAGTTAAATAACTTAGTGATTACAAGCCAATACCAAACTATAAAACCAAGAACGCCGGTATTAAGTACCGGCGTTCTTGGTTTGTAACTACAGGTTAGTTACTAATTTTAAAAATTAGTTTTAACAAACAGACTTTAACCATTCTTTAGCAACTGGTAATGATTGAAACGTACTAATTTGATTTTTAATGGCCAGACTAGTAGCTTCTAATGTTTGTTCGGTAGAGTATTGGCTGTACGGGTTAGGAGATTGAATCCAGGCCAAATAATTTAAGCCGGCCTCCGTAAGTTGCGGTAATAACTCGTCGGCCACATAATAACAGGCATCCAGCCACGGGCCTTTCACCTGGTGGTTATTATTTAAAATTTTACTGCAGTTTTTTTCTTTCAAAAAACCTAAAATTTTCTGACTCCCCTGTTGTATGGTATGTAAGTTTTGCGAACCTATCCAATCCACATAAATCCACTGATGCTCAGCATCATACCAAATCTCAACGTAATCAGAACAAAACAACAAATCTTTCGGTACCCGGGCGTTACTTCCTCGAATAGTATCCATTAAAACAACCATAAGCGTAGATTTAGAGCGTCGTAATTAGTTCATTATAAGTATTAATACTGTAAATATAAATTATTTGTTCTAATTAAACCACAATTTTTCTACGAAAAAGCCTAATAACTCATCCGTAATTATGCGCTTCAGTATTTTTCACATATTATTTTTTTATTTTTCTAAGGAAATCAGTAAAACAATAAACGTAATTCATTAAAAGTTAGATTTTTAAAAAAGCAAAGTTTAGAGATCTAGAATCAGGCTTATCTTGCTTCATCACTGGTATGCAACTACTACTAAATGTTGTATCGAAAAACAAAAAATCCCCATTCTTGCTGTTAGCAAGAATGGGGATTTTTTAAATTTTTAAAATTTTAAATAATTATTGCTGCAGAATAACTTTTTGCTGATAGCTTTTACCAGCGGTTGTTACCCGCACAATATACATTCCGGAACTCATTTGCCCGGAAGGTTGCCAGGTGTAGGTGTAGTGCTTGCCAGCTACAGCTTCGCCTTGGTACAGGGTAGCTACCTGCCGGCCAAGGCCATTATACAACTGCACTTGAACCGGCCCGGATTGCTCCGGAACAAAGCTTACGGTTAATTGATCTGCAAAAGGGTTTGGATAAGCGGTTAAACCAACAACGGCATTTTCTATCTGACCAAGCTTGTTTACAGGTGCCGCCGGCATGGCTGCTCCGGTATTTTGCGCTACGCTGTTAGCGTTTGGCATAATAGCATCCATTTTAATTAGCCAGTAATCACTGTTGCCGTAGCTGTTTTGTGTTTTATCGCCACTTATCCCTGATTCAGAGCGCCCACATAATAAATAATCGCTGTCGGCGGTTACCAGCACATTCCGGAGCTCTTCGGCCCCGCTACCACCAAAACGTCTATCCCATTGCTTGGTACCATCGCTGCTTGTTTTTACGACCCAGAAATCCGAATTTCCCTGGCTGCTCTGACTTTTATCGCCGCTGGCATTCGAAGAAGATTTACCGGCTAACAACAGGCTGCCGTCGGAGTTACGAACTACCGTCCGGAGTTCTTCGTCGCCACTGCCACCCAGGCGTTTATCCCACAGCTTCGTTCCGCTGCTGTTTACCTTCACCATCCAAAAATCTTTACCTCCCTGCGAAGCCTGGCTCTTATCTCCGTCTTTGCCGGAGGAGCTAAAACCAGCTATTAAATATTCATTGTTCGGTAAATTGCTAATAGAATACAGATGGTCGTCGCGGCTGCCCCCGTACCGTTTATCCCACAATTGATTGCCTTTTGCATCAGTCCGTACGAGCCAGAAATCTTCTCCACCTCTACCGGCCTGGCTTTTATTGCCGCTTTGCCCGGATAAAGATGCCCCCCTAGCAGAAATCCCCCGTCGCTGGTCAGCGCAAAGTTTTCCAGAACATCCGCTAAGTTACCGCCGTACCGCTTATCCCAGATTTTAGTACCCGCGTTACTCACTTTAACCAACCAGTAATCGCGACCACCTTGGCTTCCCTGGCTTTTATCGCCCCCAGCCGGCGAATCGCTGAAACCACCCAGCACATACTCACCCGAAGAAAGTTGAATAACTTTTTTCAGTTCGTCGTACCCGCTACCGCCAAAGCGTTTGTCCCATTGCTTCGCCCCGGAACTAGATATTTTTACAATCCAGTAATCGCGGCCACCGCGGCTCGCCTGACTTTTATCGCCGTTTAATCCCGATTCGGAGCTACCAGCCAGCAGATACCCCCCATCTTGGGTTTGAATAACCCGATTTAAATAATCGTGCCCGCTACCGCCGTACCGCTGATCCCAGAGTTTTTTACCGGCAGCATCTATTTTAATCACCCAATAGTCGTTGTTGCCTCTACCCGCCTGACTTTTATCGCCACTAATACCAGAGTTGGAATAGCCCGCCAATAAATAACCGCCATCGGTGGTTTTAATAGTTTCGGATAGCCCTTCGGTACCGGAGCCGCCATACCGTAAATCCCATTGGGTAGCTACCACAGCATTGGCAATGGTAATGGTATAATCTTCGGTTTCCCCTACTTCAAATGGCGAGCAAAACTCATCTTTCTGCACCATTTCGTAGTATTTAGCCCGTACCCGCATCCGGCGCTTACCGGTAGTGGCGGTTTTCGGAATAGTAATTTTGCCGTTATAAGTCACGCCAAATTCTGGATTAGGAGATTGGTATACAAATTCATCCGGATCATTAAAGTCGTTATCGTTGTTGTAATCAATCCAAACCCCAAAACCTTCGGGGTAGTACGCCCCGCCTTTCATACTGATGGTGTACGTTTGCCCCCGGTAAACCTGCGTGGTTAAAGAACCGGTTGGTGCGTAAGCAGTATAAGCATTTTTTTGCCCGTTACAACCTGAATTGGTATTGGTTAAGGTATTAAACCGGAAATCATTAATGTAATCGCTTTTGCACCCACCCGTTACCACCGGGGTACAATAGGTAGCCGACAAACTACCCGAAATAGCGTATTCGCCTAAAGAACTATAATCTGAATTAGCGCCTTGCTCGCCTTTAACGCCCGCCACATACAAATAATAAGTGCCCGCCGGGAGTAAAGGCGTTAATTCGGCCACTTGGTCCTGGGAGTTGTATGGCACGGTGGCTACGGTGGCGCCGCTGCTATTTTTAAGGGTGAGTAATAAATCTAAATTGGTGTACTCGGATGTGGGTTTTACCTGCAGGTTGATAGAACCACTCCCTACCGTAAACGAGAAAACATCCTGGTCGGATTGCGTGGTTATAATTCCTTTGTTATCGGAGGCCAACACCACTCCCGTGCTGGATGCTACCAATGGCCGGGCGTTGGCAGTAGAGTTTCCATGATCGTCGGTGCGGTAACCAAACCCGTTTTGGGTTGTAATTATTTTTAAATCGTCTTCCTTATTGTTAGCCTTGGCGTACTCGCCTTTACTCCACTGCACCTGGCTGCGGTAATAGCCTACACCCATAATAGGTGCCCAAGACTGTTGTCCTTCGTAATACTCTTCTGCCGGTGATGTTCTGCCATCGTGGCTTAGCCCTAAGGTATGGCCAATTTCGTGCGAACCAGCTTCGCCGGCGCCTTTAATGCCACTATTAAAAACCCAGCAAGGAGTATCATCGCCCCAGGTAAAAGAAGTTGGCCATGCTACGCCACCTGCCCCGGGATAGGCCACATCGGTAGGCGTAAAAATAACGCGCATGCGGCGGTTAGCCGGGGCATTTTTATACACCGTTTTACTGGTAGTTATATTAATTACAAAAGGCCGGTAATCTTCGCTGATTAACTTCCATACTTCTACTATTTCTGCCTGCGATAAATTAGCTGGTTTAGCATCAATTGCTTTTCCATCGTTCCAGTACGGATTAATTTCTTTACCGCCATCAAAATCAAGGTAAACAACCGCTTTGGCCCCAGGGAAACTTTGCAAATCCGGAATAGCGGCAGCAGCAAGGGCAGCTGTTTGGCTCGGTACCGTGGTAGTTTTACTTTTAAAAGGCTCGTAGTCAAAGCAAATAACTTTATCTATATCTACCTCTTGCAGATAAGCTGCGCCAGTAGAAGTGGAAGTATACTGGTAAGCTCTTTTTTCATCTTTTAAAACAACATATCCGAATAAGTTATTTTTACTCACTTTCAGAAAAAAACTATTGTTTTTACCTGTACCTGCAGAGCCCGTGAATAATTCACTTTCAGCTAGTTTGGCGGCGTTTTTCACCGACAAGAGCAAGGGGTGTTGACCAGGAATAACATAGCGGATATTATTAGCAGTAGCAGCGGTAAGCCGGGCTTTATTATTAGCTTTAAACGCCGCTTTTACCTCCTTAACCGAGCCTAGATAAATATTTTTAGCAGTTTGAGCTTGCAAGGACAAACTGCTCAGAAGACAACCTAATAAGAATAAACAAGGGTAAATTTTTTTCATATTATTTAAAAATCACGTGAAGGCAAAACTTAATAACCAATGGAACAATTCCGGTGCTTTATTTACGCACAATGCGGGAACAGGGATAACAGCTATTAGAAGTTTTATTGCACAAAAAGTATACTAAAATTGCTAAAATAATACAGATATGTAAATTATAAGGATTTTGATTTGATAGGTGTAATAAGAGTAAATTTAACAATAAATCCCGGAGATTCGCCTGAATAGATTAAAGGAAAAATGTAACAACAACCTGAGTGCTAAAACCTTGTTTGCGGGGAAGCTATTTTTACTCAAATATAAGCGATCTGTTAAGGATGCGCAACTAGCTATGTAAAGTATTATAAAAGAACACCAGTAACCCCCGCAGCAGATTTTTTAAAAATTTTAAGTACTAATTGCTTTTATTATTGATTAAACTTTTACGCGTTTTCCCGCCGCAAATGCCGAGGGCAACTCGTTAAACTCTTGTTTAAAGTACTTAGTAAAATATTTCGGATTGTTAAATCCTACTTCATAGGCTACTTCGGCTACGGTAAGCTGGCTTTGGCTTAAAAGCTGCGCGGCTCGTTTTAAACGTACCGTCCGGATAAATTCCAGGGGCGTTTTGCCCGTAATGGCCGTTAGTTTTTTATACAGGTAAACCCGGCTCATGCCTAGTTCGCGGCTAAGCTCTTCTACCGAAAAATCGGGGTTGGCAATATTCTTTTCGGTAAAGGCCACGGCTTTTTGAATCAGTTTTTCGTCGAGCGGCGTAATGGCAATATCCTGAGGTTTTACTTCTAATTTATGCTCTAAAGCCGTACGAAAAGCCGCTTGTTGCCCCATTAAATTCTTTATCCGGGAAAGTAAAATTTCAAAATTAAATGGCTTGGTTATGTAGTCGCTGGCACCGGTTTCGTAGCCAAGCAGGCGTTGTTCTTCGGTAGCGTTGGCCGTTAAAAGTATAACCGGAATATGGGCTGTGCGGGAATCTTTTTTTAATTTCCGGCTTAAAGCCATGCCATCCATTTCGGGCATTATTACATCACTCACAATTAAATCCGGGAGCAGCGAAACAGCCTGGTTCCAGCCTTGTTTGCCGTTTGTTGCTTCTTCTACCCGGTAAAAAACCCGCAAATTATCTTTTAGGTAAAACCGGAAATCTTCGTTATCCTCTACAAGTAGTACCACCGGTTTTTTCCGGTTATTTTCATTTTTAAAAGTTGTTTGATTTGCTGATGCCAGGGCGCTTAAAACCCGAACCTCGCTGGCGGCCGGGCTAATTTCGGGTAAAATTACTTCTTCCTGTACTACTGGCAACATAATGGTAAAACAGGTTCCCTGGCCGGGCAAGCTTTGCATGGTAATCTGGCCGTGGTGCAGTTTCACGAATTCTTTGGTAATGGCCAAACCAATGCCACTGCCCTGATTAATGATAGAACCCGGTAAATCGCTTTGAAAAAAGCGCTGAAATACTTTTTCCTGATCTTCTGCCGGAATTCCAATACCGGTATCTTTTACCTGTATAACCAGATTTTTGCGTTCTACATCGGTAGTAAAATCGGCTACCGTTACTTCTATCGAAACTTTGCCGCCTTCAGGGGTAAACTTAAAGGCATTAGAAAGCAAGTTAAACAGTATTTTCTCTAGTTTATCCTGGTCCAGATGGGTTTGCAGGTGCGCTACCGTAGCCTGAAAAGTGAGTTGAATATTCTTATTTTCTGAAATGTCCGAGAAAGAATAAACAATATCGCGGATAAAAGGAATAACATCTACCGGCGTAGGATGTAAGGCAATTTCCTGAACTTCCATTTTCCGGAAATCGAGCAATTGATTAACTAAATTTAACAACCGGCGGGCATTGCGGTAAATAAGTTGTAATTGTTTGTTTGGCTCGCCCGGGCTACTATTTTCTTTTAGTAATTTTTCTAAAGGTGATAAAATTAAAGTAAGCGGCGTGCGAAACTCGTGGCTGATATTGGTAAAAAACCGAATTTTAAGCATATCCAGTTCATGGCGGCGCTGGCCTTCTAAGCGCTCCTGGGCTAATTTGTACTTCAGCCTTTCTTGTCCCAGTACTATTTGCCGGGCCAGCCACAAAGCCAATATTATCAGCAATATATATATCCCCAGTGCCAGGTTGGTTTTCCAGAACGGGGGCAGAATCGTAATTTTTAAAGCCGCGCCTTTGGGGTTCCAGAGGCCATCGTTGTTCGTAGCTTTAACCCGGAAAGTATAGGTACCAGGATCCAGGTTGGTAAAAGTAACCCGGTGCAATTTATTATCTACGGTTAACCATTGCTCATTAAAACCTTCTAGTTGGTAAGCATATTGATTTTTTTCGGGTTGCAAAAAGTTTAAAGCCGCAAAACCAATGGTAAACATATTCTCGTGATGATGCAAGGTTATTTCGGGCAGTTGGTTTATGGCCTTGGTTAAAAGTACCCGGTCATGAACTGTAGCGCCGGGCTTTACTGGTTGATTAAACAACTGAAAACTGGTTAAAACCACGGCCGGTGCTTGTTTGTTTACTCCCAGCTTACCCGGATGAAATAGGTTAAAACCGTTACTACCACCAAAAAGTAAATCGCCGGACCTGGTTTTCAGAAAAGCGTTGTCGTTAAAAGCTTTGTCCTGCAAGCCATCCGAAACATCGTAATTTTTAAATTGGAGGGTGTAGCCTGCGTTGGTTGTTGCTTTACAGACTTTTACGTTAGAGATACCGTTCTGCGTGGAAAGCCACATGGTTTGCTGATCGTCTTCTACTATACCCTGGATGGCATTATCGGGCAATCCGTTTTCCTGGCGGAAACTGTAAATCTTATTTTTAAGCGGGTCCAGAATATTTAATCCTTCGTTCGTGCCAATCCAGATTAAGCCGCGGCTATCTTCTTTAACCGTAACAACATTGTTGCTGCTTAAGCCCTGGGGGTTGTTGTTATTATTTACGTAGTGAGTAAACTTGCCCGTTCGATGGTCTTTTTTATCTACTCCGTAAGCGGTGCCCACCCATAAATTGCCAACTTTATCTTCGGTAATAGAAAAAATATAATCCGAATGGATTGAACCCGGCGCGTTAGCCCGGCAATGTTGAAATTTCCCGGTTTGCCGGTCCAGTAAGTCCAGGCCGCCGCCCAAAGTACCTACCCACAAATTATTCTTAGAATCTTCGTAGATTTCCCAAACCCGGTCGTCGGCTAAGCTATGCGGGTCATCGGCCTGATGCTGGTAATGGGTGAAAGTTTTACCATCAAACTTATTTAAACCGCCGTAATAAGTACCCAACCACAAGTTTTGCTGCTTATCCAGGTGCATGCCTACAATTACGTTATTGCTTAAACTATTTTTATCGTGCGGGTTATGCGTAAACTGCGTAAAACGGTTGGTGGCCCGGTTAAAATAAAGCAAGCCGGCCCCGTTGGTGCCAATGTAAATATTGCCTTGAGCATCTTCTACAAACCGGTTCACATCGTTGTAAGGTAAACTGGCCGGGTTTGCTGCCTGATACCGGTAAACCGGAAACTTATTGCTGTTGGGATGATAGTAACTAATGCCGGCCTTGTAAGTACCAATCCAGATAATATTGGCCTTGTCGCGGTACAAAGCATAAATGCTATTCTGGCTGATACTTTGTTCTTCGTCCAGGTTTTGCAGCAGGTACTCAATTGTATTTTTTTTCTTGTCAATCACGTTTACGCCACCATGATCAGTACCAATCCAGATTTTGCCATTTTGCTCCTGCACAATGCTGCGCACCAGGTCATTATTTAAAGGTAGGCTTTGCGATTGCCGATGGTAACGGCTAAATTTTAAATTTTTAGAATTTAAGTAAATAACTCCCAGGGGTACTTCTTCCTGGTAAATCCAAATATCGCCCGCATCGTCGGCGAAAAGCTTAAAGTTTTGTTCTGTTCCGGCGGTAGCGGGCCGCACGTAGTGCGAAGAGTAAAGCAATGCCCAATTGGAGCTACTTCGTTTTTCCAGCATACCATCGCGGTAAATTACCCAGAAATTTCCTTTATTGTCCTGAATTAAATCGGATAACTGGGAGGAGTGCAATGCCGATTGCGCGTTTGCCTGATTGGTAAAAGTCTGGGTTTGCTTATTTTTAGGATTGTATTGGTACAAGCCTTGCGTATTGTGCACAAACCAAAAATTACCCGCCAGATCTTTTACTACTTTCGTAATCGCCGAATCGGGTAGGGCGTATTTTTGCATCCAGCGGCGCAGGTTAGGTTCAAACGATTCGGTTACGGGATTATAAATACTTAAACCCGCCCTAGTATTTACCCAAATAGTTTGCTCCGGCCCTTCATAAATCGAAAGGATGTAATTATTAGGCAGGGTTGTTTTATCCCGGCTATCGTGGCGAAATGTCTTAAAAGTAGTTCCATCGTACCGGTTTAAACCGGTCATGGTACCGAACCACAAAAAGCCCTGGCTGTCTTCTAAAATACAATTAATCTGATTATTGCTTAAACCTTTATCGTTGGCAATCCGGGTAAATTTATACTGGCCGGGTTGCGCCATTATAGGCTGGAAAGAGATTAAACCAAGTAGAAAAAACAGAAAAAATTTAAAATTCATGCTGAAGTAAGAAACGGGCTTTCCTTGCGGTTTACTTTGCCCAGGGCAACCAATCTTTGTGCGTGCATAAGTAAGTGCCAGAAAGTACTAGCGTAACGCGAATCTTTACCGGAAAGTGCGAAGCTAGCAACATGCACCCGCAAATTATAGCAGCCGATTTTAGATAGATAAAGCTTGCGCAGGAGTTTAAGCTAAATTTACAGCTTTTTTAAATTTTCGTATTCTTGGCGGGTAACTTTAAAAACTGTTCCGTGTCGCACGCCCGCCGGAAAAGTAATTTTAGCTGAAACATCCGTCCAGTTTTTTAAATCCGGCGAGGTAACGGCGCCCATTTTGCCTTCAGTATATTTATCGAAATACACCATCCAGTTTTTGCCTAATTTTAAAGCAGTAGGTCCTTCGGCCCAGTATTTACCGGTAATGGGTGGTCCGGCGGCACTGTAAGGCCCCGTCAGGTTTTTGCTCCGGGCAATCCGCAGATTCTTCCGGGGTGGTTCCCGGGTTTCATCTTTCAAAAACATCAGGTATTCGGTACCATTGGGTACAATGGTGGCATCAATTACGTTAAACCCTGGTTCGTATAACAGTTGGGTCGGACTAAATTTTTTAAAATCGGCGGTAGTGGTATAATACATCCGGTGATTGTACCCGTTTTCTTCTTTCGATTGGGTTTCCGGGTACAAACCGGTAATGGTAGTGGCCCAGTAGATAATGTATTGCTTTTGCCTGGGATCATAAGTTATTTCGGGAGCCCAACTGTTGCGGGCGCCTGCTTCGTGCTCCATCACCGGAATATACTGCTGCTCCGACCAATGAATTAAATCCGGAGAATTGGCATACCCAATTCCTTTGGCGTTCCAACTCACCGTCCAGACCATGTGGAACAAGTTATCCGGCCCTTTAATAATGCAGGGATCACGCAAGAGTTTATCCGGACTAAGCTGGGGTTTTAGAAAGATACTGTCGTTTTTTAAAGCCGACCAATGCAGGCCGTCGGTGCTGGCAGCAAAATGTAATCCGTCGCCGTTACCTTTAAAATATGCAAACAGCAAGGCTTCGTTTTTTGCTAGCTCCTGCGCCTGAACCTTAAACAAGACAGTAATAGTAAGAATAAAGCTTATAAAGGGTACAAAGAATATAATTTTTAAAAAATTAGTCATTCTAATAAGTAAGTTAAATTGCGAAAGATAACTTATTTATCAGATTTACCAATTCTACAATTTGGCTAAACGCAACTATTTGGTTTTGGCCGCGGCTAATGTACCTGGCTTTTTATTTACCTTATTTACTACCCACTCGCCCACCTGTAAACCTTGCAAACGGCCATTATCGATGGCATCGCGAAAGTGAATACCGCCATAAAACCGCGAAATACCGGCTTCATCGGCTGCCTGTTGAAAAGACTTAAACTCCCGGGCGGGCAAACCAAACCGCACTTCTACGGTATCGATATATTTAAAATTATCGCCTAAGTAATGCGTTAAAACCACCGCGGCCGCCGACGAAATAGTAGAATGGCCGCTTAAATATTCCGGAAAAGGTGGCGTTTGCAGAAGGGGTTTCCATTGCGGATCAATGTATTTGCGGATGGCCGTTTCCGGGCGAATGCGATTACTCCGGAATTTCTCGTCCCAGCAAGCTAAAAAACCGTCCATCAACGAAATAGAAACCAAGGTATTTATTTGCATGGCTTTGGCAAAAGGCACTTGGGCTTGTTGGCAGGCAATACCCGTAATCCCTAGCCAATGCGCTCCCGGTGATATTTTTTTCATGCCCACCAGCATGTGCCCGTTATCTTGCAACGCAAACGGATTGCAATCCCAGAAAGCCGCAACTTCCCGGTGGTCCTTGGGCAAGTCAACCCCTTCCTGGTAACATTCCTGCATCAATTTAAAAAACGCCGACGTTTTATCTGTGGAAAAAGCCACTGGAGGCGCGGGTTTAAACTGCACGCAGGTATCCAGGGTAAACGAACGAATGGTGTTAAAATAAGGCTCTACCGGAGCAAAATAGCCGGGCGGTGTTGGGTACCAAGTACCATCCTGGTTTGAGGGCGTATACCGGGGATAATTACTGATGCGGTTGTATTTATCGGCTTTGGCATAGGCCAGCATATTTTTACTGATAGCCTGGGCATAATTTAACGAAGCGGTAATTACTTCTTCCGAAATGCCTTGCTGGCGACAAGAGTATAGGAATTGCTGTTCGTACTTATCTAACAAAGTGCCCGAAGGTTGCATCTTTTTGGCCGTTTCCATCATGGCCAATAAAGCGCTTAACTGGTACGAATAACCAGTTACCGCCGGTTTTTCTATTTGGGGGTATTTATTTAATATTCCGTGCATGTTGGGGCTGGCGCTATCATTTTGCGCCACTACCTCGTAACCGGCCAGACAAGCGTAAGAAAAAAAGCGGGCCGCCAAGGGCGGATTGGTAACATCGTGCACCATAATATCCGTCATCTCGGCCAACACTTGGCTAATTTGCTGACTTTTAAACTGCGGTTCCGCTTGTTTCGGGGCGCATCCAAAAAGGAAAGTTAATGCAACAAGAAATTTTAAAAAATTTGTCATTTAAGCAATCAGTACAAGTAAAATTCTGAAGCCTGTATAATTAAATTTACCGGATTCTGCAGCCTTAAAGATACTAGTTTATTTGCAATCAATAATTTAAGACTTCATTCCGGGCTTACTTTTTTGCGGTAATAACCGGCGTTTTCCTATTTAACTTATAAGCCATAATGGGTTGTTGATTTACCCCCACCAACATAGTTCCGTTTACCGTTATAATATTTCGTACATCGCCGCGTAACTGCAAACCCGATTGTGGCTGCGGCACATAGGCAAATTTCCCATACCCCAATCCTTGTAACAACACGCCATAATTGGCATCGGCTTTCCCAAACCGTAACCGGGCCTGGTTCTGATTACCGGCCAGCAACACATCTAATTGGCCATCGTGGTTATAATCCAAAGTACTGATAGCGTAAACCGGGGCAAACTGCGCTTCTATGGGCAAGGTAACTGGTTGCCAGGTATGTTGCGGACTGCTCAAAAACAAACTGGTGCTTAACCAATTAGCCTTTAACTTATTAGCGCCTTGTAGTTCTTCCGGGGTAAAGATATCCGATAAGCCGGCATCGGCGTAGCTTTTGTAATCCGGGAAGCGGGTGCGCATCATGCTGATTTGGTCGAGTAACTCGTCGCGACTCACGTAAGGGTAACTCTTACCTTGCAGGTACAAGCACAAAATCGGATCTACCGAACCATTATCGTCAAAATCTTTGTAAACTAATTCGGCGGGTTGTTTTTCCGTAGCTTTACACTGGCTGTTAAGTCCCAGGTTGCCAATAAGCAAATCGGGCTGTTGATCCTGATTAAAATCACCCACGACCAGCTTGTTCCACCAGCCCCGGTACGATTTTGTAAAAAACCTTGAGGTATTATCGGTGAGCTTGCCGTTTTTATTACTAAACACCGTTACCGGTAGCCACTCCCCCACCACCACCAATTCTGGCGTTTTATCCTGGTTTAAATCCACCCAGGCAGCATCCGTAATTAAACCCAAACGTGCGAGTTGGGGCGCTATATTTCCGGTTTGGTCGGTGAACTGGCCCTTACCATTATTTATTAAAACGTAACTGCGGGGCGCTTCGGGGTACCGGCCCGGAATAACCCGGCCACCTACAAACAGATCCATGGCTCCATCGTGGTTGATATCGCTGGCCCGCACGCAACTGGTACTGGTAAGCATAACCGGTAAAGCTTGTTCGCTTTTTTTAAAATTTCCGGTTCCATCACCTAAATACAGGCGGTCTTGGAGTAAAGGGTCGTCCGGTGTAAAGTTATTGTAGCCTCCGCTGCACACGTACAAGTCCAGTTTATTATCCTGGTTTACATCTACAAACAAAGCGTCTACGTCCTCGCTGTTCTTATCCGAAGCAAAATCCGGGTTGGGCTTCAGAATAAACTTACCACTTTTTTGCTGCAGGTATAATTGGCTGGCTTGTCCGGCACTGCCGCCAACAAATACATCTTCTAAACCATCGCCATTTACATCGGCTTTTACCAGGCAAGGGCCACTAAAAGACAAAGGATTTACTAAAAGCGGCTGCCGTTTAAAATCGTTTAGGTTATTGGATTGATGCGTAAAAGCAAACGGCGAAGATACTGCTTGAAAAACAGGAGAAGTTTTTTCCGGAACTGGTACGTAACGGTTTAGGGCATCGCTTTCCTTTAAATTTAGTACCTGATTAACTTTAACCTGGCGCAATACCTGCTGCTTACCACTTTGCCAAACTACCCGCACCGAATCTACCTTGGTGCTGGCTCCTAAACCTACGTGCAGCACCGGCGATACACTCGACTGAAATCCGCGGGAAGGCATTTGCTCTAAATATTGTTTTTTGCCTTGAGCATACACCCATATTTTTGCTCCTATGCCGGCTGTATTTTTACCGCTGCCTTGTAGCTTAAGCTGTAAATAATTATTTTTTAAAAATTTCTCATTGTGATTCTGGTAAATAAAAGCCGGTTGGTTTACGTTATTCACCACCAAATCCAAATCGCCGTCATTATCCAGGTCGGCGTAAGCGGCGCCATTGCTGTTAGAAGGTTTATTTAAACCCCAAGCCCAGCTTTTATTCTGAAACTGCACGCCATTGGTATTCTGAAAAACATAGTTTACCACGTTCGATGCAGGCATGCTTTTTACCAGCGCCATCATATCTTGCTCGCTTACATTGCCGGCTTTTTGCTGCAAGAAATCGCCCCGGTACTTAATAAAATCCATGTTGGTAAAGTCGCGCAGAAAACCGTTGGTAACAAAAAGATCTTTCCAGCCATCGTTGTCGTAATCCGCAATTAAGGGTGCCCAGCTCCAGTCGGTGTTGGATATACCGCTTAACTGGCCCACTTCGCTAAAGGTACCATCGCCGTTATTGAGTTGCAGCATGTTGCGCATGTACTGGTAATGAAACCCGACCCGTAAAAAGAGATTAAAATGTTCGTAGTTATCCGGGGCAAACAACAGCTTCTGCCGCCGGTTATCTTCGGGCAGCATATCCAGGGTAACAATATCAGCTAGCGCATCATTATTTAAATCGGCTACATCATTGCCCATGGAGTAGATGGGCGTATGCCCAATGCCGGATTTTAATTTGTCGGTAAAGGTGCCATTGCCATTATTAATGTACAGGTAATCGGGGGCCGAATAATCGTTAGAAACGTAAATATCGGGCCAGCCATCCTGGTTGATGTCAGCCACTCCGGCGCCTAAGCCGTAAGTAAAGGCCGAGTTGACAAAACCGGCTTTATCGGAAATATCTTTAAAATGCCCCTTATCGTTTTGAAATAATTTCACCCGCATGTTGGGCTCCGGGTGTTTTTTAATCTCCGCAATGGTAATATCGTCGAGGTTGCGAAATAACTGCGGATTATGGTTCAGCAGAAATAAATCCAGGTCATTATCCCGGTCGTAGTCGAAAAAGGTAGCGTGGGTACTGAAAGAAGAATCGGCCAATCCATATTCCCGAGCTTGCTCCAGAAAACGTGGATTACCACTCGCATCCGGCCCCTGGTTGATAAATAGTTCGTTTATTCGGGCTTCGGGGGGCATGTTTCCGGAGTAGCAAACGTAAATATCCAATAGGTTATCCCCGTTCACATCGGCCATGGTCACCCCGGTTTTCCAGGTTTGGGGCCGGCCGGTCACCCCTGCTTGTTCGGTAACATCGTTAAACTGCAGGTTGCCTTTATTTAGGTACAAGCGGTTGGGTGTCATGTTACCCGTAAAGTAAATATCCTGTAAACCGTCGTTGTTTAGGTCGCCTATTGCTACGCCACCACCGTTGTAAAAGTACTGGTACATCAGCACATTGCCGTACATACTTTCGGTTAAAGAATTGGTAAAATGTACGTTGGTTTTTTCGGGCGCTAATAACGTAAATAATGGATTCTGAGGTACCTCCTGCTGGGTATTACGATCGGCTAAACTTTGCTCCTTTTTGGTACAACTACTTAAAAAGCCAACAATGCTTAATAAAACTAAAAAGGAGCTACGACTACTAAACGGCATTAAAAATCAGATAATTCGGGTTTCTTCTTTGCTAAATACTTTTCTGGACGGATTAATTCCCCGGAGCCGCTATATAAATATACCCCTGATTGCGCGGATGAACCAGGGGTATATTTTTAAAATTTTAAATTTTTAAATTTCTGGATTACTTGGTGGCAACAGTACCTATTTGATTCTGTAAAGCATCGATTGCCGAAGCTAAGTACACAAACGGGGAATTCCAATTAATGGCAATTTCGTTGGAAGCGTAAGAGCAATCGTGGTCAATATACACCTCATCAGGCGATGTGGCGGTGTAGCCCGCGCATTTATCTTGTTCTTTGGCACGGGCGTTGGTGCCACCAGATAGTAAACCAGGTACAGGTTCCTCCACGCCATCCGCTACGGAAAGCCGATGGTGCGGGTGCATGGTAGATTTCTTCCCGAAACCGGTTAAAAACGAATAGCCCACGGCATTGCGGCCCAACAAGTAATCGAGGTTCCCGAGTGCTCCTTGCAGGTATTTTTTGTCTGAAGTTAATTTATAAGCCTGAATCAGAGCAATCCCTTGGTTAGCCGCTACCGCACTGCTGCCCCAAATGTAATCTTTTTCGGTTTTACCCATTACTGTACGGTAGGTTCGCTCGGCGGCACCCGCTAATAAATCATCGGCGAACTGCACCAATTGCTTTTGTATACCCGGTACATCTTTTTGCGCTATCGGCGTTAGATTCTTGTTAAACCGGGCAAGCGTATAATAACCGAGCATTTTTACCTGCGGCCACGAAGGTAGGGTAAGCTGGTCAGCGGTGTTAATTTTAGCGGCAGTGTAGTAAGAGTCTTTTTTGGTAGTTACGTATAATTCGGCACCGGCCCAGGTAAGTTCGTCGTTAAATTCGCGGTCGCCGTAAGCGCCGGTGGTTACTTTGGGCTCAAACTGCTTGTTCATGGCTTCCTGGTCGTAAACTACGTTCGGGTTCTTTTGGGCCCACTCCCAGGCTTTTACCGCCGCATTTAAGCAAGAATCCGAAAGACCCGGAAGTTCTCGGTTAAAGTTTTTATAAATCCGGCTGGCCTGGGCCATAACGGCAGCAAAATCTAAAGTTGCGGCGGTACCTTTTTGTACTACGTAGCGGGGTTTAACAGCTTTATCCGGCATAATCATCCCATCGAAAGCGGCATTGGTTAATTTATGGTATACGCCGCCATCGTTCGGGTCTTGCATAGTCAGCATCCAGCGTAAGTTCCAGAGCACTTCGTCCAGAATATCGGGCACCTGATTGGTGCTTTCGGGAATATTTAATTTTTGGGTTTTAAAGTATGCCGAAAAATCTTCGTAAGCCGAGAGTAAAGTACCCATGGTAATGCCGCTGTTCACAATATATTTATTGTAATCGCCGGCATCATACCAACCCCGCGGCGAGGCGATTACCGTACCGGCTGGTCGCTGCGTCGAAACCGCCGATGGATGTACCTGAACTTCGTTATCAGTTTTAGCGTGACCTGCGGGCCGGTGCCATTTACCCGCATATTTTTCGGGCAACTCCGTAGAAACCCGCTGATAATAAAAACCTTTTAAAGAAGCCGCCGCTACCGCTTTATGTACGTCTTTCTGGATTTGAAAAGAATACGAGGAACCTACTCCCGGAATATCTACTACGTAATTGCCATTGGTTTTAAAAGCGCTAAAATCAGCTATTCGGGTAGGCTTTTTAGAAAATTCGCCGGGTTTGCTGGGGGTTAATTTACCGGTATAAACCGTTTTTTTACCATCCGGAGTTTTTACGTAAAAAGTATTACTGGTAGGCTCGCCCACCACCACGGCTAGCTTTTCGGCCTGCGGGTAAAAACCAACCTGGTTCAGGCGAATATTTTCCGAAGATTGTTGAGCCTGGAGGGTAAAGGCAGGCACTAACAAAAGTAAACTCCCCCCAAATTTAAGTTTTTTAAATTTATTCATATTGAAACAAGGTTCTTCTGTATAAATAATGTATTCCGGAATATTATACCAAGTGGCTGATCAGGAAGGAAAAACAATATTCTTTAAAATTTTAAATTTTTCAACCGGTTAATTAGCACAAAGTATTCCTATTCAATTAATACAAGCTAAAAATAAACTAGCCTTGATTCATGTACCAAGGCTAGTTTACTATTTAGATAAAAGTAGCTAAACCGCAGCTTCTGTCTTTTACTAGTTGCACGGCTTGGTTAGCTAAAAATCAAATTTTTAAAAATTAGATTACTACTTAGTAATATTTACAATCCGCATGTTATCAATGGCAATGGTAGCAGGTACATCCGCCGAATTGGTATTGATAATTACTGCCCGGTAATTTTTTACGCCTGCTTTATTTCCTTTTAATAAATCGCCGTACTTCGCCAGTTTGGTGCTACCATTTACTAAGTCTGCCAAAGGCACAGCCACGGTATACCAACGGCCATCGGTGCTCCGCACGAAATCTTTTAAATCAATGTTCGCGGTAATTTCTTTATCGGTGGCTTCTTGGGTCATTACCTGCAATTGAATTCCTTCTAATGCTGTATTAGCTACTGCTACTTCCATACGCGCTTCGAAATTGGCAATCGGATCTTCCGGGTTATAATTGGAAGCCGGATCAGTCGGGAAAATTTGGCCTCCTCCAAAATCCGCCAGGTTAATTACTTTGTCGTTAGACCAGCCATATGCCCCCGGAAGACTCATATTCACTAAAGCAAATTTTCCTTCTAAGGGGTTAATGCCCGGTGCCGAGTTTGTGATATTGCTGGCCGGTATGCCCCAGCCAAATGGATTTTTATCGTCGAAGTTACTTACCATGCCCACACTGTATAACTTGGTCCGGGCGTTCGCTAAAGATTTACCACTTTCGGAGGTAACAATTACATCTCCTTTTGTTGGGTCAAAACCGGTTGGTACAGTAACCGTTAAAGATAAACCATCTGGTAAAGTTGAAAAATTAGTACCTGATACGCCACCCGGAAAAGTTACTTCTTTTACAAAATAAAAGTATTTGCCATACAAGGTTAAGGGTTCGCCGGCTTTTACATATTCATTGCTCATGGCTTGAATCTCTGGAACCGGGGGTAGAACGGTAAAGTCGAAGGTAGCATCTCCTTTGGAATTGCTCACTACTAATTTGTTCGAAACAGTAGCTGCGGTAGCCACAGTTGGCGTTTGCTCCGGAATACGAACCATCAGGTAATTCTTAGAAGCGTAAGCCGTGTTAAAAGAAGCACTATACCCGTTGAAAGTAATAGACCGGGTATTTTCTAAATTTTGCCCTTTAATAACAATAGTTGAGCCTAAAGTAGATTGCGTAAAAGTGCTATCGGCTTTGTTGGGATCCATAGAACGGATAGCCTCAATTACCGGTGCCGCTTTTGCCTCGGCTGGCGTGGTGGGATCATCCTCCTGGCATGAAAACAAGACTCCTGCTACCAGTAACAGCAGCAAGGAACTTAGGCGATTGATGGAAAAAATGGTAAACTTCTTCATATATCATTTATTTTACCGGTCTGCCTTGAGTTATAAGGCAGACCGATTATTAGCTTTTATTGAAATTGATAGGGAACAGGTTCTTTCCGTAAGTTAGGAGCCCGGCTGAGTTCAGCGGCCGGATAAGGCACAAAGAAGCTAGACTCGTTCACCGAATAGAATTGTGGCGTAACTGATTCTATGGTCCAGGAAGTAGCGTTTACTTTGGCATTTGGCGTAATCCGGTAAGTTCCCCGGTCTTGCTTACTCAGTTTATCTAAAGCCAAAGTAGGGTTATAATAATGCAAGCGAACGATATCGTACCACGATTGGCCTTCCATAGCTAACTCTACCCGTCTTTCTCTGTAAATATCTTCCCAGGTAATTTCGGTTTTCGCCGGTACACCTGCTCTTACCCGAACCGCATTAAAGGCATTTAAAGCGCCGGCATCGGCGGTAGAAGCATTATTACCCAAAATAGCTTCTGCGTAAATTAACAGAACTTCTGAATAACGCATTAAATAGGTCTGAATTTCGGTACCCATCTGCACTACTTTACCATCGTTATCTTCCGGACGACCTACTACGTATTTTTTAATATTAGCCCGGGTTTTAAAGGCATCAGCACCATTGTTATCGGTAGTTACCTGCAATGGGCGTTTAATTTTAGCACCTGGCTTGTTCGGGTCGTTTACTTCTTCAGTAATATAAGAATACACATCGCCCGGGAACATGTAAGTAGCTTTTCTCCGCTTATCCCCTTCTTCGTACGACTTCAGGATATCCATGGTAGCCCCATGGTCACCGCCCCAACCATCGCCAAAACCGGTAATGCTGGAAGAATAAGCCATGTACGCTTGTTGCGTATTTTGCGCTCCCCAGTAAGTGCTGCCACCGTTGTAAACCCACTGCAAAGCGGCTACAGTTTCTTCGTTGCCGTTGTTTTTGGTTAAATACAAATCTTCGTAGTTAGGCAACATATTAAATGAATTCGCATCTATTACCGACTTAGCATAGTACGCCGCACTATCTAAATCAGACTGCCGACGGGTACCGTTTGAGCCAACACCGGCCCGGGTTAAAAACATCCGGGATAACATGGCCTGCGCCGAATATTTGGTAAGCCGGGATTTTTGCACCGGACTAGCCGGTAATACTTTAGAAGCATACCGGATATCGCGGATAATAAAGTCCCAAACACTTTCTACGGTATTGCGTGCAATTGAAGTGTCGGTGAGCACTTTGGTATTATCTTCTAATAACGGCACCGGACCAAAAGTTTGCACCAGGTAAGAGTAAGCTAAACCCCGGAAAAAACGGGCTTCGCCGATGGCGTGCAACTTAATATTTTCCGGTACGGCTGGGTCGGCAAACTTATTTACGTTGTTTATTACGGCATTAGATTGACCCACAATGTTAAAAAACGATTGCCAGGCGCCATTTACCGATTCCTGGGTAGGAGAACTGGCCAGACGTACGTGTTCCATCTCGTAAGAAGGAGAAAAGAACGTTCCGCCCCGGCCATCACCAATTCCTACGGCGGCCTTATCGTTGTAACCAAACCACACGCCACTGTACAAAGGCGCGGTAGCCATTAAAACCTGATCGGTAGTTTTATAATACTGTACATCCGTAATTCTATCCAATGGCGGACGGTCCAGAAATTCTTCGCTACAGCCGGTTAGTAAACCCAAAAGCATCAGGCCAACTGTATATTTTTTTAAATTTATCTTCAACATTTTGCGCATTTTTAAAAATTAAAAATCAACCCCTACACTAAAAGTGTACATCGGCGTAAGCGGATAACGGCCATAATCTACCCCAATAGTTTGAGCACTTACCTGCGCATCACGGCCTACGTAAGCACCTACTTCCGGATCAAATCCTTTGTATTTGGTGAACGTGTATAGGTTCTGGATACCAAAAGTTAAGCGGGCACCTTGCACAATGCCTTGTTTTTGTAAAAAGGCTTTAGGGATATTATAACCAATCTGCACGTTTTTCAACCGCACATAAGAACCATCTTCCACGTATTTGCTGGTAATCCGCTGGAAGTTACCGTTAATGTTCGTAGCCGAAATCCGCGGTACATCGTAGCCGGGGTTTAATAATACCGGGTTAGCAGCATCGCCACCCACGCGGGCGTAGTTATAAGTATCTTTCATCATATTCTGACCCAGGTTGATGTTATTAGGATCGGAATTGTAGAAGCGCACGTAATTGTAAACATCATTACCGTAAGACCCGGTTAACAATACTGTTAAATCAAAACCTTTGTAGTTAAAAGTATTGGTCATACCAAAAGTGGTTTTGGGCCAAGGATTACCAATAAAGGTTTGGTCTCTTTCGTCAATTACACCATTACCATCAATGTCGCGGTATTTAGTATCACCCACGGATACTCCCGGAGTGGTAACGGTCCCATTTGCGTCTCTTACTTCAATAGGTAATTCTACACCATTTACGGTAGGCAAAGCGCTGGCTTCAATTTCTTCTCTGGTTTGGAAAATACCATCTTCGATGTAACCATAGAATTGCCAAGGCGCCTGACCCGCTACTGCCCGTTGCGTAAAGTAATCCATAAACCAAGCCTGACGCTCTACAATGGCCGATGCCGAATAGAACTCGGTTACTTTAGGGCGGAAGCCGGAAACGTTAATGTTGGTATTCCAGCTAAAGCCGCCTTTATTTATGTTTACCGAGTTTAAGCTTATAGCGTAGCCTTTATTTTCGAGAGAGCCGATGTTAACGGTTGGTTTACCAATACTGCCGTTTCCGGTAGCACCTAAATAATCCGGTAAAGGCAATGTCATTAACAAGTTGTCGGTTTTCTTGATGTAGAAATCACCTTCCAGTTGAATGCGATTCTGCAATAAGGCAATATTAAAGCCGATGTTGTTGGTTTTAGTTTCTTCCCACTGCAAACCAGGGTTGCCGTATTGGCCTACCACAAAGCCCGATCCCCAGGTAGTTGGAATAGTAGTCATTGGCGAATAAATACCGCCGGTACCTTGGTTACCGGTTAAACCAGTTTCAAAACGAAGTTTAAAGTCGTTAATAATCGGCAGTGATTTCATGAAAGGTTCTTGGGAAATATTCCAGGCGGCAGAAACTGAGGGGAATACGCCCCAACGGTTATCCGGACCAAAGTTAGAAGAACCGTCCGTGCGGATAGCACCTTGCAATACGTATTTCTCGTTAAAAGTATAAATCACCCGACCTAAGTAAGACTCCAAAGACCAGTCGCTTAAGTTACTGTTGTTGGTTTGGCCTTGCGTATTACCCGCTCTTAACACCGGAAAATCGTTAGATAAAAAGCCTTGTCTTTGACCCGACATATCTTCGTATCTACCAGACTGCGATTCGTGGCTGGCCATTGCATTAATAGCGTGCTTACCAATAGTAGTGTTGTATTGTAATAACTGGTTCCAGTTCCAGTAAGTATTAGTAGAGTTGCCGGCATTTAAAGTAGCCGTTGGGTTGTTACGGCCACCAATCTGGTAAGACGGCACAAAATAATTAGATCTGCCAAAAGTAGCATTACCACTTACGGAAGTCCGGAAAGTTAATCCTTTAAAGATATTAACGTCGGCATTTAAACCTCCAATTACCCCTCTTCTGATTAAATCGTTCTGTACAATGTTAGCCATGGCAATCGGGTTTAAAGGCGTATATTGTACGGCAGCTCCGTTGGTTTCGTCAGCCCCGCCCCAAGTACCATTGGGATTTACCACAGCAATACCCGGCGACATTTGCAAAGCAGTTAAGATAACATTTTCCTGAGTGGAAGACAGGTTTTCGTTGGTTTGGTTTACCGATAAGTTGGTAGATAATTTAAGCCATTTACGCGCCTGATTATCTACGTTTAAACGGAAAGAATAACGTTTGAAATCCGAACCAATCGCAATACCATCCTGATTAAAATACTCGCCGGAAACATAAACCTGGGTCTTTTCGCCACCGCCAGATAAACTTAATTGGTGCTTTTGCAAAGGGGCTCTTTTAAACAAAGCTTCCTGCCAGTTAGTACCAGGGCCCAAAATAGAAGGATCCTGAAAATCAAGGTTAGGAGTTGCCCCGGTTAATACCCGCATTTCGTTGGTCATTTGGGCGTATTCCTGCAAGCTCATTACTTCTACCTGTTTCGGTTTATCCTGCAAAGAGTAGGTATAACCGTAGTTAATCTTCATGTCGCCGGATTTACCTCTTTTGGTAGTAATTAAAACTACCCCGTTGGTACCCCGGGAGCCATAAAGCGCCGTAGCCGAAGGCCCTTGCAAAATTTCCATGTTTTCAATATCAGCGGGGTTTAAGCCAGCTAATGGGTTAGAAGAACTGGTAGAGCCAAAACCAACGTTTCCGGGTTGAATCTGCACCCCATCTACTACGTAAAGCGGTTCGTTGGTACCATTAATGGAGTTAATACCCCGGATATTTACCGAAACACCGCCACCTGGCTGACCAGTATTCTGGGTTACATAAACCCCGGCAGCCCGACCTTGAATGGCTTGTTCAATGGTAGTGTTTACAGTTTTTTGAATTGCTTCGGCACCGATGGTGGTTTGAGCACTGGTTAAATCACTGCGTTTAATTTCGCCGTAACCGGTAATTACTACCTCGTTTAATGCTTTAGCATCTTCTTTTAAAGATATATTGATTTGCGTTTTGCTACCAACGGTAACCTCTTGGCTTACATAGCCAATATAAGAAATTACTAATACATCGGTGTTAGCGGCCTCCAAGGTAAAGTTACCATTTACGTCAGAAGCTACTCCATTGGAAGTACCTTTAATTAAGATACTTACACCGGGCAAACCTTGATTATCGGTAGTCGAGATAACTTTACCGCTAACGGAGTGGCGCGTAGGCGCAGTCTGGGCAAAGCTGCTAAGAACGGGCATACTAATAAAAGCTATTAGAAACGCCAGTATCTGCCCTGCTTTGGTAAAGCTACCTTTTAGATTACTCATGAGGTAATCCTGGTACTGGTACTTGTTTTTCATCATAAATAGTTAAGTAGAAAAGTTTAATGTAATCGTAATAAAAGGGAGGGTGATCTGTAATGAGTAGCCCGTCGGTCTTAATTGGAGCGAACAGGCAATAAGTGCGCTGGTTTACTTCCTATTTTTTATTTAATAAACATGTATTAAGGTGAACATTCAGTTTTTGCATTTTTGCCGTGGCTCCTGTTAATAGCAGCTGATTACGTTTGGCTTGTTCTGTTTTATTTAAAAAGTGATAAAACCAGTCAAGACTCTAGTAAATACCGATTGCAGAACAGTTTTATACAGGGTGACACTTTTTAAAATTAATGACAAAAACCGGATGCCAAGGGTACATTTTGTTTCCAATATAGGGTTGTATTGTTAACTAAACGGTCTAAAATGTAACCTTTAGGCTGGTTTTTAGCTGTTTTTACCGCTAAATATTCCTTATAGATTTTATATATGAATAAACACAGCAAATCGGCATTTTGTAAAAATTACATTAACCCCGCAAATAGCTTTTATAATCATTCCGGCTTTATAATTAAAACAGTATAGTCAAACCTGATTATTCTTAAAAAATTGGCAAGACAACTAACGCTTTAATAAAGATTATCTATTAAGGTTAACGGAAAAGTAAATTTTCAAAAAATCTTTAAAAACTACAATTAAAAACAAGCTTCAGGCTGGTAATTAAGTTTTAAATTAGTGCTGATTGGAACCTTATATTTAGGTAAAGTATAGTTTAGTTTGCTTGCTCTAACGTAAGTTTAAGCACCAGCATGCCCGAGTAACTTTCATGCTTCCATAAGCATCGGCACGTTATTAAATTTTACCTCATATTAATGGTAAATCAAATTCTAAACGAGTATATTTAAGGTATGGCTTCTGCAAAAAGTAACCTGGATGCGTACTTTGCAACGTACGCCGAAAGTCACCGGAATAAGATTAACAAGCTTATTCATTGGGTGTGCGTACCCTTAATTGTATTTAGTATACTGGGTTTGGTGTGGGCAATCCCTTTTCCGCAGATTAGTGGCTTGGGTAGTGCACAGCGTTATTTAAACTGGGCTACCTTCCTCATTATTTTTTCGGTAATTTATTATTTACGCTTATCGGTGCCGCTGGCTTTCACCATGCTGGTAGTTATTTGTGTGTTCTCGGCCGTTATTATTACTTTGGAGAAGATGCACCGGATTGCGGGCTGGCCGCCTTTGTGGGAAATTTGCCTGTATATTTTTGTGATTGCCTGGATAGGTCAGTTTATCGGGCACAAGATTGAAGGAAAAAAGCCGTCGTTTTTGGATGATGTAAAGTTCTTGTTAATCGGCCCCATCTGGCTCCTGCATTTCATTTTTAAAAAACTGCACCTGAATTACTAAGCTCACCCGAATTAGGAAAGGGTAATTTTTTAAATTTTTTCTTTTTACGACAAAAATATACCACCGAAGATTACCGCCATGCGCAGTAACCTTCGGTGGTGTAGTTCTGAACTTAAATAAAATTAGGAATATCTAAACGTTTGGTAATGCGGTAAGCAGCATTCATTAAACCTACGTGGCTGTAGGCCTGCGGAAAGTTACCCCATTGGCTACCGGTAGTGGCATCTACGTCTTCGCTAAGTAAGCCCAAATGATTGGTATAGGCTAATAAGCGTTCAAACTCCCGGCTGGCATCTTGCAAGCGGCCCACGCAAGCCAGCGACTCTACGTACCAGAAAGAACATATCAGGAAAGTTGTTTCGGGCGTGCCAAAATCGTCCTGGTGACGGTAGCGGTAAAATAAACCGTTCGGGGTTCTTAACTCTTGTTCCAGGTTGCGCAAATGCGAGTGGGCCCGTTCGGAATTCGGGTCCAGGTAGCCCATCATAATTAATTGCAGGGTACTGGCATCCAGGTGCGGCGACCCAATAGCGTTGGTATACACGCCCCGTACCGGATCGTAGCAGGCTTCTATTTTGCTGGCAGCTTCGTTCATTAAGCGTTCGGCCATGTTGGCCATTTCCTGGTTTTGCAGGTATTTAGCCACTTTAAGCGCCGCTTTGCTACCCGCCCAATGAAACAAATACGTGTAACAATGGTACTGGGCAAAATTTCGGAACTCCCACAAACCGGCATCCGGCATATCCAGGGTACGTTGGATGTGATAGAGTGTTTTGTATATTAGCTTCTCCGATTCTACGCGTTCTTCCCCGATGAATCGCCTATCTACGTACAAAGGCAACAAGGCTACTAATACCTGACCGTACACGTCGTTTTGGATGTGGGTGTACGCATCATTGCCAATACGCACGGGTTTGTTACCTAGATAGCCTTCCAAATGGTCAAGTTCATGCTCTATTAAGTCGGTACCGGTACTAATGGAATACAGTGGCTGAAACTTATCTTTGGCTTTGGCCGAAACGTTGGCGATGTAATGAAAGTAGCGTTCCAGTTCTTCAAAGTGGCCAATGTTGTTAAAAGCCGTTAATATGTAATAGGTATCACGCATCCAGCAAAAACGGTAATCCCAATTACGGGTACTGTCGGGGGCTTCGGGCAAACTAGTGGTAGTGGCGGCAATAATGGCCCCTGTATCTTCGTACTGGTGCAGCTTTAAAGCCAGCGCCGACCGGATAACCTGGGTTTGGTAAAAATTACTGATGCTGGTGTTTTTCACCCAATTTCGCCAGTATTTAATGGTTTTGGTCAGAAACTCTTCGGCGGTACTTTCCAGTGGCGCTTCCAAAGGAGCGCCATAGGTTAAAACCAGGTATTTGGTTTCGTTTAAAACAAAATATTCTTTTTCGAGCAGGTAGCTTAAGGCAATATTGGTAGTCAGGCGCATTTCTTCATCCAGCCCTAAATAAGCAATGTGGTTGCTGCTCCGGCGCTGATCTAATTTTTGCAGCCCATACTGCCCCACTGGTTCGCAACATACTTTTACGCGCGGCGAACCCGATAAAGGCTCAATCTTCCGGATAAACATCAACGGCTTATAATAGCGGTCGTACTTTGAAAAACGCGGCGCAAAATCGGTTACCCGGTAACGGCCATCTTCGTTTTCTATTTCGGTACACAACACATTGGTGTTTTCGATGTAGTATTGGAAACTATTATAGGCGGATGTACTGGGCTGAATGGTAAAGCTGCCCCCTTTTTGGGTATCCAGCAAATTGCCAAATACAAAACTGGAATCGAAACGGGGCCAGCACAACCAGGCCACACTGGCATCTTTCCGAATTAGGGCCAGGTAAGCGCAATTGCCAATCAGGCCCATATCGTACGTGTGTTTTTGAAGCATCAAAGTTTTGGTTTAGGTACAAGAAAACAGAGCGCAGGTATTGCGCATCAATTAGTCGTTGTGACTGATACGCAGGTTCGGCATCAGGCGTTCGGATAACATGTTACCACTATTATGCTTTTCTGATTTAGTAAGTTGAAAAGCAAGCATCTTATAAATGTTAGCGGAACCTTAGCTTACATTATCCAGAAAGCTAAAATTTTAAAAAATCAAGCTTTTATAAAGGAGGGATTAGAGGATCTGACAACAAGAACGAGCCGGATTGAAATAATGGAGAATCCTTAAAAATAAAGAAGCGCAAAGCTTTCTCATGAGCGTAAACCAGCCTTTGTTGCTTTTATAACCATGCATACTTTACGAACCTGTTGCTTCGGAAGATTCGGGTATTTAAACGAACATCCAAATTCTTCCGAAGTAACAGCAATGCAGGTTATTAAGTATTTTCAAGAACGAAAACAGATTTTAAAATTTTAAATTTGTACTTACCTACCGATTTTTAAATTTTATATTATTCTGTATCCCTCCCGTTTTTTGAAGCTTCCAGTGTTTCCTGATCTACGTTTATATCCAGATTACTAAATGTCCGCAGCAAATTACGAACATCTTTCACCGAGCCCAAATGGTATTGCGCTACAGATCGTTGGGCACCTACCTTGATTGTAAAACTATCGGGAGGCATTAACCGGAACATGTCTTCGTCGGTGCGGTCGTCGCCAATGGCAATCACAAAGTTGGATGGGTAAAGCTCCAGCCAACGGGTAGCCGCAATTCCTTTATTTACTTCCAGGTTTTTAATTTCCACAATTTTGTTACCCTCCATTACCTGCAAATTTATATTAGAAGCAATGTACCCCAAATGGTTAATTAAATCGCGGGACCGTAACTCGCCCAAGCCATTAGCTACGCGCCGGTAGTGCCACACTAGAGAATAATCTTTTTCTTCGATAAAGGAACCAGCCGTTCGGTGCACGTAGGCATCCATGATGGGGCGTATTTCCCGTTTCCAACTGTTGTTCAGGGTCAAAATCATTTCCCAATTTACTTCCCGCCGTTTTAACCAAACGCCGTGTTCGGCAATTAAATCTACGGGCAAATGGCCGAGCCATTTCTCCAGGGTTTGGCGATCGCGGCCACTTATGATAACTACCCGGTTCTGCGGATCGGCAGTTAATTGCCCCAGAACGTTAAGTAATTCTTCATCAGGCCCAGCCTGCCGCGGATCTTTGGTAAATGGCGATAACGTGCCATCGTAATCCAGAAAGATTAAGCGTGGTGATTTTTCCTGGTATTGCCGGAGCAAGTTTTCCAGGGCTTCGCCAGCCAACGGATCGGTTGTAAAAGATTGTTGTTTTATTTTAACGTAGCTTAATCGATCCATAAATACTTTAACCCACTGGTGAATGTCATAAGTTTTAATTAAGGTCTGCATGGCGCTCATCTGGGCAATCTGCTCTTGTTCCGGTAAGGATAAGGCTTCGTAAATAGCATCGGCCATACGGTCGATGTTATTGGGGTTAATCTGAATGGCATCGGCCAGTTCCTGAGCGGCACCCGCCATCTCGCTTAAAATTAAAACACCTTTCTGATCATACTTCGAAGCAATAAATTCTTTACTTACCAGGTTCATGCCATCGCGCATGGGAGTAACTAAGCACACATCGGCCAGGCGGTAAAACGCCGAAATTTCGGGTAGCGGAAAAGAGCGATAGAAGTATTGAATCGGGTTCCAACTGATGGTGCGGTAAGAGCTGTTGATCCGGCCAACTAATTCGTCTATTTCTTCTTTTAAGCGTTTGTACTTTTCTACGGTATCGCGCGAAGGCACCACAATCATTACCAACGATACTTTTTCCTGAAACTCCGGGTAGCGTTTTAAAAATAATTCAAATGCATGCAACCGGTTCGGAATACCTTTAGAATAATCCAGCCGATCAATGGACACAATAACCCGCTGTGTACCGATGGCTTGCCTAAAATCCTGTTCCAGTTTTATAGTTTCGGGGTCAACAGCTAAAGCCGCGTACTTTTCGTAATCAATGCCCATCGGAAAAGCATCTACCAGCACGGCGCGCTTCCCGGTATCTACCAGACCGTGTAAGTTACCATACCCTAATAACCGGTTCGCCGAACTCAGAAAATGGCGCATGTCGTCGTAGGTATGGAAACCAATTAAATCGGCACCCAGCAAACCTTGTATAATGCGACGTCGCCAGGGCAGTAACCGGAATATCTCGAACGATGGAAAAGGGATATGCTGAAAAAAACCAATGTTAGCGCCGGGTAATTGTTCCCGAAGCAACTGAGGCAGTAAAAGCAACTGGTAATCGTGCACCCAGATGGTATCTTCCGACTGGGCAAACTTCATTACTTCGGTACAAAACTTTCTATTTACCGCTAAATAGGCTTCCCAAAGCTGTTGTTCGTAAACCGCGTACTGACTAAAATAATGAAACAAAGGCCATAAAGTTTCGTTGCTAAAACCTTCGTAGTATTCTTTAATTTCAGTTTCGGTTAAGAATACCGGCTGCATGTTTTCTTTAAGCAGCTCGGTCCGTACGTACTCCTGGTCTTGTTCTTCCTCCAGCCACAAGCCAGGCCAGCCAATCCAAAGATTATCTCCTTGCTTGTACACCGATCCCAGGCCAGTGGCTAAGCCTCCTTCGCTGGTTTCAAAGGTAATCCCTGTGTCTTTTTTCTGTACTTTTAAGGGAAGGCGATTAGATACAATAATTGTTTTTGCCATAAGATAGTTTAGCAGTTTTTGGTGGGAGCAGCGTAATTAAAACAAATAAACAAGCCAGAAAGCATGCGTACTAACTTCTTTTTTGTTTAATCTGGTGTGCACCCAAAACAGGTTAGCGCTTCGTTTCATAGCCATTATACGCAGAAATTTTAACTTAGCTTTCATTTAACCCAAACTTCCCGGTGGTAATGAGCCTTTCCGCCTATTTTAAAACAAGAAACCCCATGGCCAAAACTCTGTCCATCAGCCACCTGTATTTACCCAAAAATTTGTTGTTTTTTTAATAGAATGTACTTCCGGGTTTTCTTACTTTGTACGCAAACTGGCACCAGTAAAACTCAGGTTACTGGTTAACGAGTGCCTTTTTTGCCGTTTTTAAATTTAAACACTTAGTTTCGCGTACTAATTTTTAAAAATTTTGTTTCTGGCTAACAGGCCTGTCGCAATTAAAGCGGCTGACAAATAGAACAGAAATAAGTAGTGCGCCCTCCAACCTTGGTAATTGTTAATGGGGTGCGATGCCGCGGACACACTTGCCTTTCCGAAGCCGTTGTTTCTACTACTTCGTCCCAACCCCGGGCATGAATTAAAAATGATTTCGGGAAAGTTTGGTAATTGGCCTCGTGGTCAATGGCCGTGTTTAATACCCATTGGATGGCCGCGTGTAACGCCTCGTATTCTGCCAGACTTAATGAATTGGCTAACCGCGCCGGATTAATTTTTGCCTGAAACAAAACTTCGTCAGCAATCCAATTACCAATACCGGCCAATATTTTTTGATCGAGCAACAGCGGCTTAATGGGCGCTTTCCGTTTCACGAGTTTCAGTTTTAAATCTTCCAGGGTGATATCCAAGGCATCGGGTCCTAAAGCTTTGGCTTGTTGGTATGCTTCAATGGAATCTGCTAAACCCACACGCCCGAACTTACGTGAATCAATAAAAGCTAACCGAAACCCATTCTGGAAATAAAAAACAATGCGGGCGAACCGGGGCGTATCTTCTTCGTCGCGGTAATAAGCCAGATCGCCGGTCATGCCAAAGTGCAGAACCAACACTTTGCCGCTACTTAAATTGATTAAAAAATGCTTGCCAATACGGTGCGTACCTACAAACTTCGTTCCTTTTAGAGCCCGTACGAAGGTATCGTAATCGGTAGTTAATTGCCGACGCGGATCCTCGGCTTTTACATCCACTACGGTTTGGCCGAGGGCAGTTTCTTCAAAATAGCGGCGATAGGTTTCTACTTCGGGAAGTTCGGGCATAAGCAGTTTTTTGGTAAATAACCAGCTAGCACGTGTTTGGTTTTAGCTTACCCGCAAATTGTTATAAATTAAAATACCATTCTATTTTGGTTCAGTGGCCGTTCTTATGAATTCGTTGCCGTTTTCAGGCGTTGGTGTATTTTTTCTGGCGCAAGTTTTCCAACTTGGGTCTTCGTACAAAGTAAAGTCTCTGACTTTACTCCGGCTAAAAGCCGGAACCCGTATCGGCTTACATAAGCTATTAAAAGGTACTTTAAATAGTAAAAATTTTAAAAGTAAGGTAAAGCTTATTTGATTGTGCTTCTTTGGAGCCTTGAAAAGGCTATAAAGAAAAGCCGTAAAGGATGCTATACGCCCCTTAACGAGCAACGAACAACTAATAACGAGTAACCACTTAATTTTAGTAACTAATACCCAGTAGCGGTATCATCGCCGCGGGGATCGGCGCCACCTTCCAGTTTGCCATCAGGTAACACCAGAATAGCGTCTACCCGGCCAATGGCGCGGGTATCTTTTAAAGTGTGCCCCATTTTTTTAAGTTTTTTAATTTCTGTCGCGCTCAAAGCATCGTCTTCGTACCGGATTTCGTCGGGCAACCACTGCGAGTGTACTCGTTTGGCATTTACGGCTTCCTGCATGCTCATGTCGTGATCCAGCACGTTTAAGATAGTCTGAAATACCGAAGTAATAATAGTAGAACCGCCCGGTGTGCCCACGACCATGAATAATTTTCCGTCGCGCTCCAGAATGGTGGGTGTCATGGAGCTGAGCATGCGTTTACCCGGGGCAATGGCATTGGCAGAAGTTCCGACCAAACCAAACATGTTGGGCACGCCCGGCTTGGCACTAAAATCATCCATCTCGTTATTTAATAAAAAACCGGCGCCATCTACCACCACGTGGCTGCCATAGCCCCCGTTTAAGGTAGTAGTTACCGATACCGCATTGCCGGCTTTATCAACCACCGAATAATGGGTGGTTTCTTCGTGTTCGTAGGGGGTTAAGTTGCCGGGTTTTATACTGGCACTTGGAGTAGCTTGTTTGGCATTGAAATCTTGCATGCGCGAAGCCAGGTAAACGGTATCGAGCAAAGCTTTGGCGGGTACCTTAAAAAAATCAGGATCGCCCAGGTATTCCGAGCGGTCGGCGTATACGCGGCGCTCGGCCTCGGTTAATAAATGCACCGACTTTACAGAGTTCCAACCATACTTCCGGAGATTATAAGGTTCTACTAAGCGTAAGAGTTGCATCAGCGCGATGCCGCCGCTGGATGGCGGGGGCATGGAAATAACGCGGTAACCTTTGTAAGAACCAAACACCGGATCGCGCCATTTGGAGTTATAATTTTGTAAATCTTCCTGGGTAATTAAGCCTTTGCCTTGCTGCATTTCGGCTACGATTAAACGGGCCGTTTCGCCTTCGTAAAAGCCGGCCCGGCCATTATCGCGAATGCGCGCCAAGGTTTGGCCTAAATCTGTTTGTACCAGCAAATCGCCATTTTTCCAGGGATTTTGCCGGATAAACGCGCAGCTAGAATTATTAAATTTTAAAAAATTCGCCTGATTGTTGTTTAAACCATTCGCTTCTTTTTCGGTAATGGCAAAGCCTTTGGTGGCTAAATCTACGGCTGGTTGTACCAATTTGGCCCAAGGCAACGAACCGTATTTCTGATGCGCCTGCACCATGCCATCTACCGTGCCCGGAACACCAGCCGCCAAATGTCCCTGAATACTTAAGTTGGGAACTACGTTGCCTTGCGCGTCCAGGTACATGTCGCGGTGCGCCTGGCCGGGCGCTTTTTCGCGATAATCCAGGGTATTGGTGGCGCCATCTTGCTGCCGGATCACCATAAAGCCACCCCCGCCAATATTACCGGCTGCGGGCAGTACCACCGCCAAAGCAAACTGCACCCCAATTGCGGCATCCACGGCATTGCCGCCTGCTTTTAAAATATCGGCTCCTACCCGGCTGGCTTCGGGGTGCGCACTAACCACCATGCCGTTTTCCGCCACCGGTCCCCGGCTGATAGACTTTGGCCCGGAACAAGCTTGCAGCAAAAACAAGATGATTATCCAACCAATACTGCTTTTTTTAAATTGCCCGGAGTAAAACGCTGTTATCATAAAATTGATGGTTTACTTTTTTTAATGAAGTAAATAGAAAGTACGCAACCTTGGCCCCGGAGTAACGCCATTTTTTTAATTTTTAATCGAGAAACCGCACCGTTATAAAACTATCGGTGTTGCGCCCCTGGTCGTCGAGGCACGAAATCTTGTACTTTCCTTCTTTTTTAGGGGTAAAAAATAAATTTTGGTTTACCGGTGTGGCCTGCAACAACTGATCATTAATGTACCAGTATACTTGTTTTACTTCGTTATGAGCATTGCAGTGCAGCATTAATTTTTGTTTTTCGGCGCGTTCCATCAAATACTCCATATTGGATGCCGGCGCGGTAATAATGGGTGCAAATTCCTGAAAAATGCGCGGGCACTGCGGATTGTGGGCCGGAATTTTCTCGTAAGGGATGTGTTCGGCTTCGTAAAAAGTTAAAATTTCCGGCGAATAGTTAGGGTACCATTTTTCCTGGTAACCGCTCTCGGGCAAACAGGTAGTACAATAAGAAAACTGCTGATTTAATGACACGTTTACCGGTTTCAAGTGCGTGCATTTAACTACCGGTGAAACACCGGGTAAATAAGCATCCAACACCCGGTTCTGGCAAAAAGTATTGGCGGGCTGTCCGGTAACCGTACACACACTGCGTTGGGCCAAACCTGACGGCGGCGCAAACCATTCGTTGGCGGAGTTATAATCAATGGTGTTAAAAATATCGAACAGTAAGGGCGTAGCCGTATCGGTGCCGTTGAGTTCGGGCACGCCCTCACCCGAAAAATTACCAACCCATACGCCTACCGTATACTTTTTATTATAACCGATACTCCAGGCATCTTTGCGGCCGTACGAGGTGCCGGTTTTCCAGGCTATTTTGGGTAAATGGCCGCTATTCTGGAAATTATGCGGTAAGTCGGGGCGCTGCAGTTGCGTTAAAATCTGGTTTACCATATAAGTGGCCGCCGGCGAAACGAGTTGCTGCTGGTATTTTAACGAATCTTGTTTTTGCCACCGCAAAGGTGCGTATTTTCCGCCACTGGCAAAGGCCGCGTACAAGGCCGTTAATTCTTCGAGTTTTACGTCGCAACCACCCAGTATCACCGATAAACCTAATTGATCGCCCGTTTTTTTAATCTGCGTAAATTGTGCTTGCTTTAGTTTATTTACAAAAACCGGCACGCCTAGTTGATCCAAAATTTTTACGGCCGGAATGTTTAAAGACGTAGCCAAAGCGTATTCCACCGTAATGTTACCGTTGTAATTGCCAAAGTAGTTTTCGGGCCGGTAACCCGCGTAATCTACGGGCACATCGCTGATTACGGTACGGGGTGTTAGTAAACCTTTATCGAAAGCCAAGGCATATAAAAGCGGCTTTAAAGTACTGCCCGGGGAGCGGTTAGCCCGGATACCATCAACTTGTCCGCCGTGTTGCTGGTCGGAGAAATCGGCGGAGCCTAAATACGCTTCCACAGCTTTAGTTTGGTTATTGATGACCAGCACCGAAGCATTCCGGATATTTTTGGCCCGCAAAGTACCCAGGTAGTTATAAGCCAGTTGCGCCACTTTATCCTGAATAACCCGGTTTAAGTTAGTTTGAATAATAGCCTGCTGCGGAAATTGTCGCCAAAGCCGGTACGCTAAATGCGGTGCAATTTGCGGAGCCTCGCTCCGAACGGCTACCAGCGGTTCGTTGAGCGCATCCGTAATTTCTTTCGCCGGGAAAGCAGCTTCTTCGGCAAAATACCTGAGCCACTTGTTCCGGAAACCCACAATACGGTCGTTTTTCGCGCCAATGCGTAACGAAGAAGGTTTATTGGGAATTACCGTTAACGTTACAGCCTGAGCCAAACTTAACTGGCTGGGTGCTTGCTGAAAATACAAAACCGAAGCTGCTTTTACGCCCTCAATGTTGCCGCCAAAGGGCACCAGGTTTAAGTATAAAGTTAAAATTTCGTCTTTGCTGAAGTACCACTCCAGTTGCCCGGCCCGGAATAGTTCTTTTATTTTGTTCGCTACAGTTCTTTCTTTGGGGTAAAGCAGCCGCGCCACCTGCATGGTAATTGTAGAAGCCCCCGAAGTAGTTTTGCCCGAGATCAGGTTATTCACGAAAGCCCGGCCAAGCGCCACGGGGTTCACGCCCAAGTGATAATAAAAATACCGGTCTTCTTTCAGCAGAATGGCCTTTTTGAGTAAAGGATTAATCTCGGAAGTTTGCAACTGCATGCGCCACTTATCATCCGGACTCAAAAAAGCGTGCACCACACTGCTGTCGCTGGCCGTAATTACCGGCGAATAAGAAATTTTTACTTGGAGCGGAAATAAAAAATTTAAAAAAATGAGAGTACTAAGTAAACCTAAACCAACTCCCACACCCCACTTCCACCAACCCGCATTTTTAAGCAAATTGGTAAAGCGGGAATAATGCAAGGACTTAAAATGGGCTAAGGTTCGCCACATAGGTTTGGTAAACTAAAGATTAAAACGTAGGCTATTTTAAATTATTACGGTTTTGTTTGCGGCTAATTTATATCCATTTTAAAACTTATTCTCTGATAGTTTTACTTACTAATAGGCCATTCTTCCGTCGCTGAGTAAGCATTTCACTTTTGATTTATAATGAAGCTGAATTTTTAAATTTTTAATTTTAGGTTTCATCCAACGGCATTCCACACTCGCGTCTAAACACCTGGTAGGCCTCTAGTCGGGAGAAGCGATTTACCATTTCTTTAAAGCAAATCAGCAACAAATCTCAACTGGCCGGAGGCCGGACGATAAGCATCACGAGCGTGGACGCTCGCGATAGTACCGATCCACTACAGAGCCCCCCTATAAAAAATTTGTAATCATTTGTAAAGTTAAAATATTCCAGATATTCATGCAGTTTGCCGGTAAATACCTATCTTCCTTTTTTACTTTGGCCAACTATGAGAAAATCAGCAGTCATTTTTGTAATAGGCGTATTTAGCTTTGCAGGTTTATCTTTTACCACCCAGGCGCAGGAACCCGAAAAATTTAACTACGACGAATCGCAGGTAGGCACCTATATCCTGCCGCCCTTATTGCAAACCCCAGATGGTAAAAAAATAACATCATCTACCCAATGGAACACGCAACAACGGCCAGCGTTATTAAAATTGTTTGCCGATAATGTATACGGCCGGTTGCCGGGCAAACCCACCGGCATGCATTATAAAGTAATTTCCGAAGATAAATCAGCCCTGGGCGGTAAAGCCATTCTGAAACAAGTTACCATCTACTTTACACCGGCCGACACCGGGGCCAGCATGGATGTTTTGCTATACCTTCCCAAACAAGCCAAAGGTCCGGTGCCGGTTTTTGCAGGTCTAAATTTTAAAGGCAACCACACCGTGCATCCTGATCCGCAAATTAAAATTACTTCGCGCTGGGTAGCCAATGATAAAAATGCCGGCATAACAGGGAACCGGGCCAACAAACAAACGCGGGGTTTGCAAGCCAGCCGCTGGGTAGTGGAAGAAATTATCGCGCGTGGTTACGGTTTAGCCACGGCTTATTACGGCGACCTGGAACCCGATCATCCGGAAGGGTACAAAACCGGCATCCGGACGCAGCTTAGTAAAAATTTAAAAATTCAGCCAAACGAGTGGGGAGCTATTGGAGCCTGGGCATGGGGCATGAGCCGCATGCTGGATTATCTGGAAACCGAACCCGCGGTTAACGTTAAAAAAGTAGCCTTACAAGGCCATTCGCGAATTGGCAAAGCCGCTTTATGGGCGGGAGCAAACGATACCCGTTTTGCGATGGTTATTTCTAATGAATCCGGCGAAGGGGGAGCCGCTTTAGCCCGGCGATGGTACGGTGAAACTGTAGCCCGCTTAAATGAAGCTTTTCCGCATTGGTTTAGCCCCAATTACAAGAAATTTGATAATAAGCCCAACCAAATGCCCGTAGATCAGCATCAGTTACTAGCCCTGGTGGCGCCCCGGCCCTTGTACGTGGCCAGCGCCCAGGAAGACCAATGGTCTGACCCGAAAGGAGAATTTTTAAGCGCCCAGGCCACTAATCCTGTTTATGCTTTATTTGGCAAATCCGGGATTACTGCCGCTGAAATGCCCGGCCTGAACCAGCCGGTAGGTGAAACGGTTCGTTACCATAACCGCAGCGGCAAACACGATGTAACGCTCTACGATTGGCAGCAATACCTCGACTTTGCGGATAAACACTTCCGTCAGACGCAGTAAACGATTTAATTAAATAGTCCCTGTTCCAAGCTTTCAGCTTGGAACCAGCAATAATTGTCAGTTTTCAACTGGCGAATCAACCTTAGTAGAATCGGGGTTTTGGTAAATTTGCCATTTTCACCAGAAGTTATGTTGAGCCAGTCGAAAAATCTAAAACATACCAATTTGTAATATAATTTGGTGTTTCATAGATGTTTCGATAGGCTCAACATTGCTCTAAAATTGATTATCTAAGTAAATTTTAAATTTTCTTCCCTACCAAAAGTCCAATATCCTTATACCTTTGTCCTCAATTCTTCTCCAAAAACTCCCATTCTTTAAAAGTAGCGGCTTGCCCCTGGTACGTTCCGGCTGCATCGTGGATGTTCCAGAGAATCGCATTTTTAATAATAAATCGTTTACCGGTACTCGAAATACGCACGCCATTGTAGTTCGAGATAAATCCTTTTTGTTTGGCTTCTTCCAACATGGCTTGTCTTTCGGCTACAGCTATAGGTTCAGCGGAAAGTCGGGAAGGTAATTGCGTAAAATCGGACCAGGGCATTTCCCATAGGTTTTGGGCCGTTTGGTTGGCGTAATTAAAAACGGGATCAGCCTGGGTACCGTGCGAGAGCAACACAAACGGCGCTTGATACAGATTTTGCGCTAAAGCTTCCGGCGATAAATCACCGGGGAGCAAGAACTGACCGGTTACTTTCCGGAACGATTCCGCTAACAACAAACTGTGCTGGACAATAAAAGACGATGATAAATCCATGGTAAACAAACAAATTTAAAACAGTAAAGTAGCCGAAAATTACGCAATTCGGGCAAATGCCGAAAACCATGCAACATTATTCCGCAGAAACACTTAACATTGCTGCCATAAATTTGTGCATCTTTTTTATGTCGCTCGCTTACCGTCGTATAATTGTTAAAATTGGTTCTAACGTACTAACCCAGGAAAATGGCATGCCCGATGTAGCCCGCATGCAGCATCTGGTGGAACAAATTACCCAACTCAAAAAACAAGGCAAAGAAGTAATTGTGGTTTCCTCCGGGGCAGTAGCTTCGGGTCGTAGCTTAATTAGCATTTCCGAAAAAGCTGATGCGGTAACCAGCCGGCAGTTGCTGGCCGCCGTAGGTCAGGTAAAACTTATCAATACGTATTCCGAGCTGTTCAGTCAGCACGAATTAATTTGCGCCCAGGTTTTGGTTACCAAAGAAGATTTCCGGGACCGTCAGCATTACTTAAATTTAAAAAATTGCTTCCAGGTTTTACTCCAGAACAACGTTATCCCGATTGTAAACGAGAACGACGTGATTTCGGTAACCGAGCTGATGTTTACCGACAACGACGAGCTGGCCGGCTTAATTGCTTCGATGCTAAACGCCGACGCCTTAATCATTCTGAGCAACGTAAACGGCATCTACAACGGCGACCCCAAAAACCCGGATTCTGAAGTTATTACGGATGTACAACCCGAGGCTACTGGTTTTGGGGCTTTTGTCACTACCCAGCGGTCGCAGTTTGGTCGGGGCGGCATGCTTACCAAGAGCCACATGGCCCACAAAGTAGCGCAGTTGGGCATTGCCGTACATATTGCCAACGGCAAAACCGAAAATATTATCCCGAAAGTATTACAACAGGAAGTAATAAACACTCGCTTTATTCCGAGCAAAATTAAATCGGGCCGCAAAAAATGGATTGCCCACTCCGAGAATTACGCCAAAGGTGCCGTGCAGATTAATGCCGGTGCTAAAACTGCCTTAACCTCCCCCAAAGCTACGAGTTTACTACCGGTGGGCATTGTGCAAATTATCGGCGCTTTCCAAAAAGGCGATATCATTAAAATTTTAGACGAAAATCAAAAACTAATCGGCCAGGGCATTGCCGAATACAGCTCCGACAAAGCCCAGGAACGCCTCGGCCAAAAAAATCAAAAACCTTTGGTACATTACGATTATTTATACTTAAACGCGGAAATTGGTTAAACAGGAAATTAGGTTAATTATATTACTTTAAAATTCTAATTTTAAAAAATTGAAAACAACAAGCAGTAGCTAAAAGAAACTGACACCAGTTTGGCTATCGAGCACCTGCTAGGGTTCTGGTTTTGCGCAGCAAAATTCCGCAGACGGAGTCGAGGAAAGGAAGGCTAGCCCGTGCGAGAGAGCTAAACGAGGCCCGCCGGCCATGAGGCAAAACTTGAAGTTCGCAAGCTAGAAAGCACCCCAACCTGGAGGCTTGAAAAGACTCCAAGTAAGTACAGAAAACATTCTAAATTTTTAAAAATTTACATTTTAGCAGCTTATTAAAGCCGATGCAGGTCCGGGCTTAAGCCGGAGTAAAGTCAGAGACTTTACATTGTACGAAGTCCCAAGTTTGAAAATTTGCGCCAGAGTATTGGGAAGATGATAAATTAAAAATACAGAAAACGAAAAATTTAAAAACTACCTAAAGCCGACATCAGGAACCAGCTCCAGGTAGTTACCAATATTAAACAGCTTAAAACAAATAGATTTTGCGTAATTTGTTTTAATTTAAATAGAATGAACTTAGACCATATTTTTAAAAATACCCAAAAAGCCAGTCAAACCTTAGGCCTGGTAGCCGCCGAAAAAGTAAACGCGGTACTACTGGACTTGGCCCATGCCACTGTGGAACAAACGCCTTTTCTACTCACCGAAAATGAGAAAGACCTAGCCCGCATGGATGCCGCCGACCCTAAGTACGACCGCTTAAAACTGACCGCCAAGCGCCTGGAAGATATTGCCCAGGATTTACGCAATGTAGCCAGTTTACCGACCCCACTAGGCCGCACTTTGTTGCAAAAAGACTTACCGAATGGTTTAGAAATAACTAAAATAAGTGTGCCGCTGGGCGTGGTGGGTATTATCTACGAAGCCCGGCCCAACGTAACGTTCGATGTATTTTCGTTGTGTTTTAAAACCGGCAATGCCTGCATCTTAAAAGGCGGCAGCGATGCCGCTGATTCCAATGAGGCAATTTTAAAAATTATTCATCAGGTTTTAGCCCAGCATCAACTGGATACCAACATAGTGGCCCTGCTCCCCCCCGACCGCTCCGCTACCGAAGCGTTACTGCAAGCCCGCGGTTACGTGGATGTGCTGATTCCGCGGGGTAGCCAAGGATTAATTGATATGGTACGGCAAAACGCCAAAATTCCGGTTATCGAAACCGGTGCCGGTATTGTGCACACGTTCTTCGACGAAACCGGGAACCTCGACAAAGGCAAAGCCATTATTGCCAATGCTAAAACCCGCCGGGTAAGTGTTTGCAATGCCCTGGATTGTTTGCTCATCCACCAGAATCGTTTATCCGATTTGCCCGCCATAGCCGCCCCTTTAGCCGAGAAGCAGGTAGAAATTTACGCCGATGCGGATGCCTATGCCGCTTTGCAGGAAACTTACCCCGCCGAATTGTTGAACCCAGCCCAGGAAGAACACTTTGGCACGGAGTTTTTAGCTTTAAAATTGGCTATTAAAACCGTAAAAGATTTAGATCATGCCATCGAGCATATTGCGGCTCATTCTTCCAAACACAGCGAAGCCATTATTTCGGAGGATGCAGCGCATGTGGCGCAATTTTTAAATACCGTGGATGCGGCTGCCGTTTTTGCCAACACTTCTACCGCTTTTACCGATGGCGCTCAGTTTGGTTTAGGTGCCGAAATTGGCATTAGCACGCAAAAACTGCATGCCCGTGGGCCCATGGGCCTGGAAGAACTGACTAGTTATAAATGGGTGGTAAAAGGCAACGGCCAGGTACGCGCTTAGTAAGTTTCAGTTTTTTATCAGCCGTTACGCCTTTAAACAACAGGTTCTAATTAACAATGCGATGCCGCTCGACGGGAAAAATCAGCCACATATTTTGATTCTAAACGGGTCCATCCGGGGAGTACAAGGAAATTCTTACGCGCTGGCGAAATTGGCCGAAAACTTTTTAACCACGAAACTTTCCGTCAATGCTTCTATCCTGAACCTCGCGGAACCAAAACCCAGCACGAAAGAAGTGTATGATTTGCTGTTGCGCAGCGCTGGTTTTCTGGTGGTATCGGGCACTTACTGGAGTAGCTGGGGTTCGCCGTTGCAGCGGTTTCTCGAAGTAGCCACTACTTTCGAGAACTCGCCGGCTTTTTTTGGTAAACCGGTGGCTTGCGCCGTTAGTATGGATTCGGTGGGTGGCGCCGAGGTGGCTTCCCGGATGCACGCGGCCTTTGCCGGTCTGGGTTGTTGGAGTCCGCCTTGCGCTACTTTAGCGGTATCGCGGGTGGGGCAAGAAGCCATCACGGCTTCGCTGGGCCAAACCGATGACCCCAACGAAGATGTGTGGCGCATCGCGGATCTGGAAATAATTTTAAAAAATTTAATTACGGCTACTACTTTACACCAGAATCTGTGGGTATCCTGGCCTCATGTAACGCTTAGCATGCCGGATGGTCCGTGGCCCGAAACGGGCACTATAGATTTAAATACGCCCCGGTTTATTTAAGCTACCCGCCAGTATTTTTAAAATTTAAAAATTCGTGGTTTTATCCCGAATAATTGTTAGCGGGTAAACTAAATAAAAATCGCGGGTAACTTGTATATTGGCCGCTGTAACCTTCTACCTAAATCTTAAAAATGAAAAAACAATTTATTCTGGCAAGTTTATTTGCTTTGGGCAGCGCCGTTGTGAGCTGTAACCAGGGCACAAAAACCGAGTCTACTGAAACGCCTACTACCGAAACTGCCCCTGCGGGTGATTCCACGGCTACCACTAACACCTCGGGCGAGGCCGTAGATTTGTTCGATGGAAAATCTTTGGCCGGCTGGCATGGCTACAACAAAACCGGAGAAGTTAAAAATTGGACCGTAGAAGATGGTGCTTTGGTTTGCCTGGGTGCCGCCAAAGACGCCCACGGTGGCGACTTAGTGAGCGATAAACAATACAGCAATTTTGAGCTTACCTGGGAATGGAAAGTAGATAAAGGCAGCAATAGCGGGGTAATGTACCACGTAGTAGAAGATAAAAAATACCAGGCGCCTTACGAAACCGGCCCCGAATACCAGGTAATGGATGACATTGGATTTCCGGAGAAATTAGAAAACTGGCAACTGGCTGGTGCCGATTACGCGATGTTCCCGGCCAACGAAAAGAAAAAATTAAAGCCTGTGGGCGAGTGGAATACCAGCAAGATTATTTACAACAACGGCCACGTAGAACATTGGCTTAACGGCGAAAAAATTGTAGAATTTGACCGCAATAGCGAAGCCTGGAAAAAACAACGGGCCGAAGGCAAATGGAAAGATTATCCGGATTACGCCAAAGCCACCACCGGTTATATTGCTTTACAAGACCACGGTAATAAAGCCTACTATCGTAACATGAAAATTAAAGAGCTATAAGCCTTAGCTAATTCTATTAATACATCTGAAAAAAGTTGGCCGGTAGCTTCAAAACTATAAAGCTACCGGCCAACTTTTTAAATTTTCATAAATTTAAAATCTCGCAAAAGTTGTTAGTGAAGACATTAACAACGGCAAATGACGTTTCATTTTCCTATTCTGCCGCTTGTGCCGCCGTTTGTTTCTTCACAAACGGCTTTTTGCCTAATTTCTTATGCCACCGTTTGTGTCTTCACAAACGGTATTCTGCTTCTTATTGGGGAAGTCCAACTATTTTATTTATCCCAAACCGGGTACCTCGGCTAGGTTATAGAAAATTAACTTACCTTGTTCCTGCCCTACTTTCACCATTTCGTCGGCGCCGTTTGAAGATCCGCCAATGCGCAACACGGCATCACATTTACTAATTAACCGGATAGCTACCGGGTGAAAAATAGCTTTAAATATTTCATCACCGGTTTGTTTGGAGCCGGCAGCTTCTACTAAAGGCAAAGCAAACCATTCGCCGAGCACCGGTAAATGGCCACATTGGTAAAGTTCCAAGGCTACGTCGGTCATGTGTTTTACGTTGGCGGCTATTTTTTCCGGTTCGTCGTTCGTGCCGGAGCGGTACGGCCCGGCTACCAATATCATTAAAGGCTTTTCCATTTTTAGGCGAGCAAATTTTCGAGTTTGGCGTATTGCAACAGCATAATGGTTTTAGCATCTTTTATTTCGCCGGTTTTAATCATTGCCAAAGCTTCATCCAGGCCCAGCTCCAGTACTTCAATATTTTCCTGTTCGTGTTCTACGCCGCCGCCCTCGTTTACTTTCATTTCTTTAGCGTATTCGGCCACAAAAAAATACAAGATTTCGGTAACCGAACCCGGCGACATGTAGGCTTCAAAAATTTTGCGCACTTCTGTTACTTTATAACCGGTTTCTTCTTCGGTTTCGCGCTTAATGCAATCTTCGGGGTTGTCTTTATCCAGTAAACCGGCGCAAGCCTCAATGAGCATGCCGCTGGGGTTGCCGTTCACAAAAGTGGGTAAGCGAAACTGGCGCGTTAAGATTACGGTTTTCTGCGCTGGGTTGTACAATAAAATGGTAGCGCCGTTGCCCCGGTCATAAGCTTCGCGGCTCTGCGTTTGCCAGGTGCCGGCGGGGGTTAAATAATCATAGGTTACTTTGCACAAGGTGTACCAATTATCCGACAACACTTCGGTTTGCCGGATTTTTACGTGATCGTTCATGGATTGATTTGGTTTAAGTAATGGCTTGGAGCAGGCAAATTTAAATTTTCCGGTGAATTTACCCCAACCTAGAAAATTTTATAATAAAAACTTAACCAGGAAAATCAATCCTCCAACAGGGAACAGGCCCTAAAAACCTACGCGTAGCTTAATTAGGCAGGAATGATACCGATCAAAATAAAAAAATTTAAAAAATCAGGATTGGGATTCGGCCTGGATAGTATGTAGCAATTGAATAATCTGGTCGGCTCTTTCTTCTAAACCCGCTAAACCATTAATGGCTTCTTCGTCTTTGCCGCTTTTTTTTAAATTCACCAGGTAAGTAGCGTACTCGTGAATTTCTTCGTGCACTTTATTGAGTTGCAGCATGGCCGGAATATGGCCGTATAACGGAAATCCGTAATCTTTAATCCAGATCCCGAAATTACATTGCCGATGGTCCAGAATGGGAGCTAAAGCAGTATCTACCCCGTAAACGTACGATTTAACTTTAGATTTAAATAAGAAATGTTTGGTAATGGCGGCCTTAAATTCGTGGTCGAGATACTGCATATATGTTTTAGCGGTCCTTGAAAAACATCAAAGCACCGAAATAGATTCAAAGGTACGGAATTGCTTTTAATTATTTTCAAGAAGAAGCTATTAGTATTAATGCTCTAGCTATTAGCATTTTATCTAAAATAACCCACTTTCTAGCGGTATACTATGGCAGCGCTCGCCCCATCCATCAGATTAATTTCATTTTGCCTGGATACTTCTCCGGGCAGTTCCAGGTTAATTTCGCTGGGTAGATTTGCAACTATGGTGCTGGTAAAAATTAAAAAATTTAAAAATCGTAGTAGAATTTACTCTACTTGCTGCCGGGTAAAAGTCGTTATCTTTGCTTTCATTTTCATGCGCCGGATTGCCTTTAATTAATATACTCCCCGATGTTATTTACTGCCCTTTGTAAATCTTTTGCCGACCTTTCCCCCTTTGAACTGTACGACTTGCTGTGCTTGCGGAGCGAAGTTTTTGTGGTTGAACAAAACTGCGTTTTCCTGGAAATGGATAACAAAGACCAGGCTTGCCACCACTTGCTGCTTTACCAGCATAATAAAATAGCTGCCTGCGCCCGTTTGCTGCCGCCGGGTTTATATTACGAACAAATGTCTATCGGCCGGATTGTAACCGGGGCAGCCGCCCGTGGTACTGGTTTAGGGAAAGAACTCGTAACCCTTGCCTTAGCGGAGTGTTACCGGTTATTTGGCCCAGGCCCGATTAAAATTGGGGCGCAGCTTTACGCTAAGGCCTTTTACGAACGATTTGGTTTTGTTCAATCGGGCAACGTGTACGACGAAGATGGCATTGACCATATCCACATGATAAAACCCTAAAAACAAAATACCCAAACCAGCCGGATGGCAAATCGTAGCTCCGGAAAAATTAAAAATTTTAAAAATTCCTTCTGATTTACCGGGTGTATTTCCCGACGGTAAATTTAAGTTTATCCTACTTTTAAATCTTACTCATGTTAGAACCTACCCAACCTAACTCCGATATATTACTGGATTTGGTCCGCCAGAAAATGCCTTTCGGCAAATACAAAGGCACGCTGCTCTGCGACTTACCCATCTCGTACCTGGAGTGGTTCCATAAAGAAGGCTTTCCAACGGGCAAACTGGGGATGCAATTAAGTACCATTTACGAGATAAAAGTTAACGGCTTAACTTATTTGCTGGAACCAATAAAAAAGCAATTAGATCAACGATAATAAAATTTGCTCCTTTCCGGAAAGTTCTATTTTAAATTTAGGTAGCGTCACCAACCAGGATAAGTAAGTAAAAAGCTATTGTTCACTTTCTCTTACAACCGCCAGTTTCACGCAGAGTAACTGGTGGTTGCAATTAAAGAGCAAGCTTGCCTAACATAAGTATTACTCAATGAGCCGTAACTGCAAAATAAACGACCAAAATGCGCTGTATTTTGTAACTTTCAGTGTAGTGCAATGGATCGATGTGTTTACACGCCCTTTGTATAAAGATATTTTACTAGAGCATTACCTTACCCGTACAACTCCCCCGCCACTATAAGAATGGTACTCGGCGTTATACATGGCATCGGCACCAACGGGGCCCATTTGGAAGGTACCCGGTGAAACCGCCCGAACCTGATAATAGAAATATTTAGGCTTAGCCGTGGCCGTCGTGTAAATGTTGATGCGGTCGTCGCGAATGTCGGTGTGGTCGGTAACGGATACTTCTTTGGCCCAGGTTATTTCCCGTTCCGAAGTTAAGCGTGGGTTCTCGATTTCAAAGCCGGCGGGTAGTAAATCGGTAATGGCTACGTTCGGGATGTTGCGGCCATCCTGGGTTTGTAAAGCAATCCGTACTACCACTAAATCATTTTGTCGGAAAATATTTTGGGTAATTTGCTTGCCGTTGCGGTCGAAGAATGCTTTGCGCACTTGCAGGAAACTATCTTCTCCTTTGGTACTACCGTTTTGCGGAATGCCTTCCACGTCCCAGAAATAATACAGGATACCTTGCCCCGTGGTGCGAATAGAAATATTATCGCGGTTAATTTTATTTAACAAGGTAACATCTTTGCCCGCGAAAGAACCTATTACCTTGTTATTCTGGTAAATTTTAGCCGTTACGTTTCCCTGGTCACGGCGCGACAACTTACCTAAAGCCAGTAAGGCAAAAGCCCGTTCCTGGGTATTAAACCAGCGGTTAGACCGTAATTCCTGTGATAAGTGCCGAGCCAGTATGCCCACTTGCGGATTATCCGGATCTGCTTCGATTAAACCATTCAGGGCTAATGCCCTATCGCGCAGAGCCGAGTAAAAACTACCACTTAAAGCGCGTACGGCCGTTTGGCTGGTAAAATTAGATGGTAGCAATTGCGTAAAGCTTTCGCGGTTGCCACTTAGGGCAAAAGTGCTGGCCAGCACGTATTTTTCGTCGAGGGCAAGTAAATCCGGTTTGGATTTGTAATAGTTCATGGTGGCCCAATCGGTTTTACCTGCTACGCTGAGTACGTACAGCGAATAAGTAATTTCGTGGGCCGCGATAAACTTGCTTTGCAACTGGCGTTTGGTGTCGTAGAACCGGTATTCTTCCATGGACCGGCCTTTTACTTTACGTTGTAAATACACCAATACTTTATCCAGTACGGCAGCATTTACCGCATAGCCAGCTTTGCGGGCTTCAAGTAAAAAATGGGTGGCGTAGGCACTCGTCCACCAATGGGTTTCGGCTTCGCCGGGCCAGTAAGTAAAACCCCCGTCGTACTGCTGCATGCCTTCTATTTTGGTTATAGCTTCCTGCACCAGGTAATTCGGGTTAAACGTCCGGGTATTTCGGTCCTGGTTTAAAGCTCGGGCTAAATCAGAATAATACAACAGCGGAAAAGCCGTAGAAACAGTTTGCTCCAGGCAGCCATACGGGTATTGCAGCAAATACGTGATATCGTCGGTAAACTCAGCAACCGGTGATTTACTGATAACCAGCCGCGAAGCCACCGAAGTCGGCAGAAAGTCGTGGGCAGGTTTGATATCGGCGGTAGTGCCTCCTTTTAAAGAACCGGAACCGGTAATTTTGGTCAACGAGGCCGGTGGCCGAACGGTAATATCCGTGCGGTTGCTAAACGACTCACCCAAGGCTTTCACGTTTACCGTAACCGAAGCCTGACCAATGGCCGGCGTTGCTACTACTTTATAAACCACTCTGGCTTCCTGGTTAGCTCCCAGGTTGGTTGGTAAAGTACTGGTTCCTACTACCCGCAAAGGTCCGGTTACAGTTAGGGCACTGCTGGCCGAAGTAGCTTTAGCGGTAGTATTGCTCAAAGTAACCGGCACCAAAATCGTATCTTTCGGACTCACAAACCGCGGCAAAGCCGTTGAGATAACCACCGGGTCCGCCACGCGCATTATTTTATCGGCGGAGCCAAAAGCATTTTCTTTGTAGGCCACCGCCATTACCCGCAACGAACCCGAGAACTGCGGAATATTTACTTTTACGGTAGCTTCGCCGTTAGAACTTGTTTTTAAATGTCCGCTCCACTGGGCCACCAGTTTTACTCTTTTGGAGGTAAGCGGATTAATGCGTTTTTCCAGATCATAACCATCTCCCCCGAAACTGGAACGTTTACCGCTTAGCTCCGGAAACAAAAACGGATACAAATCATAGGCATTTACTTCAAGGGCCCGTTTCTGGTAAAAGAATCCGTAAGGATCGGGGGTTTGGTAATCTTTTAACTGCAAAATTCCTTCGTCAACTACGGCCAGGGTTACTTCGGTATTAGGGAGGGTACGTACTTTAATTTCCTGGGTGCGCTGTGACCGGGAGGTTTCGGTGGCGGTAATGGCTACGTCAAGCTTCGTGCTTTTTTTGGTAACGGTTACCGGCATAAACCCGCGGGCTACAGTAAGCGGCAAACTATTATCTTTTACCGGGCGCAGGGCCGTGGCCGTAATGTACAGGGTAGGTAAATAATTTTCTTTGATGGGCAACGTGAGCGAAGCCGCTTTTTTATCCGTGTTTAAATAATAATAGCTCAGCACCTGGTCGCGCTCTACGGTTATCAGAATTTTACCGGCAAACGGGGCTTTAAATAAAACTTTGGCTTCGTCGCCCACTTCGTAGCTAGGTTTATCCAAGGTAATGTCTATTTCTCCTTCGTTGTTTACTTCAAAAGAAGTACTCTCGGTATCGCCAAAACCATAGGCGTAAAATTCCTGGGCGACGTAATTGCTGGCTCCGGGCCGCATTACCCGGATTTCGTAATCGCCGGACACAACGGGCGTAAACTCAAACGGAGCACCACCGGCCGGAATAGAAATGGTGCGGCTGCTCACAACGCTTTCTTTGCGCTGCGATTTGTAATTATAAGCCGCATCCGGCGAACGTTCAATCACCGATTCGTAGGTAAACCGCACCAGTTGCACGGTAGCCTGGGCCGCTGTGGCCTGCCCCGTTTTATTTACCGCGATCAGCGGAATGCGCATGGGTTGGCGGGTACTCACGTATTCCTCAAAATCACGAATGCCGTAAAATACCGGTTGGGTGCTTACTTCAAACTTAGAAAGCCGATTAACCGGTCGGCCGGTTTCGTCAAAAACCGTGGTATATACCGAGCCATCCAATAAGCCAATGTCGTGGTAATCGGCTAAAGTAAAGCTTTCCTGACCTTCGCCCTGCGCGTTCGTCTGACCTTGCCGCACGCTGTTCTGAATATCCACGGAGCCGGAGGTAACTAAATTAAAAATATACTCGGGGTATTTCTTGGCTTCAAATACTTTCTTTTTAAGGCTAAGCTGCACTTCGTAATTCCGCCCGGCGGCCGGCGGACCGAATAAGTTGAGCGCGGTAAACTTGGTAACTACGCTTTCGCCGGCGTTAAAACTGGGTTTGTTTAAGGCGGCGGTAACTTTTAAGCGGTCTGGGATAAACTCTTCTACGCCAATTTTTTGCGAGTTCAAAAGCACATCGTTACCCGAATAAACTTCTACGGTATAGGTACCAGTTACGGCAGCAGTGGGCAAAGTAAAGCTGGTTTCGGCTGCCCCGCTTGAGTTGAGTTTGGCTTTGGCGCTGCGGTATTCTTTGCCGTTAGGTAATAATAATTTTAGTTTTATGGGCAAGCCTGCTACTGTTTTCCAGTCGGGTGTACGCACTACGGTGTTCAGGTGAATGACGTCGCCGGGGCGGTATAAATCGCGGTCGCCGTAAATAAAAGCATCATAAGGAATATCGTTCAGGCGCTTGCCGCCTACCTCGAACCGCGAGGTATTTACTTGCGTCTGGCTGTAAGGTAAATACGTAAAATCCTGACCTAAACGGGCGGTTATTAAGCCCACTTTAAAATCCGGCGCTTGTTTATCGATGTTCGCAAACCGCACCACGCCATCTTTATCGGTAGTACCCTTATAAATTACCTGGTTACTGGTACTAATAAACCGGACTTCTACCCCCGACTGCACTTTAGCTTCGCGGATGGAATTGGCAAATACGATCACGTCATTCTTCCCTTGTTTGGCAATTAATCCAATATCCGAAACAGAGATTAATTTAGAATCGCGCAGCCATTTTTGTTCGGTACTGGTAACGGTAAGCACGTACAAACCTTTAAATTCACTATCAAAATCCAGATCGTCGAGGTTTAGGTTAAGCAGGTAGGCATTGCCTTGTTTTTTTAAATTTTTTGTATCGTACTCGCGTTCGAAAATTGTATTGCCGTTGGTTTCGTTTACTGGGTAAGCGCTGCTGGAGTAATATTCTTCGGCAGCTTCGTCGTACTCGCCTTCGTACATCTTGCCTTCCTGCAAAGCGCGTAAAATATTGTTTTCGTAAATTTTGCCAATGCTTACTTTAAAACGGGGCACCTTGTTAATGTTGAGGGCAACGTTGCGGGCACCCTGGCTGCTGAGGTACACGCTGCGAGTATTGGCAAAAGCAATACCCGGCCGCACCGCAGCAAACGAAACCGGGTGCACGTAATCCTGGCCCAGCTTGGCTCCTTCCAGGCCGGTTAAATTTTTAGAAATTACTAAGTCGTAGGTAGTTTGCTGGGGTAAGTTTCCGCGCAGCACAAAACCGCCTTCCATCTCTTCTACGGTAAACGCATATTCCGGCCGCAGCTTTACCCATTGGCGCAGGTTCTCGGTTTGTACGGGTTGGGTAGTCGCCACGTAAATTTGTTCTTCGCCGTTTTCCACGCCGGTAGTAACTTCTGATACCTGTAAGATTTGCCGGTTAGGCAAGGTCACTTCTCTTTCGAGTAATTGGTTCGTGCGGTATTGGCTACCGGGGGTTACTAATCCGGGTTTTACCTGAATGCGCAAGGGCTGGGCACTATTCTTTAATTGTTTAATCCGTAACGAAATAAAATCCGGGCTGCTGTTTACCAATTCTACCGGCACAGGTGTAAGGCTAGGCCCTTGAAATACTTGTAAATAGCGACGTAAGGCGGCATAAGTAACCGGGTAATTAAAGGCGACCCGCACCCGGGCTTCTAACTGATCCGGAGAGTTTTGGGAACGCCCCCAGAAAGCCTGGGCTTCAATTAAATTCAGGTAAGGTGTATGAAACCGGATATTCTGCCCGCTAGGTATGCTGTATTTCTTGGGACTATGCCGGAGTAATTGGTCGGTTAATTCGGCTTGAAAATCGGTGCTGGGGGCAAAAGGTTGCATTGGCGAAAATACCAGTTCGTTCGGGGCGGTCCATTTAAATCGGCCTTTTACTTTAGGGGTAAAATTCAGGTAATTTACCGTATCCCATTTTTGCAGGATGGCAGCCGGGGCTAATTCTTTATCAAAAGTAAATACCAGGTTCTGCTCTTGTTCAATTTGCTCTTCAAAGTTTTTACTTTCTAACCGGAGTTCGTTCTGGTTGCCCCGGCAACTCACGAGTAAGCATAAAACAACCACAAACCAGGCCGATAAGGCTTGGGTACCACGAAAAAAGCACGGAAATTTCATAGATAGGCTGAGAAAAAGAGTTTGGTAAACAGCAACGGAAACTTACAAAATAGTTATTTCTCTAACGTTAATACCCCATATTTTATTTAGGTAATATTCAATCCTGATTTATAATTAAACTGTACTGGGTTAGAGAAACCGCAATTTTTAAATTTTTGCTATTTACCAACTGCCGGAAGCTACTAGCTACACGGTCCAAAATTTAAAAATATACCTGGCTGCCAGGTATTATTTTTTACAAGGTGGCCGAATTACGCAACTTACTATCTGGTAAATTCTTATATTTAAGACTGTTTACTTGGGGGCTTCGATCTGGGAGCTGGTCTTTATTGTTTTTGGGTTTATTTTAAAAATTCTATCTTTTATGATTAGAACTTACCTGATTGCCTGCCTGCTGTGTTTTGTTACCGCATTCAGTTTTGCTCAAACTACGGCTACTACCAGAAAAACCACGCTTTCCGCGCCTAAGAATAAAGACATGTTACGCGCGGTAAATGCTTTTTTAAATGCCTTAACCCCAGAGCAACGCCAAAAAGCCACCTTCCCTTTCGGTGACGAAGAACGGTTTAACTGGCATTTTGTACCCCGCGACCGCAAAGGAGTACCGTTAAAAGAAATGACGGCCGAGCAACAGAAAATGGCCATGGCCATCTTGCAAACTGCCCTTAGCACCCAGGGTTACCAGAAAGCAAAATCCATTATGGAGCTGGAAGTAATTTTAAAAGCCCTGGAAAAACAACCCGCCGAAAGCAACTACCGCGACCCAGGCAAATACTATTTCTCGGTTTTTGGTCAGCCGGCGGCGCAGGAGCCCTGGGGTTGCCGCATCGAAGGCCATCATTTATCTCTGAATTTTACCTCTTCCACCGGAGCGCTGGTGGCCGAAACCCCGGCTTTTATGGGCTCTAACCCGGCTATTGTGCCCGAAGGCCCCGAAAAAGGCAAGCAAATTTTAAAAGAAGAGGCCAACCTGGGGATTGCACTAGTGCAATCCTTTACGCCGGAACAGCTTAAAAAAGTAGTAATAAACGAAGTAGCTCCGAATGACATTGTTACCGGTAATAAACGAAAAGCCATGCTGGAAAAACCCGAAGGAATTTTGTATACGGAAATGACACCTCAGCAGCAACAGCATCTAAAAGCTTTACTAAACGTGTATTTAAACAAGTATAACCCTGAATTAGCGGCTGATTTGCGTGGCAAAGTAGAAAAAGCTGGTTTAGCTAAAACGTATTTTGCCTGGGCCGGCAGCCAAACGCAAGAAATTGGTAAAGCTCATTACTACCGCATCCACAACCCGGTACTGTTAATTGAGTACGACAACTCGCAGAACAATGCCAACCACGTACATACCGTAATCCGCGACCTAACCAACGATTTTGGCGAAGATGCTTTACAAGCACATTACCAGAAACACCCGCACGAGTAAAATTAAAAAACGCTAAAACTATATCCGAAGCAGCTAGCCTGGCCGCTAAAATTAACGCCTTATTACGCCATTTAACCGACTGAGCAACCCGGAGTAACTCGCCCCAAAATTTTTAATTTTTTCTTTTTTCAAACCTGCTAGCCGCAAGTTTTATCACGGGTAAAGTTTGCGGCTAGCAGGTTTCATTTCAACATTTTCTTTTCCAGAAAAAATCATATCCAAAAGCTTTAATCCACGTAATGCAGTACAATTCGGTAAACTGTTTGCTGAAAAACCCTATTCCTTCTATACACTCTAATGACACAATCAGAACCTTTTTATAAGAAGAGCACGCTTATTCTGCTCGGTATTATACTATTCGTGTACGTGCTGTACATTCTGGCCGATGTACTGGTACCTATTGCCTTTTCCATATTGCTGGCAATTCTGCTCAACCCGCTGTATTCCCGCTTAATCCGCCTCCGAATTCCGAAGGTGCTGGCAATTATATTAACCTTGTTAATTGCCTTTATTGTTTTGGCTGGTTTAATGTACTTTTTATCGTCGCAGATTGTTCAGTTTGGCGACATGGCGCCACTTTTAAAACAAAAGTTCAGCGAGATACTTACCAACTTACAAACCTGGGTAGAAAAAACCTTTGGCATTACCCTGCAAAAGCAAATGCAGCTTTTACGCGAAACCGCCAACAGCGGTAAAGCGTTAGCAGGTCGCACGGTTTCGAGCGTGCTGGGTATATTCAGTATCCTTTTTTTGATTCCGGTTTATGTGTTTTTGCTGTTGTTTTACAAGCCCTTAATTTTAAATTTTATTTTCGAAGCTTTTTCCCGGGAAAATACAGGTCCAATCGCGGATATTTTGCAGGAAACCAAATCGGCCATTCAGAGTTACATTGTGGGTTTGTTGATTGAGGCTTCTATTGTAGCAGCATTGAACTCCATTGCTTTAACAATTTTAGGCGTAAAATACGGCATTTTGCTGGGGGTAATCGGGGCCATTTTAAATTTAATTCCCTACATCGGCGGTATTATTGCCATTATATTACCGGTACTCATGGCCACTTTAACCAAAGATGGATACACCACGCAACTATTAATAGTGGGTGCTTATGCCCTTATCCAATTTATCGATAATAATATTTTAGTACCACGGATTGTATCGTCTAAAGTAAAAATTAACGCTTTGGCTTCTATTTTGGCAGTGTTATTTGGCGGTGCCTTGTGGGGCGTTTCGGGTATGTTTTTATCGATTCCGGTGGTAGCTGTTTTAAAAATCATCTTCGACCGGATTGATTCGTTAAAGCCCTGGGGAAAATTACTCGGCGACGAGATTCCGGATTATTACGGCACCATGCAGGCCAAAACCCAACACAAAGAGATAAAAACTCCAGCGAAAGACGAAGAGCAAAAATCGTAACTCCAGCTTGGGATATTTGTAGTGCTGGGTTGGCTGTTGAAATTCTAAATTTTTAAAAATTTTAAATTTAAGCTGCCAGCAAGACAAGTTCCCGGAGCAAATCAGGACAGATCTTATTTTAGGTAATACCGTTAACAACTTACCTGTTGAGGTTGGTAAAAGAAACAAAATGGTAGTTTAAATCTGTTTAAAAGATTAGAATTACCATTTTTAAGTTTAATAAGTAATTTTAAAAAGTAAACCGGCCACCGGGTAATTTGCTCCTTAGGCGGGTTTATTTTACGTTCTAGTTTTAAGCTAGAATAAAGCCCGGATACAGTTTACTTCGGGTCGCTGCTTACGTATTAACTTTCCTGAATGGGTGAATAAAAACGCTGATGAACCGTGGAATACAAAGATTATTATAAAATTTTAGAGGTGGATAAAAAAGCCTCGAAAGAAGAAATAAAAAAACAATACAAGAAACTGGCGCGCAAGTACCACCCCGATGTAAACCCTGGCAACAAAGAGGCTGAAGAAAAATTTAAAGCCATTAACGAAGCTCACGAGGTATTATCGGACGACGAAAAACGGCAAAAGTACGACTCCTTGGGCGCCGATTGGCAACGCTACCAGCAAACGGGTGGCCGCACCGGTGGTTTTGATTGGGCGCAATACGCTCAAGACGCAAACGCAGGCGGAGGTCGATATACCTACCAAACCGAAGAAGAAGGCAGCGATTTCTCCGATTTTTTCAGTTCTATTTTCGGGAGTATGGGGGGCGGTGGTCGCCGGAGCAGCATGCGTTCGAAGGGACAGGATTACTCGGCCGAACTAACCGTATTTATGGAAGAAGCTTTTCATGGGGTAAAAAAAACCTTTACCCTGCACGATAAAAGTTTGCGCATCAACATAAAACCCGGTGTAGAAGACGGTCAGGTAATCCGGTTAAAAGGCAACGGTGGACCTGGTCGGAACGGTGCCGAGCCGGGCGATTTGTACATTACCTTACGCGTACCAGCCGACCCGCGTTTTACCCGCCAAGGCAATGATATTTATATTGATGCCCAGGTACCCGTTTACCGCGCAGCTCTGGGGGGCGATTTTTTTGTGGATACCCTGGATGGTCAGTTAAAACTTAAAATAAAACCCGAAACTAAAAATGGCACCTTGCTGCGTTTAAAAGGCAAAGGTTTTCCGGTGTATAACCAGCCGGGGCAGTTCGGCGATTTATACGTAAAGGTAGTGCTGCAATTACCCGAAGCGCTCACGGATAAAGAAAAAGAATTATTTCAACAACTGGCCCAGTTGCGGAACGACAAATAAGCTTTGAGAAATATCAATTTTTAAAATTTTCTCAACTTTCAGCTATAAAAGTAGTACGTGGTAATTAGTAAATAAAGTAAAGTTATGAACTACATCGCCATTGAAGAATTTTGCCGGCAGAACGGCGTTGAGGTGCGGTTAATTCAGGAGTTTGCCGATTTTGGTTTGGTGCAGTTGCAAACCAGTGAAAAAGGCCAAACCATAGCGGCCGCCGAAGTAAAGCAACTGGAACGCATGTTACGGCTGGCCCTGGATTTGGATTTAAATCCGGAAGGCATTGATGTAATCTTACACATGCGCCAGCAAATGCAACGCCTGCGCCGCAAAGCTCAAAAACTGGAAAACCGTCTGCGCCAACTCGAACAAGAACGCTACTGGCGCTTAGTAGAAGGCCCGCAAAGCCGCGGGCATATTGTTGATTTATAAATTTAGTTGCGGCTGCCAGGCAAGTATAACAAGCAAACAAACCTAAATCTGGGTTAAAAATTTAAAATTTTAAAAATTTACTTACCGTTGCCGCTTTAATTTTGGCTGCTGCCACATTCCCAGCGTTTGCAATTGCAACAGGCAACAACAACGTATCAAAGCAAACCTCTCGTATTTACGAAACATGATTAGCTATCACAACTTGTTACTGACGTTCTAAGCCCAGGGCGTATTCCTGCAGATAGGCGTAACGCTCCGTTAATTTTCCGTTTTGCGTTATTGTGGCCCGGGCCAGAATACCTTGCGGATCGCCGTTTACTAAATGCGGAAAAACTTCGTCGATGAGTTGGCGGCCAAAATCGCGGGAAGCGCTGCGGGGCAGTTCGCATGGTAAATTATCCACGGCCATTACCGTTATATTTTCCGGGCGACTAAACGCTGGTTCGAGTTGCTGGGTAAATGGGTTGTAATCGTAAACCGGGTCCGGAATGCTGCTGGCCCGTTTGGTACAGGGTATGGAGCCATCCACGTCGCAGGTTACATCGGCAATGGTGTTTATTTTAAAATCTGGTCGCTGCATGTCAGCAACCGCAAATAACCTGGGAGCGGCGGGGTTCCAATAAGCGCCGGCCATTAACACATCTGTAACCGGTATAAATTTCTCAAAGGTAGATTCGTATTCGTGCGGGTTCCGGTAAAAATCCACATTGTCCCACACGCGGCCATCGCGGCGGCGGTTATAATCCGACGAATGCAGTTGCGTGTACACCGGTTGGGTAAATGCATGATACAAGTAATCATAAACGCTCACTTTCCGGATGCCCATTTTATCGAGCACTTCCATAATGCCCTGGGCTACCCTTCCCCCACCGGTAACGGCAATTTTAATCGGCGGTAAGGCTTTTACTTTAAAATATTCTTCTTCCATATCCTCAATATCCAAACACAGATGGGCCGGGTGCAACTCGAATAATTTCATTTTTTTGCCGTAGGTCATCATACCATTATAAGCTCCCACAATGCCGGCGTAGCGCCCAAAAGCCACCGTACGCTCGCCTTTGGCATTGGTGAGGGTTTCATAATCAATCAGGGTAATGTTTTTTTTTAAAATTGCTTGAAGCAGCGGTTGGTTATGCGGTTGCTTTTTAATAGTATGGGAGAAAAAAAAGTATGTTTTGTCGGGTATTAAATCCGGCACAGGCACTTCTTTCACGCCCATCAAAACGTCGCATTCCGATAAATCTTCCTGCACCCGGATATGTAAATCGCGGTATTCCTGGTCGGTGTAGCTCCGGATGGCGCTGGGCTGCACGATAATTTCGAGTTCCGGAAATACGGTTACTGCTTCCTGGCATTTTAAAGGCGTTAAGGGCACCCGTTTATCCGGCGGATTTTTTCCTTCGCGGATAATTCCTACAACTAGTTTTTTCATTTTGGGCATTTCTTGCGTTTTCTAAAATACGAATTATTCTGAATACTTATTCTTTCAGCACGAGCTGGGCAATGCTTCGAAATAAGCCGGAGGAGTATAGCGTAGTTGCCGGAATAAGAGTACCTTTGCGGCATTATTATAACCGAACTTTTTAAGCAAACTTCGTGGTTTAAAAAGTACCACTTGAATACTTCTAAAAAGCAACTATGTTGATAAAAACCAAGCCCGCCGATATTTTTAAGGAACGCCACAATGGTCCGGTAAAACAATCCATGCAGGATATGTTTCAAACCATTGGGGTTAGTTCTTTGGATCAGTTGATTGATGAAACCGTTCCGGCGGCTATCCGCCTGAAAAAACCTTTAAATATACCTACGGCCTTAACCGAACGTGATTTTTTAAAAAAATTCAGTTCTATCGCTAAAAAGAATAAAGTCTATAAATCGTACATTGGTTTAGGTTATCACGATACCGTTTTACCACCCGTTATTCAGCGTAATATTTTTGAAAATCCGGGTTGGTACACGGCCTACACGCCTTACCAGGCCGAAATTGCCCAGGGTCGTTTAGAAGCGCTGATTAATTACCAAACCATGGTAATGGACTTGACCGCCATGGAAATTGCTAATGCGTCGCTGCTCGATGAGGCCACCGCCGCTGCCGAAGCCATGAACATGTTTTACGGTCTACGGAAAGGCACCCGCAAAAACGCCACCCGTTTCTTTGTATCGGATCAGGTATTACCCCAAACCCTGGATGTCTTAAAAACCCGCGCTACCCCGTTAGGCTGGGAATTGGTTATTGGTGACCACCGCACCGTTGATTTAACCGATACTACTTTATTTGGCGCTTTAGTGCAGTATCCGGCCGCTGACGGCGAACTGTTTGACTATTCCGATTTTATATCCACCGCGCACCAGCAGGATATTTTAGTAGCCGTCGCCGCCGATTTATTAAGCTTGACTTTATTAACTCCTCCCGGCGAAATGGGAGCCGATGCCGTAGTAGGTAACAGCCAGCGTTTTGGCGTACCCATGGGCTACGGTGGTCCGCATGCCGGTTTCCTGGCTACCCGCGATGCGTATAAGCGTTCTTTACCGGGCCGCATTATCGGTCAATCGGTAGATGTGCACGGCAATAAAGCCTACCGCATGGCTTTGCAAACCCGCGAGCAGCATATTCGCCGCGAAAAAGCAACGTCCAATATTTGTACTGCCCAGGTTTTATTAGCCGTTATCGCGGGCATGTACGCGGTTTATCACGGTCCGCGCCGTTTAAAATACATTGCCCTGAACATTCATTTACTAAGCCAACTACTGGAACAAGGTTTAACCGAACTCGGCCTGGAACAAGTAAACGAAAACTATTTCGATACTTTAAAAATTAAAGTTGAAAGCGCCGAATTAAAAGCTGCTATTCGCCAGGAAGCCGAAGCTGCTCAAATAAATTTCCGATATTTTGCCGATAACTTTATCGGAATTTCTTTAAACGAGAATACCGATTTAAACGACTTAAAGGCTATTCTGGCGGTATTTACCAAGGTAATGAACCAACAAACTGCGGTAACTAACCTAAGCGAATTGCCCCACGAAACTGATGTAACCTGGCCGGAAAACCTGTTACGTACCAGCAGCTTTTTGCAACACGACGTATTTAACCAGCACCACTCCGAGTTAGAAATTTTGCGCTACATGAAACATCTGGAAAACAAAGACATTTCCTTAGTGCACAGCATGATTCCGCTGGGCTCATGTACCATGAAATTAAATGCGACCGCCGAAATGCTGCCGGTAACCTGGCCGGAAATTGGCGGCTTGCACCCGTTTGTTCCTGCCGAACAAGCCGAAGGTTACAAACAAATATTTACCGACCTGGAAAGCTGGCTTTGTGAGATTACCGGTTTTGCGGGCATATCATTGCAACCCAACTCGGGCGCGCAAGGCGAATACGCCGGTTTAATGGTTATCCGGGCCTACCACGAAGCGCAAGGGCATCATCACCGCAATGTATCTTTAATTCCTTCTTCGGCGCACGGTACCAATCCGGCTTCAGCGGTTATGGCCGGCATGAAGGTGGTTATTGTAAAATGCGATGAACGCGGCAATATTGATGTAGCTGATCTACGCGCCAAAGCCGAACAACATAAAGAAGATCTTTCGTGTTTGATGGTTACTTACCCTTCTACGCACGGTGTGTACGAAGAAAGCATCATTGAAATTTGCAATATTATTCACGAAAATGGCGGCCGCGTGTACATGGACGGCGCCAACATGAACGCACAGGTAGGCCTCACCAGCCCGGCCAATATTGGAGCCGATGTGTGCCACTTAAACCTACATAAAACATTTTGTATTCCGCACGGTGGCGGTGGACCCGGCGTAGGGCCTATTGGTGTAGTAGCTGATTTAGTACCTTATTTACCGGGTCATGCGGTGGTAAAAACCGGCGGCGAGCAAGCCATTTCGGCGATATCGGCGGCGCCTTGGGGTTCGGCGAGCATTTTACCTATTTCGTACGCGTATATTGCCATGATGGGCGGCGAAGGACTTACCGAAGCTACCAAAATGGCTATTTTAAACGCCAATTACATCAAAGCCCGATTACAAGACCATTACCCGGTTTTATACACCGGCACCAATGGCCGCTGCGCCCACGAAATGATTCTGGATTGCCGGGCCTTTAAAAAAGTAGGCGTTGAGGTAGAAGATATTGCTAAGCGTTTAATGGATTATTGCTTCCACGCGCCCACCGTATCTTTCCCGGTAGCCGGCACTTTAATGGTAGAACCCACCGAAAGCGAATCAAAAGAAGAAATTGATCGTTTCTGCGATGCCATGATTTCAATCCGAGCTGAAATACAGGAAGTAGAAGAAGGTACTGCCGACCAGAAAAACAACGTACTTAAAAATGCGCCCCATTCCATGGCCATAGGTTTAGCTGATAACTGGACGTACCCTTATAGCCGGGAAAAAGCGGTGTTCCCTTATTCCTTTGCCCGCACGCATAAAGTTTGGCCAACCGTTAGCCGCATCGATTCGGCGTACGGCGACCGGAATTTAATTTGCTCCTGCACCCCGCTGGAAGCCTACGCCCAACCAGAAGTAGCCCAAACCGCTACCGGGATTGAGTAAATTTTAAAAAATAAAAATCCCGCGTAGTCAATCGCGGGATTTTTATTTTCACCCATCCTGCCAGCAATCTGCCATTCTGACAATTCTTCCTTTTAGTATATTTAAGCGGGTCATAAAAAACAAAACGCATTCGGTAAAAAGATATTACAAAACTGCTTAAACAGAATAATTTCTTAGAAACAATGCAAGATTAAGCAGTAAATACCGTTAAAATTTCAGCAAGGTTAATACTTAAAAAATCACATAATTTGGTATTAAAATTGCCACGTTTCTATTACCAACAATTAAAAATTATATAATTAAAGATGAAATTAGTTAAGTATATAAGCTTTGTAATGTTACTTGGTTTGGTTGCAGCTTGTGCTCCTTACGTAAATGTAAGCACCGACTACGACCACTCTATCAATTTTCAAGAGTACAAATCTTTTAATTGGTACAGTAATAAAGCAGGCATAAAAAAGGATTCTTTGCAGTACGACACTTTCTTTGATAAGCGCATGCAAAACGCGATTAAAGCTAATTTATCGCAACGTGGCATTGAATTCTCTGACAGACCAGAATTTTACGTAAACTACAACGTGAGCTTTGCCAACCAAACGACGTCTAACGTTGGTCCGTTTTATCCTTATGGTTACTATGGCGGCTACAGCCGGTTTAACAATACCAGCCAGTATAAAGAAGGCACCATTATCGTGGATTTAATTGACGCCCGTAACAACCAATTATTATGGCGGGGTGTAGGCGAATCAGAAGTACGGAGCCGCAACATTCCCGAGGACAAAGTAATTGAGATTGTGAACAGCATCTTAAGCAAATTCCCTCCGAAAAGATAGAGTTTGATTTAGCAAATCTGATGCAAAAAGCCCGGTAATTGCCGGGCTTTTTTGTTTTCCGAATTTTAAATTTTATACCAACTAGTATATGCTGCCTTCGATAGCATCAATCTAAAAGAAAAGCAAACCCGGTAGTTTTGGAAACCTATCAGGTTTAAACCCAGTTGTTATGGCAGTTAGCTTATGTGATTAAGTATTATAAATCTTCTTCTTCAAAAATCAGCTTAATTGTTTATTCAATCTTCTAAATTTTAAACCTTCAAACTTTTCAACCTTACAATTAAATTACTGATATCCTTTGGCTTGTAGCCTGAATAATTCGGCGTAGCGTCCGTTTTTAGCCAACAGTTCGGTGTGCGAACCAATTTCAAGCAGTTGGCCGTGTTCAATAACTAAAATGCGATCGGCCATGCGAACAGTAGAAAAACGGTGCGAAATCAATACAGCCGTTTTGCCTTGGGTAAGTTCGGCAAATCGCTGAAATACCTCGTGCTCGGCGCGGGCATCCAGGGCGGCAGTAGGTTCATCCAGAATAAGTAATTGTGCATCGCGCATATACGCCCGGCCTAATGCCATTTTTTGCCACTCACCACCCGATAAATCTACGCCTTTGGCAAACCGCCTACCAATCATTTGTTCGTAGCCACCCGGTAATTTCTGGATAACCGTATCGGCCAAGCTTTGCGCGGCCGAGGTTTGAATGCGGTTAAAGTTTTCTTTTTCCTCAATGCGCCCCACAGCAATGTTATTTGAAGCCGTCATTTGAAACCGGACAAAATCCTGGAAAATTACCCCAATTTCTTTGCGTAAATCTTCGGGATTATACTCCCGTAAATCGTAGCCATCGAGCAAAATGCGACCCTCCGTAGGATCGTAGAGGCGGGATAATAATTTTACCAGAGTAGTTTTACCGGCTCCGTTTTCTCCTACTAAGGCTAGTTTTTCGCCGGCGGCTAAAGTAAAATTTAAATGCCGGATGGCCCATTTATCCGGGGAGTTGGCGTATTTAAAACCCACATTTTCAAAGGTATATCCCTGGCGAATAGGCTTAGGAAACGGTCGCGCTTCTGGATGGTTTTCGATGTAAGGCCTAATTTTAAAAAAATCAAAAAAATCCTGCAAGTACAAAGCACCTTCAGCAATACCCGAAAACCGGTTTAAAATACCTTCCAGTAAAGCGCGCAAACGCCCGAACGACCCGGCCAGAAATGTTAATTGCCCAATGCTAATCTGGCGGTTAATGGTTTGGTAAATGATAAATAAGTAAGCCCCGTAGTAGCCAATGCTGCCTACCGCTGCAAACACGCTCCCCCAGCTAGCCCTTTTAATTGCCAGCTTTTTGTTATCGTTATAAAATTTATCGGATAATTCTTTAAACCGGCTAATGAGAAAACCAGCTAAACCAAAAATTTTAATCTCCTTGGCGGTTTCGTCGCTGGCACCGGTTAAACGCAGGTAATCCAATTCGCGCCGCTCGGGCGTCCAGCCGTGTACTAAAGAATAGCTACGTTCGTTAAAGTGCGATTCGCCCAGAAAAGCCGGCACAACGGCCACCAGCAACAACAAAATCAACCACGAATTAAAAGCAACCAATCCTACCGCCAGAAAAATCATGGTAATAACATCCTGCATCTGGCTAAGCACCTGCGACATTAAGATTGTGCGGCTTAAGGTTTGGCGGCGGGCCCGTTCGAGTTTATCATAAAAAACAGAATCTTCGAATTGCGCCATATCCAGGGTGGCGGCGTGTTGCATCAGGTCTACGGAGGTTTGGTTCGCAAACAAATCGCCCAGCAAACTATCGAGCAAAGCGGTTCCCCGGTTTAACACATCCGACACAATGGCTAATCCAAACTCCAGGGCCACCAAAGTAAAGAGGTAAGAAATCTGCTGCTCCCCGGTAGATTGCGTAATCCGGATAACTTCGTCGATAATAAGTTTAGCGATGTATAAAGTAAAAAGCGGAATTGCCGAACGGATTAGCCGGAGAAACACATTGCCTGCCGTCAAAGCAGGATTAGTTTTCCAGATTAATTTTAAAAAAGCCGGAATATTTTTTAAAGCCGTAAACCGCTCTTTTAAACTTAAAGGTGGTTTATCCGAAGCTCGTTGCGCTTGTTTAAAACCGGTAATATTTTTTATAAAAGACCAAAAAGACATACGTATGATAACAAAAAACGGCAGCCAGTAGTTGCCCCAAAACTACTAAAAATCAGGATCAACCAGCAAAGACACTATATTACCGGTACACATCCGGGAACAATCGTCAACTTTATTTTACTCAGAAACACGCAATTGGCTTACCTACAGCAACCTACTATAATCGGGTTGAAAAAAATAAAGCCGTAAAATATACAAACCAGATAATAAATCAATTAGTATTTCTGGAACATCTAAGTACTACTACCGTATGAAGCAAAGGTAAAATTCTGGATTTTTAAATTATTATCAACCTTTAAGCACATCTAGTAAAAAATTATTAAATAATTAGGTATAAGTTAAAACTTCTGTTAGCTTTGCGGCCTCGAACGAACGTTCGTTCGGTTTTTAGATAAGATAATGGAAGAAGCAGAGCCGATTACCGAAAAAAAGAAAGCTATATTTAACACTACCTTATCCCTGATTCGGGATCATGGGTTTCATGGCACGACCATGAGCTTGCTCATAAAAAATTCGGGAGTAGCGGCTGGTACTATTTACCATTACTTCGATTCCAAAGACTCCCTCATTATCGAATTACACGCCTATATTCGCACCATTTTGGCCAACGCCTTACTGGAAAGTGACGACCAAAGTAAAAGTTTTAAAGAACGATTTTTTACTTTCTGGAACCGCCAATGGCTATTTTACACGCAAAATCCGGACGCCTTATATTTTATTGAGCAATTTGTTAATTCTCCTTATTACCTCCGGTGTCCTTATTACCAAAACGACCATTGCCAAAATATAATTACTCAATTTGTAAAAACCGGCATTGACGCGGCTATTCTAAAACCTATGAACTACCGGATAATGGGTATTATGGTGCATAGCAGTGTATTAACCGCGGCTAAAATAAAATTAAAAAACCAATTGCCCATTGGCGAAGAAGAAGTTAGTCAGGTAATAGAAATGATGTGGGATGGCATTGTAAATAAAGAAGCGCCCGCCTCTAGTTAAGCACAAGGCTTTATTTGCCCGTTTTTAATACAACTATGAAAAACAATTACTCTAATTTTTTTAAATACTTTATGAAGACAAAAATACCTTGGGTATTCCGAGTGGCACTGGGGTGCTTGTTTGCCCCTTTTCTATTATCTGCGCAGGTAAGAACCGACAATCCGCCAGCGGGTGGGCTTACCCTGGAGCAATGCATTGAGTTTGCCTTAAAAAATCAGCCCGCGGTGCAGCAGGCCAAAATAGATGAGGAAATTGGAGAACGCGAAATTAACATTGGCCTGTCTGGCTGGATGCCCCAAATAAACGCGCAGTATAATTTTCAGCATTATTTAAAAATGCCGGTAACTTTTTTCCCGAACGATGCGGGCGTACCCACGCCGCGTACCATTGGGGTGGCTAATACCTCTACGTTGCAATTGCAGGCTAACCAAACTTTGTACAGCAACGATGTGCTCTTAGCATCGCGGGCTGCCCGGTTTGTACGTTTGCAAAACGACCAGAATACTGTTAATGTAAAAATTAACACGGTGGTAGATGTAAGTAAAGCCTTTTACGATATTCTGCTCACCCAGGAACAATTACGCATTCTGGACGAAGCCATTACCCGCCAGGAAAAACAACAGAAAGATGCATTAGCGCAATACGAACAAGGCTTGGTAGATAAAACAGATTACCAGCGGGCCAGCATTTCGTTGAGCAATACGCGCAGCGACCGTAAAAGAACCCAGGAATCGATTAAATTTAAGTACGCTTTTTTAAGAGAGTTAATTGGGTACCAGCCCGATGCTAATCTGCAATTGGCTTTTGAGCGCACCAAAATGGAACAAAGTATTCTGGTAGATACTACCGAAGCTCTGACCTACGCTAACCGCATTGAGTTTCAGCAATTGCAAACCCAGAAACAGTTGCAAAATTTAAATATTACTTATTACCGCTGGGGCTTTTTACCAACCGCTTCGGCTTTTGTAAACTACAATATTGTTAACCAGAACAATGAGTTTTCGAAGGTGTTTAGCCAAACCTTTCCGAACTCTTTGGTAGGCTTAAGCCTGGGCTTACCCATTTTTCAGGGAACCCGTCGGATTCAAAACTTACGGCGCGCCCAACTGATAGATAAACGCCTGGATGTAGATATTGTAAATACCAAAAACATTATTAATACCCAATACCAACAGGCCCTGGCAAATTACAAAAGCGACCTGAACGAGTGGAACACAACGAAAGGCAATGTGGTCGTAGCCGAAGATGTTTACCGGATTTTAAAATTACAGTACGACGAAGGCATTAAAACTTATTTAGAAGTAATTACCGCCGAAACCGATTTACGTACCACACAGCTCAACTATTTTAACGCCTTATACCGGTTGCTGGCCAGCAAGTTAGATTTACAGCGCGCGCAAGGAACCATTAATGTAAACTAATTTTAAAGTAAACTCTTTACATTTATCATGAATAGAAATTTATATTCGTTGCCGGCGGTAATTGCCTTTGCCTTGTTGCTTACCGCCTGTGACAAATCGCAAAACGGTGCTCAGCAAAATCCGTTAAATGCTCCCGTGCCGGTTAATGCCTATACAGTAGCCCAGGAGCAAGTGGTAGGTACCGATAAGTACCCCGGTACGGTAGTGGCAATCAACGAAGTAGAGCTTCGGCCGCAGGTAGCTGGCTACATTACCAACATTTATGTGCAAGACGGGCAAATGGTAAATAAAGGCCAAAAGCTATACGAAATAGATCGCACCCAATACCAGGCTACGTACAACCAGGCGCAGGCTTCGCTGCGCAGCGCCCAAGCCAACCTCGAAAGGGCCCGCCAGGATGCCGAACGCTACGAGAACTTAGCCAAACAAGATGCAGTAGCCCGCCAGCGGGTAGATTATGCCCGTGCCGAATTGAATACTGCCCAGGCGCAGGTTGCTGCCGCCGAAGCTGGAGTTTCGGGCGCTTCTACTAATTTACGGTATTCGGTAATAACAGCCCCTATGAGCGGCCGCATTGGCATTGCCCAGGTTAAAATTGGCTCGCAGGTATCGCCGGGCACCACGCTCATCAACACCATATCGGCCAATAACCCCATTGCTGTAGATATTGTGGTAAACGAGACCGAAGTACCGCGCTTTGCCCGCCTGCAAAATCATGCGGCTAAAGACTCTACTTTTACCATTCAGTTTTCCGATGGCAGCGTTTATCCGCATACAGGTAGAATTCAGGCCATCGACCGGGCCATTAATCCACAAACCGGTACCATTCGGGTGCGGGTAGGTTTCCCCAACAAAGACAACCAGCTCATACCCGGTATGATTGCCGTACTGCGCGTACGTAACGCCGACATTGGCGAGCAGTTGGTAATTCCGAATAAGGCCATCATTGAACAAATGGGTGAGTTTTATACCTACGTTATTCAGGGCGACTCGGTGGTGCAAAACAAAGTAGCCCTGGGCAGTAAAGTAGCCAATAAAGTAGTAATACGCGAAGGATTGAAGGCCGGCGACAAGATTGTGGTGGAAGGAACGCAAAAGCTGCGCCCCGGGGCTAAAATTACTTTAGATGCGCCGCAACCAGCTCCGGGAGCTTCGGCTGCAAGGTAAAGAATTCAGGTGTTGTACTATGGAAACGCTCCATTCTAAAAATTTTAAAAATTAAGCAGGCACAACCATTTTTCCAGGACTAGCCAAAAGATTATTGCTCCTTTCTTTTCCCGCAATGTCTTTCAAATGCAATCCAGGATTGATACTTGTAACCTGCAACCTGTAACTTTCAACTTATCATGATATCAGAAGTATTTATAAGAAGGCCTGTTACTGCCATTGTTATATCCATAGTAATTTTACTGGTGGGTACGCTGGCAATTTTAAATTTGCCGATCAGCCAGTACCCGAATATTTCGCCGCCGGTAGTTTCCATTACCGGTAACTACACCGGGGCCGATGCGCAAACGGTAGAGCAAACCGTTACCACGCCCGTGGAAACCCAGGTAAACGGTACCCCCGGCATGACTTATTTGTCATCCAATAGTACCAGCACCGGGCAGATGTCCATGGACGTAAACTTCGACATTGGAACGGATGTAGACATTGCTACCCTGGACGTGCAAAACCGGGTAAGTATTGCCGAACCCCGCTTGCCGGAAGAAGTACGGCGCTTGGGTTTAACTGTGCGTAAACGGAACCCGACCATTATGATGGTAATTACCTTTTACTCACCCAAGGGTACCCACGACATTAAGTTCCTCGATAACTACACCAACATTTACATTCGCGATGCTATTTTGCGGGTTCCTGGCGTAGGGGATATTAATACCGTGGGGGAAGAATTTAGTATGCGCGTATGGTTACAACCCGATAAGCTTTCGCAATTAGGCGTAACCCCAGCCGAAGTAGCCGCCGCTTTGCGCGAGCAGAACGTACAGGTAGCCGCTGGTAGCGTAGGTGGGGCGCCGCAATACTCTTCCCAGGCTTTTGAATATCCTTTAACAGTAAATGGCCGCTTAACCGGTCAGGAGCAATTCGAAAACATTATTGTGCGTACCCGGCCCGAAGATGGCTCTCTCGTGTACCTGCGGGATGTGGCGCGCCTGGAACTAGGTAGCTTTGGTTACACCCGGCAAGCTTTTATCAACGGCCAACCCGCCACCTTTTTGTTGGTGTACCAATCGCCGGGCAGTAACGCCTTAGATACCGCCGAAGGGGTATACAAAGCTTTGGCCAACATGAAAAAAACCTTCCCGGCCGATATGGATTATAAAGTTTCGTTCGAAACAGTGTCGGTGGTAGAGGTTTCCATTGAAGAAGTAATTCATACCTTGGGCGAAGCGCTATTGCTGGTAATTCTGGTAGTATTCTTATTCCTGCAAAACTGGCGGGCCACCCTGGTGCCTATTCTGGCTATTCCGGTTTCTATTGTGGGTACGTTTATATTCTTTATCCCGCTCGGGTTTACCATTAACACGCTTACTTTATTCGGTTTTGTATTGGCCATTGGTATTGTGGTGGATGACGCCATTGTGGTGGTGGAAGCCGTGCAGCACTACATCGACCACGAACGACTCTCCGCCAAAGAAGCTACCCGTAAAGCCATGAAAGATATTACCGCACCGGTAATTGCAATTGCCTTAATATTGGCGGCGGTGTTTATTCCGGTAGGTTTTATTCCTGGTTTGGTGGGCCGCTTGTACCAGCAGTTCGCGATAACCATTGCTATTTCGGTGTTGATTTCGGCTTTTGTGGCGCTTACCTTAACCCCAGCCTTGTGTTCTTTGATGTTACGCCCAATGAACCTGGACAAAAACTCGCGGGGCATTAACAAACTATTCTACAAGTTTAACCAATGGTTTGCCCGGGTTACCGAGTCGTACTCTAATGGCGTTCGCCGCAGCATTAAAGCTGCTCCTTTGGTGTTAATTGTGTTGGTTTGTATTTATGCCGGTACCATAGGTTTATTCCGGACCAAGCCAACCGGTTTTATTCCTACCGAAGACGAAGGTCGTTTATTCGTAACTTTTGAATTACCACAGGCCGCCTCTAGCAGCCGGACCATTGCCGTATTAAAAGAAATTTCGGAACATTTACGCACTACGCCGGGCGTGAACAACTACTCGGCCATTGCGGGTTTAAACGTGCTGAACTTCTCTATCAAATCCAACAGTGGTACTATTTTCGTGCAGTTAAAACCGTGGGCCGACCGCAAAGAAGCCTCGCAGCAACTTTTTGCTATTGTGGGTACTTTGCAACAGAAATTTGCCACGGTGAAAGATGCCAATATTGTGGTGGTACCGCCGCCTGCGGTGCCTGGCTTGGGCCGTACGGGTGGTTTTAGCTTTATCTTGCAGCAACGCGAAAGTACCGACGATATTAAAGCCTTTGAAGGAGTAGTAAATAACTTTTTGGCCGAAGTGCGGAAACGCCCCGAAATAACCGGCGCTTTCTCGTTCTTTACGGCCCGCACGCCGGGTTACCAATTGCAGGTAGACCGCGAAAAAGTTAAAAAATTAGGCGTATCATTAAGCGATGTTTTCTCTACCATGTCCACGTATATGGGTAGTCAGTACATCAACGATTTTACCATGTACGGACGTAATTTCAGGGTAGTGGCGCAGGCCGATACCTCTTTCCGGGACGACATCCAAGATCTAAGCCAGTATTACGTTAAAAACCAACGGGGCGAATCGGTTCCGCTCAGCGCCGTAGTTTCGCACCAGATAACCGAAAATGCCCCAGTAGTATCACACTACAACTTATTCCGGTCCACGGAAATAAACGGTAACCCGGCGCCGGGTTACAGTAGCGGGCAAGCGATTACGGCCTTGCAGGAAGTAGCAGCCAAAGTACTGCCAGCGGGTTATGGTTACGAGTTTTCCGGATTGAGCCGCGAAGAATTATCATCGGGTAATACTACTATTTTCATTTTTGCTTTGTCTATTACCCTGGTATTCTTATTACTGGCTGCGTTATACGAAAGCTGGTCGGTGCCTTTCTCGGTGCTGTTGGCGGTACCGCTGGGAGCATTCGGGGCGATTGTGGCTTTAATTTTCCTGCCCAAACTAACGAATAACATTTACGCCCAGATTGGTTTGATTACCTTAATTGGTTTAGCGGCGAAAAACGCGATTTTGATTGTAGAATTTGCGAAAGAAAGGGTGGATAACGGCGTAGAAATTTTAGCTGCTACCATAGATGCGGTTAAACTGCGCTTACGCCCAATTATCATGACCTCGCTGGCCTTTATTTTGGGGGTACTGCCGTTGGCGTTCTCCTCCGGCGCGGGTGCCGTAGCGCGGCAAACCATTGGCTGGACGGTAGTGGGCGGTATGTTATCGGCTACGTTCCTGGCTTTGTTTGTGGTGCCAGTGTTATTTTTAAAAATTACGCAACTGGCCTACGGTAAAAAAGGATTAGCCGCCCTCCAGGAAAAACATCCGCAAGTAGATTACGACCACGCCGGTGATGGCTTATCCCATTAGTAACTACTTAACTTACCTTAAAAACAAAACCCGGGATTTTAGTTAAAATCCCGGGTTTTGTTTTTATAGCTATTATTTGCTTAAAATTAAAAAATTTGGCTTGGTTCATTTGTTTAAACGGCTGGAGGTAGCATATCCCCAATTATAATATTATTCCTTTATATTCTTTTCGGAC